>NZ_JAQTIG010000009.1 GCF_029433515.1 Lactobacillus sp. ESL0679 | reverse complement strand
ACGAATTAGAAAACTACGAACGCACTAAATTCGATTTAGCACTTGAAGCATTAAATCGAAATGATGAAATAAAAATTGAACTTTTAAAGCGTGTAATTTATTGTCTTGCTGATGGCGAAACTACAGAAGCACTAAATTTTATCGACAACTTACCTGGACTAAGGCAAAAATAAAATAGAAAGAATTAGTAAAATGAATGATCCAAATTTATTACAGAAACATATTTTAATTAATAAAGATGATTGGAAGTTTTTACAAAATTTAATAAAGAAAACTCCGTCAGTAAATAGTTTTACTGACGTAATCCATTTAATAATTCAAAAGTTAAAAGCTAATCAAGAAGAAAGTAAAGCATTAGAACTTTTGCAACAACTTCGCATTCAGTTGAGTAGCATTAGTAAAGATGTTTCGATGGGTAATCACATGGTGGGTGAATTGTTTTACATTAATGATTTGCAATTTGTTCGTCACGGTGTAACTCCGGAAATAAAAACTACTGCAATGAAACTGGTTGATAAGGATATTAAAAATGCTCAAGAAAGGAAAAATAGCAAACATGACTAAAACACTTTTTGTAGATGAATCTGATTGGGAAAGAATTGAACAACTCACATATCATAAATTAAATTACAACAATATGGGAGAAACAATTCACACCTTGGTTGATTTTTTTGAAGCCAGAAATCAGGAATAACATGAGTAAAACAAAAGTTCCTCATATTATTTTGACTAGCAAATTTACATATTCTGTTGCTAGAAGTCAAACTAAAACTGATTATGGAAATTATGCTGTTGATTATATGGGGCGAAAAAAAGCAATCGAAAATTTGGCGTATTTGACCCCAGAAGAAGAAACTAAATTATTGCAGCGTAAAGCAGAACTTGGAACTGAAAATGAACCATTGCTGCAAAAAATTAGCAGCTACACAACAAAATTAAAAGGTAGTTCTAATTTAGAAAAAAGTAATAAAACAGAATTAAATAAGCCGAATTTTTTTGAATTAAATAGTCGAGACTATGGTAAATATATTGGCTATATGATGCGGAAACAAGCTTTAGCAAATAAGAAAGAAGTTGAGGGACTATCACAAAAAGAAGAAGCTGAACTTGCTCGCGTAACCAAAGGAGCTGCTAAATATGACGCTCCAAAAGTTGACGGTAAGAACAAAATATTGCAAGGATATTTTTCATCAGATCAGGATACTATTCGTTTAAAAGACCTAGGAACTATTCGTAAAAAAATGCGTTTAGCTCAAGCAAACAATTCTGTTTTATGGCAAGACGTAATTAGTTTTGACAACAACTATTTAAGAGAAATGGGTGTCTTTGATCCAACAACTGGTTACTTAGATGAAGCTGGCATTCGTAAAGCAAGTGCTGCAATGATGTCAAATTTAGTTAAGGAAGAAAATTTAACTTTACCATTTTGGACAGCTTCAATTCATCGTAATACTGACAATATCCATATCCATTTTGCTTTAGTTGAAGGTATTAATTCACGTCCTAAAAAGCGTTTTATAGACAAACACGGAGTTGAGCATACCGCTCCAACAGGGTGGCGCAAAGCAACTACCATTCATCACATGAAAAGCAACTTCACTGGAACGATGTTTGATACTTCTTCAATGCTAAAAGAAATGAATTTACAAAGAAACAAAATTACCAAAAGTATGGCTGCTGCATTTGATCAATCACTACAAAAAGAGCCTACTTTCCAAAAAGAACTAAATAAATTTGTTAAAACATTACCCGAGAATACAGCTAAATGGCGCTGGGCCGATTTAAATTCTAACCAACGTAAGCAACTAAATAATTTAGTAGATTTAACCATGAAAGATAATCCTTCTTATCAGAAATGGAATAATCTTTTTTCAAAATATCAAACTTACTACATAGAAATGTATGGACAATCCAAAGATAATCAGAAAAATACTGCAGCCAAAAAATGGGAAGATTTAAAATACCGAGCTGGTAATTCATTACTAAAAAAATTAAAAGCAGTAACAGAGCAAAGCAATCACGCTAGACAAAATTACAGTGAGCTTCGTAAGCAAAGACAACAAGAATTTACTAAAAAGGTTAAGCAGCAGAAGCGAAAAAAAGAACTTGATTTTGCGCTTAAAAAGACCGTTCAACCAACTTTTAGCAAGAATAAGAGCGCTAAAGTTTATAAGCAACTGCAGAATACGAATCAAAAAAATTTTGCTTCGTTTGAAAAGCAACAAGCACTGACCACCTATGAGCAAGTACAACATGCCATCGATCTTGAAATACAGCAACGTTAAAAATAGTGAAAATTTTCGCCTTACAATTGCCTTACCGCCTTAATAGAAAGGAGTTACTATGCAACAATTATCTGTTTTTGATCAAAAAGTAATATCAAAAATAACTAGTAAAAATCAGGTCACGCTTCCTCAAGCAATTAGAGAAATTTTAGCCGTGAAAGCTAACGACAATATCGAGTGGAATATTAGTTCTGATGGCAAAATTACTATTACAGCTGCTAAAAGAAGTTTTTGGCAAGTAATTGATGAACAGCAAGCCAAATATGGCAGCATTGACACGACAAAAATCGACTGGGGATCCGAATTAGAAAGTGAGGATTAAAAATTTAAAAATGAAACTACATCAAGGAGATATTATTTGGCTGGATTTAGAGCCGGCCAAGGGAACTGAAACTAAAAAAAGACGACCATGTTTAGTCGTCAGCAATGATGATTACAACCGTATTTTTAATACTGTTATGACCGTACCCATCAGTATGGCCAAAAAATATTTTACCGAGGAAAAATATAAGAAATCACCGTTTTTTGTTCCAATTGATCAAGAAAAGATTCACGGTACAGCACTTTTGCAACAGGCAAGAACGGTTGATCCGACTAAACGTACTACTAGTAAGGTAAAAGGAAAGTTACCAGCTTTAAAAATGCAGCAAATTAGTAATGTGCTTGCACAATTTTATTAATTATTAAAATAAAAAGAGAGCTACCGCTCCCTAAATTAATTTCTTCAATTTCTGATAAAAGTTTTCATGAGTTCCAACTAGCAATATTTTATCAACAATTTTTTGCTTTAATTGTCTATCTTTGATTTTTTTAAGCACTTTAACAGTTCTAGCACTTAACTTTATTCTATAAGCCAATTTCTTTTTCAAGCTCCTCTTTAGTCATAGCAGGTTCTTTAGCACCTTCTTTGGCTAATTTATTAAATGCTTGGGGAATGGCTTTTTTTATTTCTGAAAATCTATTATACAATTCTTTACCCGCATAATTTTGTTCAAGTAGATTTTTTAGAATATCAGCGTCAAAGTCAAAAAATTCATCTTCATCAACAAATTCAAAAAATATGCCGTTGTTAGTTAATCGGGGAATGGTAGTTACTCCCTCTTTAACACCAAAACTCTTAGGAATTGAAAGCATTACCGCATTACCTTGTTTTCTAGTTTTTACCGTTTTCATCTTGGTCACCTCAATAATATTATCTCATTTTGTAAAATTAATTACTTTAAAACAGAAAGGAAATTTAATGAAAAAAATTCTACCTAAAATTACAGCCTGGTTTACAGGATTTATTGCTTTATTTCTCTACTTTTTACTGGAAAGTATGTTTGTTGTTCCTAATAAACGTAAAAGTGTAATTATTGGATACATCATCACTTTAATAATTGTTGTCTTAATACTATTGATATACCACCAAGGTTTAAGACAGCAAAATTCTTGGCATTTTACAATTAAATTCTCTAAATGTGATAAAACTACAGTTAGAAAAGCTAGTTGGGCTATACTGGCTTTTGCAATAATTCTATTAGTTCAAGTACTTATTGGCTACATACTGGGTAGTGGAGCAACCTCTCAAAATCAAACAGCACTCAATCAATTAATTAACCAAGAAGGTATGCAATTTAAAGTTTTTATCGGCTTAGTTGCACCTATCATTGAAGAAACTATCTTTCGTGGAATCTTTTTTAATCTTTGCTTTACTAAAAATACAAAGCAAAACATGATTCTAGGTATAATCACCAATGGCCTGGTGTTTGCTATTTTTCATGATCCAGAGTTCTCTCCGTTTATCATTGGATATTGGTTAATGGGCAGTATGCTTGCATTCGTTTACTTAAAAACTAGAGATTTAAAATGGCCTATTTTGGTTCACATGGCCAACAACTTAATAGGTCTTATATAATACAAATTTTATAGCAATTAAAGAGAAAGGTACTAAATAGCACCTTTTTTAATTTCACTACTTAGGAGGTGATTTTAAAGAAAAATCGAATATTTTTATTATTAGATGTAGGCACCTAGTTTTATAAAGCTAGGTGCCTTTTTGTTTTTAGAAAGGTTTAAAAATGGCAAAAAAAGAATTTAATGGTTGGTTAAATCAGCTATATCACACAAATATTGTAGATTTGTGTAATCAGTTAGGAATTGAACTTACACAAGATGGACGTACATACCGTGGTAAGGAACATGACAGCTTGGTTATCACACCAAGTAAAAACTCATTTTATTGGAACTCTCGTCAAGTTGGCGGTACAGGTGGGTTGATGTTCTTGAAAAAGTACTATCTTGCTGACGATCAACTAAGCAAAAAAGAGCTGTATGCTAAATTGCATAAAATCGTTTCTGAAAATGATCTGATTGAATTTAATGAATCAGAACAAACAGCAGAGCCTATTGTTCCCTACGTTTACCCTCAAGAAAATATTGTTGATAATATTAACCAGGCGAAAAACTATTTGAGTAATGAAAGAAAAATTGCTCCGCAATTCGTTGATTGGCTGCATGATCACGGTTACCTAGATCAAGATAAATTGGATAATGCTATTTTTAACGAAATTAATCCATTAACCAGTGAAATTATTGGTGCTACCAAGCAAGGAACACACATTGACTTTGACAAGTATCCAAAACGGGGCACATTTAAAGAAATAGATAAAAATTCCACGCACAACGCTGCGTGGTTTTTTGATATTGGTAAACCTGAAAATTTACGCTTTTTTGAAAGCCCAATTGACGCTATGTCCTTTTATCAACTTGCTCCAGACAAGCTTAAAAATACCCGGTTTGTTTCCATGAATGGCTTAAAAGAACGAGTAGCGTCTACCTATATGACCTTAACAGATTCACAACTAGCAAAAGAAAACTCTGGAATTAAGTCTATTGCCTTTGGTGTTGATAATGATGAAGCTGGCGACAATTTTATTAAAACAATGCAGCAATACCGTTTTACCAATAATCAAGGAGATAACGTCAAGTTGCTTTCAGCACAGCCGAATAAAAAATGGGGTAAAGACTGGAATGATGAACTTAAAGGTATTACCGATTTAAAAGAAAAACAGCAAGAAAAAGTAGTAGCCAAAAACACTAGTGCAACTACTAAAGTACCGTATGAAGATGAAACCGGGCGAGTAACCGATGAAGCTAGCAAAGAAAAAAAGTTTTACTTGATAAATGAAGATGGTAGATATATGACCCACGCAAAATCATTTGATTTTAGTGATCGTGCACCTGGTCCAGTTAGTAATAATACAGTCAAAAGATTGTTAGCCGGAGCTAAATCCTCTGCAACACTTGAATTTTCCATTGAAGATATTAAACGACATCAAACATTTAACCAATTACCCCAACATTATCAAAAAATTTTAGTAACACCAGAAAGTACCCAGCAGTTAAAAGATATGGTCAACGAAAAACAAATTAATTTAGAAAATAAGCACAAGTTAGAAAAAACTTCCCCTGTTTCTTCTGATGTCACCAAAACTTCAATTACAGATTTAATGCAGGACGTACAATCTTATCTTGTTGATCCAGAAAAAACATTACAACTAGCTGATTTTTTAAGTAATTTTCATGATTATTCCATTCGTAATCGACTACTAATTGCACATCAACGTAAAGGTGCACTAGCCGTAGCCAGTTATAAAAAGTATCAAGAAATGGGTTATTCAGTTAAACGTGGTGAAAAAGGTATAAAAATTTTAGTACCCGTTCAACTCAAGAAATTTAGCCGGAATGGTAAAGAAATACCACTTAAATACGCTACTAAAGAAGAAAAGGCTAAAATTAAGGCCGGCAGCATTTCAACTCATACTTCCTTAGGCTTTGTACATGGTAACGTTTTTGATGTTACTCAAACTACTATGCCAAAAGAGAAATACCCTGAAATGTACCCTAACCGACACCTAGATTTTGATATTAGTAAAGCAACTGATCAACAAAAACTTAATGACAATTTAGATAAATTCGCCAATAATATTGGCTTTAAAGTTATTAGAAATTTACCTGATGCAGAGTATAGTCGGAACTTTGGTATATCCAAGGGCGTAACTTTACCAAAACAAAAAACAATTTATTTAAATCCTTCTGATACGCCAACTGAAAAAGTTACTACCTTAATGCACGAACTTGGCCATGCTCAACTTCACGATGAAAAATCACAGACTTCACGCCCAATTAAGGAACTACAAGCGCAGTTAACCTCCTACTTAGTTGCTAAAAGCTATGGTATTAATAATCATGATTACACAGTAGACTACATCGCAAGTTGGACAGATCACGGCAAGAAGCTAAACACGCTAGACAAAAAGTCGCAAGCTGCAATTTTAAATAATGTCACTAAAGCAGCTGACAAAATGATTAGCTCTATAGATGGTAGAGATAAAAGCCTAACTACTTCTATGTCTATGAAGCAAACGCCTCAACGTAAAGTAAGGCAATCTACTACTACACAACAAACTGTTAATCAAAATATGCTGGCAGCACAATTTGCTCAACAGCAACAAGTGCAACAACGTGGTCTTGAACTTGGCTAATTTATACCAAAAATGTTATATTTTGTTTTAAATATGGTATAATATAAATAACGTAAAAAGTGATTATTTATGGAGGTAACCGTATGACTACAGTTATTTATAAGCTTTTAGAAAATAAAAATATTTCACTAAACGAAGTGGCTAGAAAAAGTAGTGTTCCTGTAACCACTCTTGCTAATGCTGCCAAAAAACCAATTGAAGCCTGGACTATCCGAATTTTAAATGCTTTTGCATTGGGATTAGATGAATTACCTAGTCATTTATTAGTCAAATTACAGCCTAAAACTTATCAATTAAAAATTAATGACGATGAACAAAAAATTCAGGGTGTTTACATTCCTGACAAAGCAACCTATTACCAGATCAGATCAGTTGTAGAAGCTAGTCATTTAGAAGGCTGGAACCCTCAACCTGAGGATATTCAATACCTAGTAAACAAAGCTTACAATCCTGATCCCGAATTAGAAAAAGAATACGAAAAAATCTTTGGAGATAGTAATGAGTGACTGGATAGAAGATACATTATACAGTAACGGTGTACTTAAAAATAAATACCACATTCACGATCAAAAATTATTAGAAGAAGTAGAATACCGTGAATCCAACGAAAGAGCTTTACTAATTTTACAAAAGCAACCTAAAATCAAAGACATTAGCTACTTAGCTAAAATTCATAAATTCATGTTTAATTCTTTGTATGATTGGGCAGGAGAATATCGTCCCGGTAACTTCCAAAAAAATGGCTTTGAATTTTTTGATCATTCAAGATTTGAATTTGCCGAGCAAAATATCAATTCGCTGATGAAGCAGCAGCCCAATAAAGAACCTTTGCAAGCCGAAGATTATGCCAAATTACTTGATGAGATCAACTTCATGCACCCTTTTAGAGAGGGTAATGGTCGTAGTACAAAGACTTTTCTACAAGCATACGCTGCTAATCATGAACAAGTTTTAGATTACCCACGACAAAACGATGAAATGATCCAAGCTCAAAACGAAGCTGACGTTAAGCATATTTCACGCTTACTCAAGGTTCAAAACTCTCCAACTAGGGAAGTAGCCTTTAAAACTTTAGTTAAGCAACATAAAGAAAGACAAGCTGAAACTTTATCGCAAGCCGAACTTGCTGCACAGTATGAAGCACAACAACAGCAACAAGGGCTCGAACAAGGCGGACTTGAATTAGAGTAGAAGGAAATAAAAATGAATTTTACAGAAACAGCTGCATTAGAAAATCAAATCAAAAAACTAAGTTATGATGAAATTAAAGACCGTATCAACCAAGCAGACAATCAAAATGATCGTAATTTCTGGTTTGCGATTTATGATCGTGCATTACAATTACGGCAAAAAGATATAATTAATGCCAAGGAATTTATCAGATGAGTTTAGATTTATATATATTCGCCGGAATTAATGGAGCCGGTAAATCAACACTTTATAGTTCAGCTATTAATCCTAAAATCCAAGCTAGTAAAAGAGCTAATGCTGATGAAATAGCTCGTGATAATCATTGGGATTGGCACGATCAAAAAAGTAATTTTAAGGCTATGCGAATTGAAGTTAGTCGTATTCACTCGTTCATTACTAACAAGCAAAGTTTTAATATGGAAACAACATTTGCTTCTTCTAAAAAATCATACATTAATATAATAAACGAAGCTAAAAAACAAGGTTTTACAACTCATTTGCTGTACGTAGGCTTAGATAGTCCTGAACTGGCCAAGAAAAGAGTAAAAGCTAGAGTAGCAAAAGGTGGACATGGAATACCTGATGAAACAATTGATCGGCGTTATCCTAAATCAATTAAAAACTTAACAGTACTTGCACCATTCTTTGATACTGTTGAAATTTCTGACAATACTAATGAATTTACAACAATCTATACTAGAAATAATGATCAGGTTTTAATTCATAACAAAGAAATATCTTGGGCACAAGAAAGTATTAAAGAGGACATATCGAAATTAGCTGAAAGAAAAGTTACCCTTTCTCAAGCCGAACTTGCTGCACAGTATGAAGCCCAAAAACAGCAACAAAAAGGGCTTGAACAGGACGGACTTGAATTATAATAGGAGCTAATTAAAAATGGAATACAAAGACAAATTTCAACTTACGCCCGAAGAAAATCGTCGTTTTGCTAAAACGAATTTAACTAAACTCGTTTTTACTAATTCACGGTTCGAAGGTTTAACTACCACACTGCCACAAACACAAACTATTATTGATGGTATGGGCGTTAATGGTGTATCAGTTGATGATATTAACGTTATCGTGCAATTAAAGCGTGGCTGGCAACTAGCTATCAATTATGATCAACCATTTAGTTTAGATTTTGAAAAAGAAATAAATAAAATTGTCGCACGTGATACCGCTGCTTTTCCAGGTTATTTACGCAACGGTTCAGGTGGTGTAGAAACCTATCGTGGTGAATTTACGCCACCAATGATCAACGAACAGGAAGAAAAGAGCTTTTTAAACTCTGTTTTAAATAGTGACCGTTCTGCTACGGATAAGTCAATGACCGTAATGTACCACAATATGCGGCAACAAATGTTTTATGATGGCAACAAACGAACGGCCACTATTGCCGCCAATAAAATTATGATTGAAAATGGTGCTGGCTTAATCAATATACCTTTAGATCAATGGCCTACTTGGAACCAAAAAATAGCTGATTACTACTTTTCAAATGATATGACCGAATTAAAAGATTGGACTTATCAAACTGGGATTTCAGGTATTGAACCTAATATACTTGCTCGTTCTCAAAATAAAGCAACTAAAATTTCTCACCAAGAACAGCAAGTAAACAACGCTGAATTTAAGCAACTACTCAAAGACAGCCGCAAAGAGAATACTCAGGCCGAATTAGCGGCACAATTTGAAGCACAAAAGCAGCAGCAAAAGGGACTTGAACAAGATGGCCCCGAATTAGAATAGAGGTGTATTTATGAATTACCAAGATCAACTTAAACAAATTACAAAGTTGAAAGAAACAATGGATACATATCGGCCACTTTCGCCGTTAGAAATTAAGCGGCTAGAAAAAAATATTCGGATTGAACATGTGTGGTCATCAGCTGCAATTGAGGGTAACACTTTATCTAAAAATGAAACTGCTGCTATCATTGATAGTGGTATCGGTGCTACAATTCACGGTAAAACCATTAAAGAAACGCTAGAAATTATCAATTTAAGTCAGGCGTACACTTATATGAAAGATTTGGCTACCAAAAAGCAGCCAATAAGATTAGACGATATTAGAAATCTTAATCGTATATCTACCTTAGAAACAATTGAACCAAAATCAGAAGCAGGAAACTATCGTACCATCGACGTTTATCCTTATGGTACCGATAAACGTCCTTATGCTTCACCGTTCGATATTCCAGATGAAATGGAAAAATTACAAAATTGGAGTGATCAAGCGAGAACTAAGCTTCACCCTGTCCAATATGCAACTGATTTACACCAGAAGTTTGTAACAATTCACCCATTTAGAGATGGCAATGGTCGAACAGCAAGATTGTTAATGAATTTGGTATTAACTGAAAATGGGTATCCGGTAATTAATGTTAATCCTTCAAAAAAAGCCAGAGATAACTATATGACAGCCTTAGCCACAGCAGAGGCACCGGAAAATGATCCACAACCATTTAGAGAATTAATCGCTAATTATGTTGAAGAAGAATTAGACAGCAGAATTAAGACCCTGCAGTTAAATGAAAAATATACCCAAGAAGCAAAAGAATCATTTAACCGCAGCGGAATAGATTGGAAAAGTTTAGAAAAGGAAAGCAAAGAAAAACTTTCGCAAGCCGAATTAGCAGCACAATTTGAAACACAAAAGCAGCGGCAAAAAGGGCTTGAGCAAAATGGCCCCGAATTAGAATAGGAGAACAAATTGCACAATTTCATATTTTCTAATCCCCACGTTTCTAGTATTTTTGACTATTACATTGATAATGGAACCTTTGACAAGCAGCAAATAGATAAAATTAATGATGGTGATTTAACTACTAAAATCACCATCATTACAAAAGAGTTCAAAAAAATATCCTTAAAAAATTTACGAAGTATACAGTCATATTTATGTTTGGTTATTGATTTTGGCCATAAAAGGGATAAGAAACTCGCTACTCTACTTCTGCACACTATTATCCCAATAATTATTATGAAAAAAGATATGTAAACAAAAGCTAACAAGAATTTTCTTGTTAGCTTTTTTCTTGAAAGGAAGATGATATATTTGAAGCTTTTAATTCTAAATGAAAAAGCTAGTGCCGCTAAAAATTTTGCTACAGCACTTGGTGGAATTAGCGGCTTTTTTGATAATGACAGTTACGACATTGTTCATGCTCACGGCCATCTTTTGCAGTTTAAAGAACCACAAGAAATGGTTAGTGCGGATAAGGTTGACAAATACAGTGATTGGACAGATTTAAGCTACTATCCTTGGAACTTGCTAGATTTTTCTTGGGAAAAAGAGATAAGTCCTGGTAGTAAGCAAGCTTTGGACACCATTAGTAATGCTGCAGCTGGTCACGACGCTATTGTAATTGCCACAGATGATGATCCATCTGGAGAAGGTGACTTACTCGGGTGGGAAATTGTCAATGCTATTGGCTGGCAAAAAGCCGTGTATCGCATTAGATTTGCTGACGAAACACCCAGAAATATCAAGTCTGCTTTACTTAACAAAGTTGATGTTACTGATCAATACAAGCAAGGTGAGTTTTTAGAAGCAACCGGTAGAGAGCGATTTGATTATGCTTCAATGCAACTATCTCGTATTGCATTAATAATAGCTCGACAAGCCGGTTTTAATCCTCGCTCTTTGCGGCTAGGACGGCTTAAATCTACTATCATAGAAAGATATACCGGCAAGCCAAAAGCCGGCTAGAATACGTCAAAAAGCCATTTTATGAAGTTCGCTTCCGTGACAGTAATCAAAATGTCTTTAAACGAACTGATGAGGAAGCAGAACAGCACCGGTTCCCAACAGAAAATGATGCCGCCTTTGAAATGAGTAATTACCAACCTTCTGGTGTTGTGATTGATTCAAAAGTAGAAAAAAAGCAACAGCCACCAGCGCTATTAGACCTTAGTCACTTATCTATTTTAGTCGGAAAAAAAGGCTTTTCTTCAAAAACATTCTTGGCCACTTACCAAAAAATGTATGAAAAGAGCATTCTTTCTTATCCTAGAACGGAAGATACCAAAATAACGCAAGCTCAATTTGATCAGCTGCTACCTTTAGTAGATCAGATTGCTCAAGTAATTGGTTTAAGTCCTACTTTATTAACTCACCGCAGAATTAGAAAAAAATTCTTAGTAAAAGCTGCTACTCACGGTGCTAACCGCCCTGGAATTAATGTCCCAACTAGTCTTGACGAGATCGAAAAACAGTTTGGTAAATGTGGCCGTGAGATTTATCTAGCGGCCGCCAAAAGCTTTTTAGCAACCTTAGGGGAAGATTATCTTTACGAGCAACAGAAAGCTCATCTGACTCTCTATCCTGCTTTTACTTGCACAATTAACGTACCAAAAGCTAAAAATTACAAACTAATTTTTGATGAAGCAGAATTAACTGATGATACTCCTGATCCTGACAAGAAAATCATGGAATTTGGAACTTCGGCATTTCCAACTGTTTATCAAGGCCACAATCCTAAACCACAGCCACCAACTCACAGCTTTATTATCAGCTTTTTAAAGAAGAACGAGATCGGAACTGGTGCCACTCAAGAATCAACTTTAGCCAGTATTACTACCGGTAATAATGCTTTAGTTAAAAATACTAAAGAACGATATTCTCTGACCTATCCGGGATTAATTCAAGCAATTTTATGTTCTGGAACCTATATTGCTTCGCCAAAAGTCACTGAACAACTGCAAGAAAAAATGAAGCAAGTAAAACAAGGCAAATTTGACTATCGCAATGTACCATTTTTAATTAATCAAATTGTCAATTATGATTTGCCGGCAGAACAAAAAAATGCTGCTAACCTTAGCAAAAACCCTCAATTGGCCAAACTAAAACAAGAATGGGACGCTAAAAATACCTTTACCCAGAAAGAAAAAGTTAAAGGTAACTGGCAAGGAAAAGAAGTAGGAATTAATCGTGAATGGAGAAATTATACTTTTACTGATCAAGAACTGCAGCAACTTTTTGCAAATAAAAAAATCACAATTAACACAGGTTCTTCTATTATTACTGGCAAGCTAGAACAGCAAAGTTACAAAGGCAAAAAATTTGTCGGCTTTAAACAAGAAACAAGAGAGCTGCTGGCAGACGAAACTCATGCAGTGGGACTATACCAACCACAGAATATTACTATTCGGTTTAAGAAAATTTGGGATAACCATACTTTTACCAACCTGGAGTTGCAGCAATTACTAGCTGGGCAAAACATTACATTTCAAGCAATGGATAAAAAAGGCAAGCTATTTGAAGCTAAAGGAAAATTAGCAGAACAAGTCTATGAAGAAAAGCAAGGACGTCAAGTAATTAAAAAGATCAAATTCTGGGGGTTTAGCCTTGAACCCCAAAAATTAATTGCCGATGATACTCATTTTGTTGGCATTTTTATCCCTACAGGAAAGGAGGTGCGTTTCAAAAATAGTTTTGGCGGACACTCTTTTACTAATCAAGAGTTAGCACTGTTACTTAACGGCGATTCTATTTCATTTACCGGTACCAGCAAGAAAGGTAGCTATCCGGTTACTGGTAAATTACAGACTTACACCTTTAAGGGTCACAAAATATTTGGTTTTAAACCAAAATTTAAGAAGAAATAAAAAGAAGCATAATTGCTTCTTTTTTTGTTTAGTCAAATCGTTATGCAGCTATATCTTTATAGCTGCTTTTTTATATTGGAAAGGTTCATGTAATCATGAAAATCAATAAAATAATCAGTTTATCCGCTGCAGCATTGTTAAGCATTAGTGCCATTGGCAACACCACTTACGGTACTTTTGCACCACAAACAGTGCGAGCTGCTAAAAAAGCAACAAATAAAAAGGCTAAGACCTTTAAAATTAAGCTTAAAAAGAACGCCAAAGTGTTTACTAAAAATGGTAAACGCAAGGGTAAGAAACTTTTAAAGAAAGGGCAAACTTATACTGTTTATGGTACTAAAACTATTCATGGTAAAAAGTTTTATCGTATAAGCAAAAATCGTTATATTAAGGCGATTAATGCTAAGAAGCTTACATTAAAGCCAACTAATTCAAGTTCTCCAAACACTAATACAGCTCCACATTTTCACACAATCAATCCAGTTACCGCAACTTCACCGTCACCTGCAACGGGCAATACAGCAAGTTCAGCTACCACTGTAACACCACCAACAGATAGTGGTATAACCAAGCCAATTACTGTAAAGCCTTCAACAATCACACCTATTACTGCTTCTACTATCAAAGACTTTGCCGTCCCTTATGAAGCAACTGACGAAAGCGTACAAAAAGCACTACAAGCTAATTTAACTAATAATGATCATAATCAAAGTGTCAAAATTAACCTGCTAACTAAGATTGACACAACCAAAGTAGGTAAAATCCAGGCTAAAGCAACTTTACATGTTGATAAGCAACTTGATCATACTGTGGCTTTTACAGTTACTATTGCTGCACCGTCCCCTGATGATCTCTTTAGCCACATGACAGTTATGCCATTGCCCGATTTTCAATTAGACACCAATCCAACAGTCATTAATCAAGTGCTTAACTTTAGTTTTCCAGCTGCTAAAGGTTACCAAGTAAAAGCTAACTTTTTAACTACTCCTGACACTTCAAAATTAGGTAAGACAAATTATGATGTCCAGGTTACAATCACAGATCCTAATGGCCAAACTGCAACTAAAGTAGTCAAAATGGTAGTTAATATTGTGCCATTGCATACTGCTGACGGATTCGAACAAGTTAAAGCCAATCCAGCCTATAATGCACCCGCAATTGATGATTTTACTAAATCAATTATTGACCAGTACCACTTAGAAAACCACCGTTGGCAAAAATTGACTATTACATACAATACTGATGAAGTTGACAAAGATAACTTGCCATACGTTAATCGTGTTATCACGCAAATAAATAACCTACATCTAGTAAATTTAGTACCAACTAGTGATAAAGCTAATGCCAACATTATCATGACAGTTGAAAACAGTGGTGATGATGATTACATTCAACAGCACGATGGTATCGGTAAGAATGATGTGGGGATAACCGGTTTTAAACCTTGGTCAGGTAAAATGCACAAGGGACTTAATTCTGATGTTCAAGACCATGTAACCATTTTGCCTGCTAGAATCCGTCACTGGTTAACTTGGGAGCCCGATCTTAATTACCAGTCAGCTTTCATGACCGTAACTGCACATGAAATTGGTCACGCACTAGGTTTATCACACTCAGAGAAAACTGGTGATGATATTATGGCCACTTACTCAACCACACGCCGTGTAGACAACGATAATGATTTGCTAGACGACCATTATAAGCAAGATTTAGCCGTACTTTATCAAAATTAGAAAGGAAATAGTATGACTTTAAAACCTTTCACTAAATGGGTCGGAGGTAAAACCAAACTGCTGCCAGAACTCAAAGAATTAATACCTTTTAATTACTAATTTTTAAACAAAATAAAAGACCTACTTCTCACCATTGTGTGAGAAGTAGGCCTTTTTATTTCTAACTTTTCTAGTTGATTTTAAAAGTCCTTATCAGAAAATGCCTTGAATCCGGAACCTAGTCGCTCTTTATTGGAAGTCGGGACTTGTACATTAGAATTATCAGTATTTGCATTTTCCTCATTAGTAGAATTTAAATACGGTTCATTTTTTGCTTTTGAAATATTAGCTATTTCGTGAATGAGTGCCGTTTTAACCAACTTAGACTTAGAGATGTACGGATTATCCAGAAAATCTAGTATTTGTTTATCTACTATTTTTTCCGGATTAAGTCTAATAGCTAACGTTTTTGATTTATTAGTCATCTTTTATTATCTTCTTCCTTAACTTTGTTTTCTTGATCTAATGCAAACTTATAAAATCCAGTTACATTGGCTGTTTCTGTTTCAGAAACCACAACAACTTTAACTTTATCAAATGCTTCGGTCAATATTTTCTGATTGAGTAGATTAGCACCACCACCCGTTAATAGTAGCATATCAATACTCTCTAAATTTTTGAGAGTGGTCTTAATATTAGCGATTATTTTTTTAGTAAAACGAGTAATTTCTTTGGTCACAATTCCGGTAATATCATCAGTACGATTATCAGAAAAGCGATAACTCCACTGCTTGTTTTTCATTCCTGCACGCAAGTCATCGGCTAGTTGATGCAAGCTAACATCGCCATTTATTTGTCCTGCAATAACCTCATATAAGCTATTTGCACCTGTGTTAAATTGATGGCGATTTCTGCTGCTCAATTGAAAATTAAGCACTGTATCAATTAAAATAGTTCCGCCACCAACATCAATTACACCAACTTTTTTATTTAAAAGCCCATCATCTTTAATATAGGCTTCATCATCTAAAAGTTCATTATAAAGTGTGCCAATAGGCTGTGGCAGAACATAGACATGCTCAACACGTACCGTCAAAATTTGCTTGTCAATTGTAATTTGGTGTTGACCTTTTAACATTTCAATAAGTGACCTTAGCTTGTTTTCATCTGCATAATCTTCGGTTGGCAAACCAACTGCTACAACGACTTTTAATACTTGCTTTTGTGCTTCTTTAAAATCACATGCTAGCAGTCCTAATGCAAAATTAGCCAATAACTTAAAAGACTGATCTTCGTATCGATTACCATACATAATAGTGTCGATCATGTACTCATCAAGATGTAGAGAACCTATATCCTTGCCCCAAATAAATTTATCATCACTAAATGGAACAGAGTATGTATGCAAGTCCTCACTAGTATCAATTCCAAAAGACAATGGCATATCTGATTCATAGAAAAAGCTAGACGGTAAGACTACCTTTGTTTTACTACTCATTAGCTTTGTTTGTTTGTTTCCTAGATCTAAACTAAAAATTTCCATATTTGTATTCTCCTTTTGTAATATTTGTAATACTTGTTTAACAAATTATAAGTCATTTTGTTATATTTATCAATACAAATTTTACAAAAATCATAAATTTGTTATATTTGTTATGTATTAATGTAATATTTGTATTGCAAAATATTACATTAGGTGGTAATATAATTATGTAAGAAAAAAAGCTGCTAAGTGTTCTAGCACTTAACAGCCTTAAAAACTTACATGTATTACAAAAGTAAACATGGATTTTTTTGAGTTTAGATAATTTTAGTATAACACTTAGAAACTTCTGTGTCTACCTGATTAAGATCAAGGAGATATATTATGTTTGATGTTTTCAACTACTTGAAAGAGTTGCTTACTAATCCTGTTTTTATGGACGCACTTTTTACTTGGATATTTTACAAATTGGTTTACAAGAAGCATAAACGTTTCTTCATGAAATTCTTTGAATAGCAAAAAAGGGAAGCAAACTGCTTCCCTTTTTACATGCCACAATTCACATATCACAACACACATGTGATATGTGAATTGTGAACTGTGACAAAACACTATTAATTATATTTGATATTAAGCGTATTAATCCAAATGATTCTGAAACTAAAAAATTTAGTAAAAAAGATAGAGAACCGTTTAAGATTCTCTATCTTTTAGTGTATTCAAAGCTCCGAACTGTAGTAACTTGTAACTAGTTACAAGTTACATGAAACAAATTACAAGTTACTAGATTCATCATCAATGGCTTTTTGCAGCATTTGCTCAATTACATCAACCATTTTCATATGTTTTTTGAAAGCTATTTCCCTTATAGCTTCGTATTAACTTTCTCTAATTCTAATAGGTTTTGCTTTTTCCTTTTTAGCAAATAGACTCTTCTAGTATGTACCAAAAGGCTATTCGCTACATTGCTTTTACATATGGTAAGTGATTTAAGATTTAAGATTTATGATAAATAATAAATCTTAAATCACTTAAGATAATCTTTAAGATTACTATTATTTAATCCAATTTGTAATAAATCATCTAGCACATCAACTACTTTACGATCAGATTCAAAAGCAATTTTTTTAACTTTTTTGTAGGTTTCTAAACGAATTTGTGCTGTTCTAGTTGGTTCTTTACCCACTTTATACGGGCTTTTCGTCAATTCATTTCCTAAGATTTTCTTCGATTTATCAGCAAAACTACTTAAAAAATCTTCTGCCATTATTTATCAACTCCTAATTTTTGCATTCTATAAAGTGTCTCATTCAAAACTAATTCATACATTCTCTGTGTTGCCTGATCATGAATATCTTTTTTATTATTTGTTATTCCATTATTTGACCATCGTTTAACACGTTCACGAGTAGAAATTTCGTTAGCATACACACCGTTTTTAAATTCTTCTTTAGCTAACTTAGCAATATTATTATCAATTGCTCCTGTCTTTTTCATTAAATAGAGAATTATACCTAGCATTTTAAAATCTGCATTATAATCTTCTCTAAGTTGCTGTAAGTAACTAGCTGTCTTTAATGCACCAGTAAATGCTGATTGCTGTGTTTGCAAAACAATAGAGATAGCGTCAGCAGCTAAAACAGCATTATTTACCAAAGTAGAAAGTGTTGGTGGAACATCAAGTATTATAAAATCATACTTATCCTTTAACGGAGTTAACAACACACTAAGAATAAAATTCCTTTTCTTTTTATCTAGGTGTTCTACTGATTGGTTCCACAGACTCATACTCCAATCAGCAGGTAATATGTCCAAATTTGAATTAAGATGACAAATTGAATCAGACAAATTCCCGTTATTCAAAGAATCAAATAAACTAATTTTCGGATTTACCTCACCGTATGTCTTAGATAAAATATCTGTTAAATTAGCTTGCGCGTCCAAATCAACAGCTAAAACCTTTTTGTTTTTTTCGGCAAGCTGATAACTTAAAATGGCAGCTAATGACGTTTTACCAACGCCACCTTTAAAATTGTAAAAAAGCAATGTTGACATTATACAATTCCCTTCCTTCATATTATTAATTCCCATTATAAATCACAAATCATAAAAGATAAATAAAAAATCTAAAATCTTTTATTATAAAAGATAAATCACAAAAATAAGTGTTGACAATAGATAAATAGTACAAGATAATACGTTATAAATAGAGTTTGCTATTGTACTTAAATTACAAGTCAATTGCTAATATCTAAATTTAATAGCTAAATAAAAAGTTGAAAACAAAAAAAGCTTGAATCAAAAAGATTCAAGCACATTATTTTGTCTCAATGAGTAGTGCCAAAACCCACTACTTAGTTCTTCAATCCTACAACCACGATGGATTGAATAGCCTTTGAATACATTTATTGTACTCCTTACTAATGCCTTACGCAAGACTAGTAATTCAATTATTGATAATGTTACAAAGAACTAAGTAAGCGGATATCTGCTACTTAGTTCTTTTCATTTATCTTTTTCAAGGAGAAATTATCATGACCCCAAATTTTAATTTTATTAATTCAAAAAAAGCATATCAAACAAAATTCTTTCAATTCCCACAAATTCTTTTGTATGGAGAACAATACCAAACTCTAAGCGATGGTGCTAAGTTAGGTTACATGGTACTTAGAGATCGCCTAGATTATTCTTTACGCAACAACTGGGTTGACGAAAACAATAACGTTTATTTTATTTTTACAACCAAACAACTCCAAAAGCTTATGCATTGGTCAAAAGGTAAAGTTATCAGAATCAAACATGAATTAGAAATCGCTGGTTTACTTTACCAACAGCAAATGGGGTTTGATCCTAAAAAGAAACAAAATCTGCCTAACCGACTATACCTTGCTGACCTAAATGTTAGTATGCACGATGTTTATGCTAAACAAGAAGTTACATTTACCAAATCGGCCTCAGCCTTAGAGCCACACGGAGGTTTCAAAATGGAACCTCGAGAGCAAACTCAACAAACCTTAGAACCACACGGAAGTTTCAAAATGGAACCCCGACAAAAATCGGTCTCACCCTTAGAACCACACGGAGGTTTCAAAATGGAACCATATCAAAACAAAACTAATATACAAGATACTAATAAGATACATAAAGATACTGATTCCTGGGATTTTTCCACAAGTAATTACTCGGCCGAACAAGTGGTAACTCAAAACGAAGATCTACTAAATCATGCTCAAGATTTTCTTACAAGTTCACGATCTGGAACTGCTAAATTCTTTTTAAGCAAAGACGCAATTCGCCGAATTTGCTCCTATGCACGTACGCCACAAACCGTTAATGAGTTTATCAGTACAATTGTTTTAGCTAAAAATAATGCTGTTAAAGATTTTCGTGAATTAAATTCTGATACTACTGGCTTAGGTATTAGTTTTGAGGAAATTAACTACCAACATGACAATGAAGGTAATTTTGAAGGTATTGAAATTTATGATTCTGAAATCAAAGAAAAGGTTAACGAAACAATTCAGCGTTTCTTTAATCGTATTCGTGCCTACGAATATGATGACAGCAAACAGATCAAAAATGTAAGGGGCTACTTGTACAAAACCATGTACAACCTTTTTGCTGATGATTTGAATAGGCAACTTGAAGAAAAGCAGGTTAAAAAAGCTAATAAGAACTAAAAATGACAGGGAGAAAAATGAATTTGGAAAAAGAAGTAATGACCGAAGAACTTAAAAGTCTTCATAAATGGGCAGGACAGCAAATTGTTTTAATTACATTTGCAATGGGTCTTTTTGCCGGCACATTTTATGGGATTTGTAGTAATAGTAAAGTAATCTATACGGAAGCTAAAAACCTTGCTAAACTCTTTGACTTCAATAAAAATTATCATTTTGGATGGATATGGTTCATAATAATAATTGTTATAGCTGTATATGCTGCATTAGGTGGGTATCAATTATTAGCAAATAAAATATGTAATGCTATGTATAGCTATAAATGCTTACTTAATAAGGAATGTCAAAAACAATACATACTACAAGTTTTAAACATCAAATCTAGAATAGAAACAGTATTTTTTTCTGGAGCAGCAATTTTTTCAGTCTTTTATATAATTGCTATATTTCTTATCTTGGGTCAATTGAGTTCTATAAAGATCGATGATTGGACGTCACTTTTTACATTAGCAATGCTTGTTACAGCAGTACATTATGTAATTGATACAGATAAAAAAATTTGTAAAATTTGCTATAAGTATTTAGATGATCCACTAAACGAAACGGGTATTTTTAAAAAACTAGGAAAGTAATATTTACTGCTTAGTTTTTAAATCACGTGCATAATCTCTTATTCTGTAAACCTGCATTCTTGAAATTCCAACGGTTCTTGCAATTCTTGAAATTGGAATTTTTTGTTTTAGCATTTTTACTACTTCGTTATAAACTAATCTTTTTTGTGGATTTGGAGAATCAGGTGCATAAAGACGTTTACCGCCTTTGTATGCACCTCTTTTTTTTGCTAAAGCAATACCTTGCTTTTGTCGTTCTTTAATCTTTCTACGTTCTTCTTCTGCTGTATATTTGTAAATTTCTAAAACTAAGTTCGTTAATAAATTTTTTAAATTGGTATCAGTTACACCGGCAAAACTTGGTAAAGATAGAATATTAAGAACAGCGCCTTTTCTTTTGATTTCTTCGATGATATTAGTTAAGTCTGCTGAATTTCTGCCAAGGCGATCTAAACTTAAAACTACAACTTCATCTTCTTCATGAATGTAATCTAACATTTTTTGTAATTCAGGACGGTCTAAATTTTTGCCTGAAATCTTTTCTTCAAAAATTTTCTTTACACCGTTTTTTTTAAGGGCCTCAAGTTGTCTTGCTAGATTTTGCTCCTGGGTGCTAACTCGTGCGTAACCAATTTTCATTTCTAATTACCCCAATGTTACAGTCTGATGTTACACTATTGCTTATTATTATACGCTGCTGAAATTGTGTATCAATAGGGGACACCCAGATGTTACAACTTAATCTCCATAACAAAAAAATAATCTCATAAGAGTGATAACAATTTTTTAAGTTTACTTATGTCATAAAAAGCAGACAATGAATTAGAAAAAACTTGTTTTTTAAGTATTTTTTCTCTACTTTTATTATATATAAATGTGTAAGCACGCTATATTTAGCGACTTTAGTTTATACAAAAATCAATTAAACTAGCTAAAATTATCTAGTATAGCTAGTTTAGTAGGACAGCTTGCTATTATCATAGCATGTTGAAAGTAATTGCTTACAAAGCGGTAAAATAGAATTTTTTTGTTATAGGTATTAAGGAAAAAAACTTGTTATAACAGCTTTTAATGGCTTTTAACAGCTTTATTTTTATTTTTCGCAAATTAAAAGTTATGAGAGAGGATGGATTTCTCTATTTATTACGCTTTAATTTGCTTTAATTTATTAAACCTTCTACACAAAGTTGCTATGCTAATTCCTGTTTTTTTATTGAGATCATTGAGCGACATGCCCTTTTTATGTAATTCATAAGCAGCCTTAATTTGACGATCACTATAAATTTCTTTACGTCCCTCACGATAGTTGGGATTATGCTTTCGTGCATATTCTTTACCCTCTTGTGTGCGTGTAATAATCATGTCACGATCAAATTGAGCAATAGCCGAAAAGACTGAAAAAGAAAATTTGCCTGTTGGTGAAGTAGTGTCAACTATACCTAAATTTAAAATATTTACGATAACTCCCTTATCAGACAGTGTTTTGATTGTTTCTTTGGCTTCTCTAGTATTTCTTGCAAACCGATCAAGTTTGGTTATGATCAACTGATCACCTTGCCTTAACTTTTTTAGTAATTTAGAGAAAACCGGACGATTGAGAGTTGTTCCTGTGAACTTTTCTTGGTAAATTTTTTCTGCACCAGCTTTTTTTAATAAAGCAATTTGGGCACTAAGATCTTGACCACTTGTGCTAACTCTTGCATAGCCATAAAGCATATAACTCTTTCCCTTTTTCTGATTTTTGTTAGCGAAAACATTAATTACTAATCGCTGTTAGTATAGCATTAAGTTGTCTCTCTTACAACTTTTAAGTTATGAGAGAGGAACATAAGTTTGAGTTATAGAAATGTATTGAAAGATGGAAACTAAAAAATATCGAGTTTATTGGAAAACAAAAACTGATCCTGGCTATAACTTCGAAGAAGTTATCGTACCAGCTTCAGTTCATGGTAAAGAACTAAATAGTGAAATTAAGCGTGCTGCAATTTCTGGTGCTGGATTGGAATATGGGTATGATGAAATTGTCAGTTAGCTAAAAGAGGTTGAGATTAATGGTTAAGCCATATCAGTACGGTATTAAATATAGCGTTCACCGTGATTTCACTGATTGGAATAAGCAATATCGTATAACTGTTGACACACGTTTAGCGTCTGCTGCAGGTAAAGATATGTTTATCAGCGATTTAACAAGTCAAAAAGGAAATAGTTCAGATAAAAGAACGGCTATTGATTTAGAAAATATTGCAGCTACTTATCCTAATTTGGTTTCGTGTTTATTAAGTCAGGGTTTGGTAGATTATGGTCTTAAATTTTCTGTTTATAACACGCCAAGAGCTACTATTTCGACTTATCAAGAACACCGTAAACGGGATAATTTTCCTTGGTTATTGATTCTTAATGGTCATTGTTGGGAAGTTGATCCATTAGAGGTAGTGGAAATCAGAATGGGCTGAATAAAGCTAAAAAGAAGTACCAGGTTAGCTGGCTAGTTTAAAACTAGAGGAGTTGCAAACATTCTTTATTTCTATTGAGAACATTTTCTATATTCTCAAACTATTAAAATTCATTTTTTAGACAATAATCTCCTAAATAATATTATTGTCGAAGAAACATCAGGTCAGCTGGCTGCTGATGATAAAGGCAGAGGAGTTGCAATACTTCTTGTTTCTGTTGCAAACAATTTTGTTTGCAAATACCCTCAACATTATATTTAGTTACATTGCTTTTCCAAATTATTTTAAGCAATATGCTAAAAAGTGGAAGTACCACAAAGATGGACGCCAAAACGGTGATCGAGCAGCAACGCTCTTTACTTCCATTGAGAATGGAAATTACATTCTCAATGAAATTCAATTTTTATTCCTATACATATACTAAATATACACTATTTAAGAAGCATTGCATGGCCAACTTACTTATGATAACGGTAAGGAAAGTATCGACACTTTCTGCTTCTGTTAAAAATAAAAAAGAAGGGAAAATATGGAATGACCGATTTAGTACCAGTATGGTTGGTTACAGTTGCATTTAGTTACTTTGCAGTTCGAATTACCATTTTTGATCAAATTGGTTCTATAAAAATATTTATTGACTTAATCGGTTTATTCATTTTTCTATCTATAGGCTTAGTTTTGCTGGGGAGTTATTTGAGGTAGTAAATATGCGAAATAATCGAAAAAAATTGATTTCTATTTTATCGGTAGGATTAGCACTACTAAGTAGTGGGTGTTCAACTACTGTTACTAGCTCGTTCAGCAAGCCAACAATTCAAAAGCAAGACCAGTCCAAAGTCGGTGGATTAAGTTCAAAAGACTACATGAAGTTAAGTCACCTTACTTATCATCAAAAAGAGCAAGTTGTTAGACAAGTTAATCACGGACGCTCAACGCTAAAGTTTAGCAGCTGGCGAGGTAATCAGGTAATCTATCAAAATTTGGATTATTTAAACCGTACGTCTGGTTCTAATACCGCCTACTTGATAAAAAGAAATTTGGCTAATCAGGCAAAACGTAAGCGGCAGAATGTTAAACCAACAGGTTGGCATTATCCGTACCGTAATGGTGTACAAATTTATAATCGTGGTCATTTAATAGCTTATTCTTTAACCGGTGGAATTAATTCTTTTGGCCACTATACTGGTCAAACTGCAGGTGATCAAAATAACCCTAAAAATCTGTTTACCCAGTCTGCTTACACTAATCAGAAAATTCAAACTCAATATGAGGAGCAGGTTAGGGCAGCAATGCGTGCAGGGCAACGAGTAATTTATCAAGCAACACCTGTTTTTAGAGGAAGCGAATTGATGGCAAGAGGTATTAACTTACAAGCTAAATCAGCTGATGGTATGTTAAATTTCAATGTCTACATTTTTAATGTTCAACCAGGTTTTGTTTTTAACTATCAAACTGGAAACGTACGAGTAGTATGTGAGAAGAAATAATAATGGTTTAGAGAGGGAGAAAATATTTTGTATATTTTATTGGGCTATTTTGGTGTATGGGGAATATCTTTTTTGGTAATAATGTCACTTTTTGTGTGTATTAGTGATTTTGGAATATTGAGGACATTAGGAGGTGTACTAGGATTTTTACTGCTTCTATTACTTCCATTAATTGTACATATGCTATTTGGGTAAAGAGATGAATAAAAAATGTTTAATATAAGTTTCTTGGCAAGATTATTTCCTCCACATGGAATACTAGATTACATAGCAATAATTTACTTAATGTTTGGATATATCTTTGCGTTTATTGGAATGTTTCGTTCACTTAGAAGCGTTGTACTGTTTAAAGCTAGACCAAATATTAGTGATGAAAATAAATTCGCTGGTGGCTTTTATCTTACCGTTTCAATTACCTATTTTATATTTGCAGTAATAATAAGCTTGATTTAAGTAGAGCCGAGGAAAACAGTTTTATGAGAAATACTTATAAGCAACAAAAGCGCATAAAAAATTTACAAACTTGTTCAATTAATAAAGTTTTTGAAGTGGTAGTTAAAGTAAAAATGTTTGGCCGCTCGTGGATTAATGGGCAAGATGGCAATTTTTATAAGATTGATCCCGATGGAGTCGGCACAAGTCAGCCGTTAAATTTTGTTTATCAGTATATGCAAGAGGGATACGATATTCATGGTAAAAGAGTTTGTTATAGAAAAAGGACTTATTCTAAGTATGCAAGAAGAAAGTCAATTTTAATTTGGCAGAAGCAATATCATAAGCGTCAATCATAAAATGAAAATTCTAGGGATAGCGTTTAATTTATTTTTTCAAATTATAGATTACATACTTACATTTGCTATGCTTCATAGTAAAATTTCTGTTCTACTCTTTATTTTTTGGCTAGTAATAGTTTGGCTGATAGGCAAAAAAGCGGAAAAAGCGAAAATTTTTGGCTTCTGGTGGAAAATAAATCGAGGGCTAGATGTAATTTTAAATGAAGGATTAATCATTTGCGGAATTATTTTTGTTATTGAGTTAATTGGTTGCTTAATGATGTACTTATCTTTGTATAAAGGAATGTAGAGGTGGAAAAATCATGTCTAGTTTTGAAATTATTTTAATTTGTGCATTTGCAGCATACTTATTGATGAAATTGCGTGACTATACTTTAGCAGCTAATAGACTAAAAAAAGATATGTTTTCTGAAAAGAGTAAAAAGGAGACACTTGAGGTATTTAATAAAAAACTTCGTGTGCTAGAGTTAGAGCTTTATAAGCTGCAAGAAAATAAAGAAAAGTTAGAAATGCAGCCAGTATCTCACAAAATAAAAAAGCAGCTTCGTAAGCTCAATTCTCAAATTACTAAATTGCAGCAGACCCAAGAGGGGTATAATTCGGCACTTACTGAATACCAGGCACTAATTAATTCTGATAAAAATAATACAAAGTTCAGAAATACATTACGGTCTTACTTGAATAATAAATATCATTTGTAAAGTATTGCATAGCAACTGTTGTTGACAGATGAGCTGCAACGCTCGTTACTTTTTAGGGAATAATATTCCCAGGTACATTTACATTTTAATAATGAAAACTGGTGGCACATTTAGTATCTGGCTATTTGTGCTGAAACTTGAAGTTTAATCAAGTGGATAAGCCTAAGGCGTGGAAAACATTGGAAACCACAGAAAATACAGAAGCTACAAAATTGCCGGAGTGATAAGTAATGGCTTGCAACTCGTTATTGCAAAAACATGATCTGCTGAACGGCGGTCGTCAGTTGCTCCTAAGCTGTCCTCGCTATGCTTCCAGAACGAAGAAGTACAAAAGCAAGTGCTTAATACACATTTGCAACGTTAAAAAGTCTGTATGTAGCACATAAGTTTGTTATAGATAAGTTTAATTATCTCGGAGGAAATGCCCCATAAACTAAAACGTCGCTGCTGAAAAGGATATGATAAATGGTTTGCCTAATTTTTATTAGGTTCAAAGAGAGAAGATTTGTTGATATACCGTTATCTACTATGAAATTTTTGCTAATTATATAAGTAATTAGATTTTAACGACTAAAAAATTGAGTAGTAGATCAGTGATTAGCTAGACACTAAGTGGAAAGATTAAAGGTGCGTCTCAACTTGAGAACCTTTGTAATAACACTTAATTTCAACTGGTTATAGTTGAAGAAAGCCAATTTGGTTGATGTTTATGGTTAACAAGATGGCAGTACATGTTACTGCAATAAATTAAGAATGGGGTTGATAATACCCCAATTAAATTAGTAAAGAAGGTAAAGGTGATGTTTGAATGGCAAAAAAGCTAGACCCAGTCGTCGCCGCTTATCTAAAAGAGAAAAAAGGTATTAGCTATGATAAGTGGGTGCAAGATGCTGTTTGGAATGCTTTTAGAGAAGCATTGACTGACAAAAAGTCAGATATGTACAAACAAATTGTCGCGATTGCAGATCAGAAATTACGCGATGAAGCTTATCAACAAGCAAGGATAGGAACCATTAGCTTTGACTGAGGAAGAACGACTAATAAAGAAGAATAAGCGAATAACAATTGTTGGACTGCTTTTATTAGTTTTAATTGTTGCTGCAATTGTAGTGGTTTTGAATTTTGACAAACTGCAAGGACAGGCTGCTCATCATATTTCTACCGATAATACCGAGCTACAACAGGCTAGACATAATCACCAGAAGCGTAAGCCAAGCTATAACATGAAAAAGGTAAAACCAATTTCACCTAATTCTTTGGCTCATGCGTGGCGAGTTAGGCGAGATTATCGGGCAGTTGGTCAAATTGCTGTTCCTAGCAAAAATATATTGTTGAATATTTTTCGAGGGGTCGGTAATGATGAACTAGCGCTGGGGGCTGGAACCTTTAGAGCAGATCAAAAAATGGGTAAGAATAACTATCCATTAGCAGGACATAATATGGACGATGGCCAAACTTACTTTTCACCGTTATATACGGCCAAAGTCAATGGCACATTGAGTAATGGTACAGTTGTTTACTTGACGGATTTTACAAAAGTTTACTTTTATAAAATCACATCATCACAATTTATTGGTGTCTACAATTTGAATTTAGCCTTCAATCGCAAAAAATTTGCTAAACACCCGGTAATATCCTTGTTTACATGCGATTACACGGGACAGGGGCGTTTATTTGTCAGAGGACGATTAACTGGTTCTCAAAGTCTAAAGAGTGCTTCTAAATATGTAAAACAAATATTTAAATATTGATTTTAATAAGAGAGCTATTATTACAAATTTAGGTAATAATAGCTTTTTTTGTGGGGAGGAGATAGGTATGACTGAAAAATACGGTTCAATCAGTTGTAATATTTTAGAAACTGAATTTGAAGAAACAAAACAAATAATTGCCGACAAGATGCCGACCGTAATTACTGATAATGCTCATATTGGACATTATTTATTTGTGTTTGCTTACGAAGAATTAAGTGCAGAGGAGCATTATATTAGTCAAAAACAAATTGATAGTTTTGGAATAGTTAAATATCAAGAAGTTTACTTAGGCGATCATTACGTTAAGGTAACAGCACAGGCTAAACTGACAGGAATTGATGTTTTGTTAACAAAATTAAAATACATTTACCCTAATATTTACAATGATAAAAATAAAAATAACTTTGATTTTATAGCACATCTTGGTTTTGTTTTTGCCAAAAGAATACAGGCTGGTCAAGTCATACCAAAATTAGCACAAAAGGTAAAAGGGTAATGGTAGTAGTCAAATTTACTATTTTAAAGTCTGAATTTAAACGAGCTGAAAGTTTCTGTAAAGCAAATTTATTTATGCCGCAGCAAAATCAAGTTGAATTTGTTGGTTCAATGCTTCTATGGTTTGCTCATCAAGAACTTTGGCTGGAAGAACAAGATACTAAGGAACGTAAAAAGTTTGGTGTGGTCAAATATCCAAAGCTTTTCCCTGTATCTGATTGTTATCTTATTCAAACAAGTTTACGATCGACCAGATACCGCAAAATGTTACAGGAACTGCAGCAGGCTTATCCTAAAATTATTGCTGAAAAAGATAAGAGCATTACAGCATTTTTGGCTCACTTAGGATATGTTTTTATTAAGAAGGCAGAGAGAGGTCAAGTTGATCCCGGAATAATTGTGGCGGCTAGAAATATTAGCAAAATTATGGAACATAAAAAGGTTTCTAAAATAGTAAAGAAGTGAAATAGCGATGTTCAAAAAAGTTATTGTTAAGGATGGTAAGTATTTAAGCAGTACCCCCAATAATGGAGTTAAGTTTATAGATATTTCTGAATTAAAATTACAAGCTTCGGTTAAAAAACATACCGTGCATGTATGCAGTCAACCGACTATTTTTAAGCTAACCAAGCATAAATTTAAGCAGCTAGTCAAAAATGATGAATTTTATTCAGAAGAAGATGTGGCTGAAATAAAACAAGTGGGAATAGATGCTTATTGGAAGAAATATAGCAAAAGATTTAAAAATGTAGTAGAAACTGTTGACTGTGTGACTTGTATAGATCTTGGAGTAGTAGCTGAAGTAAAATCTTGCTAAACTAAGCTTGGTATGGTTAACTTGTTCTACAACTAGGAGGTAATTATGATTAATAAAGCAGAATTAGTCTTACAAGTGTCAAATAAAGCAGAGCTAACCAAGAAAAAGGCTACTGCAGGTGTTGAAGCAGTATTGGACACAATTCAAGAGAATTTAGCAAAGGGCAATAAAGTTCAGCTGATAGGCTTTGGCAGCTTTGAAGTACGTGAGCGAGCAGCCCGTAAGGGACGCAATCCACAAACTGGTGAAGAAATTCAAATTCCAGCAAGTAAAACTCCAGCATTTAAGCCAGGCAAGGAACTAAAAGAAGCGGTGAAAGGTAAATAGTTTAACCAAATATAAGTTGGAGGGGCGTTTAGAGATGCCTCTTTTTTGTTATAAAAAGCAAGGTGTGTGATGGGGCTAAGGTATAGAAAACTGGGAAAGGTTTGTCAAATAATGTTTGGTAGCACAAGAAAAAATACCGAATTGCAAAAATGGAAATTCTATCATAAAATGCTAGAAAACATGAACTGCGCTGAACTAACAGATGAGTATTGTTCAACTAAAATAAGTTGCTTAATTTGGAAAGGTCTTACCTTGGTTCCAATATTTTTGTGGTTAATCGTGTTGTTTTGTCTGTATGAATTTACAGTGGCTATTATTAGTATTAATGTACAAAGTAGTGGGTTATTGTTTCAAAAAGACAAGTTAATATGTAAAATGTATGGTTATTTTGGCTTGATTTTCTTTGTGTTTACTTGGATAACGGCTGAAATTGTTTGTAGTAAGCTCGCTGTATTACAGGTAAAATTAGAACTAATTAATGACTTAATGGTTTTGGAAAAGAAGTAAGTGTATGAGTAATAAGCAATTTAGTATGACTTCGATAAAGAAATTCATAAAACAAGAAATTAATTTAAAAATTTTATTTATAGCTTTTGGTCTAGGTCTTATTCAATCTGGGAAAATAATACTTTTTACTAATGGAACTACTAAAAAAATTTATTATTTTTTGTCTAATTTGCAACTGTTTAAAAACTTTTTTAAGCTTTTTGCTCAAGCTGATTTATCTAGTCGTTCAAGTGGTGTTATTTTAATAATCATAGGAATAATTTTATTAATTTTTTTATCCTGTTTTTTGGTAAGTAAGAACAAAATAAGCTTATATACTATTTGGTCATTGATAAATGTATTTTTATTAATACCAGGCTTACTTTTGGATGAATCGGTTAATTTATTATATTTAATTTCTATCACAACGTGGGGATATTTTGCTATAATTTGGCTGGTAAAAGAATTATATTCATGGACTATAAAGAGTCCAAATGAGATTCTGCCAAGACTAACTTTTTTGTGGGGAATTATTATAGCAATAATTGGTTTTATGATAAAGGAAAATTGAATTTAATTGACTGATAGCGAAACAGAAAATAAACTGATATGTCCTTTTTTAATAATTGTGATACTAGTGAACAGTTGGGAATGGTATAAACTGTCAAGGTTTTATAAGACCATTGTTACCGAGTATTACAAATGTGGTGGAATATATAATTTTTGGAATGCACAGCAGATAGTTGGAACTACGGACTATAAAAATGCTGCATGGTGCGGTGGAATAGTGCTTGTTATGACTAGTATAGCTGCAATTTGGGGAATTAGATTTATCATAAATAAATCTAAAAGTACTAAGTTAAGAGTTACGGTTTTTATTCTATTATTAGTTAGTTTTATTATTGCCTACTTTGCTGTCAAGTACTGGTTTTTAGCAGTTGTAATTGTAGCTGCTGCTGCTGGTGCCTTGTATGGAGGGTATGGTAATTCATAATTTTTATTTATCGATTTTTTACTCGTTGTTTAACAGCAACGATTTTTTTGTTGCCAAAAAAGGAAGTGGTTCATGAAGTAAAAAGAAAAGTTTTAAATTAAAATGATGTTTTAACGGCACCGTTACTGCAAAGTAACGGTGCTTTTTTTGTTTTAAGAAAGGATAGCTGAATGAAAAAGCTAACAAGGAAACAAGCTAAGAAACTGATGGCCACAGTGGGTGCTAGTGCAGCTTTAGCCAGCGTTGGTATTGGAGCGACAGTTTACCAAGTAAATCAGCCAGCAGCGCCAATCACGGCAAAGGCAGCCGAAAAGGTTAAATTTGGGACGGAAGGTACTTTTGCCAAGGGTAAAGATATTGCCTTTGATATTACTTATCAAATTCCAACCGATCAAAAAATGGATAAGTTGGAGTTCTACGATCGCTTAGAACCTTGCTTTACCTACTCAAAGGCGAGAGTTTTTGATGAGAATAATAATGATGTGACCGATCAGGGTACCCTTAATTTTGATAAGACCAAGAATGAGGTTAGTTGGCAAGCGAAGGATCCGACTAAGTGGTTTGGCCGCAAGATGACTATGCGTCCCGAAGTTACCTTGCAAGAAAACGCCAATTTAGACAAGTATTTGGATAAGAATACTAACCAGTACAATATTCCTAATGTTGGTAATTTGCTGATCAACGACAAAGATACTACCTCAAATACGGTTTATGTTCATACGCCAAATGATAAAGAACCTACTGTTACTAAGGCGGTTCAAGATAAAGATGGCAATTGGACAACGGAAGCTAAGTATAACCAAGGCGATGAAGTTCACTACAAGGTTGTCTTTACTATTCCTAAGAACGGGACAGATATTTCAAATGTAGATTTTGAAGATGACTTGGAAGATGTACTAGACCTTGAAAGTGTTAAGGTGTCTGATGATAAAGGTAATGATATTACCAAAGATGATGGTACGCTTACTAAAGATGATAGTAAGGAAAGCTTTGTCTGGCAGCCAACTAAGGATTACTTAACGCAAATGCCTGATCATTCTTATACAGTTGATATTACTGCTAAAGTAAAGCCTGACGCTGATTTGTCCTCCTACTTGGATAAAGCTTCTAATGAGTATAAAATTCCGAATACGGCTGATATGAAGTATAACAACAAGAAAACACCGTCAAATACGGTTAAAGTTGTGACACCGCCGCCTGCTAAAAATAAAGTTGTTAAGAGTGTTGAAGGATTATCTGGCTCCTACCATGAGGATCAAGATAATGTTGAGATTGGTAAGGACTTTACGTATAAGGTTCAGTTCACACCAGGTTTAGGACAGAATTTAAAAGATGTTGAATTTACTGATGATCTTGAAGATGTACTAGACCTTGAAAGTGTCAAAGTAGAAAATGCCGATGGCAAAGATATTACTGATTCTGACGGTACGCTAAAGACTGATAAGGATAAGGAAAGCTTTAACTGGCAGCCGAAAGATGACGTTGTTAAGGAAATGGGCGGCAAGACCTACACTGTCTTAGTAACAACTAAAGTTAAGCCAAATGCCGATTTGCAGAAGTATATCAAGAACAATACTATTCAAATTTCTAATACAGCACACATGAAGGCTAATGGCGGCGATACGGCTTCTAATACACCACTGGTAACGCCTAAGACAGAGGAACCAACGGCTAAGAAAGGGATTGTTAAAGACCCGTCGAATTGGACTAAATTCTTTGGCAACAAGACGGAAACAGCTGCCGGTCAAGATACGGGTGATAAAGTAGACCAAGCAATTGATAAAAACCAACAGAATGCTCGGATTGAAGCAGCTAAAAAGTTGGTTAAGCAGAATCCAGATGGTTCATACGCTAAAGCCAATAGTTCGGTGACGGACAAACAGTTTAATGACGCACTAAATACGTTAGCCGAACCATATAAGTCTACAGAAAAGGTTAAGATTTCTGATCAAGGCAGCGGCGATGTGACGACAACGGCGCCAACTAGCGCTGATGACTTGAAGTCAATCATTAATTCAACCACGGTTGATAGTAATGAAGCCGCACGTGGTGACGCCGTAGACTACTTACTCACTTTTAATATTGGCAATTCTACCGATATGAAATCGTTAGTTCTTAGTGATGATTTGGAAAATGTGTTGGATTTGAAGAATGTCGTAATTCTTGATTCCGATGGTAATAACATCACTAATGATGGTGCGTTGAGTACTAGCAACGCTGACGAAAGCTGGACTTGGACTGCTAAAGATCCAACCAAATATAGCAGAAAAACTTTATATGCAGCTGTAGCAGCTAATATTAAACCTGACGCTGATTTGAGTTCATATACTGACCGTGAAATTCCTAATGTAGGACACCTCCAAATTAACGGGAAGGACACACCAACTAATGAGGTTAAAACTAAGCTAAACGGTGATCCAACTCCAAATCCAGATAATCCGAATGATCCGAATAACCCAGATAATCCAAATGATCCGAATAATCCTAACAAAAAGGATAAAAATCCATTTGGTAAGCATGGTGCGTTAAATCCTAATAATCCAGATAATGCCGTAATTGGTAAGAATGGTTTATTACCAAAGACAGGTCACTTTATGATGAAGTATGCCGGGTGGATTGTAGCAATGCTCTTAGTTGGTGCCGGCGGTATAGTTACCTACTTGTATAAGAAAAATCCAGGCTTTAAAGAGAAGCTGAATAAGATTTTTAAGAAATAACATTTTTGCTACATTAGTAGGTGAATGTGCTATAATTATTATAGTGATTAGGAGGAACAGATTATGACTGTTACAACTATTAGATTCCCTGATAATGTATACCAAAAAATTAAAGAAATGGCTGAATTTGACGGTGAAACTATTTCTACATACATGAGAAAAGCTGTTACTGAAAAGGTAGAAGATCAACAAGATTATCAAGAAGCAATTAAAATGCTTAATGAATCAACAGGAACAGTGTCAGCTGATGAAGTTAGAAAAATAGTTTTTGGTCGATCAAATGACTAGATTTAAATGGGAATTTGATAAAGTAGGATTTAAAAAGTTTCGAAAGCTCGATCAGCAGGTTCAGAAAAGAATTGTTACTTGGCTTGATAGTCACATTACTGGTTCTGAAAATCCTCGATTATGGGGCAAGGCGTTGGAAGGTAATTTACAAACACTTTGGCGTTATAGAGTGGGTAAATATCGGATTATTGCAGATATTCATGATGATAAGTTTTTAGTTTTAATTATTAATGCTGATAAACGTAATGATGTCTACAAAAAATAATTGATTTGGAGATATGGAATAATGAACAAACGAGTATTGATTAGTTTAGCGAGTGCAGCATTACTAAGTGTGGGGACATTTGCAGTGGTTAATGACGGCAACGTTCAATCGCAAACTGTGCAAGCTGCTAAAAAGGCTAAGACTTTCAAAATTCAATTAAAGAAGAATGCCAAGGTCTATACTAAGCGTGGTAAGCGCAAGGGTAAGAAGGTCTTGAAGAAAGGCCATTATTACACCGCCTACGCCAAAGTAACAATTCATGGTAGAAAGTATTATCACATTAGCAAAGGACGCTATATCAAGGCAACAACAGCTAAAAAAGCCAAAGTAAGAACAGTAAGCAACTCAACACCAGTTAATACCAGTTCTTCTGCAAATACTAATGCTAGCTCTAATACTGCAACGTCAACTACCAAAAATTTTTCAGTAACGGTAACTAAGCCAACCACTGTTTATAATAGTAAAGGTCAGCCAACAGGTGTTACTCTGAAAAAAGGCCTGAAAGAAATGACTTACGGCACCAAGACGATTAATGGCAAGAAGTATTATTTGATTGGTGGCAATCATTATATTTTAGTTAGTGATATTAGTAACGTTAATACTGGTACTATTTCTAATAATAAGCCTAATTCTACTGATGGTTCTGAAAGTGGAGATAAACCTACGCAAGCAGAAATTGATTATCTTTTGGCTAATAATAATGATAAGCTAGGATATACAGTTTATTTTAGCGATAATGAATTAACTAAAATTAAGAAATATTTGTGGCAAGATATTCAAAATTATAGAATTGAAAAAGGACTTCCGGCTTATAAAACTAATACGGAGTTAGAAGATTTTGTAGGCAATGTTACTTCTACAGAAACTAATCTATGGAAATATGAAAGCAATTTAAATGCTGCAACTGCTGATCAGTTGGCAACGTATTTGCCTAGTCTGTCTAAAAATGGTATGGATATTTCTGATTCATTTGATATTCCAAATTATTATGGACATGGTGAAGTTGGAAGTAGTCAACCAAGTTCATTTAATTTTAAAGACAGAGATCCTGAACATGTTGCAACACAAATCTTTAATAGTTTTAAAGAAAGTAAAGACTATAATAGTATGATTTTGGGTGATAATGATCAATTAGCTTTTGCGGCTATAGGATTACATTATAATTGGCATGGTACTTCTCCAAAAACTAGTGTAGGAGTAGTCTTTATTGAGGTTTCTGGTAGCAGTTCAAAGTGGGAAAGCTTTTATAATATAAATTAAAAGCCGAAAATAAATAATATAAAAAGCATTGCAATACTGTAATGCTTTTTTTGTTTTGAGAAAGGAATAATAAATGAATTTATTAGATTCAGTTCCAAATAAGAAAAAATATGTTAAGAGAATAAGTAGTTCTGTTGTGATCTTATTGGCTTTATCTATGGGATTAGGTGCAAGGAAGCCTACCGTTGTACATGCAGATAATGCTCAAATGACAGATTTACCTAAAAGTACTAATGCTGCTCAAAATAAAATTCCAGGTCAATATGCTTTTTCTGCGAGAATTGATAAAGGTATTACTGAAGTAAAGCCTTTTGGAGCAACAAATAGTGATTGGTATTCTTCAAGTACACATACAGAAGATAGTACACATCATTGGTTTGCTTTTAAGTTAAGTGATAATGATGGAAACAATGATCAGTGGAAAGGAAAAGTAGGTGTCTATTATTCAAATGTAGGTGTTTATAATGGTCATACGATCGATATAAAACTTACAATGATGGATTGGAAAGTACAAAATTATGAATGGGTAGATACAAACGGAAATGGTAAGGCTGATACCAGAAAAAATATTAAGCAAGCTTACGCAGCCTTTGGTAAAGATGATTTTGAAATTTTTACGCCTGGGTTAGGTGCAGTTAAATATAGACTAGATTATCTAGATCATAAAACGCATGAGCCAGTAAAGATAACAGGATCTTGGACATTTAATGATATTGATGGTGATCAATGGGTAGGTATTGAACCCAATACTTTTTCTAATGTTGATCAAATTTATTATGGTGATCATGATAATAAGGGCAATACATGGCTTAGCTATAAAAATATGGGTGGAAAGAATTATATTTACTCTGACGCCAATCAGCATAATACAAAGATAACAGATAATTCAGGTCATAATGCAGGAACATTAACTTCTAATCAACTAAAAGGTAGTTTTACGGCAGCTTATTCTGACTCGTCTAGTTTTATAATTGACTGGGTATACGGTGAAAATACAGGTGAACATGCAATTAAAGATCAAAATGATCTTGAATCTGATATTAATAATTGGAATATGACGGGTAAGTATGACCCAGATGCTGATAAAGAATATCCTATTTCTGATTTAGGAAATTCCATTGCTTCGGATATGTTTAATCATGCATTTTTACAATTTAGTACTCAGCCAATTACTCCAGATAAACCAGGTGATCCTGTAAAGTATGTTTCAGATTCTGATGAGGGAACAAATGTACCAAGTGAAATAGGTACAGATAAATCAGTGGATCATGACTTGTTAAAGAATCGTTATGAAGAATATCATTATCAAATTACGCATAATGTTCCTAAAGTTTTGGATAGATTTAAATATACAGAATATATGATTACTGATGATCTTGATAAAGATTTAGACATTTCTAATATTCATGTTTATAATCGTAATAACCAAGATGTAACTTACATGTTTACAATAAACGTTGATAGTGATAATAAATTGTCTGTTGTGGCTAAAGGTGATGCGTTAGCTAATGATGATTTTTACCGGGAACAATACAAGGTAACTTTTGATGGCAAGGTCAAGCCTGGTGTTACTCTAGCTGATCACCAAGACCCGAAGCATGATGATCAGGCAGTGATCTACAATGACGCTAAAGTCACTACTTCCAATGGTTCTGCTGATAGTAACAAGACCACCACTAACATTCCATTTACACCAAAGAATGAGACTAAGGCAGTTTCTGCTGATGGTAAGGGGGACGGTAAAGACTTAGCGGTAGACTTTGGCCAAGACTACAAGTATACAGTTAAGGTTGCTGCACCTGATGGCGTGAACATTAAGTCATTAGAACTTAAAGACAAGCTTGAGCCTGTTTTGAACCTTAAAGACGTTCATGTTTACGACTTAGACGACAGCAACAAAGATGTAACTGATCAAGGTAAGCTGACAACTGATAGTAATACTGCTGATTGGGTAGCTAATGACGCAACTAAGTGGCACGGTAAGCACCTGGAAATGATTATTACTGCCAATGTTAAGAATGTACCAGAACTGATGGACTACTTGGACAAGGACAGTGGCAAGATTAAGGTGCCGAATAAGGCTATCTTTACGGTTAATGGCAAGGATGATCCAACTAACAATGTTGACGTTGAGCCAAACAGTCCAAAAGCTAGTGTTCAAAAGTGGATTGAACTTCCAGATTTGAACTAGTAAATAGGTAATTTTGTGATTTACGCAATTAATATGCTATAATGACAAAAGAAAAGGGGCTCTACTACGAATAGAACTCCTTACAGAAACCACTGCTAAAGTGGTGACAAACTAATAGGTTAACGAAGTAATCATCAGCCGCCTAAGCTAAAATGATTACTTTTTGTTTTTCGTAAATAATTTCTTAATTACGAAAAACAGTCTTGCAAGGGCAATAATCCAAGTAGTTAAGGCGGTTGTCGCATTCTTGAGAGAATGAAACAAATATCTTAAAGCTACAAAAATTAATGCTAAGTACAAGATAAGAGAAACAATACCCATAAAGGTATTGTGCTATCCTCCTTTCAATTAGATTTTGTTTTTGGTGTTTAATCACCATTGGCATCATCTTCTTTTAAAGGAAATAGCCACCACTTTAGCTGTTCTGTAAGTATTATTATAACGAAAAATCGATAAGTAAGAAAGCCCAGTAATCATGACAAAACATGAATTACTGGGCTTTTTGTTGTTTAAGGGAGAAAAAATGATTGTTATAAAATGGACGCTTTCAGCAATATATATTTTGCTGGTTATTGTTGGTTGTGGTGCAGTAGGTTCAAATCGCTTTTTAGGTAGGTTAGTATCTTTTGGCCACACAATAGCCCGCTTATTTGGTAAAGAAACAAATTCTGGTACCAAAGTTTAGTAATTAGTTAAGGTAGGGAAGAAGTAAAGTTTTAGCGTGGTCTCTCCCTCGACCGGGTGCGTGGTGGGCAAATTAATTTAATATTTTTAATAAGCGGCAGCTTAGTAGTAACGAACTATTAAGCTGCCGCTTTTTTTGTTTTCAAAAAGAGGTGGTAGCAATGGTTTAGTTAAATATCCATGCAATTTTTATCAATAATATTCTATTTTTTAAGGAGAAAAACATGAACTTTTTAAATAATCTTTTATTAAAAGGACAACTATTTTTGGCTAAGGCTCCAAGCGGCAGTGCAATAACTAATCCAATTGATAAAGCTAATACTGCAATTAGTGGCTTACAAGGTAGTTTGACAAAAATTGGTGTTACATTATCGATTATCATGTTGATTATAGCTGGTATTGCCTGGTTCTTTGGACGTGGAGGAGCAGCGATTGCTAAAAGGATTATGGGTGGCTGTCTTATTGGTGCTGGTGTAATTGCTTTAGCGACATCAATTGTTCCGTGGATACTGAGTATCTTTGCCTAATACAAGGTAACTAATAGAGGGAGTTGGAATATGAGCAAAATTAGATTTTTGAACGTTCCGAGAAAGGTACGAAGTACGCTTAATGGCAGACGCTTTACGGCAAATAGTAAAGCGTTAGATTTAATTACTGCTAATCAAAAGATTAAAGTACTTGCTAAAACGCTTAGTACTGATCAAAAGATAAATTGTGATTTAGAGATTGAACCAGATCAAGCTAAGCAAGTTTTTACAGTTTCCAATATTTATATTGAGCATGCTGATGAACAATTGGGGTTGCGTGGTATTGCTGATCGCATTGCACTTGATCCTAATGTTGATGAACAAGAAAGTAAAAATAGATTGCAATTAGCTGATTTAATCGAATCAGAATTAAAAGATGAGGAACCTGATAACCAAGATTTAGGTTCAGATGTTAATTATTTATTTACTGACGAAAAAGAAAATCAAAGGGAACAGTCAGAGAAAAAAGAGAGTGATCAAAATGAGAAAGAAAAGAGTAATGATCAATGCTCCATAAGGGGCGTTGCCCCCAAAGATACAAGTGCTGAGACAAGCATTCAACGGTCAAGTTCGCCAGACAGCAAGACAACTAATCATGAAACGACTGTAGAATCGCCTTCAAAAGTAACCCCTAATCCTGCTTCTTTTATTTCTACTAGTCAAACAAAAGAAAATACAAAAATGGCAGTTAATTTGACTAAATCAGAACAAGAAGTTATTGCTAAGTCAGATTACGTGGCAGCCAAAAATCTTTTTCAGGCAGTACCAGATAAAGATGTCGAAACCGCCTTTGATTTACAAGTCATCAAAAAGCGTTTGGGTTATTCTGATAATCCTCAAGATAAATATCAAAGAAAGTTAAATCAGTTAATCGATCGTGATCTTGAAAATTGCCATTTAAAAAACGCGGCTAGCGATTTTGCAAAAGCCGAGAATAAATTAAAGCAAACAGCGATCAATCACTTAAAAAATTCTTATGATGAAGTCAATCAGGCACTACTTACTGAAACTGTTGCTGGATTAGCCGGTAATGACTTGAAGGAAAATCAAGGAGCGGCTAACCAAGAAAAAGCTGATACTGAACAAGACGCTTTAGATAAAAAAGATGCCAAGCTCAAAGAGCTTCAAGATGAAGCGGCTCGCAGAATTGCTGAAGCTAGCGATCGAATTAATACCGAAATTAAGCATCGTGAGGACACCTTTAATCAAGAGCAGAAAAAATGGGTAGAGAAACGGAAAAATCAAATTGACGCTGAATTAAAGCAAAAGAATCAAGCTACTAAAGAAAAGTATCGTGCTAAAGAAATTCAAAAGCGCAATGCTAAATTACAAGATATTCATCAACAAGTAGAAAATTCCTATTCTGATAATTTGGATAAGATCTTTACCCGGCACCAAAATACTTTTGCTACTAATTTGGTTCACTTGGAACGTAGTGTGCAAACACAGTCTAGCCAAATTGAGCGGCAGAAGCGTAAAGATAATAATAAACAGCAGATGTTAAATCAACAGCAGGCTAAGATTTCAGCAATTAATCGGTTAAATCAGTTAAAGGAACAAGAGCTAAAGTATCGTAAAAAGCACGATCAACAATACCCTGAAGATTTTGCTAAGACTTTGTCATCTAGTGTAAGTAAAGCAATTAAAGAAGCGCTTGCTGATCAACAACAAGCTGCTGAAAAAGGAGAAAAACTTGATCTTGAAGCAGCAATTGCGAAGCACGTTGATACAAAGGCGTTGGTACCAGTAGGACAATTTGAAGTAGTTAGTCCCCAAGATGAACCAAATGATAAGCAACCTACTAAATCAAGTAAAAAAGTTATTGGCATTGTCGGTGGTGTCTTAATTGCGACACTTTTGGCGGCTGGTGGTTATGAATTGTATGCTGAACAAACTAGCAATCCTACTTTAAGTGAGTTGGCAACTGGCACCCAAGTAACGAAAAAAGCTAATACTGTTGGCAAGTTAAAGCTAAAAGCTAAGGCTATTAAAACAGTGAAGCAGGATCAGAATAAGAAAGCTACCAGTAAAGTTATCACCCATAAAAAGAAAAAAGCGTCAGTGCAAGCTGGCGATAGTAATGTCATTCGTTATCATTCCACTAATAGTTGGTCGGCTAAAATTGATGTTCTTGATGGCGCTTTAGGTCAAGGCGATATTAGGGCGCTTAAAGAGATCAATGATTATCACTCTACTTGGATCAGTAGATTATATTACGCGATTGCAGCTAATGATCAGGCTAAAATTAGATCAATTTATTTACAAATTACTCCAGTAGAGAAGCAGGAACTTAGCGCTGCGGCTAAACATGCGATTGCGTTAGCTTTTTACAATGTCAAAGATTGGAATAATGGTTGGAAGGCAAGAAATGGCTATTAATAAAGATAAATTACAGTCTATACTACATAGAGTTAAGCATAGCTTTAATGTGGCTGCTCCTGGGGAAGAAATACCAGGAGAATTGTCCCCGAAAAGTGGGATTAACTTACCTAATAAACAGACAGTGATTACAGTTAGTGTTGTATGGCTTTTATTATTATATTTAGATAATATTGCACACTGGTTTGGTATTTTATTTAAAGCAAGTCACCAACGTAATTTATTGCATAGCAGCATGTTTTTTAAGAAAGCGGCTTTAGCAGCTTTAATTCCCTGGCAATTAAAAATTAGTTTTGGTGATTTAGCTGTTACGTTGCTATTAAGTATAATTGCAGTATGCTTCCTATTTGTTAAGTTAAAGGTTCCGCTTACTAATACTGGAGTTCCTAGTAGTACTATTGCGTATGGCCAAAAGGGTGATAGCAGGTTTACTACTTTATCAGAACTTAAAGCACAATATAAAGGAATACCAGAAAAGGATCAAACCTTTCCTGGTTATGGTGGCTTTCCAGTTAGTCACTATGGTAATAAATATTACATTGATGATGATACTTCGCATAATATTGTTGTCGGTACTAGTCGTTCGGGTAAAGGGCAAACAGTTATTTTACCAATGATTGATAACTTATCAAGGGCTGAAAAGCAGTCTTCTATGGTTGTTAATGACCCAAAAAAGGAGCTATACATGGCTTCTGTTGACACTTTGAAAAAGCGAGGCTATGATGTCTATTTACTGAATTTAGCCGATCCAATGAACTCAATGAGTTATAATCCGTTGACACTGGCAACTGAAAAATGGCAAGAAGGAGATATAGCAGCTGCTGAAACAATGATTAACAGTATTTCGTATGCGTTTTATCATAAAGCAGACGCTGGCGTGAATAGTTGGGTTTATGAAGGAGCGCAAAGTGGTTCTAATGCCAATATTGCTGAATTAATTAAAATGTGCCTTAATCCTGATAAATTTGCTGATGGTAAAGCGCACCCTGAACGAATAACGCTGCATAATGTTGCCGATCAAATAGCACAATTAGTTGGCGTAAAATTCTATGAAAAAATCGGGCCAACAATTAAAGAGCATATGATCTTTGACGACTATTTTGCCAATTTACCTCAAGGTTCTTTTGGTAAGCAACAGTACACTGTTATTCAAACTAGTCCAGAAAATTCACGTAGTTCAATTTATTCTTCCCTAGTTCAAGGTTTACAAAAGTTTCAGTTACCTCAAAATGCTGCCATGACAAGTATGAACTCAATTGAATTACGTAGTATAGGGTTTCCTAAGTATATAAAATTTCAAGTATCTAAAGAATTAGCTGCCCGAAGAATTATTTTACGTTTTAGAAAACCTGCTGATCAGGGAACAAAGCAATCTAAGGTTTTAGCTGAATTTCCGATTACAGTTGGTGCTGGTGGTTTTGTTGACTATAATTTTGATGTCAAATTACAAGATGGTGATTGGGTAGAAATTTGTTATAGAGTTGATAAAGCCACAGTAAAGCATACAGTATTACAATTAGGCTTTAATTCAAGCGCTGATAAGCAAAATAATCATGATGTTAGAGTTAAGAAATTATTTGATGAGCTGAATATTACTAATATCAAATTTCGTTATTCTGATAAACCAACAGCGATATTTTTATCTGCTCCTGACTATGATCAGTCAAATAATGCAATTATTTCTATTTTTATTCAGCAGCTTTATAGTGAATTAGCTCGGCAATGCGAACATGTTGCAGGTAATAAAACTATTTTTCGGGTTCATTTTATTTTAGATGAGTTTGGCAATATGCTACCGATAACTGATATGGATAGTATGATGACCGTTTCTGCTGGGCGTAATATTCTGTTTACGGAAGCTTTGCAATCTTACCAACAACTTTATGGTAAGTATGGTAGGGATAAAGGCGAAACGATTAAAGAAAATGGCCAAAATCAAAAGTTAATCAAGACTAACGATAATAAAACTAATGAAGATTTTAGTAAAGCAGCAGGACAACAAACTGTTGAAGCTAATAGTGTAAGTAATAGCAATGGAGAAAGATCATCAACTAGCACTAGTCGACACGCAGAAGCAGTGCCATTAATAACTGCTAGTCGCTTATCGCAAATGTTAGCCGGCGAAGATTTTAATTTGCGATCAGTTCACCGCTTTGATAAATGGGGAAATCGTGTTCGACCATATCCTATTTTTAATCATGGTAAAACTCGAATGCCATTTGCTCATACTTTCTTAACGGAATTTGACCCACAAATTGATCCTAATTTAGTTAGGGTTGAATGCTTACATAAAGATTTGGACTTAAATAGTTTAAACATTAATTATGTTGATTTTTTGCGTGGAACTGCCAGCCCAGCAGCTGTTGAAGCTTATGAGAATAGCATTGCACCTAAAAGTACTGAACATGCTAATGATGATGACATCGTGAGACATGTTTTAGAAAAAATAAATGATGAAGCCGGAAAATTAGCAAAGAAGAAAGGAAAATCGAAGATGGACGATATTGAAAATGATGAAAAGGTTTTAGAAAACGTTGTTGATGAACCACTGACACCGGAGCAGGAGGATAAACGTAGTAATTCAGGGTTTGCTCTATTACTTGAAGATTATCGTGGTAACGGAGTTGATTTTGATTTAGCAAATAAAATTCTTGCCTATTTTGATTCTGGTGATACTCGAAAAGTTAAGACGTGTCTAAATTCAATTGGAGATGATGATATTAGAGTTAAATTGGACAAGTTATTTACAAAAGAAATAGAAGAAGCCTAGTGGTTAGCCACTAGGCTTTTTATTTTAAAAATCATGAGAAACCTAGTAGGAAACTACTAGGTTTTTATTTTTTAATTAGGAGAAAACAAATGTTGATATTTCGACTGTTGGAACTAGCCGATGTAGCTCCTACAAATGCTTTACATAGTGCTCTTAATTATTTGAACTATTCAAATATTTTTATCCGTGCATTTTCGATTATGAAGTGGTGGATTGTTCAAATGGTTTATGGCGTGGCCAACGCCTCTAGTGAGTTCATGAATGATATGCTCAATCTATCTAGTTTCGTGAATCAAGTTAATGGTGATGGTCAAGTTGGTACTTTTATGAAGTGGGCTAGAGGATTGTCAGCTTCATTAATGATAATTTGCTTAATTTGGATTGCAATTAAAATTATTGTTGATCATCACGCACCTAGAATCAAAAATGTTGTAGTACAACTTTTGATAAGCGCTTTTTTGATTACAAATTTGGGTACTATGACAACTTGGCTAACGCAACAATCTGTAGACTTTGCACAAGGTTTATTGGGTTCAACTTCTTCCAAAATAGATAAAGGAACTAGTGCATTACCTTTTAATATTTTAGCAAGCCATACTAATGATTTGGAATACATGATTGATACGAACTTTAAGGGAACTAATGTAAGTTCAGCTAATTCAACGGATAAAGCACCAGCTAAACTACATTGGGGGCTAAATAATTTAAGCCGTAAGAAAGTTGATAATGGTGAAGTTGACTTTACCGAGGTTCTGGATAACGAAAAAGTAAAAGATGGTTCTGCACTTGAGAAAAAAGATCACCCTTACAAGAAAGGTTCGTATGACAAAAAACCTGGTACTCATTTCTTATACGGTTGGTTGAAGTACACTGCCGAAAATACCCCTAAGCAAGATGGTAAAGGTACAACATGGGATACAGCTGATATTTGGCACCTATTTGGCTTTTCAATTGGCGGTTATCAAAGATTTACAGTTAATTTCTTACCAGTTTTAATTGCATTGATTGCTTTAACTTTTGCCTACTTATTTGCAGGATATGCAATTGTAAAATCATTTATTGATATTGTTGTGATGAATATTTTAGGTACAGTAATTTTTGCGGTTGACTTGGATACTGGCCAAAAAACTAAGCAAGTAATTAATTCGCTTTGTTCCGCAATCCTTTTAGTTAGTCTGCAAGCCTTTGAACTGGCTTTTTATCAAGCAGCTTGTACATGGGCTAACTCAAGCATTTCTAATGTTTGGGGCTTCTCAATATTTATGTTAGCAGCCACAATTATGTTGATTACTGGTAATGATAAAGTTGCCTTATTCTTCAACGTTGATACTGGAGCACAACACGGTTGGCGTGCAGCAGGTTCAGTCGCTTACGGTGCTAGACAATTAGGTCATTTGGGTGCTGCAGTAGCAGGTGTTCCTGGAAAAGCTAAAAATAAGATGGAAAACTGGGGTGACAAGCATAATACTACCGGTAGCTTGCAACGTGCCGCAAGAAAACAAGCACAAGCAGGTTCACGTCAGAATGCTATTAACAAGTTAGCAGGAATGGATTCTAACGGTAATAAGATCACTAATCCAAATACTTCTGGGTCAGGTAGTATTACCGATTTTGGTTCAGCAGACATTAAGCAAACACCTAAGGCTCAACAAAAAGCAGAGCAAGTTCAAAAACAGGGTGAAAAAGCTTCAAGAGAATCACAATCAGGATATGATGGTTTTGCAGGTAAAATGGCTAGTGCTTTTGGAGCTGGTGACGCAATGGCTGCTGCAGAAGCAGCTCAAAGAGTTCAAGATGATCAAGTTGTAGATCGGGCGCAGCAGCCACAAAGTGAACAAGAAGCTTCTGAATCTGACAGTCAAGGTAGCAGTGACGTTGATCCTAGATTTGATGTACCACTTCCTCCTGAATCAGATATGCCGATTACTGATCCTGGTAGTTTTAATGAAAGTGATATTCCTCCAATTGGAAATGGCTATCAAGACATGCCAACACAGAGTAATCCGTTAAGTTCAACTAATTTTAATAGTTGGAAGAATAGAGCTAAAGAATATGATACTAGAAACAAATTGACAGAACCTAATTCAACTTATTTGCCAGTTGACTATAATCCGGTTACTAAGCAGCCATATTCTTATGCTGAATGGAAAGATGATGTCAATTCAGTACGAACAAATGATATTCCTAGTCGTAACTTAGATGGTTCTAAATTTAATGCGTCTAAGAACTTAGAAACTACTTCTATGGATAAGCCTGTAAGTACTTATGCTCATGACAATCTAAGTAGAAATTCGCTTACAAATGATTCTGGTTCTACTGTTCCACCACGTACAAGAAAGTAGGTAACTATATGCAGAATTATGATCGTAAACACATGATGATTCCTAAAACTACCAAAGTTGCTATTAAACTTTGGTTTTTTAATGTAATTGATATTGGGATTGTCTTTTTGTGTACTTTCATTGGATTACGGTTGAGTGGGCTTTATTCAACTTTGCCATTGATAAAAATCACAATGGGTATTCTGGGGTTTGCGATGGGATTGTTTTTTATCATTAGAACCAAGTCGGCACCAGGTATGCGTAATTGGCGTGTATTAATATTTTTGTTATTGCAGGATAGAAGCAAGTATTTTCCAATTTCAATTGTTAGCCAAGAAGTTGTAGATGAAAAAAGTAAAGGTAATAAGGTGGATCAAGAATTGTTTAGCATTAAAAATAAAAATAAAAAGCTAGAAGATCAAATTAAAAACACCTTGGCGCTGGGTGGGCCAATTAATTGTACCGAAGATGGAATTTTAACTTATCAAAACGGGACAGCTGCTCGTTATTTACAGTTGGATTCAACGGATCTTTTTAATTTGCCAGATTCAGGTTTAGTTATTTGGCAGGATAGTTTAACGAATGTCAGTCGAACTTACGTTGAAGATTGCGCCTATTTTGTAATTACTTCCAGAATTAATATGAGTAGCAATCAGCGATATTGGCGGCATTTGCGCCAAAAATGTGGTACTTCTGTACAAGATAGGCAAAGGGTTAGAGATATTTCAGAAAAAATTGAACAAGCTAGTATGATTGAGCGGCGAACAGACCTGTATAGTTCAAGAAAGTATTATGTACAGCTTTTTGCAGACAGTGTTAAAGAAGTTAGACAAAAGACCGGATATTACAAGATGGGGGCAGGTATTTTAGCTCCAAAAGAATTAAATCGTGATGAAACGATTGCGGTTGAATTTGCAAAAAATAATCCAATCAATAATTAGGAAGAAGTGGTTTAGTTGAAAGTTATTGATAAATTTAAGATTTTTGGTAGAAAAGCATTCTACTCAGAACGTAGTAATCATTTGGGTAAAGACAACGGGAAACAGCTTTTTTCTGCAAGTGATGAACAAAGATTAGAAGCTAAAGGATATGATCTCAACTTTATTGCGGCTTATCAGCCACAAGGTGGCGTTCGTTTCTATGATAAGTATGCTGCTACTGGGAATTGTTATTTTACCTATTTAACAATAATTGACTATCGAAAAGACCCGAATCTGTTGTGGCTTTATCAAATTTTTGGTAATGACTTTACACAAGTTAAATTTGATGTTCATACCGAAGAACCAGACAAAGTTAAAAGCCAACTTAATCGCAGTATTACGGAAAAGCAAGAACAAGCTGGTAAAGGGCGGTATCAGACTGATATGGATACAGCTGATCAAGAACAGTTGGATTTGAGAGAGTTAGCCAAGCAATTTAATTCTGGTGCTGAAATACCTAAATCAATTCGTATTCAAATTAAAGTCTATGCTCCTACTCTACCTAAATTAGAAGAACGCATGAGTGAGATTGCTCGTGAGTTAAAAGGTGATGGTTACACTGGGGTTGTCTTTCAATTTACGTTGCCGGAACAGTACAAGTCGTGGTATCAAGACTATTCAGGTCAAAAGCTCTCTTTAGTTGCTCCTACAGCAACAACACTAGGTGCAGCAGTAATTGGAGGAGGTGTGCCTTTTCAAGGCGAAGAATTAATTGATGATCATGGTACTCTGATAGGTCACACGTCAACAAATGGCCCGTTTATCTTTGATCGCTTTGCACACACACCGGAAAGAACGTCCTATAATACCCTAGTTTTAGGGCAAATGGGTTCTGGTAAATCAACTTTTTTGAAAATGAATGAAAAAAGTGATTATGATCGTGGTTACTATGTTCGCCTAATTGATAAGGCCGGTGAATATACTAAATTAGTTAAATCGCAAGGCGGGGTTGTCATTAAGCTAGATGGTTCAGAAGGTATGATTAATCCAATGCAAGTCTTAGCGACAGCTACTTCTGAAACTGACCAAACAAAAGTTGATGAAATGGCAAGTTTTAGGCAACATGTGGCCAAACTACTTGTTCTTTTTAGTAACGTGATGAATAACCAACTTGATGAATCTACTAAACAAGAGTTTTCATCGCTTCTACAGCATTTTTATGTTGACTGTGGGTTATTACCAGCTGATTGGCAAAAACGCCCAGAGAGCATTCATATTACTGGTTTAAAGCCAGAAGAATACCCGGTTTTATCTAATTTTAGAGATTATGTAACTAGAATTACTACACCAGAATTTCTAGACAAAATTCATGCAACTGCTAAAAGACGCAATACTTACGAACAAATAATTATTGCCTTAAATAATATGATTGAGAATTATGCTAATTTATTTGATGGCATTTCTAGTTTACGTGATTTAAATCATACGCAAATTGTTTCTTTTGATACCTCAACATTATCTAAAATGGATCAAAATATTTATCATGCACAATTATTCTCTACTTTAAATTTAATTCAGAATCAAGCCGTTATTAATGGCCGGCAACAAGTTAATGTACCCGATATTGATCGTCAATACTTTAGTATTTACTTTGATGAGTGCCACAACATCATTAATCCTAACAACATGATTGCAGTTAACGAAATTGTTAATATGGCTCGAGAATTTCGTAAATATTATGCAGGAATTACGCTTGCTACACAGGATTTAGGTGCTATGTTACCCGATAATGTATCTTCTGCAGACTTGGAAACTTTGAAGTCAATTGTATTGTTCTGTCAGTATAAAGCCACTTTTCGGCATGAAGCAGGACAGTTAGAAAAACTAAATAAGCTTCTGGGTTCTACATTAAGTGAAGCAGATTATGAACAAATTCCTAAACAAGAACAAGGTAAGACAATTATTACCATTGGAACGACTAAACGGTACCATGTTCAAGTTGAACCAACGCAACAAGAATTAGAGCTATTTACTGGAGGACGGTAAAATGCTCAAACACTTAAAGCGTAAATTTAAAAAGTGGTTAATTATTGCTGCAGTTGGCTTTTTGGGAATTATGTTTATCTTTGCTGGTGTTTCTAGCATTGGTGGTGGCATTATGTCTTTACTACTCTCCTGGCAAAGTCAAACTTGCGACCAACAAACAGATAGTAGTAGCGGCAATTTAAGTGTGAGTGGTTATAGTAAAAACGTAATTAGTAAAGCAGTAGCTGCGTCAGAAGCAGTAGGAGCGGACTTAAAAATTAAGCCCGCTCTTGTTTTTGCTCAACTTGCAGCTGAAACAGGCATGCAAGATACAACAGAAGTTAGAGAAGATAACAACTTCGGTGGTATAAAATATAGCTCCACTTTTAGTGACGTGGCCACTCCTGGTAACATTTCACCAGAAGGCGACCATTACGCTCATTTTAAGAATATTAGTGGGTTTGCTACAATTTATCGCAACACAATAAAAAACATGCTAGGTGGCAAAAAGCCTAGCACCTGGCGTGAGTTTGTAGTTATCTTAAAAAGTAAAGGTTACATGGGAGATAATGTTGATCACTATGTTGGTTTAGGTCAAAATTGGTATACGAATTATAATAAATTGGCTAAAAAATATGGCAAAGGCAAAATAAAGTTGTCTGCAAGTAATAATGGTTCTAATTCCGACGCTACAGATTCATCAAGTGATGGTAGTAGCACTTGTCCTAATTCTTCTGATGATAGCCAATACAGTGGTACATGGACATGGCCATTTAAATCTATTAAATCCAAGCCTGCTAGTCTTGATGGTGGTCAATATGGGCATACTTCATACTCACGTGGCCAAACTAACTTCCATGACGGCTTTGATTTTTCAAACGGTTTAAATGGTGTTCATAACGGCTCTGACGTTATTGCTGTTACTAGTGGTACAATTTACAAAGTTGGTTATGATAGCGCTGCTTTACACTATATTTGGGAAAAAGCAGGTGACTATAATATTATTTACCAGGAGGGATTTAATAGCAGCAGCGATATTCACGTGCATAAAGGTGACAAAGTTAAAATTGGTCAAAAAATTGGTACAATCACAGGCACTCACGTTCACTTGGGTATCACTACTAATAAAAAGAATCCTACAATGAATCAGATCGGCTCACCAGTTGCAAATGGATTTGACCACCCTAATTGTTGGCTGGATCCAATTAAAGTAATTCAACATGGATTGAAAAAATGAGGTCAGAATATATGAGAAAAAATTCTAAAGTGTGGCAATATTTTTGCTGGGTAATCGCAGCAATATCAATTTTGCTAGCGGTAGCCACAAAACCAAAAAGGGCAGAACTTATTCAGACTAATAATCAAATTGCTGCTACTAATCAAGAAATTAGTAACTTGAAGAATCAAAAAAATAGTAGCAATCACGAAAAAACTTTTGATATTACCCAAATGAAACTTAAAGCTAGTGAAAGTTTGACTAATAGTTTAGAGATGGCATTAGGTGGCTACAAAACTGCAGCTGAATTTCAACAACATTCTCAAGAACTAGCAAAAGTTTTAAGCCCTAATTTTGAAAAAACATTATACAAAATGAACGGTAATCCAGACGAAGTTTATGATAAAAAGGATGATGACAAATTTAAATTTGTCTTAGCAGATAAAGCAACTGCTAACGTTGCATTTAATGATACTAGCGACTTACATCATGCTCAAATTACGGCCATAGTTCGGTATAAACCAAATTATTTAAAATATGGAGTAATTAAGATAATTAATTTTGACTATGACTTAACCAGGCAAGCAGCTAATTCGGCCAAAATTGTTAGTTTACAAAACGGCCAATTGAAAGGATATTATGATACAGATGATTAAAAAGAAGGTGCGAAGATGAAGCTTAAAGTACAAATAAGTATTGCCCTTATAATAGCTGCAATAGGATTAGGAACTACTGGTTATTTTAAACTGCAGCAGGATCAAATTGATAGTAAAACTGCACAAGCTAAGATAGTTTTACAAGCTAAAAAGCGGCAATTAAAAAATATTGCTGATCGACAAGCTGCTATAAAAATTACTAATGATCCAGCAGTTAAAGCAAATTACAATGACGAAAAAAACATCAAATTACTACAAAACAATGCTAATGCTTTTTTCAAATTACTCTATAACGTTAATCACGATCAAACGCAAACTGAACTAGATACTAGAAATAAAAATCTACCTCGTTATGCAACTACTAGCGCAATTTCAGACACAGGTTTAGATACTAAATCAATGAAAGAAATTAAGCAATTCAACGAAGTTTCAACGCATATTGAAACTACTGTTAGTGCTAGTCCAACAACTAAATCAGGTATCTATTCAGGTATCATTGATGAAAATTCAACTCAATCTTCAATTAATATTAAGGGTAAACATAATCAAGATGATTGGTACCTTTTTGAATATGATAGCAACAAGCAGAAGTTCACGAAGTTTACTTTATTAGGCTTCAATTTTACACATGATAACGGATAGGTTAGCTAAATGAATCCAAGACTAAGGCAACAAAGAGAAGCAGAAAAGCGTGATCGTAAAAAACGCTTAAAACAGAATTTATTTAAAAAGATCAGTAAAAGATTAGCAATTCTTGTTAGTCTTTTTTTAATGCTATTCATTGGTATCTCTATAGAAAATTCTCACATTAATCAAGCTAGAACTAATCGTTCAGCAGTTCGAATTAAACGAAGAAATTCTATTTTATTTTTCTATCGTGATGATTGTGCCGACTGCAAAAAAGTATTTCCACTGATTAGTATCATGCACGATTTAGGTTCATCAATTCAATTTATCAATACTAAAAATGCACTAAATCATGAAAAATCTATTGTAGAATATCACGTCAAAACTGTCCCAACTTTAATATTAATTGATAATTCCGGTACAGAAATTAGCCGTTACTCTGGCTCAAATATTAAGAATATCAAGACTTTTATTAAGAATAATAAAGTAGGTGAACAACATTAATGGAAGAAATTATTAATCATATTTACGAAATTTTTGGTCTTGAACCACCGAAAAAGAATGATAAACCCGAAGAGCCGTATGGCCACCGAAGAAAATATATTAGAAAAGTATGTATTTTCTTAGGAATTATTTTTCTTGGCTTTACCATTCCTATTTTTATCACAAATAATAATCGTTATGCAGCTCCAACAATTACAGAAAGTGAGGTAACAGAAAGTGCAACACTTAAAAAAATCAAAAGTCAATATAATCCTAATACTCACTTAATGGTAAGTGAATTTTTTATAGGCAACCAAAATCAAATTGACAGTACAAGTGATGATAAAAACTTAGCTAATCTGAAATATGATATTGGATACAAAATTCAAAATAAAAAACCAGTAACATACCCAACTAAAGTTATTCGTGTAAATGACCATTTTATCGTAATTGAAACACAGAATGTAGCTCCTGGTTTTGGTCTACTTGAATATGATATTTGGCCTGAAAAAATAGATACGGATCTAAATACTGATTGCGAAAATAAAATTGTTAATGCCTACATAGAAGAACATCAAGTATCACAGATTAGCAATTTAACTGCCCATAATAAGCAGTACTATGAACAGAAATATAAAGAATTTGCGCTACAAAAATATTCGCAGCAGCTTAAAAATTTGAACAACGATATTAAGAAAAAGCATAGAATTATCAGTGATGATAACAAGATGTTAGATAAGCTTAATATGAAACTTGCTTCGGCAATGAAGGAAGATAAGAGCGACCTACAAGACCAAATTAATGAAACTGAAAATGATATTTCTGTTCAAAATAACGACATTAAGCATGATCAAAATTCGATTGCTGAATATCAAAAACGGATTGACAGAGTAAATATTTTGGAACAAACAAACTAATGTTTTTGATTACAAATATAAATTATTAGACGTTGAATTTTAAAAAATTAACGCCTTTTTCATTGCTAAATTTTAGTAAAAACGGCCAAAGTTTAAAATACACGTGCGTGTCAGAATGCTTTAATATCAGCATTTTTAGAGCTACACGTACGTGTACTAAAACATACACGTGCGTGTATTTTCACAAACTTCAAAATAGAAATATTATTATATCAATCTTTTTCGACATACACGTACGTGTATTTTTTGAAGAAAAGTGATAGCACCCTCTATTTGCTAGAAACCGTTTGGCACCGCCAAACTATCCACTTACCAAAGGTAAGTGATAGCAGTTTCCCTTATGCTCTTTACTATTAGTTTGTGAAAACCCCATTTTTAGAAAGGTAAAAGCAAAATGCCAGATATTTTTATCAGAAAAGTTCCAGACAAAACTCTTAATAAGTTAGATCAAAAAGTTGCCGAATTAAATCGAGTTAATCATACAAAGTTGAGTAGAAATGATTACATAAAAATGATTTTAGCAGACAATGCCGATCACGAATTAGAAAACTACGAACGCACTAAATTCGATTTAGCACTTGAAGCATTAAATCGAAATGATGAAATAAAAATT
>NZ_JAQTIG010000008.1 GCF_029433515.1 Lactobacillus sp. ESL0679 | reverse complement strand
TTTGTTTTTGAGCATAAAAAATATCCTGTTAAAGAATACCATAAGGAAATTCATCAACAGGAAAAAGTGTACAGCCAATTTTATAAAGAAATTGCTGCAGCAAATGCCAAAGTTGAAGCGGATATAGCTAGAAGAAAAGCAGATAGCGACAAAAATATTAAATAAAGCTGTTAGAGTCAATCACTCTAACAGCTTTATTTTTTTACAATTGGCATTTTACTTTTTGAAATGTAATCAATATGTTTTACAAATTGTCCCTTATGTTTAATAACAACATATTGCTGATTAGGATCATAGCCGCCAAATTCCTCAAGCTTGTAAGGCAGCTTGTTGCCGCTTTTATCAACAGCTTGAATATTATAATAATCCTGCGTACCTTTAGGTACCTTGGCATAGTCGGTTTGCATTGTAATAAACGGATTAAAGTAATCCTTAACCTCATCGACAAGCGGAATATGAATCATCGACAAAAGTGCAACTAGCGCTATCATTACAACTACACTATTTAAGAAAAAATTTTCAATATGCTTCATTTTGATCTCCGTTATCAATTCAAGTGTTCTATATTAATAATACAGTATTAAGCATAATCAAAATAACATGTTCACACTATATTGTCAATACCTTGCAGAATTTTTAACAAGAAGATACGTTATTATTTTCTCTTAACTGAATTTGCTTATTTTCAATTGTAATTACATAATCACATTGCTGCCAGACTTCTTGGGCATGGGTTGCAATAATGACAGTTGCATCCGAGCCAAAGTCATTGAGTAAAGAATGCAAAACCACTTTGCCATTTTCCGCATCAAGGGACCCAGTGGGTTCATCCGCAAAAATCACCTGTGGCTTTTTTAGAATTATTCGGGCTAACGCTATCCGCTGCTGCTCTCCCCCACTTAAAGTATAAATTTTTTGTTTTGAATCCAAATAATCTAACCCTAAATGACTCAAAACAGCTTTCATTTTGGCTTCTTTTTCAGCTCGCGATAACTTTTGATTAGCAAAGCCCAAGTCTAAGTTTTGCTTAACTGTTTCAGTATCAATCAAGCCAAAATTCTGAAAAATAAAGCCACAATAGTCCCGATATAGTTTCTTTTGATTCTTGGCATTTACCGTAATATCGTCAATCATGACCTTGCCAGAAGTCGGTGCTTCTAGGCCACTTAAAATATTCAAAAATGTTGTCTTGCCCGCACCGCTCTTGCCAACAATGGCATAACTTTTACCAGTTGCTAAACTACAATTAATATCGTCAAAAATGGTCTTTTGTTTAAATTTCTTCGAAAGCTTTTCTACTTTAATCATCTTTTAGCTCCTAGTTTCCGTGATTAAGTGTTACTAATAAATTATGTTCTGCGTGCCAGCAAGTTAGCCAAATTATCAATCCTTCTAATAGTAAATACCCGCTGGCAAACATCAGTAAATTAATAGCATTTAATTTAAATAAAACCAGCATAATCACAAGGACATCCATCCCCAGATTAGCAAGTAAAAATAGTCCGGTTAGTTTAATGTTAGATTTACCAAACACTTTAGTAACGGCCATTTTATGGCGCTCATTTTGTAAAAAGGTGGAGGTCACAAATAAAATAATAAAAATCATCTGCAATAATGACAAAACAGTTGTCACTGTTAGCATTAAAAGTTCTCTACTAGCTTGCATGTTATAATCTGACAATTGTGAACGCTCACTGATTATTCCTACTAAGTAAGGAGTTAATTTAAACCGCTGTATTAATTTTCTAAGTTGCCGAAGATGTGGAAACTGAACCATCGTTCGAGTACTTGCCGCTGTATAATAATCATCTGAAAATACTTTCTTATTAATCACAATAATAATCGGATTGACAGATACAGAAGACGTAATTTCATCACCCACCGTATAGTTAAACAGTTTTTGTCCGCTAGCAATCGCCTTTACTTCAATTTCAGGAAAGCGCTTCTGTTGATAATAATTAGGCAGCTTACGTTGAAACTTAATAAGTTCAATCAGTTGTTTTTTAGCCCGCGACGCTTGATCTAGGCGATTATGAGGTACAAGCATTGTGATTTTTTTAGTGTCAATTTTTAACCCTTGCGGACGAAGATTACTTTGCTTGATAAAATTATCATTTGCAATGATTACATTACCATTTTCTGGATCAGTAGAACGAGGTGCTGGATGAAACATCTCAGAATTATCAGAGATAATTACATCTCTTGCTTGAACGATCAATTGATGACCTGATCGTTCAACCGACTTATTTTCCTCACGATTTTGATCGTTCCAGTTAAGCCCAAGAGAATACATCTCTTTGTTAGCTTGCCACTTCTCAATAATCTTTGTATCGCGCGCATAGGTTTGAAGATGATTATTAAGTGTTACCGAATTTACTACCACTAAAGCTAGCAAAATCAGTTTCAAAAGATAACCAATAACCACAAATGAGTGCGACTTTTCGGAACCCTTAATCGCTTGATATGGTTCTAGCAAGACCAATACGCCATAAGATAAAATATCTAATATGAAAAATCCAAGATAGATTATTAAGATTATCCCGACAGCATAACGCAGGAACAGCAAGCAGCCCGCATAGGTCAATTCATGCAGTACCCAAATAACGATTGCGCCAATGATTAAAAGTAGACTGATACCTAATAATTTTGCTTGGGCATTAAAGTCACGCTTAATCATTTGCCAATTACTGAGACCATTAATCTTCATTGCCGCATAAGCTTTAAAGCGGTAAATCTTTTCTAGCAACATAATAATAAATAAGATACCGATTACACTAGCAAAAATTACTATTAGCGACTCCGAAATATTAGATAGTACCACCATCAATAATGTTTTAACTGACAATGAATTATCACTAACTTGGATTATTAATCCTTGCGCCCTCAGATAACCAGTTAGAGCTGCTAAAGAATCACCGTGTGCATTAGTACAATAAATACCAAAAATATCTTCTAAGTTAAGTTCTTTTTTAGTTAATTGCTTAACACGCGCATTGCGATAGAGCGAAAAGTCGTTCTGTTTCTTATTAAAATTATAGATTACCTTGCTTTTCTGATTGTTAAAACTATTAACACGTAACTTCTTAAGTGAAATATTTTTAGATTTGACAAATTTGGTTAATTTGTCGAAAAAGACAGCCTTGGTACCATTCTTATTTGTATTGTTAAGTTCGTAGTGTTTCTTTACAGGCTTAACACCAACTTCAATAATTGTCGGATTATTCGGTAAGGATTCATTATCATACGACTGCAGCGTTTCTGATAACATTGCAACGATCGTCACTGCAATTATTGCACAAAGAAAGATTTTGATTTTTCTCAGCATGTAGTTCTCCATATATTGAAGATATAAATAATATAAAAATTAGTTAATTAACCTAATATATACCATAATACTAATAAAATATAAAGCGATTTTAATAAATACTAACAATATCAAAAAGTAGATAGAAGCAATCTATACTTCTATCTACTATGTTAAAAATTATGAATAAATATTTATTGAATAAACTTAAGATACAAATGATCAGCAATTTTTAAAAGCAACACATAGCCAATACCACCCATTACAGCAAACAAAGCATTTTCCAGTAATCCAGTTATTTGACTACCCCAAGCCTGACAAATTGCTGTAATTATTCCAAAATAGATAAAAGTAAAAATGAAATTCCATCTTTTCTGTTTTTTGGACTTTTCAAGATATTTTAGCCTATTTTTTGCAATATAATTTCTAATAGTATTCATTTGAATCATTCCATTCTATCTGTTATTCACAAATAATCTATTTATTGGTAACCCCAGCTAACGTAACTACCTCTATTACTAAAGCTGACATAAACTCCTCGTTTTGATGCCTTACTTGCAGAACCTTTTATTACTGATTTTACAATTCGAGTAATAGCAGTTGCTCCTAATCCTTCAAGGCCTACTGAAGACAATAATGATCCAACAACAGAACTGGCTGCTGTAGCACCGCCCCAAACCAAGATTTTTACTATTGCACTATTTAAATAAATAGTAAAGCCATGTTTATGGGTTTTAATATATGTTCCACCATGACGCATAAGATCTTGAGCTAAGGCTTCTTGATACCCTTTTTCACCTAGAATACCCTTAACATCTACACCTTGAGCTTCAAGTGACTTAAACATTTCTCTGTTAGAAATAGTTTTAGTTACATCTTGTTTAACAGTATTACTACTTGAAACAACCGATTGTTGATTATCCATTTCTGCAGCAAAGGTTGTACTTGCAGGTAAAATTGTACTTCCCATAATTAAACAAGCTGACAAAGCTGTTACAACCTTTGCAGTATTTAGTTTCTTCATAATAAATTTCTCCTTTACAAAAAACTATTCATTACTAACTTAATTTACGAAAAAGTAAAAAAACAAATCTAAATAATTGATCCATAACTTCTCCTTTCTTTTAATAAAACTTATAGACATTAAATAAAGCGCTTTTATTTATGCTTCATATTTAGATTATCATTTTTAATTCGTTAAAAGTGTGCAAATTTTGAACATTATGTATGTAAATTATAAATTGAATCGCAAATTTATTTATGCAATAATAAAAATAAATAGCATATGTGGAAGGAAATATTTATGAAAACATTTGGTACTACTGTTAAGAAATTACGTAAATCGCGCTCAATTAGTCAAGAAACACTTGCTAAAGGATTATTTGATCGTAGTACATTATCTAAAATTGAAGCTGGAACTGTATCTCCTTCAAGAGAAAATGCCAATGAAATGATTGCTCGCTTGAACGTTAGCCTAGCTGAATTTGAATACATTATGCACGACTATCAACCTACAGCCAAACAACATATTCTATATCAACTTTTAAGTTTAGAAAGTAGTATGGATACCGATAAGATTGAGCAGCTTTTAAATGAATGTTTAACAGTCAAAAGTGATGGTGATATTGAGCGTATCATTAGAATCCTACGTGCGAGTCTTTTATTAAATAAACCTCATGGCTTGTCTAAAACTAAAAAATTGGTTCAACCTATTTGGAATAATTACTTATCTAAGATTAAAATTTTGACAATTACTGACATTTACCTATTAAACATGATTTCTTATGCTTTTGACTATCAAACTAATATGGATATTATTAGTAAAATTATTAATATAATTGATAATTACTATCCTTTTTTAAAGTCAATAAAATGTACTGTCCTAATTAATCAAGCTAATTTTCAAGTTGATCAGCAAAAAATTTTTCTTGCACAAGAAGCTCTAAAACAAGCAATCACCATTGCACAAGAGCTTGGTCAATATGATAAATTAATTATCTGTAAAGCTGAATTGGCACTTTGCAAACGAGATTATCGGACTACTCGATACTTTGCTGACTTACTTGAAGAAATTGGCGCTGACTATTTTGCCCAAGGGATCCGTGACGAAATTGAAGAATTTAAAGCTCATAATTCTAATATAAACTAAAAAAGTCAACTACTGTCTCAACAACAGCAGTTGACTTTTTTACATCTTATTATTTTGTAAAAATCATATTACCCGAAAGCCAAATTATCCCAACAAACAGAATAATACAAATGACTATGGCTAACACTACACCTAATAGTAGGCTGATAATAAAAGTAATGTGGTGCTTCTGAAAAAAGGTAGTAAACAAATCCATCAAGCTCAATAAGAGCAATACTAAAACGTCAGCACCTAAATCGAGCTTTTTGAAAATTGCTAAAACTAAAATTATTACTAGTTCACCTAGCGCAATCAACCAACCAATCTTATAGGCGCGCTCTGTCAATAATTGTTCTCTAATTGTGGTCTTGCCTTTTTCCATTATTGCAAACTTCCAACTAATTTAATTTACTACCATTTTACTAATTATATTAACACATTTTTTAGTTGCATTGACTTACCTGAATAAATTTAACTAAAGCTAAAAACCAGCCACTGCTACTAGAGCAGTGACTGGTTTTAGTTATTTTTACGATATTTTTTAGAAGACTTATTACCACCAAAAAGAGTACTATGAGAGCCAATATTAATTGCAACGATTGTTAACTTATTCTCATCAATTCGGTACACGACAACTACATCATTACTTTCGGAAGGTAAATTACCCTTAGGCGTATCACGAACATGAAAATCACGATAGCCTTCTAACTGTCTCGATAACGGATGATCATCAAATTCATCAGGTAGCTGATGATCTTCGCGTAATATTTCTATGGCAGCCATTACTTCATCAACAATTTAAGAATCTAGCATGGCTAACCTTTTTAAATTAATTCTAAAACTGTTCGTATAGTGAAACGCCAACTTTTTCATTTTTTAAATTGATTCCAAAATTCATTCCAATTATTATCATTGACTTCGGGAGATTCTGGCAACACACCCATCTGAATTAACTTATCTTCCGCAATCCCCTTATCAATCGAGCCTTCTGGAGCTTTAGTATATTGTTCCATTAATTCCAGCTCTGCCATCTTTTCCGCAGAAATCACCACAGCCGCTTTATTCTTAGGTCTTGTAATATAAATCACTTCGTCATGATCGTTCACTTGATCTAAACAAGCTTTAATATTGTTTCTAAAATAAGTTTGATTTAGAGTTTCCATAAAATCACCTCATCTTCATTTTTAAATATTGTACACTTTTTTGTACAGTTAAATAATTAAAGTCAAACAAAAAGCCCAGCCCCTGCACATGCAGAAGCTGGGTTTTAGGGCTTTACCATTCAATTCCACGACTAAATGTTTCTATAATCGAATTAGGATTAATAATCTTACCTTTTTCAGTTAATGACCATGGCGAACCTAGTTGATGTGTTATCTTGCTTAGACTATAAGCTGTTTGATTGCCATAATCTTGCAAAATCTCATTTAATATACCAGTAATTTCAGCATCCTTAGCAATTTCAGAAAAATCAGCAAATGCCTTATCATTGAGGCCATTCGCAATTAAATCTTTTTGCCCATTAAATTTTTCATGAACTTCTTTAACTACCGGACCATAAGCTAATGCCAAAATTGGTGACAAAAACAAATTTGATGCAGAACGAGCACCATAACGTCCGTACGCAAAATACAATAATTTTAATACTTTCATTTGTGTTAAATGCTCAACATTCTCATCTGCCTGTGCAGCAAAATAATTTGTAACACGATACCAATTAGTAAGTTGAACTGAATTAAATTTAGGTTTTACACTTGTATTAGTAATTAATTCTTCTTTAGATTGCAAATAATTATTTGTCTTTTTAATAATTACGTCAGAAAGCGTTCGCTTATTTTGCTGAACTAATTCTTCTAGTAAGTTATCATCAGAAAACAACAGCTTTAACAACTTATTATTTGCTTTGGTTGGGAAAGCTCCTGTTTCATATAGTGCAACTGTATTAGGACTTAATCCTGTCAACTTGGCAAATTCTCTTTGTGAAAGGCCAATCTTTGCGCGATATTTTTTTATATCTTGCGGAGATATCAAGCCGAATTCTTCACGATACAGCGAATTGGCAATTTCAACGGCTTGATCATCTAACTTAGTATCAGAAACTACTTCATTTGTTTCTTGATCGAATTTAGCTGGCGAAGTAACCTCATATTCGTGACTATGAATAATAAACGTATTTGTATAATCTTTAATATATGTATTCATTATTTCATACCTCCTAATCGCTAATTTGAAAGGTGAAAACTAATAAATTTTACTCTTTGATTATTTTCAACAAATTTAAATTTCAAATAATAGACTTCACCATATTCCGTTTGAAATATCCAAAGATATTCACCAATACGATCTCTATCTTCTTCAAAACTACGAAAATCTTCTATACTAAGCTGCTTAACAATTTCCTTAGCTAAAGCAGAGGTTACAGCTTGAGCCCTTCTTGCTCGCCTATTTAGCAAACAAAATTGATCTTTTGCAACCAAATATTTTAAACGAGCAAGAACCTCTATTAAGTTCAAATTTCGTAACCTCCAAAAATTTAATATAGTATAACTATAAATTATTTTTTTAGCTGTTGCTACTATTTAGTAGCAAAATTTGCTTATCAAAAACCCAGCTTCTGCATGTGCAGTGGCTGGGTTTTTTAAATATTATAATCAATAATTAGTCTTGGTAATTAACCAAAGCCAAGAATGAGTCTGGCTTAAGGCTGGCACCGCCAACTAAACCACCATCAATATCAGGCTTAGCCATTAATTCCTTAACGTTACCAGGGTTAACAGAACCACCATATTGGATGCGAACATTGGCGGCAGTTTCTTCATTATATAAGTTCTTAACTGTATCGCGAATCGTCTTGCACATTTCTTCGGCTTGGTCTGAACTAGCAGTCTTACCAGTTCCAATTGCCCAGATTGGTTCATAAGCAATTACTAAACTAGCAACTTGTTCAGCAGATAAGTCCTTTAAGGCAGCTTCGATTTGACCAACAACCCATTCTTCTTGTTGATTGGCTTCACGTCTTTGAAGTGATTCACCACAGCAAATGATTGGGGTAATACCATTAGCAAACAAAGCCTTAGCCTTCTTGTTAATGTCTTCGTCAGTTTCATGGAAGTAACCGCGGCGTTCTGAGTGACCGATAATGCAGTAGTCCATGCCCATTTCTTTCAAAACTTTAGGTGAAGTTTCGCCAGTGAATGCACCTTCGTCTTCAAAGTAAGCATTTTCTGCACCGACTTTTAATTCCGAACCCTTAGCAGCTTTTCTTAAAGCATCAAGGTCAACAGCTGGAGCACAGATTAATGCTTCAACTTTAGTAGATTCTGGCAACTTGCCTTTAACTGCATCAACAAATTCAGTTGTTTGTTCTGGATTCATGTGCAACTTCCAGTTACCAGCAATAATTGGTGTACGCATAATAACGTCCTTTCCTAAATTTACTTGTCTGAAATGCAGGCAATTCCTGGTAATTCCTTACCTTCGAGGTATTGCAAACTTGCGCCACCACCAGTTGAGATATGGGTAATCTTAGGTGCAATCCCTAATTGCTTAGCAGCGGCAGTTGAGTCACCACCACCAATGATGGTTGTGGCATCTTTAAGATCTGCCAAAGCCTTACCAACTTCCAAAGTACCTTTAGCAAAGTTGGACATTTCAAAGGCACCCATTGGTCCGTTCCAAACAACAGTCTTAGCATCCTTCAAGATTTCCTTGAACTTGTCAACAGTCTTAGGACCGATGTCAAGCCCCATCATGTTGTCAGGAATATCGTCACCAACAACTTCACGAGAAGCATCGTTAGAAAATTCGGTTGCAGCCAAGTTATCTACTGGTAAAACAATCTTGCCATCAGCATCTTTAAGCAATTGCTTAGCTAATTCAACCTTATCTGGCTCAAATAACGACTTACCAATATCGTGACCTTGGGCAGCTAAGAAGGTATAAGCCATTCCACCACCGATTAAGATATGGTCTGACTTAGGAATTAAGTTAGTAATTACGTCAATCTTGTCTGAAACCTTGGCACCACCCAAAATAGTTACAAATGGGTGAACTGGGTTAGCAACAGCATCGCCTAAGAACTTGATTTCCTTTTCCATCAAGTAACCAGCAGCAACTGGCTTACCGGCCTTCTTCATTGCTTCAGCAATTCCGACGTTGGAAGCATGGCTTCTGTGCGCGGTACCAAAGGCATCGTTAACGTACATGTCACCAAGACTTGCCCAGTATTCACCCAGCTTAGGATCATTCTTAGATTCACGCTTGCCAAAGTCATTGTCAATATCTTGGAAACGAGTGTTTTCAAGCACATCAACATCGCCATCATTCATCTTGCTGATTGCATCTTCAACTTCTTGACCTTCATTTGCAGGTACAAAAGTTACAGGCTTCTTCAAGAGTTCGCTCAAGCGTTCAGCAACTGGTTTAAGTGACAATTCTTTTTTATCATCGTCAGACTTAACGCGGCCCAAGTGACTAAGCAAGATTGCCTTACCGCCATTTTCAATAATGTATTTGATTGTTGGCAATGCGGCAACAATTCTGTTGTCATCACCAATCACGCCATCTTTAATTGGGACGTTAAAGTCAACACGGACTAAAACTTTTTTACCCTTAACATCTAAATCTGAAATAATTAATTTAGCCATCTATATCCTCCGATAACTCAATTATTTTTCTTTCAAAAAAAGGCGGAAGGAAGAATCTCCCTCCGCCTTCTCTTTTTACTATCAGCAGTAATCAAAAATTAATGATTAAAGAGTAGCAAATTTCAACAAAGTACGAATCATTTGGCAAGTGAATGAGTATTCATTGTCATACCATGAAACAGTCTTAACTAATTGGTTGTCACCTGCAGTAGTTACCATAGTTTGAGTTGGGTCATAAATGGCACCAGCAGTCATACCAATAACATCGCTTGAAACGATTTCGTCATCATTGTATGCAAATGAAGGACTTTCGTACTTCTTAACTGCTGCGTTAACTTCGTCAGCAGTAACCTTCTTGTCAAGGATTGAAACTAATTCAGTCAATGAACCATCAACAACTGGAACACGTTGTGCGTGACCGTTAACTTTACCGTTCAATTCTGGAACAACAAGACCAATAGCCTTAGCAGCACCAGTTGAGTGAGGAATAATGTTAGCTGCAGCAGCACGAGCAGCACGTAAGTTACCACCACGAACAGGTCCATCCAAGATCATTTGGGTTGAAGTGTAAGCGTGAATAGTAGTCATAGTAGCTACCTTGATGCCAAATTCTTTTTGTAAAGCATCAACCATTGGAGCCAATGAGTTAGTAGTACATGAACCAGCTGAAACGATCTTGTCGTTTGCATCCAAAGTGTCATCGTTTACTGAGTAAACAATAGTCTTCAAGTCGTTGCCGGCAGGAGCTGAAATCAAGACTCTCTTGGCACCAGCGTCAAGGTGAGCTTGTGACTTAGCCTTGCTAGTGTAGAAACCAGTACATTCAAGAACAAAGTCAACACCGTCATTCTTAACCCAAGGAATGTTTTGTGCTTGTGGTTCAGCGTATACGCGGTATTTTTTACCATCAACAACGATTGAGTCTTCAGTTGCTGAAACTTCGTGGTTGAAAGTACCATGAGTTGAGTCATACTTCAACAAGTGTGCCAAAAGTGCAGGAGTAGTCAAGTCGTTAATAGCAACAACTTCAATATCCTTTGACTTTTCGCCCAAATCCATGATCCGACGGAATGCTAAACGACCGATACGGCCAAAGCCGTTAATACCAATTTTAACTGTCATATTCTAAAGTCCTCCTTAAGAACTATGTAAGAATTGTAAACACCAATTTATTTTAAATGAGACTTAAATCCCCTTTAAAATCTTATCTGAGGCTCCTTCATCAGTAATTAACCAGGTTTGATGAGGAGCATTAGGCATATAAGCCTTGATTGCTTGAGCCTTATGGCTACCGCAAGCAAAGGCAAATATGTGCGGGATTTTATTTAGATTCTCGAACTGCAAGCCAACCTGTTGCACGCGATCGACAATCTTTCCTCGGCCATCGAAGAAACACCCGAAACATTCGGTGACCACCTTTTTCTCGCGCAATTCGGATAAACGAATCGAATCGTATCCTCTGCGCCGAGCCATGTCATGAGCTAAGCCAATGCCATGAATGACGACATCGCTTTTGGCAATGTCTTCTAAAACATCCGCAAAAGTCGACTCTCTAATGAGTGACTTATAAGCTTGAGTCGAAATTTGTTCAGGTAAGTATAAAGTCTTATATTTACCACCAGTTTTGACGGCCATTTCTTGAACAATAGTGTTACTTTGAATAGCAACATTCTCGCCCAAGGCACCGCGCCCTGGAACAAATTCCAACTGCCGATTATCGCTCAGGTTCTTGGACAAGTACTTCGCAGACTTTGCAAGAGCAACACCACCTAAAACAGTAATGATTGACTTACCCAGCGGCAAAAGCAGATTTAAAGCTGAACTAAGTTCTTCACCCATGCGCTCATAAACTCGTTCCTGCAAGTCGCTATCGCCCGGAACAATAACTGTCCGTTCAATCCCTAACTTGTGCGCTAACTCAATCTCTGTCTTGCGGGCATTGAAATACCGATCAATCAAGGGGGCTGCATCCTGCAAGGTCTTCTTGCCTTTTTCCGTCATAAACATGCCGAAACTCTTGATTTCAATTAAACCAAGATCACGAAGATACTCCGTTTCTGTTCGCACGTTTCTTTCGGAAAGTCCTAAAGCTTGTGCTACGCTTCTGCGACCAATCGGTGCATTAAGCGAAATCTGCTCAAGGACAAGATACCTCTGTCGAAATACTTTTAAAATATCAGGAACAAGAGCTTCAAGCACTGGAAATTCCGAGTACATTGCCTTCGCTCCTTCCTGCCGGGACAATTATGACCCAATATGTGTCACTTACTGTCCCAGATTGCTTAAAAATATAAGAGAAATATAGACTTGTTAAACATTAAATCTGCTATTCCTCAATCGACACTTACAGTATAACAATGCTTTGAAAATAATTCAAGTGAAATATTAATTATTAAATTGACATAAAATACTAGAATTTAGACCGGCAGAATAACTTTTAAACGAATTTTCGCAAAAAATATTTTTATTTTTTCTTTCTTTCTGGTATACTTGTTGATGTGCTAATTGGGTCCTTAGTGTAATGGATCGCACGTAAGATTCCGGTTCTTAAAATCTGAGTTCGACTCTCAGGGGACCCATACTAAAAAGCAGCTTCGTAATGAAGCTGCTTTTTTTCATTTGCTTATTTTGCTTTTCCAGCCGTTAACTCGCCACGTTGCGCAAATTCAACGTAAAGCTTGCCTCCGGAAACTGATAAGCCTTCAATTTCCCGTTTAACATGCAAATGATTTTTGCCCTTATAAGTTCCATCTTTACCAACGCGGAACAGGTAATCATTAAAGCCGATATAAAATTGCTGATGACCACTATCATAGGTAAAACCTTGAACCGGTGAACCATTGCCAATAAAGTTGCTTTGCGTTGCACCAACTTCAACTGGTGTCCAAGTATCGCCACTTCTAGTTACCTTCCAGTATTCATAGCGGCCGTTACTTGCATTATGGAACAAGCAGTACATTGTGTTGTCGCCACTAAAAGTTGCGTTATGAATGTAACGCGCGGACGAACCATTCCAAATCTTGAATGACCAAATCTGATTGATCTTCATATCCGACTTGCGAATTTGCAAAATTTCTTCGGAAGCTTTTGAGTTACCCGCCTTATTGTTATTTGCCATTACATAAAGGTACTTGCTAGAAGACCCCAGTGATTGACCATGACCTAATTTAATGTAGGGACTAACCTTAATGTGAGCTGCGTACTTTTTAAAAGTTGACCAGCTTAATCCAGGCAAATTTTGCGCGCGATATTTATTAATATGCCCTAAATCATAAGACACTAAATGCCCCTTTAAATCGCTGCTATTATTGAAAACTGCAACTGTAAAGTTATTGCCGTTAACAGTAATTCCTTCAGGAATTACCCCTACTTGTCCCATCTTATCCGCTGCCTTATTGTAGTCCAAACTAACAAAACGCGGTTGGTAAAGCTTGGTCTTCAACGTCAAATTTCCGGCCTTAAAAGTATCCGATTTTGTTTCAAAGCCATAATGGTGCTTGGCATTCCAATTACGTGATGACGATTTAGAACTACCCTTCCAAGTCGACACTGCAGTTGGACCGCTTTGCGGCGTCTGGTCAGCGTGTGCAACTCCTTCATCCGAATCATCACGCACCGTTACATCAACGCTGGCCTTAGCACTGCCATATTGAAAATGAACGGTGGTTGTTCCTGGCTTATCCGTATCAATTTTAGCTGGTGAAGCCTTAACCTTGCTAGGATTGATTGCTGTTCCTTGGCTGTCTGCCGCTACGCTAATTGCATCTCGCGTTTCAAACTCATAATTGCTGTTTTCAACCAAGCTGACTTTTTTAGCAACCGCAATCTTGTTTCTAGCAAAAAAGTTCTGGTTAACCCAACCGACAGTGCGACCATCAACAATAATTTGCCAAAATTTACCCTTTTTAGTTGCTACTGATTTTTTCGCCTGCAAATTGGCATGTTTAAAATACTTGGTTGAGGTAAATGCACCAGCTGGTCCCTTTGTAGAAGCATGATGATAAACCGTATAGTTGCCACTCCCTGCAACTTTGGTTACCGCTTTTTTGTAGCTTTTAGCGGTTACTGAGCGATAATTACCACACGCAAATAAGCTAGTTGCAATAATTGCACCAGTTAGTAAACTTTTCCCAACTTGTCTCTTTTTCATAATTCTCCTACTCTCTAGTTAACAATATAAAGATAGTCTTGCACAATTATAAGTCTTCCGCAATAGTTACCTGCGTTATATAATTTTTAAGAAAAAGACATAATGTACTTGTTAACTTGTGAAAAATGAGAGCTTTTTAGGTTATCCTAGTGTACAATATTAATAATTATCTGAAAGGAGAATATTATTTCATGACTGAAACACATGATAATTCCAAGAAAATGTTGTGGACAACCTTAGCAACAATGGCCTTCTCCATCGTTTGGAGCTTTGGGAACGTTGTTAACGGCTTTGTCTACTTCGATGGCACCCACGTTATCTTTAGCTGGATTATGATCTTCCTGCTATTCTTTATTCCTTATGCCTTAATGGTTGGTGAACTCGGTTCCGTTTTCAAAGATTCCGAAGGTGGTGTGGCTTCCTGGGTTAACGCAACAATGGGACCAAAATGGGCCTATTACGCTGGCTGGACCTTTTGGGCTGTCCACATCGTTTATATTTCTAGTAAAGGCACGGGTGGCCTAAGAGGAATGGCTTGGGGCATCTTCGGCAATACCAATTGGTACGACAGTGTGCCAACAGCTTGGACGCAGCTTGCCACACTCGCCGTCTTTCTCTTTTTCTGCTGGGTTGCCAGCCGCGGCGTGCCCGTCATCAAGACCCTCTCAACAATCGCTGGTACTTCAATGTTTGTGATGTCGATTTTATTCATCATCATGATGTTTGCAGCACCTGTGATTAATCCACATGCCGGCTACTTCAACATTAGCTGGAACTGGAAGAATTTCATGCCAACATTTAACATGAAATATTTCACCTCGCTATCAATTCTAGTTTTCGCCGTAGGTGGTGCTGAGAAAATTTCACCATACGTTAACAACCTGAAGAACCCATCTAAGAACTTTCCAAAAGCGATGATTGGTCTGGCTGTAATGGTTATGGTTTCAGCGATTTTAGGTACCATTGCTATGGCGATGATGTTCGATCCTAAAATTGTCAGCAGCCATTTAAACGAATACATATCTAATGGTCCCTACATGGCCTTTAACAAACTGGGACAATACTATCATGTCGGTGGTTTGTTCATGTATATTTATGCTTGGTGCAATGTCATCGGGCAGTTTTCAACTTTAGTTATCAGTATCGATGCACCATTGAGAATGCTCTTAGGAAGTAAAGAAGCCAAAGACTTCATCCCTAACAAATTACTCAAATTAAATAAGCACGGTGCATATATCAACGGTATCTGGTTAATTATTATCTTATCTGGTGGCTTAATTGTCCTGCAAGCTTTGATGCCAAACGCTCAAGCTGTAATGGCTCAACTAGTTAAGCTAAATTCAATTGTCATGCCCGTTCGTTACCTGTGGGTCTTTGCTGCTTACGTGGCATTGCGTAAACAATATAAGAAATTTATTACTAACAATACTTACCAAATGACAACTCACCAAGGTCTAGCGTTTACAGCTGGTATCTGGTGCTTTGCCGTTACAGTTGCATGTTGTATCTTGGGGATGTACTCACCTGATCCATTTACATTGACATTAAATATTGCAACGCCAATTGTCCTCTTCCTTCTTGGTTTAATCTTACCGACAATCAAACGCCACCAAGATGCCAAAATGTAGCTTATAGTAAAATTATCTCGCCGCCCTTTTTTGGGCGGCTTTTTATTAGCAAAAAATGATACACTAAGGACAAACTAATGAGGCGGAGCAATTATTGTGGCAGCATCACTTAAAAATCACACATCCGCGATTGAAGACCAAATGCGGCATAAGGCAAAAAAACAAACTGGCTTTGTGACCTCGGCCAGTCATTTAGAAATTTTTGGTCTCTGTCCTGATTGTCAGAAAAAAAGTGAATAACAAAAAACTAAGTAATGTTTATTAATTACTTAGTTCCTGCAAAATTAATAGTATAACGCTGCTTTGCTAGAGAATGAGTCAGCTCATTATAAAATTATTTATCCAATTTTAATTTTATTCTGATATAATTAAACAAGCATGAGTAGAAGCTAGATCGCGGTGACTAATTTCTAACCTAAGGAAGTGGTGCTTATGGTGTAACAACTATAACTCTCAGAATCCGAAAGAAAGGATTAGTCGGGTATTCACCTTGGATATTGTTATTGCTTTTGGTTTATCACTCGCAATGATTATTTGGGCACTAGCTGAAATTATTAGTAGCTTAATCAAGTTAACTGATAAGGCCACCAAGTTAATCAAAGCACTTGATGAACTAAAGCTTGCTTTAAAGAATTTTAAAGTAAAAAAATAATCGCCTAGCTTGAGACCCTAGCGATTATTTAATTTATTAAAAACGTTAGTAAGTCACCGCTTTTATGCGGAAACTCATGTTAAGAAGTCTTGATACCAACAAGACTTCTTTTTATTTACGTCATTATTATAACATGCAGAAGCTAACTCAACAATTGTTATTTACTTAAGCTTACCTATTCACGGCAAAAAAACAAGAGCTTACAGCTCTTACTTTTTTTAGTTAATATTCATGCTAACCAACAATTCTGCACGCTGGGCCAAGTTGACATATAACTGATTATCGCTAACTGACATACCCTCAATCTCACGACCAGTGTCAAATTGGTAGGTCTGCTTAATTGCACCGTTGCGACTCATCTTAAAGATCAAATCGTTAAAGCCCAAATAGAACTTTTGGTTAACGGGATCATAAGCAAAGCCCTGAACTGGGGCACCGTTACTAACAAAATTACCATTGGTCTTACCAACAAGCGTTGGATACCAATTATCACCTTTGCGTTGCAATTCCCAGTACTCATAGCACTTGTTCTTGGCATCGTGATAAACGGTGTACATATCAGTATCTGACATTACAACACCATTTTGGAAATAACGCGGTTGTGAATCGTCACCAACCCAAGTCTTAAAAGTCCAAATCTTATTGATTTGCATATCACTCTTGCGGATTTGTACCAACTCAACCGAGTCAGTGCTTTCCTTTTGCGTATGATCATTGTTAATCACGTAAATATATTTATTGCTTGCGCCCATTGCTTGACCGTGGCCAATTGGAATGTATTGACTAACCTTGATATGCTTTACATAATTATTAAAATCAGTTTGCGACATATCAAGCAAATGCTGAGCATTGTATGGACTCTTTAGCTTGTTTAAATCATAGCCAACAACGTGTCCTGACATTAAGTTGGTGTGACTTAATAAGCTTGTGTAAGCCCAACCGTTAGAAACCGTCATCCCTTCCGGAATATGACCCACACGATTAATGTTATCATCTGATGGATCTTTAACACTTAATAACACGGGTTGATAAAACTTGGTCTTCAATGTTAAACCGTTGCTGCTTAAAGTATGAGATTCAGTTTCTGGGGTGTACTCAGTTGGACTAATGTAATTAACTGAAGAACCATAGTGCTTTTTCCAGCTCTTATAATCCTCAGTACCGGGTTGTCCAGTCACAGAAGCATAATCGTTTGGATTTACAATTCCTTCGCTAGTACTCTTTCTTACCGTTACCTTAACTGTAGCTTTAGCTGAGCCGTAACTGTACTTAACTTTGTAAGTTTTAGCCTTACTACAAGAAATGTCTTGCTTAGAAATTTTAACTTGACTGCTATCAATTACAGTTCCCATGCTGTTAGTGACATAAGAAATAGCGTCGGATGAGAAAAAGTCATAATTGTCATTCCGTACTAAAGAAATTGTCTTCGGTACTGCAATTTGGTTTTTGGCAAAATAATTTTCGTTAACATAACCAACTTCACGGCCATCAACATAAATTCGCCAATAACGAGCCTTCTTAGTTTCAATCAATTGGTCTGACTGAATGTGATTGTATTGGTAAATCTTACCATCAGCAACTTTAGTATGAACCTTACCGTTAGAAACCGTCTTCCAAACCTTATAATTCTTATTACCGGCAACCTTGGTCATCATCGAATAACCAGTAACCTTTTGCTTAGGCTTAGCTTTATGCTTTTTTGGTTTATCAGTATCTGCAACGTTTGATGTGTCATCAGGCTTAGTATTATCAGCTGGCTTGTCTGCATCCGGTGTATCAGTGCCAGTTGTATCCTTTGAGTCGTCAGGCTTGGTCACAGAATTCGAATTAGAATTTGTACTGGTGTCTGAAGCAGGTGCATCAGAATCAGTTGTAGCGGCCAGAACTGCTGCCGCGGGAGAGCTTGTAGCGACAGACGCTCCCAGCATCAAAGTCGTCATAATAGTTGCTATTTTATTAAAATGCTTCAAAATCTTTCCTCCAAAATTCAATATACTCTCTATATTGTAATATAAGAAGCCCGTTACAAAAAATACAAAATTGATACACTTTCATTGACAGTCACCCATGTAAGTGATTTAATTAGCACTGTACTTATTAGAGTGCTAATAATTAGAACTTAAATTTAGGAGGCAGAAACATGCTTGTACCTACAGTTATCGAACAAACAGCTCGCGGTGAACGTGCATACGACATTTATTCGCGGTTATTAAAAGACCGGATTATCATGCTGAGTGGCGAAATTAACGATGATATGGCAAATACGATTATTGCGCAACTACTTTTCCTTGATGCTCAAGACAACACCAAAGACATTTCACTTTACATTAACTCACCTGGTGGTGTAATCACTTCAGGCTTGGCAATTATGGATACCATGAACTTTATCAAGTCCGACGTTTCCACGATTGCTATCGGAATGGCCGCATCAATGGCTTCAATCTTACTTACTAGTGGTGCCAAGGGTAAACGGTTTGCATTGCCAAACTCAACAGTCTTAATCCACCAACCTTTAGGTGGTGCTCAGGGTCAGCAAACTGATATTCAAATTGCTGCTACTGAAATTTTAAAGAGTCGGGAAAAGATTAACAATATTATCCACGAAACTACCGGTCAGCCATTAGATAAAATCCAAAAAGACACTGAACGCGACAACTACATGAGCGCACAAGAAGCTAAGGATTACGGCTTGATTGACGAAATTATGGTCAACAAGAAAAAGTAATTAATCACTATCAAAAAAGAGTTCATTTCAAAATGAACTCTTTTTTTATTGTCTTAAAATTTCTGCTAACTCATGCAACTTTTTAAGTCGGTGATTAACACCGGATTTTGAAATCGGACCATCTGGCACCTGCTCTGCTAGTTCCTTTAACGATAACTCCGGATTAGTTAACCGCAATTGCGCTAGGTCGCGCAACTTTTCCGGTAATGTATCCAAGCCCTTCTTGCGTTCAATTAATTCAATATCTTCAACCTGCTTAGCAGCAGCTGTTGCCGTTTTTTTCAAATTAGCTGTATCACAATTGACCAGCCGATTAACAGAGTTGCGCATGTCGCGCATAATCCGTAAATCTTCAAACGCCAGCATTGCATTCAACGCACCCACAATATGAAGAAAATCACCAATTTTTTCTGCTTCTTTGAGATAAACAATAAATCCGCGCCGCCGTTTAGTTGTTTTCGCATTCAAGAAAAAATAATGATTCATTAATTCCAACAAATCATCATTATGGTCTTTATAAGCTGAATAAATTTCCAGATGATAACGGCTGGTCTCGGGATTGTTGACACTGCCACTTGCCAAGAATGCACCACGCAAATAAGACATTGCACCTTCTTTAGAAGTAATAATTCGCTTAGGAATTCGCGTCAGTAAGCCGGATTCCGCAGACAAGATTTCTAAATTGGTTAAAATTTCTCGGACATGATTTTGCAAACGAACAAGATACTGGTTATTCTTCTTCAATTTCATCTTCCGTGATACTATCAATAGCGGCTCAACGCGATAAGCGGTTTTAATCAAGGAAAAAATCCGTCGTGCAATCGCCGGATTTTCCGTGGTAATATCCAAACTAAATTGATGATCGTGAAAGTTTAACACGCCATTCATCCGCAAAAATGCCGCCAGCTCTGCTTTTGCATGTTCAGGATGAATTGGCAATGCCGTCAATTCCTTTTTAACATTACTCGCATAACTTGCCATTACTTATCGGTCCTCTTTCTACGGGACATTGCTTCATACGCCAAACTGATAATCTCACGCGCCACCTTTTTACCATCATGAAAGACCAGGCCACTGCGCTGATCAATGAAATCATCAGTAATCACGCGACTCCCCTGAGCTCGTAATCCCGCAAAGTCATTCTTAACAGGTTCCAAGTATGCATCATAATCCGCTGGATTAAACTTGCTCATGTCGATTTTGGCACCGTTAACCAGCGTTGTATCAACATAATTGCCGCCGAGATGGTTATTAATGACCGCAACGTGCTCACTATCAGAGAAATGGTCGGTCTCGCCCAGTTGCGTCATGATATTACAAATATAAATCACTTCCGCGCTGGTTTCGCGGACTGCTTGACCAAGATTAGGAATCATCAAGTTAGGCAAAATTGACGTAAATAAACTACCCGGTCCCAGTACAACCGCATCTGCCTGCATGACAGAGGCCAAAACCGGCAAAACCGCTTCTGGCTCATCATCTGAATTGGTGTCCGTTACCCAAACGCGTTTAATTCGCTTGTCTTTATCAGTGATTTCCTTTTCGCCAGCTTGCTTGGTACCATCAATAAATTCCGCATTTAAGGTTAGAGGTTCGTTTGATGCGGGAAAAACATGGCCATCAACGTGCATCATTTTGGATAAAGACTGCACGGCGTCAAAGATATTACCGTGCATTTCATTTAGCGCCGCAATAATTAGGTTGCCGATTGCGTGGCCGGAAAAGAACGAGTCTGACGAATCAAACCGGTATTGAAAAATATTTTTCTCCTCTTGCGGAATATCACTTAGAGCCACCAAGACATTGCGAATATCACCAGGTGGCACAACATTAATAAAGTTGCGAATCGAACCAGACGACCCCCCATCATCCGAAACAGTCACAATCGCTGTAATCTCAGCATTCTGGTCCTTTAATGCATTTAAAATTACGGGTAAGCCAGTCCCGCCGCCAATAACTACGACTTTAGGACGCCTACTTTTAATTACCCGGATAATTTTTCCTTCTCCATACGCCATTTAATTCACCTATTTTCTAGTGTAGCGGCTGATTTCACGATGCGTAATGTCAACTTGGTAACCGCCTTTAGTTAAATCACGGGCTAACTGCTGAGCAATTGCCACACTGCGGTGTTGACCACCCGTGCAGCCAATCGCAATCGTCAACTTTTCTTTGCCTTCTTTAATATAACCAGGCAAAGCAATTTTTAAGAGGTCAAGCAATTTCGCGTAAAAGGTCTGTGTTGTCTCCTTATCCATCACATAATCAAATACCCGCTTGTCTAAGCCAGTAAACGGCCGCAATTCTGGTATATAAAATGGATTCGGCAAAAACCGTACATCCATTACAATATCGGCATCGATTGGCATCCCATATTTAAAGCCAAAGGACATCACTTCAATCGAAAATGGCTGCCTTTGCCGATCGCTAAATTCTTTAAGCAGCTTTTGCTTTAGCTGCTTGGTCGTTAACTCGGAAGTATCAATAATATAGTTCGCGCGGTTGCGGATTCCAGTTAATATCTGCCGTTCTTCCTCAATCCCGTCAAGCAAGCGGCCACTGCTGGCAAGCGGCGGCAGCCTACGTGTTTCCTTATACCGCGCAACCAACGTATCGTTTGACGCATCCAAAAAGACAATTGTCGTCTGCACAGTTCCATTGTCTTCTAATGAATTGACCTCATCAAGCAAATCACGGTAAAAATTTTTCACCCGTAAATCAATCACAACCGCAACTTTTGTGAAGTCATCGGAATTAACAATCAAATCCCAAAAGCTCCCCAGAAGCGTTGGCGGCAAATTATCGACCACAAAATAGCCCATATCCTCTAAAGCATGCGCCGTCACCGTTTTACCGGCGCCACTCATGCCTGTGACAATTAACAATTGCTTTTTCTTGTCAGCCATTTTTGCCAGCCTCCTATTACCTAAATTATAGCATACCGGGTGTTTCATAACCCTTTTAAGCAATAAAAAAAGTCCTTAACGGACTCTTTTTAATCATTATAATTATCTGCGGGCAAAAGCCACGACAATTTCATTAACCCCAAAAATTAACAGCCAGAATGAAATCAGCCAAATCAAGGTTAATGCTGATAAAGCCGGATTAAACATTAGGCTGATCGCAATTAGCAAGCCAAAAATATTTAAAATCAAGCTAAACCAGAAATAAAATCGCGAGAGGTTACGCATATGCCACGAAACAATAATGCCGGAAATGGAATCAAACAAAAACCAAATCGCAAACAAGTATGCCAGCGTCAACCCAGCGGCGTCGTATGAATATAGGAACAAAATACCGACTAAGATATCTAGCACCCCAGAAACAATCGACATCCAACTTAAGGAAATATAATAGTGAAAATGACTATAAAACACAAGCCACACAAATCCTTGAACAATCGACAAAATGGCAAACAATAAAACAAAGGCATGCAATGCCTTACCCGGATGACGTAGCAGGAATAACCCCGCCACAATCATTAAAACACCTGCAAGAAATGCAGCCCAATCAAAGCCGCGATGTTCTCTGTAATTAGAAAAATTATCCATTTTCAGTCCTCCTTGTGCTTTATTGTACACTTCTGAGCAAATAATTAAATGCTATTTAACTTTTCTTTTTTACAGCTAATTTTGTTAGCTTTGTATCCCGCACCAACACTGGCTTGAGATATTGTCCAGTATAACTATTTTCCACTTCAGCAACTTGTTCAGGAGTACCTGTCGCAACGATGTTACCGCCGCCTTCGCCACCTTCAGGACCAAGATCAATTAGCCAGTCAGCATTTTTAATGACATCAAGGTTGTGCTCAATAATTAAAACGGTATTGCCCTCATCAACTAGCCGTTGTAAAACCTCAAGCAGCCGCTTAATATCATCCGTGTGCAGACCAGTTGTTGGCTCATCAAGAATGTAAAAGTTCTTACCTGTTGATAATTTTTGCAATTCAGCTGCAAGCTTCATCCGTTGAGCTTCCCCACCAGACAAGGTTGTTGCCGATTGCCCTAGCTTAACATAGCCTAACCCCACATCAACAATTGTCTGTAACTTGCGGGCAATCTTAGGAATATTCTTAAAGAAATCGCAGGCCTCACTAATAGTCATATCCAGCACTTGGGCAATATTCTTCTTCCGGTATGTAACTTCCAGAGTTTCCGAATTATAGCGACTGCCGTGACAAACTTCGCACGGTACGTAAACGTCCGGCAAAAAGTTCATCTCAATCTTGATAATTCCGTCGCCATGACAGGCCTCACACCGACCGCCCTTGACGTTAAACGAGAAGCGCGCCTTGGTGTAACCACGTAATTTAGCCTCATTAGTCTGGGCAAACAGCGTCCGAATATCATCAAAGACGCTGGTATAAGTGGCCGGGTTACTACGCGGTGTCCGACCAATCGGGCTTTGGTCAATATCAATGATTTTTTCAATATTCTTATAGCCGCTGATACTCTTGTACTTACCCGGCTTGGTCTGGTTGCGATTTAATTTTTGTGCCAGTGCCCGTTTTAAAATCATGTTAATTAACGTGGATTTACCAGAACCCGACACACCACTAACTACGATAAATTTACCCAAAGGAAAGTCAACCTTGATGTTTTTCAGGTTATTTTCGGCAGCGCCAGTGATGGTAATCTTGTTGCCATTGCCCTTGCGCCGTTTTAACGGAACAGGAACAAACTTTTTACCAGTTAAATACTGTCCGGTGAGCGATTGAGGATTTTTCTCAACCTCTTGCGGTGTCCCGGCAGCCATGACTTCGCCGCCATAGGTCCCGGCACCCGGCCCCATATCAATCAGATAGTCGGCCTGGCGCATTGTTTCATCATCATGCTCAACCACAATCAGAGAATTGCCTAAGTCGCGCATCCGTTTTAAGGCAGTAATTAGGCGATCATTATCACGTTGGTGCAACCCAATCGATGGCTCGTCGAGGACATACATCACCCCCGACAAGTTGGAGCCAATCTGCGTTGCCAAGCGGATTCGCTGTGCTTCCCCACCGGATAAAGTATTGGCTGACCGCGATAAAGTTAAGTAATCCAAGCCCACACTGTTTAAAAAGGTTAGGCGATCACGGACTTCTTTCAAAATTGGCTTGGCAATAATTGTTTCCTGTTCGTCAAACTTAACCCCATTAAAGAAATCCAGGGCCTTGTTGATTGCTAGTTCTGAAGCCTCGGCAATGTCCTTACCCATCACTTTAACAGCCAATGCCTTTTCATTAAGCCGTTTGCCGTGACAGGTTGAACAAGTAAGTTCGGTCATGTACTTGCCCATCACATCACGCATAAACTTCGACATTGGGTGTTTATAGCGTCTTTCCACATTTTCCATCGCGCCTTCAAACGGTGCCGTGGTATCGTTAACGCCAAAATCACCGGTAACGTGAAATTTAATTTCTTTCGTCGAGCCATGTAAAATTGTCTCTTGCTGCTGTTTAGTTAATTTGGAAAATGGCTTATCCAGCGGAATTTTTAGTTCATCGCAGGCTTGAGCCAGCATCTCACCGTAATACTTAGAATTTTTCCACGGTGCAATTGCCCCTTCAGCCAAAGTCTTACTTTTATCAGGAACCACCAAATCCTTATCAACTGACAGCTTGACCCCGAGGCCATCACAATCAGGACAAGCGCCAAATGGCGCGTTAAAGGAGAAGAGCCGCGGCTCCATTTCACCAACCGTAAAACCACACTTAGGACAAGCGTAATATTCCGAGAAGTTCAACATGGTGTCCCCAATGACATCAACATTCATATAGCCATCAGACAAACGCAGAGCCGCCTCAACAGAATCAAATAATCGCGAACGAATTCCTTCTTTAACGATTAACCGGTCAACCACAATGTCAATCGTGTGCCGCTTATTCTTAGCTAAATTAAAACCTTCGCCAATTTCATGCATTTCGCCATCAACAATAACCCGCACGTAGCCAGCACGCTGAACACGCTTGAAGACTTCCTTATGCTCGCCGCGTTTTGCCCGCACAACAGGTGCGAGCAATTGTATTTTACTTCGCTCAGGTAAGCTCAAAATGCGTTCAACCATCTGTTGCGCCGATTGCCGCTCAATCAGCGTCCCGTCATTAGGACAGATTGGGTGCCCAACACGCGCCCACAATAACCGCAGATAATCATTGATTTCCGTAACCGTCCCGACTGTCGAACGCGGGTTATGCGATGTCGTTTTTTGATCAATTGAAATCGCTGGGTTTAAACCATCAATAGAATCAACATCAGGCTTATCCATTTGTCCCAAAAATTGCCGCGCATAACTAGATAGTGATTGCACATAACGTCTGCGACCTTCGGCATAGAGCGTATCAAAGGCCAGTGAACTTTTGCCGGAACCCGACAGACCGGTGATAACCACCAGTTTATCTTTCGGAATTGTTAAATTAATATCCTTGAGGTTATGCTCACGCGCACCGCGGATAACGATTTTATCATTTGCCATTTAATGTTTTTCCCTTTTTCTTAATCGGTTTTCTCGTCGAATTTTCTAATTCCATAATTGCATCCCGCAAGGTTGCTGCCCCTTCAAAGTCCAGCTTCTTAGCGGCATCTTGCATTTGTTTACGCAAATCAGAAATCATTGTCTTCTTCTGCTTAGCAGTCAACTCATCAAAGTTAAGGTCCGCAAAGCTGTCGCTGTCAGGCACATCATCCGCCGTCTTGGTTGCTGAAATGGCATCCCGAATCGGCTTCACAATCGTTGTCGGTGTGATGCCGTGTTCTTCATTAAAAGCAATTTGCAACTTCCGCCGTCTTTGCGTTGCCTCAATCGCTTCGCGCATCGAATCAGTAATCGAATCGGCGTACATAATAACTTCACCATTCTGGTTACGCGAAGCTCGGCCCATCGTCTGGACTAACGGCCGATAAGCCCGCAAGAAGCCTTCCTTGTCCGCATCCAGAATTGCCACCAAAGAAACCTCCGGTACGTCAATTCCTTCCCGCAGCAAGTTGATCCCAATCAATACGTCATATTTCCCTAGTCGTAAGTCACGCAAAATCTGCATTCGCTCCAGTGTTTTAACATCCGAATGCAAGTACTGGACCTTAATTCCCAAGTCCTTGAGATAATCAGTCAAGTCCTCCGCCATCTTTTTAGTTAGTGTTGTCACAAAAACCCGCTCATGATGGTCAATACGCTTGTTAATTTCCGCTACCAAGTCATCAATTTGTCCCTCAATCGGTCGAACTTCAATCTTAGGGTCCAGCAAACCTGTGGGTCTGATAATCTGCTCTACCTTATGCGGCGTGCGCGCCAATTCGTAATCACCCGGTGTGGCTGAAACATATAAAATTTGGTTAACGTGCTTTTCAAATTCCTGTAATTTTAATGGCCGGTTATCAAGCGCTGATGGCAAACGAAAGCCATAGTCAATCAAGGTCTTTTTCCGATTGCGATCACCATTATACATTGCCCGGATTTCTGGCATTGTGGCGTGTGACTCGTCAATCAAAATTAAAAAGTCATCGGGAAAGAAGTCAAGCAGTGTATACGGTGGTTCGCCTTCCTTACGACCTTCCATGTGGCGAGAATAGTTTTCAATTCCGTTAGTATAACCAACCTCACTCATCATTTCCATGTCATAAGTCGTGCGCTGCTTAATCCGCTCGGCTTCCAGCAATTTGCCTTCGCCCTCGAATTCTTTTACCTGCAATTTCATTTCTTGTGAAATTAATTTAAGTGCGCGCCGCATCTGCTCATCATTAGTCATAAAGTGCGTCGCCGGAAACAATGAAATACTCTCACGCTCACCAATTACTTCACCGGTTAACGCGTCAACTTCCACAATCCGGTCAATTTCATCACCGAAAAATTCAATCCTGTATGCGTGGTTGGAATTACCAGCTGGAAAAACTTCCACACTATCACCACGTACGCGAAAACGCCCACGTTGAAAGTCAATATCATTGCGGTCATATTGAATATTTACCAAATCACGCAGCAGAGTATTGCGCTCATATTCTTCACCCTCATGCACGGTAATCACACTAGCGGCATACTCATGTGGATCACCCAAACCATAGATACAGGAAACCGAGGCCACGACAATCACATCGTTACGTTCCATCAGGTCACTAGTCGCCTGGTGACGCAGCTGGTCAATTTCGTCGTTAATTGCCGAGTCTTTTTCAATATAAGTGTCAGACTGCGGCACATAAGCTTCAGGCTGGTAATAATCATAGTAAGACACAAAGTAGTCAACGGCATTATGCGGGAAGAATTCCTTAAACTCACCGTACAACTGCCCGACTAAAGTTTTATTGTGAGAAATAACCAGAGTTGGCTTGTTTAAATTAGCAATAATATTCGCCATCGTGAAAGTCTTACCAGTACCAGTTGCCCCTTCAAGAATTTGTTCCTTATCACCCTTCTTAAAGCCCTGAGTTAGCTTCTGAATAGCCTGCTCTTGGTCACCAGCAGGCTGAAATTTAGATACAAGTTCAAATTTACGCTTTTCTTGTCGCTTAATCATAAAAAGACTCCTCGTAAAAAAGTTGGACAAAAAGCCCAACTTTTATTAATGTATTCCATTTTACTACAGCGAACATATTTTCGCACGCTATTTAGCTTATTTTAATAGCTCCGCCAAAGCCGCCTGATAATCTTCTGCGGCCCTTTCGGCAGCCGCAATATCTGGCTTGTTGACGCCAACATAAGCCTTAATTACCGGCTCCGTACCAGATGGTCTTAAAGCAAGCCAAGTTTCATCGGCCAAGAAGTATTTCAAGACATTTGACTTGGGCAAGTCCGTCATTGGCCTTGTCTGCCCATTAACCGTTTCTTCTTGCAGTAAAAAGTCCTGCATTTTGACAACCGACACACCATTAATTTGGGTCAAGTGGGCACTGCGTAATTTACTCATTAACACCACCATTTTCTTTTGGCCGCCGATGCCTGGCATTTCAATTGCCCGCGTAATCTCGTAAGAAGTACCGTACTTTTGCCAGATTTCCTTCAAACCATCTAAAACAGTCATCCCCCGCGAAGCATAGTATGAAGCAACTTCTGCGAACATTAATGCACCCTGCATGGCATCCTTATCACGAGCAAACGGCTTAAACAGGTAACCATAACTTTCCTCAAAGCCCATCAAGAACTTACCGTCATGCTCCTTGTTCATCCGATCAACTTCTTCACCGATAAATTTAAACCCAGTTAAAACTGATTTGGTTTTAATGCCGAAGCTTTGCGCAATCTTTAACGGCATTTGACTAGAAACAATTGAGGCAATCAATTCATAATCACTAGTCAATTGACCACTATCTTTCAAATTAGTTAACAAATAGTATGCCATCAAAGTTGCAATTTGGTTGCCTGTCAAAACTTGAAAATCGCCATTTTCGGTTCGAACACATGCCCCCATTCGGTCAGCATCTGGGTCAGTGGCAATAATTAAATCCGCATTTTTTTCATTAGCTAAAGCCACACCGGGATCAAAGACATCCCGATATTCCGGATTAGGCTTTTTGGTAGTTGGAAACTCTGGGTCAATAATTGACTGACTAGGCACAGGGATAATATTGGTAAAGCCACCTTGCCGAAACGCGCGGTCATAAACCATCTTTCCTGTACCGTGCAGCGGCGAATAAATAATCGTTAACTTATCAGCATTTTCTTTAATCATTTGTGAGTTAACATTGACCGTTTTTAATTCTGCCAAATATGCTTCATCGAGGTCTTCGCCGATTAATTGCAATAGCCCCTGTGCCCGCAATTGCGTTACAGGTGACGCCTTAATAGTAAACATGTTTTGGACTTGTTGTGCATGAGCAAACACGCGCGCAGCATTTTCTGGTCCCATCTGAGCACCGTCAGCACCGTAAACCTTGTAGCCGTTATATTGTTTGGCGTTGTGAGAAGCTGTGATGTTAATTCCAGCAAAAGTATACAAGTATCGCACTGCAAAAGAAAGTTCTGGCGTTGGCCGCAAGTCATCAAACAAATAAACGTGAATACCATGTGCCCCTAGCACGCGCGCAGCAATCTCTGCAAATTCTTGTGAATGATAACGCGAGTCAAATGAAATAACGACACCACGTTTTTGCGCATCAGCACCATTTTCATCAATTAATCGAGCTAAGCCTTCAGTAACCCGCTCAATCGTGAATAGATTTATCCGGTTTGTACCCGGCTCCAATCTACCGCGCATCCCTGCGGTTCCAAAATTGATTTCTTGGCCAAATGCATCTTCAACCCACTTGGGATCCTGACCCAAGGTTACCAGTTGCTCCTTTAAATAATCCGGCATATTTTGGACTTGTTGCCAATTTTCAAAAATTTCTTTTGCATTCATTACTGTCATGCACCTCAATTTTTATACAATAAATTCGTTTTCATCTAGTCTATTTTAGCATTTATCGTTAGCAGTAAATAAAAAGAATTCATCTTTCGATGAATTCTTAAGATTAATCATTTAAATTTTGTAAATAGTTGTAGGCTTCTTGTCCAGCAACACTACCTTCACCAACTGCATTAGCAATCTGGCGCAAGTCTTTAGCACGAACATCTCCCAAAGCAAACACACCAGGTACCTTAGTCTGCATGTGTTCGTCAGTTGGAATCCAGCCTTTATCGTCCAAAACGCCTAAATCCTTAAATGGTGTAGTTTGCGGCAGCATCCCCACATAAATGAACACACCACGAGTGGCTAACTGCTTTTCTTCACCAGTTTCCTTGTCTTTATAGGTAACGCCAGTAACCTTCTGACCATCGCCATCAATTGACTCAGTATTAGCATTCCAAATGAAGTGCATCTTGTCGTTAGCAAAAGCACGTTTTTGTAAAGTAGCTTGTGCGCGCAATTGATCGCGGCGGTGAATAACTGTAACGGATTTTGCAGATTGAGCAAGATAGATACCTTCCTCGATGGCGGAGTCGCCCCCACCAATGACCGCAATATCTTCATCCCTAAAGAATGCGGCATCACAAACGGCACAATAAGAAACACCTTTACCGGAATATTCTTCTTCACCCGGGACACCTAGGTGACGGTGATCAGCACCAGTTGCAATAATTAAAGCTTGCGTAGTGTATTCACCAGCATCGGTTTTAACAATTTTGGTATTACCATCAAGTTCAACTGACTGTACATCACCATATTCAAATTCGGTACCAAAACGCATGATTGAATTGTACATCTTTTCGCCTAATTCAGGACCCTTAACGTCACTGAAACCAGGATAATTATCAATTGCGTCAGTGTTGTTCATTTGACCGCCATAAAGTCCACGATCAAGCATTAACACTGACAAATTAGCACGCGAAGCATAAAGTGCGGCGGTCATTCCGCCGGGACCAGCACCAATAATAATTACATCATAACTCTTTGCCATGTTTTCACCTCAAATAGTTTCTTATTTTTAGTAAGTAAATTATACATCAGCAACCGCTTAGAGTCTAATTTCCTGTTTTGGACTACGACCCATCATCTTGACGATTTCATCATCCACATTAGTGTTTTCATATAAAACACGGTAAATGGCCTCACTAATCGGCATGTCAATTTGCTTTTCTGCACATAATTCGTGGACAGCCTTAACGGTTGTTGCACCTTCAACTACTTGGCCCATATTTTCAAGAATGTAATCCAAACTCTTACCTTCACCAATCTGCTTACCACAGCGCCAATTACGAGAATTGACAGAAGTACAAGTAACAATCAAATCACCAATACCAGCTAAGCCACTAAAAGTTAAAGGTTTAGCACCAAAGTAATTAACCCCCAGGCGCGTAATTTCAGCTAGTCCTCTTGTCATTAAAGCCGCTTTGGCATCATCGCCATAATGCTTACCAACTAAAATTCCCGCAGCAATGGCGATAACGTTTTTAACGGCACCAGCGACTTCAACACCGATTAAATCATCATTGGTGTAAAAGCGCACGTAGTCATTGGACATCATTTCTTGAACTTTTTTAGCATTTTCCATACTAGTTGAAGCACAAGAAATGGCTGTTAAATCCTTCTGGGCAACGCTTTCGGCATGACTAGGACCAGAAATGGCAACAATCTTATCAGTATCGTCTGGATAAACTTCTTCAGTCAGAATCTCAGAAATTAATTTTTTCGTTCCTGGTTCGATTCCCTTAGTTGCAGTAACTAATAATGGCTTAGTGCCAGTTGCTACTAAAACTTGGTGCACGTTTTTGGCAACACTGCGAATCGCGCTGGTTGGTAAAACAAACAAAACAACTTCAGCTCCAGCTAAAGCTTTTTCAAGATTACCAGTTGCTGTGGCCGTTTCGTTAACGTGCCAGTTTTTCATATAATGCAAATTAGTATGTTGCTCATTGATTTCTCTATTAACTTGCTCGTTATTACCAAACAAGACAACTTCGTTTCCCTTATCAGCAAGCATTGAGCCCAAAACGGTTCCCCATGAACCTGCTCCCAAAACTGCAATTTTTGTCATTTTTATTCCTAACTTTCTTTAATCAATACTTTTTAATCTCTTGTATACGGATACTTAAGGCCACTACCATCAAGGTACCACTTTGGTTTTACTTTTACTCGGCGGTAAATAAATAGTGCAATCACAACTAAAAATAGCACTAAACTTAATAATTGCGAAACGCGAATATTGCCAACTAAATATAGGCTGTCAGTTCTAAGTCCCTCAACAAAAAAGCGGACAATTGCGTACCACCCAAGATAAAACATAAAAACTTCCCCCTGCTTAAACAGGTGTGTGCGGTGACGCAAGCTTAGAAGTATTACCAAACCAACTAAGTTGAAAAATGATTCATATAAAAAAGTTGGCTGGTAATAAACGCCGTTAATTCTCATCTGCGCAATAATAAATTGCGGCAAATGAAGACTCTGTAAAAAGTGCAGGGTTGTCGGGCCGCCGTGCGCCTCTTGGTTCATAAAATTGCCCCAACGACCCAAAATTTGCGCGGCAAGTACGCCCGGTGCAATCACATCAAGCATTAAAAATGGTGGTAAATCTCTCTTACGACAAAAAATTAACAGGACAATTGCCCCAGCAATTAAACCGCCATAAATAGCAATGCCGCCATTCCAAATCGCAATAATCTGATCTGGGTGCTGCGAGTAATAACCCCATTCAAAAACCACATAATAAATGCGGGCACCAACATAACCAAGCGGCGCACCCCACAGCAGCAGGTCAATAAAGTCATCGCTGGCAATTTGCCGACGCCTACCTTCAATAATTGCCATTGACGCTGCAATCACGATTGCAACAGCCATAATAACGCCGTACCACTTAATACTAATCCCGCCCAATTCAAGAGCAACTGGATTAATCGCTAATGTCATTTACTTTTATCTCCTGACGTATTCTTTTGGGAATTTTCGGCAATTAAGGCGGTTAAATTATTATCAAAAGTTCGCGTTGCATCATAGCCCCACCTTTTAGCTCGGAAATTCATGGTGGCAATTTCAATAATGTCTTCCATATTCCGACCAACTTTGACAGGAATGGTGATTTGCGGAATTTCCACGTTACAAATATCGCGCGTACTTTCTTCAAAGCCAAGGCGATCATAACTAGCATTGTTATCCCAATTGACCAGTTTAATTACTAATTTGATGCTGGACCGGCGCTTTACCGCACCAACACCAAACAAGTCCATCACGTCAATAATCCCAATCCCGCGAATTTCCATCAAATGTTTCAAAATTTTTGGCGCTTCGCCCATAACAGTTTCAACGTCTTTTTGATAAACGTCAACTCGGTCATCAGCAATCAGCCGGTGCCCGCGATGAATTAATCCTAACGCGGTTTCCGACTTACCAACGCCGGAATCACCAGTCAGTAAAACGCCTAGGCCCTTGACTTCAACCAAAACTCCATGAATTGTATCACGTACTGCGAGCCGTTCACGCAAGTATTCCGTTAAAATGCTTGAAACATAGGTGGTCGACTCTGGCGAAGTCAAAATCGGAATCTGGGCTTTATCCGCAGCTTCTACAAGTTCAGGCGGAACCCGCAGCGAACGCGAAATAAAGAAGCATGGTGTTTGCGGTGTACACATTTTATTAAAAACATGCACCAGACTCTCATGATCCAGCCTGGCAGCATAAGAAATTTCCGTTCGGCCGAGCAGCTGAATGCGTTGCTTAGGATAAAAGTCAAAGTACCCCGTCAACTCTAATCCCGGCCGGTAAATATCCGACACCACAATCTCTGTCTTTGCGACATACTGCTTACCGTGAGCGACATGAATAATCTTGTTATCGCGAATTAACTTCTCTAATTTAACAGCATTTACCATTTTAACTGCCTCTTTGGTTACTTATCAACATCCTTGGTCTTAACATCACGTGCTTTTTTCCGTTTAGGCTTGACACTACTATTTTGCCAATTGGTCCAATTACCACTACTGCTACTTGGTGTGTGTTCATAATCATCATTCTTAGTAAAGTGGTTAATCAACCAAATAATCACCGCAATAACAATAATTGCTGGCAGCAACATAAATAAAATATGGAAGAACGCAAATAGCATAATCAAAATGATTGCCGCACCTAACACTAAGCCTACTATTCCCCAAAAACTCATTTTTTCACCTATTCTGGATTATCTTGACTAAGCAGCCATTGCAAATATGCATACACAACCGGCTGCAACTTTCCATCCATTACACCACTTGTGTCAGCCGTTTCATAGCCAGTGCGCAAATCCTTAACTAAATTATAAGGATGAAAAACGTAGGACCGAATTTGCGAGCCCCAGCCAATTTCTTTCTGGTCGCCCTTGAGTTCTTGCTTGTGCTGACGCTTCTTTTCTTCTTCCAAATGAAACAGCTTAGCCCGTAATTCATTCATTGCTGTTTCACGGTTTTGCAGCTGCGAACGTTGGGCCTGCGAAGTCGTCACAAAGCCTGTTGGCAAATGAGTAATTCGAACAGCACTGGACGTCTTATTGATGTGCTGTCCACCTGCTCCACTTGAACGGTAAACATCGATGCGCAAATCTTTAGGATTAATGTCGATTTTTATGCTGTCGTCAATTTCAGGAATAATTTCCACCGAAGCAAACGAGGTGTGGCGGCGTTTAGCAGAGTCAAATGGTGAGATCCGCACCAACCGGTGAACACCATTTTCAGACTTTAATAGCCCATACGCATTCTTTCCAGCAACGCGAACGCTAACACTCTTAACGCCGGCTTCTTCACCGGGTTCATAATTATTGATTTCAAATTTAAAATCGCGTGCATCAGCATATCGCTGATACATCCGCAATAGCATCGAAGCCCAGTCCATCGCTTCCGTGCCGCCTGCACCGGGATGAATTTCTAACAAGGCATTGTGATTATCATATTTCCCCGATAAAAGCAGGTCCATTTCATAATCATGAAATTCATCCTGCAATTTGGTTAAGTCAGTTTCAACTTCTTCTTGCAAGTCATGATCTGGCTCAAGACGCAATAATTCCAATGCAGTTACTTCATTTTGATAATTTTCCTGCAAATGAATAAACGAGTCGCGCTTTTCTTTGAGTAAATTATTGTCAGTAATTAGCCGCTGGGCCTTTTCTTGATTATCCCAAAAATTCGGCTCTTGCATCTTGCCTTCATTTACGGCAATGCTCTCATCAATTGATTCAAGGTCAAAGAGACCCCCTAAAGTGATCTAGTCGCTTTTTTAATTCGTCTAGCGCACTTTGAATTTCACTAATTTCCATTGTCTAGTCCCTTTCTTTTATTATCAGCAAAAAAGAGAAAGCACCCTTGCTTTCCCTCAAATCTTATATTAACGGCTAAGATTTTGTCTGATTTCAGCTTTCATAAATAACCGAGTTACATCAAACTCGATATTTGAAATCATTTCTTCAAACATGTTGTAACCTGAATCCTGGTATTCAACCAAAGGGTTAAGTTGACCGTAACCACGCAGACTGATTGATTGACGCAATTGATCCATTGCATCAATATGGTCGGTCCAGCGATCATCAACAACGCGCAAAATAACAACCTTTTCAAATTCAAGCATCTCAGACGGATCAGCCAAAGCACGTTCTTTTTCTTCAAAGTTAGCTTCAACAATATCGTACAGTTTCTGCTTCAATTCTGGCACCGTAATTGTCTTAAAGTCAAAACTATCGGCAGTTTCTTCATTTGTAATGCTGGAAACGATAAAGTCCCGTAAAGAATCCAAACGCCACTTCTTGCGGTCACCTTGCGTGAACATATCAACTTGGCTATTAATTGTGCGTTTAATCATTGGCACCAAAACATCCTTCAGGGAGTCTTCTTCGCCAATGACTTGCATCCGTTCACTGTAAATAATTTCACGTTGAATCCGCATAACATCATCATATTGCAAGGTTTGCTTACGCGTATCATAGTTGTTACCTTCAACCCGCTTTTGCGCAGATTCAACTTGCCGAGTAATCAACCGACTTTCAATTACCTTGTCATCGTCATTATCTGACAAGCGGTCCAAAAAGTCCTTAACTCGATCACCACCAAAGCGCTTCATCAAGTCATCTTCAAGTGATAAGTAAAATCTGGTTTCACCAGGGTCACCCTGACGACCAGAACGACCACGAAGCTGATTATCAATTCTACGTGATTCATGCCGCTCAGTTCCGATAACAGCTAAGCCGCCTAGCTCTGTAACACCAGGCCCCAACTTAATATCAGTACCACGACCGGCCATGTTCGTCGCAATTGTTACGGCACCGCGTTGACCAGCATTCATGATAATTTGAGCTTCTTTAGCGTGGTTTTTCGCATTCAAAACTGCGTGCGGAATGCCAGCACGATCAAGTAATTTACTTAACCGTTCTGAACTTTCAACAGCTACCGTACCAACTAAGACAGGTTGACCCTTTTCATGACGATCCTTAATATCAGCAACAACCGCATTAAATTTTGATTCCAAAGTTGGATATAAAATATCTGAATTATCAACTCTAGCAATTGGCCGGTTAGTCGGAATCGTGATTACCTGCATGTTGTAGATTTCACGGAATTCCTCTTCTTCTGTCTTAGCGGTACCAGTCATCCCAGCAAGCTTTTTGTACATTCTGAAGAAGTTCTGGTAAGTGATGGTTGCCTGCGTCTTGGATTCTTCTTGAATTTTAACGCCTTCCTTAGCTTCAATCGCTTGGTGTAAGCCGTCAGAATACCGCCGACCTTGCATTACCCGTCCGGTAAATGAATCGACAATCAAGACTTCGCCATCTTGGACAACATAGTCAATATCCTTGAGCATAATATAGTTAGCTCTCAGCGCTTGATCCAAGTGGTGAACCAATTTTTGGTTTTCGACATCATATAAATTCTTTAAGCCAAAATGTTCACAGGCCTTTTCAATTCCTGTCCGCGTGAATGAAATCGTTTTGGTCGGCCAATCAATCTTGTAATCGCCGTAATCCTTGTCATCATCAGCATCGTCATCACTTTTATCTTCTTGAAGTGTCTTAACAAATCTGTCAGCACGAATATAATCGCCATTAGCCTGTTCAGCTTCACCAGAAATAATCAGTGGCGTTCTGGCTTCATCAATCAAAATTGAGTCAACCTCATCAATGATTGCATAATTAAGCGGTCTTTGAACCATCTGCTCCTTGTAAACAACCATGTTGTCACGCAAGTAATCAAAGCCCAGTTCCGAGTTAGTCGAATAAGTAACATCGCAACTATATGCAGCTCGTTTTTCATCTGGTGCCATTGAGTTCAAATTCAAGCCCACTGTCAGACCTAACCACTTATATAGTTGACCCATTTCTTCCTCATCACGGCTTGACAAGTATTCATTAACCGTAACCACGTGAACACCTTTACCAGTTAGCGCATTCAAATAAACCGGCATAGTGGCTGTTAAAGTTTTACCTTCACCAGTCATCATTTCGGCAATATTTCCAAAGTGCAGGGCAATTCCACCCAAAATTTGAACGTGGAATGGATATAACCCCAAGACTCTCTTGGCACCTTCTCTGGCAACCGCAAAAGCTTCAGGCAAAATTGCGTCTAGGTTCTCGCCCTTCTTCAATCGTTCCTGAAATTCTGGCGTTTTAGCTTTCAGTTGCTCATCAGAAAGTTTACTGTATTCGTCAGCATGACTTTCAACCTTACTTGCTATATTTTCGAACTTTTTAAGTTCTCGTTTATCGTTGTTATAGAGTTTCTTTAAAATGTTTACCATTAAATCGATCCTTAAATTGTACTTAAGTATAAAAACACAAGATAATTTTACCATGATTAACGCAAAATGAAAAATAAACAAAACAAAGACCTCACATTAAATGTGGGGCCCTAGCTAATAAATCGTTATTTTTATTTAGTTTCAATTAAACCGTAACGACCATCATTTCTGCGATAAACAACACTTGTACCGTTAGTTTCTGCATCCTGAAAGACAAAGAAATCATGTTCCAACATATTCATTTGTAAAATTGCTTCTTCAGGACTCATTGGTTTCAAACCAATTTGCTTATTGCGGACAATATCAAATTCGCTGATTGGCTTCTCTTTCTTTTCTTCTTCTGGAGTTTCTACAAAGAAATCGTTAATTCCTTTTTCACGACTCTTACGATTTACCCGTGTCTTATATTTTCTAATTTGCCGTTCCAATTTTTCGGAAACAAAGTCAATGCTGCGATACATATCATCTGTTGTATCTTCAGCTCTCAATACTAAGTATGGTAGTGGAATAGTAACTTCAACTTTAGCTGTATGGTCGCGGTAAACTTTCAAATTAACGTGAGCAATCATATCTTGATTTAATTCAAAATATTTTTCTAGCTTCTTTAGCCGCTTCTCCACGTAACTCCTTAGCGCATCAGTTACCTCAATATTTTCACCACGAACATTATACTTTAACATAATGAGATTCTCCTTTCGAGCTGCTTAACAGCCTTTCGTTATTTATATTATAACAAAACTTGAAAGCGCTAAACAAGGGATAACCTACCTACAAATTGAAAAACTTTCAATCTTAGCCGTTGGAAATTCGGCTACTAGTGCATCCCGCGCATGATACAGCGTTCGTCCGGTAGTATAAATATCATCCAAAAGTAATATCTTTTTTCGATTAAGATTATGTATTTTATTCTTTACACCAAAACTTTGTGGGGTGATTAAACGTTCGCGCCGGTTCTTTTCGCCTTGAGCACCAGAATCAACTTTTTTAACCAAAATTTCTGTTAGCGGAACCAAATCACCATAAATTGCGCTAATCGTGTCAAACTGTCGCTTATTAAAGTGAGCAGACGAAGTTGGCACAGGAACATAATAATCTGCTGCAATTAATTGCAGTTCTTGATAGCACAATTCCTGAAGCACTGCTCTCAAGACATAATCGCCATAGCGTTTGTAATTAACCATCAGGTCGTGAAAGGCATCATTATAACGAAAAATAGCATGGTGCTGCAATAATTTAGGACCATAAATACGCTGCCAAAATTGACAATCTAAGCACACACCATTTTGTGATAATTCACCGGCACAGGTGGAACACCTGGGGGATTTTAATCGCTGAAATTTAGCCAAGCAATTGGTACAAATGCACTGCATCCGCGCCTTTTTCCATGAAAAAACTTGTAGCAACGAAACAGCAGGCACAAATTGCTGGCCACACAATAGACAATTATTCATCGGTTCATCGCCCTAATCTGCCTCATCGCACTGCGCAAGCTTGCTGTATATTTGTGGTAGCAAAATAAGACTAACCCATTATTGTCTTCTTTTGCCCGTCCAACTCGACCGGCGATTTGGACAAGGCTGGCTGCCTGATAAATGCGGTCATCGGCGGCAATGACAATTACCCAAACATGATTAAACGTTACGCCGCGCTCTAAAATCGTCGTGGTTATTAAAATTTGCAGCAGCTGCTGCCGAAATTGCTGCACCTTTTCTAGACGCTTTTTATCGCCAGCATGAACGCCAGCCATTGCTACATCTGCTAATTCCGCCTCTTGCTTAAGTGCTGCTAAATACAGCGGTATTTGCTCAATTCGCGGCACAAATAGCAGCAACGGATGATCTGCCGCAATTACTTTTAAAATCGCAGCCATCAATTTAGGATGAATCTTGCCGCGATTTAAAAACGACCGCAAAAACAGCTTTTCCTTGGGAACTGGAAGTTTGCCCCCGTGAAAGCGCCGCTTTAACTTTAAAATTTGCAGTTGTCCAGCCTTGACTTGAGCTAGTAAATCAGCGGTCGGCGTCGCGGTTAAATAAACCCGAACCCCATTTCCCTTAACCGCATTTTGCGCACCAAAATGAAGCTGGGCATTATTGGCATAAGGAAACGAGTCAACTTCGTCGATCACTAATAAATCAAAGGCTTGATAAAATTTTAATAATTGGTGCGTTGTGCAAATCGTCAACTGGTCTAGCTGCGGCTCTTGGTATTTGCGACCATGATACATCCCGATTGTAATTTGACCAAATGCCGCTTGCAGTCTAGGGTACAATTCGTTTACCACATCAATTCGCGGTGTAGCAATACAGGCGCGCTGGCCCAACTTAAAACATTCTGCTAGTAAGGCAAACAACATTTCTGTTTTACCCGCACCCGTTACAGCGTGAACCAAGACATTATGGTGCTGGTTAAAATTATCAACGAGCTGCTGTGAGATTTGTGCCTGCGCAGCAGTTAGTTCACCTTGCCACGTTAACCCGTCAGTTTTGAGAGGTGGAAAATTAACCACCATCTGATTGCGCACCAAATAATCGCCTTCAACTATTCGTCCAATATTTATGCATGCGCGGCAGTATTTTTTACCATTAGGCAGTTGGGTGCTGACCTTAGCGCCGCAGCGATTACACTGGTCATCAACAATCGCAGCAATTTTCGTCAGTGCCTTATTTGTGCTAAAATCCTCTTGACCGCCAATCCATTGGCGACCTGCGAGGCTCATTAAATCTTCCATTTCACTGCCTCCATTAATAAATACGCAAAAAGAAGGCAAAATCTTTTGACTAACAAAAATTATTTAACAATTAAAACAAACGGCGACCATGAAATTATCATCAAAAAAAGCCGTTTTATCGCCAGTTTAGCAAGAACAACTTCTGTAGCCGAGGCCGAAGAATTTATTGCGACAATTAGTAAAAAATACCGCGACGCTACTCACAACACCTTTGCATACACAATCGGCCTCAACGACGATCACGTCAAGGCCAGCGATAATGGCGAACCTTCTGGAACCGCCGGTGTTCCAGAATTAAAGGCACTGCAACTAATGAAGTTGAAGAATGTAACTGTTGTTGTTACCCGCTATTTTGGCGGCATCAAACTTGGTGCTGGCGGCTTAATTAGAGCATATTCCAACAGTGTCAGCGAAGGCGCACAAGCAATCGGCGTTGTTAAACGGGTTCAGCAGCAGGAAGTCATTTTTCACGTCGTCTATAACCGTTTTGACGAAGTAGACCATTTTTTAAAACAAAAAGAGATTTATGTTGCAAAAATTGATTATGGGGTTGACATTACCATTCACCTTTTTATCGATGAAGATGACCAAGCTGCCCTTGAAAAAGAGCTAACCAACTTGCTTGCCGGCAAAGTCGCGTTTACTAACGGTGAAAAGCGCTATAATGAACTGCCAATTATCACGCATAATTATCATGAAAAATAGAAAAAGACCTAATAGGCGTCGTTCCTACTAGGTCTTTTTGAGTTTCTGATGCAGCAATTTTTAACAGCAGTAATAATTTAATGCTATTAAACTAATTCTATTCTTCATTACTATGGTGATGCTTTAACTGTTCTGGTTTATCCTGGCCTAAATGCCAAACCTCGATTGTCGGATCCTTGGTACTACGCGCACTGATTATCTTCTGCGTTAAATGCAAAAATGGCTTATACTTTTCGCCCAGCAAGCCAATTGATTCCACAAATAGCTCCAGAGCAAGCAAGAGGCCAATAATCAGCAGCCACGTTCCCCAAGTTGGCGATAGTAAAAAGAGTAATGAAATGAAGGAAAAAATCAGCGACAACGCATAAATCGTCAGCACAGTTTGGCGGTGGGTTAACCCCATTCGCATTAGCTGGTGGTGTAAATGATGCTTATCAGCCTGAGAGACTGGGCGTTTGTTTAGTTTACGCCGAATCATTGCATAAATTGTATCGGTAATTGGCACACCCAAAATAATAATTGGCACCAGCAATGAAATAAACGTAACGTTTTTTAATCCTTTAAGTGAGAAAATGGCAATCATAAAGCCGATATACAGTGCGCCGGTATCCCCCAAAAACATCTTTGCCGGATGAAAATTATAAGGTAAAAAGCCGAGCAAGCAGGCTGCTAACATAAAGCACGCAATCGGAATATACAATTGCCGCGTATGCAAGAAAAAGTAACCAACAATTCCCATCGTAAACAAAGAAATCATCGACACACCATCGGCTAGTCCGTCCAAACCGTCAATTAAATTAACAGCATTAGTCAAAGCTAAAATCCAAAAGATGGTAATTGGCAGGCTCCACCACCCTAAATTAATTTGCTTATTAATAATGGGCACGTTAAGAACATTCATCTTGATACCGCCCAAAAAATAAATCACTAACGCGCCAACAAAAATCCCAAACATTTTTTGTCTGGGCCGCAACTCCAAAATATCATCAATCATTCCCGTCAGTACAACGACACTTGATGCAAGCAAAATACTGAACGTTTCATGCGTTGGAAATTGTTCCCGCAGCAGCACGAAAACACCAATATTAAAAGTCACAAAGATACCTAGACCACCTAAAGTTGGCATCGGCGTTTTATTGACACGTCTAGCATTAGGATTATCAACTGCACCTAATACAAACGCTAACCTTCTAATAAATGGCGTAATTGCAGCTTGAATAATCACTAAGAAGAATAATTCAACAATAATTTTAAACATAATTCGGCTACTTTCATAATTTAGTTGGTTTTAATTATACAGGCTTGGGCAAAAATGCACAAATTAGGCAGAAACGCAAAAATGCTCTATTAGGAAAACTTTCCCAGTAGAGCACTTTATTAATTTAAAGATTAAGAAACTAATCGTTAGCTATTACCGTATTAAACATATTGTAATGGTTACTTGCATTACCATTCAAGCCATCATTAATTGAACTAAAGTCAAAATGATCAATTCCTGAAATTGGACCAGGAACTTTATGGAACATTGCAATCATGCTCTTAACATTATGTGTATCAAAATTATTAACATCAAGATTTCTTAAATTAATATCATCATGGAACATACTTGCCATCGAAGTAACCTTACTAGTGTTGAAACTACTTATATTTAAAGTAGTCAAGTTTTTATTAAACGCAAACATCTGATGCATATCAGTTACGTTTGAAGTATCAAAATTGCTTAAATCCAAACTAGTTAGAGCAGGGACAAAGTTAGTAGGTCCTTCCATATTGAACATACCAGACATATCCGTTACCTTACTAGTATTAAAACTACTTAAATCAAGACTTGTTAAACTATCATCAGCTGTAAACATTCTTGACATATTTACTACATTAGCAGTATCGAATTTATTTAAGTCTAAATCTTTCAGATTTGGATCATATCCAAACATTACTGCCATATTTGTAACTTTACTCGTATTAAAATTACTTACATCTAAACTAGTTAGCAGTTCATTTTTTTCAAACATATATGACATATTTGTTACATTAGCAGTATTAAAATTGCTTACATCCAAGCTTGCTAAAGATTCATCAAGGAAAAACATAAATGACATGTCTGTCACTTTACCAGTATTAAAGTTACTTATATTTAAGCTCTTTAAGCCTTTATCATTGGCAAACATACTAGACATATCTGTTACCTTACTAGTATCAAAATTACTTAAATCTAGGCTAGTCAACCTATTATCCCCATTAAACATATACGACATATCAGTTACTTTACCTGTATCGAAGTTACTTAAATCCAGACTTGTTAAACTACCAGTGATTGTGCGATTATCATAATCAGCACCATTATCAGAATCAACCATATCAAACATTGATTCCATATTTATAACTTTACTTGTATTAAAATTACTTAAATCCAAACTTTGTAGACTAATATCGCCACCAAACATGTAAGACATATCTGTCGTATTACTTGTATCAACTTTATTTAAGCCATTAATTTCAGTAATGTTCTTCAAGCCTTCAAATAATTGACTTGCATCTGCAGGAAAACTAACTTTTGAATCAATGCTTATCGTCTTAATATCATCCGAATTAACTTTCATATTACTTACTGAAGTTGCAATAGTATCATCATTAGACAAAATATTGCCATCTTTACCAGCAGCAATATGCAAGGTCTTGGTACTTGGATCATAAGTTAGATCACACTGACCACTTACACCCTTTTTAATATCAGAAGATGTTGAACCATTGTTATTTGACGTGTTCGAACCTGTTGAACTGCCCGTGCTTGTGGAGCTATCAGAACCAGCGGTATTACCACTTGGCTTGGATGAATTAGTTCCATTAGCAGGACTTGGTGCAGATGTACTATCATTAAACATTACATTTTTAGCTAAAATATACTTACCACTGCCTAATGAATAGTAAGTCTTACCTTTAATAGTTTTAGTACCGTAAGTTTGGACAGTTTTTCCAGCCTTAAAGGCTTTCTTACTAATGCGCTTACCTTTTTTATTGTATAAATATGACTTTTTAGTAATTTCTGCACTCTTAGCAAATTTTACCCGACTTGCAAGCACATATTTGCCGTGACCTAAAGAATAATATGTTTTTCCTTTAATAGTTTTAGTACCATAAATTTTAATTGTCTTATTCTTCTTTAGTGCCTTTTTACCAACACGCTTACCTGACTTGTTGTAAAGATAGGTTTTCTTGGTTAACTTAGCAACTTGAACTGAACTTTTTGCTTTTTTAACACTTGTTTGGGTACTTGCTACAGTTGCTGCATGAGCCTGATTAACTGTTGTTAACCCGCCAACTGTACCAGCAATTATGGCAGCCCCGACCAGCAAATTACGACTAGCCGTCTTATTATTCTTCAAAAAGGCTTTAACTAATTTTTTCCTATTATTAAAATGCATATTAATTTCCTCCTGCATTAAATTATTCGCTACATATTTAATAATAATCTTTTTTTTTTTTAATCAACAAGAATTATGACTTTCATCTAGCAAAATGGCTAAAAAGACAATAAATAATATAATTAATTCCACGCAAAAAGCTGAATTCTCTCGAATCCAGCTTTAATTTTATTTTGCAACTGCCACAACCCGTTTTTCACGGATAACTGTAATTTTAATATTACCAGGGTAATCAAGTTCTTTTTCAACCTGATTCCGAATATCACGTGCCAAAACGGTAATTCGATCATCCGAAATTTTCTCTGGCTCGACCATTACCCGAACTTCACGTCCAGCTTGAATGGCGTAAGCCTGCTTAACTCCTTCATACCGCTTAGCAATCTGCTCAAGTTCAGTCAGCCGTCTAATATAGTTTTCCAAACTCTCACTTCTCGCACCCGGTCTTGCCGAAGAAAGCGCATCTGCTGCAACAACTAGTTCAGCAATAAACGACAACTTCGGCACATCCCCGTGGTGGGCTGCAATTGCGTTAACAACAACATCTGACTCATGATACTTCCGTGCTAATTCCACACCAATTTCTACGTGTGAACCTTCAATATCATGGTCGATGGCTTTTCCAATATCGTGTAATAATCCCGCGCGAACCGCTAATTTTTCATTTAAACCAAGTTCTGCTGCCATAGTACCAGCAAGCTTGGCCACCTCAATTGAGTGACCAAGCACATTTTGTCCGTATGAAGTACGATACTTCAAGCGCCCAAGCGTCTTAACTAGTTCAGGATTCATCTTGTGAATCCCAAGTTCCATTAATGCGCTTTCACCGGCCTCATAAATATCGTCATTGACTTCTTTACGAGCCTTATCCACCGTCTCTTCAATTCGAGCAGGATGAATTCGGCCATCTTTAACCAGCCGCTCCATTGCCCGCTTGGCAATCTCACGTCTAATTGCGTCAAAACCGCTAAGAGTAACCACTTTAGGCGTATCATCAATAATTAAATCAATACCTGTCAGCGCCTCAAATGAACGAATATTCCGGCCTTCACGACCGATAATTCGTCCTTTCATCTCTTCATTAGGCAAATCAACTACAGATACCGTGGTTTCAGCCACTGTATCTGCAGAACTACTTTGAATAGCATCAATGATTATTTGACGAGCATAGTGGTCTGCCTTAGCAACTACCTCTTCATTACTGTCCTTAATCATTTCTGCCCGCTCTTTGACTAATTCATCAGCTAATTGGTCTAACACCAACTTCTTAGCTTGCTGCTTGTCAAGGTGAGCAACTTCATACAACTTCTGTTGTCTTTGATCGACTAACTCAGCAGCAGTTTTAACCTTATCATTCAGTTCTTCCTGCTGTTTTTGTAATTGATCCTTTTTCTGGTTAAGTTCATTCTCTTGTTCTTTAAGTAAAGAATTCTTATGATCAAGGGTATCTTCTCGTTGTTTCAGCCGATTATTGTCACGCGCAATTGTGTCACGCTTAACATTTAATTCGTCTTCCACTTTTTGCCGATAATCCTGAATTTTTTCTTGAGCTTCAAGAATCTTCTCTTTTTTAGTGTTTTCAGCACTTTGCTTTAAGGCCTCGGTAGCCTGCTTTTGTGCATTAACCTCGGTTTTTGCAGCAGCAACTTGTGCTTTTGCATCGGTTAAAATATGGTCAGCATCATTTTGCGCATTCTGGGCATTTTTTTCCCAAATATGTTTACGAATTGCATAACCAATTCCTAAGCCAATTATAATTGAAATAATAGCAACTGCGACGGGAATCAAAATTATATTTGTCATGATTACTATCGCCTTTTTTTATTTTTTAGATTATTCACACAATATTAATGATAAAGAACCGCGGGACACATGTCAATCACCAAGAAAAAAACCTTGCCTTAAATTCCAAGGTCAAGGTTAATTTCTTCAACTCTATTTGCTTTTGTTGTCAGTTTCTTTTTCTACAGCTTCCTTTGTCACATTTTCATCTTTTGCTTTTTTAACTTTAACTTTTTCCGGATCTTCACGGTCAGCGATTGACTTTTCATCAATTCCATAAGCTTGGCGGACTTGATGCTGAACGTCGTTATAAATGTCTCGGTGCTCTTCAAGATACTTCTTAGCGTTTTCTCGGCCTTGACCAATTCGCTCATTATTGTATGAATACCACGAACCAGCCTTAGCAATAATATCCTTATCAGCTGCCATATCGAGCAATTCTCCACTTTGAGAAATACCCTTACCATACATCATGTCGACTTCAGCAACCTTAAATGGTGGCGCAACCTTATTCTTGACCACCTTGATTTTTACTCGGTTACCAGTAATGTCGCCGCCAGTTTGCTTGATTTTTTCAGCTCGTCTAATTTCTAAACGAATTGTTGAATAAAATTTCAGGGCACGACCACCAGGCGTGGTTTCAGGGTTGCCGAACATGATACCAACTTTTTCCCGAATTTGATTAATAAAAATCGCAATGGTTTTGGTCTTATTAATATTACCAGAAAGCTTACGCAACGCCTGACTCATTAGCCGCGCCTGCAAACCCACGTGACTATCACCAATATCGCCGTCAATTTCAGCTTGCGGCACCAAGGCGGCAACAGAATCGACAATCAAAATATCAATGGCACCACTGGCAATCAAGGTATCAGCAATCTGCAACCCTTCTTCACCAGTATTTGGCTGTGACAAAATCAGCGCGTCAACGTCAACACCTAAAGCTTGTGCATATGCAGGATCCATTGCGTTTTCGGCATCGATATAAGCAGCGGTGCCGCCACGCTTTTGAACTTCAGCAACGGCATGCAAAGCAACCGTCGTCTTGCCTGAAGATTCAGGCCCATAAATTTCAATAATTCTTCCTCGTGGATAACCGCCAACACCTAAAGCCGCATCAAGTGCCAGCGAACCGGACGGAACCGTCGAAATTTCGGTATCAGCCTTGTCGCCCATTCGCATTACGGCGCCTTTACCAAAATTCTTTTCAATTTTTTTCAATGCACTTTCAAGTGCCTTTTGTTTTTCGTCTTTGGCCAAGCGATTTGCCTCCTCTATTTAATACCAATTAATTATACTTTGATTTCTTGCTAATTTGCAAGGAAAACCGAACAAATGTTTATTCTTTTATCCCACATTATTAAGTACGCTAAAAGTCTCTTTTTTTGCGAAAAAATTACTGGCGCAATCCTTTTGGTTGCAACCACTTTTGTAAAAGATTTAAAACCACGTCAGCCAATATCGCCATTAACGCTGTTGGCACGGCACCAGCTAAAATGATCGCACTACCATTAGTCGCATTCGTTCCCCTAATGATAATGTCGCCTAACCCGCCAGCACCGACAAAGGAGCCAATCGAGGTAATACCAATTGCAATCACAAGCGCATTTTTCAAGCCGGCAACAATAACAGACATTGATAGTGGCAACTTTACCAAGTACAAAAGCTGCAATCTTGTCATACCCATTCCTTTTCCCGAATCAATTATGTTTCGATCGACATTACGCATGCCCGTATAAGTATTCTTAATAATTGGCAGCAGCGAATATAGCGTCACGGTAACAATTACCGTCATTACGCCGAGTCCCAGCCCAATCATGACAATTGAAAGTAGCGCTAGCGACGGAATAGTTTGGATAAAATTAGCAATTTCAACCACAAAGTCACCTAAGTGAGTATTGCGAGAGATAAAAATGCCAACGGGAATGCCAATAATAGCTGCAAATAAAACACCATAAATTGAAATTAAAAATGTTCGATTAAATTGCGCTAGCACATAACTGCCATTGTGTTGGTAATAATAGATAAACTGCTGCCATAACGATAACTTAGCCATTATTGCGCCTCCTTAAAGTAATGATGCTTAACTAAAAACTGATGAGCAACCGTTGCGGGCTCAAGCAAATGATCATCAACTTGGTAATTCATCGCCCGAATTTCATGAACATTAATATGACCAACCAGTCGCATCAATAATGGCTTTAACTCTGGATGTTCGCGTAAAACATAATTATTAATCAACATCCCACAATTATACGGTGGGAAAAAGTGCTTGTTATCCTTAAGCAAATTCAAGTGATAGCTATCAATTCGCCCATCGGTTGAATAACCAAGGATAACATTCATTTTGCCACTTTTAAGTGCCGAATATACCAGTCCAATGTTCATCGGATGCAACTTGCTAAAAGTAATGCCGTAAGCTGTCTGGAAGTTAGAATAGCCAACTCCTGGTGCATTAACCCACTCTGACGCAACTCCAACAGAAAACTTGTTCTGATATTTTTTTAAGTCAGAAATATTGTAAAGATGATCTTGCTTTTGCTCTTTTCGATTAACCATAAAAGCATAATTATTAGCAAAACCATATGTATGTAAATATGTCTGATCCCACCGCTTTTTAACTTCACGACGAACCGTGTCATTTGCTCTTTTAGAGTCTTTAATCGGTGCCATTAAAAGATTGGCGGTTAGCTCTCCACCGTCATAAGCTGCAGCCTGAATATCGGCGTCATGGCGATATAACGCCTGATGCTGCATTGGTGCCGAGCCTAAATTATTCACGATAGTTGCTTTGTATGGCGTTTCATGCTCAATCAGTTGCGCAATAATATTCGCTACTGTTTGTGATTCTGTTGTCGTCAAAGCTGTGATGCGAATATTTTGACCACTGCCCTGACTGTCTGACAAGCCGGGCAACCCACATCCACTTGTAGCTACGGTTACAATTAAAATACTAACAATTAAAAAGAATTTTTTGACTTGTTTTTTCATTTCTAGCACCCCCTATATTCCTTTCGGCGTTAATCTTTTTTCCAATTTACCTAAGAGATAATCAGTTAGTAACGCCAAAATAATTACAGGAATTGTGCCGCCCAAAATCAAACTTGGCTGGTAGAGGCTTAACCCGTTGAAAATGAAGTCACCTAACCCGCCGGCTCCAATGTAGGAAGCCAGAGTTGCCCACGCAATTACATAAATTGCCGATAATCTGATGCCGGCCATAATCACTGGCATTGCTAGAGGCAAGTCGACTTTCGTAATTAATTGCAGCTGCGTCATACCTAGACCGCGCGCTGAATCAATCGTATCCTGATTTACTCCTGTTAAGCCAACATAGGTGTTACGCAAAATCGGCATTAAGCTATATAAAAATAACGCAATTATTGCTGGCACTTGACCAATTCCAAAAAAGGGAATCATAATCGCGAGTAGTGCCAATGCCGGAATTGTCTGCAACATACTAGCAAAGGCAACGACTACTTTAGCTGTTCGGGGAAATTTTAATAAAATAACACTTAGTGGCACTGCAACTAAAATCCCCAGCGCTAAGGCAATTGCCGAAATATAAATCTGCTGCCATGTTTTAACAATTAATTCTGAACCATGTTGTGCAAAAAAAGCTGACATGTTATTTCGCCTCTTTTGCTGATTGCTTATTGGCTGATTTACCGCCCCAGATTGATTCATAAACAACATTAACTAAGCTCGACCGCGTAACAATACCAACTAACTTTTCTTCAGAATCAACCACTGGAATATATTGACCATTACGGCTTAGAATACGACTAAAATTATCACGCAAATATTCTTCGGGTCCAACAGTATAAGCTACCTGTTGCAAAATATCACTAACACTAGTGAGCGATTGGTATTTGCGCTGCAACGCATCAATTGAAATGTAGCCCTTTAAGTGATTTTCATCATCAACTACTAGCAAGGTATCGACATGATGCTCTTTCATCATGGTTAAGGCCTCTGATAGCGTCGCACCAAGATTAATCTGAACCGGATTAGTTAACATCACATTTTTGACCTGCACCGTTTCGTATTTAGCAGCCGCCAAACGTTCCTCGCCAATTAAGGTCTCTACAAAGTCATTAGCAGGATGATGCAAGATTTCATCCGGCGTCCCCACCTGAATTAGCTGGCCGTCATGCAAAACGACAATCTTTGTTGCCAATTTTAACGCCTCATCCATGTCATGGGTGACAAACACGATTGTTTTGCCTAACTTAGTCTGTAAGTGCTGCACCAAATTTTGCAAACTTTCACGTGTAATCGGATCAAGCGCACCAAACGGCTCATCCATTAAAATCAAACTTTGGTCCGCTGCAAGAGCCCGCACGACACCAATTCGTTGTTGCTGTCCGCCAGATAACTCTTTAGGATAGCGATCCAAATAATCTTTAGGCAATTCTGCCATTGCAATTAGCTCTTCTGCTTCCTTATCTAATTTTTCTTTTGGCCATTTCAACAATTTGGGAACCAAAACAATATTCTGGCGAATTGTCATGTGTGGCATCAAGCCATTATTCTGAATAACATAGCCAATATGCCGTCGGAGATTTACAGGATTAAACGACTTAACGTTTTTACCTTCCACAAAAACTTCACCTTTAGTCACACTATTCATCCGATTAATCATCCGCATTAAAGTTGTTTTGCCAGAACCAGAAGTACCAATTAAGCAGCAAAACTCGCCCTTGTCAATTGTGAAACTAATATTCTCAACAGCCGGCTTTTCGCTCTTAGAGTAAATTTTCGAGACATTTCTAAATTCAACCATTGGAATTTTTTTACTCATATATATTCTCCTTTTTAACAGTTCTATTAATTTAATGCTAACAATCGAGAATTAATTAAGCAAAAATATTGAATTTTTTATATTTTAGTATTTTAAAAATATGCACAAAAAAAGCACTAACTTTGTCAGTGCTTTTTTACTTAAATTCATTTATTTTGTTACATTGAACCCTTAAAAACATCCCATGAATTGTGGAAGTAGTCCCAGCCAGAGTAGATTGTAAAGATTAATGCTAGGTACAATAAAATTGTCCCAATGTAGTAAAAATTACCAATCAGTAAGAAGATAACAGACAACATTTGGCAAGTTGTTTTAATCTTACCAGGCATTGCTGCAGCCATTACTTGGCCCTTATTTTCTGCCAAAATCAGCCGCAAGCCAGTAACTGCAAGCTCACGACAAACAATAATTACAACCACCCAAGCTGGTGCCAATTTTAATTCAACCAGCATAATGAAGGCAGTCATTGTTAACATCTTATCGGCCAACGGATCGGCAAACTTACCAAAGTTAGTTACCATATTGCGTGACCGCGCAATGTGACCATCAAACCAGTCAGTTGCAGAAGCAACTGCAAAGACAACTGCAGCAATTACTAACCGCCAATATACGGTACTGCTACCAACTTGTGTACTTGCGTTGCCGCCAAACATGACGATTAACACAAATACTGGAATTAAAAATATTCTAAAAACAGTTAATTTATTAGGTAAATTCATTCTCTACTACTTCTCCTATATTTGATAATTATCTGCCATTATTAGTGGTTGAAGAGTGAGTTGAACTTCCAGACTGGTTACCATTATTAGTAGTATTAGTCTGGTTATTGCTCTGACCATTATTCTGGGTAGTTTGATTATGTTGTGAATTATTGTTAGTACTATTGTTATGAGTAGCCTGATTATTTGAACTATGAGTAGACTGACTAGAATTGGTACTATTAGTGCCATTATTGGTATTTGAACGATAATTATTAGTTGAATTTGACTGACTCGTAGTCTGACTGCGTTGCTTACCAATCAACAAAGTTAAATTCAAGTAGCCATTCTGGTCGTCATATGGTACTTTTTTACCGCCAACTGTCACCTTAGTGCCTGAAGCATTACTCAAGTTAACACCCACATTTTGAGCATTAGTCGGTATAGCAATCGTTTGCTTTTGCCCAGCTGCCAAAGTTTGTGATGCTTGTCTAACACCATTAAATGAAATAGTGACAGTAATACTTTGATCGCCAGCACGCACAACTAAATTACGATTTTTCTTCAAGCCAGTAATTTGGAATTGGTTAGCAGCTAACTCCTTAATCTTAACCGAATTAGCTACGACTGGCTGCTTTTTCTTAGGCTTATTAGTATTTCCTGAAGAAATTGAAACACCCTTATCTGGATTAACATCCTGATTATGACTTGCTGAAAAGTGAGCGTAGACCACGTAACAAACCAAAATCACACCAATTACTCCCAGACCCACAATAATCCGTGGGAGGTAGTTCTTCCATAATTTCTTTTTGTTACTGGTTGTCTTGCGAACTTCCTCGCTCTTATTATCAATCGAATCCTCAACGTACTCATCTGGTTGGGCTGCGGGAACTTCTTGATGGTATTCACTGAGCAGCTGCTTGCCATCTAAGCCGACAATCTGGGCATACTGTCTAATAAAAGCCCGTACATAAAAATCTCCGGGAAGTTTATCAAAATCATTTTGTTCAATTGCCGTCAGATATCTACCTTGAATTTTGGTTGCTTTTTCAATATCTGCAATTGAAAGTCCCTTTGCCTCTCTGGCACTGCGTAATTTATCTCCGATATCTGCCATAGTTACCTCTTTAAAAATCTTTACTAACAACTTGAGTATAACATATACTACTACTTTATTTTACATTTATAAAAGCCAGCCGCCGCTGACATAAATCGTCTGACCTGTTAAATAGCCAGAGCGAAGATTGAGCAAATTCTTGACCCAGAATGAAATATCGCTGCCTTCGGCAAGCCGACCAGCAGGAATTTCACCCTTGACCTCTTCCATTGTTTCCGGTGCAAACATCGCGTTCATCGGCGTGTTAACCGCACCAGGAGCAATGACATTAACTGTCAAATTAGCTGACGCAACTTCGCGCGCATAGCTTTGAGCAAAACGGGTTAGTCCCGCTTTTGAACTGCTATAAACAGCTTCCATCGCACTACCTTGACCGCCATAAACCGAACCCAAATATACAATCCGGCTAAAATCATTTTTAATTAATAGCGGCTCAAGCAAGCCAGTTAATTTAATTGGTACCGTCAGATTAACCGTCATAACTTGGTCAATCTTAGATAAATTTTGCCCGCTGACAAAATTATAATCGGTAATGCCTTGTGCAAAAACAACCGCATTAATCGGCAATAACCCCTGGACAAAGGTTTGTAAATCATTATTATCAACTAAAAAACTAAGTTTAATTGGAATAAAATCTTGCTGGGGAAACTGCTTGGCTAAGTTTTCACTTAATTCACAAGCAGCTTGCCAATTTTGACTGCAATGAACATAAAGCGACCAGCCATCTCGTGCCAAATCTGCACAAATAGCCTGTCCTATTCCACCAGTAGCGCCAAAAACAATTGCTCGCTGCATTCTAACATTCCTTTTCTGCTCAATTAAGAGCTATTAATCTGGACAGCATTACAAATTATATAACAATTACTTGTTCAATTCTACACTTTTACGATCACAATGTTCGAGTTAATTCTAACATTATTTAGCCGTAAAATTAGCTAAAATTGCCACATGCTAAACTTTCTTAAAAATTACTTTTCAGTTGTTTCTTCAGGTGGCAGCAAGACTTGGCGCGGCTTTGATCCTTCTGAAGGGCCAACGACCCCTTTTGCTTCCATCTCGTCCACAATTCTTGCAGCTCGATTATAACCAATTCTAAAGCGGCGTTGCAACATTGAAACACTAGCGGTCTGCTGGCGTCTAACCAAGTCGACCGCCTGATTATAGAATTCATCTTCCGGCTCATCGTTATCTGCTACATTATCGCTGCCCTGTTGCGGAATCATTTCTTCATCATATACGGGTTTCTGCTGCTCTTTAACCCATGAGATTACTTTTTCAACTTCACTGGAAGACACATAAGCACCCTGAATTCGTTCGGGCTTTGACGCACCTACAGGCATATACAGCATGTCGCCACGGCCCAGCAATTTTTCGGCTCCAGTTTGGTCTAAAATCGTTCGTGAATCAACCCCACTGGAGACAGCAAATGAGATTCGCGATGGTACATTGGCCTTAATTAAACCTGTAATTACGTCAACACTCGGTCTCTGCGTTGCCAAAATCATGTGAATTCCGGCTGCACGCGCCATTTGTCCCAAACGGACAATTGCACCTTCCACATCATGGCCGCCAACCATCATCAAGTCACTTAACTCGTCAACCACAACCAAAATATAAGGTAACGGCTTCATTGCCGGCTTTGACTTATCTAGATTGTTTAGGCGAACCTTTTCATTAAATTCACCCATATTGCGGGCACCACTCGCGGCAAACAATTTATAACGCCGCTCCATTTCCTTAACGGCCTTGCTTAATGCATTGGCAGCTAACTTGGCATCCGTTACAACTGGAATTAGCAAATGAGGCACGCCATTATAGACTGACAATTCAACCATCTTAGGATCAATTAAAATCAATTTAACTTGGTCAGGCATTGCCTTCATTAAAATACTAGTTAAAATCGTATTAATCGCTACGGACTTACCAGAACCAGTCGAACCAGCAATTAACAAGTGCGGCATTTTAGCTAAATTAGCCGAAATTGTCTGGCCCGTTACGTCCTTACCGAGAGGCACAACCATTGGCTCCTGCTCTGCCTTGGCATCTTGATGCTGCATGACATCCTTAAAGGCAACAACTGAGGTTGTTCGGTTAGGTACTTCAATCCCGATAAACGGTTTACCAGGAATTGGCGCTTCGATTCTAATATCCTTGGCAGCTAAAGCTAGCGCCAAATCATCGGCTAAGTTGACAATTCTGCTGACTTTAACACCAACAGCAGGTTGAACTTCGTAACGCGTAATTGTTGGTCCCAAAATCGCCTTCTTGATGATGACATTGACACCAAAACTCTTAAAAGTGGTCTGCAAGGTTTGCGTATTTTGCCGAATTAACGTCTTATCCGAGCTCTGGTCAGTATTTTTAACTGGATTAAGCAGCGATAGCGGCGGTTTACGATATTTAGGATTAGTCTTTTGCTGCGTTTTCAATTCACCATGGTCAACATCTGCCAACTCTTGTAGCATTTTCTTGTCTTCGTCGGCAAACGAATGTGACTTCGGCAAACTTGATTCTTCTTGTTGATCAGTTGCTGCTTCTGGCTGCGATTCAATCGCTGTCGGCTCACTTTTAGGAGCTTCCTGACTGGCAATTTGAATTTGCGGTTCATTATCCTCAGTAATTGAGGGTTGAAGCTGCTCTGTTTCAGATGAATCTTCTTGCGCAGGCGGCTCTTCAGTTTCATCTTTTTCAACAGTAAAATCATTAACATTAGGAAAAATCGCTGATTCCGAGTTCAGCGGATCATTTAAATCACGCGCCTGTTGCTCTTCGCGTTTTTGTAATTGCTTCTCACGTAACACCGCGTACTTATCTTTGATTTTAGTCCCTGCTTGTTGGTTTTTAACTATAAAAAGCTGGCTGATGGACTGAAATTTTCCGATAATTGTTCTAAATTTAACATCAAAAAACATTAACAGCCCAATCGGAATCAATAAGACTGCGATTACGCGTAGGCCAATATGACCAAGCAATTGATAAAATAATTGATAGCAGAGAGCACCAATCATCCCGCCGCCAACTGGCACTGTTATCGCTGCTCGACCAAATTCGGCAGAAATCTCGTGCCAAAAGACATTCATAAAAGCATTATTAACTAGCTCATGCTCAAAATAAATGCTGCTCTGAATTACCAGTATTCCTAAAATCGCCAAAAACAAGCCGCAACTGCGTTTGAATTTAAAGTGCATCGGCTTGTTATAAATCAGCATTACCAAGCCAAACAAGTCAAACAGACCTGCTGCCAGTAAATAAGAATCACCAAAAAACAAACGAAAACAATTGGCAATTTGTCTACCTAAAATACCAAATTTGACAAATGCCCAAACAGCAATAATAAGCTGAATTAGACCAATAACTGACCAAGTTATCCCTGTATTTTGCGCCTTCTTACGTTTTTTAGTTGTTTTTCTCCTTTTCTTAGGCATAATTGCACCTAATTAGGGCCTAAAAATTAGCTTGGAAGTTCAAATTAACTGGTTGATCCAAGGTAATTTGCGTAACTTCATAAGTTAAAGTCTCAATATACTCAACTAACGGGCGGCTGAGCAGCTTGTAGTCGGTCTTATCGAGATCGCTGCCATCACCAAAATAGTCCTTAATTTGAACGATTTGACTAATCATCCCACTCACAGAAAATTCTCCGGGAGCTGGTGCAACATCAAAAATAACTGTCACATCAAAGTAATTGCCATCTTTACCAGCATCAGTTGTCCCGTCATCATTTTGTTTTTCAACCTTTTTCAGACCAAAATTAACTTGATCCTTTGTTTCTGATTCTTCATTAATGTCATAGTGAAAGTTCTTAACCATCACTGGTGTTTCCTTAACAAAATCCATTATTTATTCTTCTCCTAAATTTCTTTCGTAACGCTCAGGGCGATTATAATCATCCTTCAATTTGTCATTTTCGTAATGATGGGCCGTTTCCATATTCGGAAAGCCTTGCTGGCGCAGCGCCTCAAGTAAGACCATTGCCACAGAGTTAGATAGGTTATAACAGCGAATATTATCCGACATTGGAATACGCAAATTGCGGTCATAGTACTCGCGCATGAAGGTTTCAGGCAAGCCAGTTGTTTCTTTTCCAAAAACAAAGTAATAATTTTTATCTGGGTCAGTATAATCAACCTCAGCATAATTTTTCGCTGAAAACTTCGAAATTAAGTACATCTCGTCTTGCGGACCTAATGTTTTTAAAAATGCTTCTAGGTCATCGTGGCGCTTGACATCTACCTTATCCCAATAATCAAGTCCCGCGCGCTTCATCTTTTTATCGTCAATCTGAAAGCCCAATGGCTCAATCAAATCTAGCACTGTATTTGTCCCCGCACAAGTCCGAGCAATATTACCAGTGTTAGCTGGCATCAACGGTTCATACAACACAACGTGATTCGTCATAGTTTTCTCCTTAATAAAAAAGCGTGGCTCACAACCACACTTCTTCTATTCTTTTGTTATTTTTTCTTTTTTATTTGTAGCTTCTGTGGTTAAAGCAACATTCTTATCCTCCGCAAAAACCTGCGAAACCTTACGGTAATAATTGTACACGCGCATGATAATAATTTTCAAGATTGCATAAATCGGAATCCCAAAAATCACACCCCAAAGACCCCAAACAGAGCTGGCGCCGATTAAGAGCAAAATCGTGGTCACTGGATGCATTTCCATCTTATTACCCAAGACCAGTGGACTAATTACCCGCGACTCAATTGTTTGCTCAACCGCAAACACAATGATCACCTTAACTAGCATTGGCACCGAGATCATAATTGCAATCACTAAAGCCGGAATAAAGGCAATAAACGTTCCAAAATACGGAATCAAGTTTAAAACACCACTTAAAACCGCCAAAGCAATTGCGTATGGCTGCCCAATAATAGTGTAGCCAATTGAAAACATAATGCCAACCCAAAAAGCAACGGTTATCTGACCACGAATATATGAAGCTAAAGCAGCATTGATTTCATATAATAATTTACTAAAACTTTCTTGCCAGCGTTTGGGAGCAAATTCCGTAATATATGGTCGTAATTGGTGGCCGTCTTTTAGCATAAAAAACAGGATAAACGGTGCTGTGACAACTGTCATGAAAATAATGGTAATAATACTAATGGCCGATGAAATATTATCTAGCGCTGCGTTAATCGCTGTTTGACTCGACTTGAATAACATGTTTTGCGCATGCGTGATAGCATCGTTAATGTTGTTTTTAACACTATGAAATTGCGGATCACTTAACTTATCCTGGATAACGATAGTTGCATTATGCCAAATGTAGGGCCAATGCTTAACTAACGAATTAATCTGACTTTGAATAATCGGCAAAAGCGTGTTGACAATCCAAACAAGCAGCACTGCTACTAAGATAAAAAGTCCAGCAATGGTAATAACTCGTGGCACTTTAAACTTACGCTCAAGCATATCTACCAGTGGATTCATAATGTAATATTGAATTACTGCTAGTAAAAGCGGCGGCAAGATCGCACTAAAAAACAGCCGTGCTGGATTTAAAACAAAAGAAATCTTATTGAACAACCAAATCACAAGGAAGAACAATAAGACATTAAGCAACACAATACTAAAGCGATTATTTAAAAACCATTTTTCAAAAATACTGCGCTTTAAGTGTTTTCGTTGATTTTCCATTAAACCATCCTAATTATATGTGTTCGTAGACAATGTCATCATCTACCTTGAATTCTGGCAGCGTCTGTTTAGCATCCAATTCAAGATAAATACCATTGGCTAATGGGTTCTTGGGCTTCTTCTGGTCTAAAAATAAAGTTGCATGACCCAAGGCGCGCATGTTACTTTCAACCATACTGCCAACAAACGCAGCAACATAGGTTTGACCATCAATTGTGATAGTATCACCCTTTTTAAAAACGAATGTACTATCAGGTGTCTGCACACTAAACTTTTGGATCACCGATACATCAACTAAGTCTTTAGTAACATTTTCACCAAACAAAATAACCATTTTATCTTTCGGGTTAATTGCTTGTTTACCAATTTGCGTTATTGTAGATATCCATTTCATTTTTTAATGCTCCTTAATAGTTAATTTTAGCATAATAAAAACCGCTTACCTAATATATAAGCGGTTTTTATTATTTTTATTCTTTAACTTTTTTATGGAAAAAGAGCCATTTACGTAATTCATCAATTAACACAAGTGGAATTGGCAGGCAGAAGAGGAATAACCAATCTGTTGGTAACAATCTTGTCGTGTTGAATAATTGTTGTAAACCAGGTGTTACTGTCAAAATAAGGAAGAGCAGGATTTCAAAGATAATCCCGTACCAAATATTGTGATTGCTGAACAAGCCCTTCTTGAAAATCGAAACCTTGTTGGTCCGGCAGTTCAAAACATTGGCAACCTGAGTAAAGACAATTGCACCCAAGACCATCGTTGTTGCCCGCATATAAACAGGACCACTGGAGGCTAAGGCAACTTGCGGCCAACCATTTTGCGAGTTGACAAAGAAGTATGCGCCAATCGAGATAATACTTGAAATCAAGCCATACCATAAGAATGCATGGAGGATAACACTGCGATTGAGCAAGTGCTCATTACGCTTTCTCGGAGCTTGCTTCATCACGTCTGGGTCAACGGCCTCACCACCAAGCCCTAATGCTGGCAGCATATCTGTTCCAAGGTCAACCGTTAGGATTTGCATAACTGTCATTGGGAGTGGAATCAAACCACCGGAGAAAAGAAACAAGATTGACGGAAAGGCTTCAGGAACATTAGACGTCAAAATATACGTCAAGAACTTCCGAATGTTGCTGTAAACGGCCCGACCTTCTTCAATTGCGGCAACAATTGAAGCAAAGTTATCATCAGTCAAGATAATATTGGCAGCGTCTTTAGCAACATCAGTACCAGTCATCCCCATTGCAATCCCAATGTCAGCTTGCTTTAAGGCTGGCGCGTCATTAACACCATCACCTGTTGAGGCAACAATTTCACCATTTTCTTGTAAAGTCTTAACAACCTTGTACTTTTGTTCAGGAGCAACTCGAGCGAAAATAACTTCTCCCTTCAAGGCTTCACGCAACTCATCATCGCTCATCGCCTCAAGTTCTGTTCCAGAAATAACGCGCGCTTTATCAGAAGTTAATCCGATTTGAACCGCAACAGACTTAGCTGTAAGCTTTGAGTCACCTGTAACCATGATAATCTTAATCTTGGCTTCGTGACAGCGTCTAACAGCATTATAAATTTCTGGCCGTGGCGGATCACTCATTGTCGTTAATCCAACAAAGACCAAGTGTGTCTCGGCTGTATCAATTGTTAACTTAGCGACATCAGTGTCAGCTTTGTCAACAATCCGATAAGCCATTGCCATACTCCGCAATCCTTGAGCAGCGTATTGCGCATTAGCCTTATTAGCTCGGTCAATATCATCTTGGGTCATTGGTCGTACTTGACCATCAACTTGTACTTGATCACATTGCTTAAGCACATCACTGAAGGAACCCTTAGTGAAGATGATGTATTGTTTATCATTCCAGCGGTGAATCGTCGTCATTCGCTTTCGATCAGAATCAAACGGTAATTCGCGCATTCTTGGATACTTAACCAACACTTTTTGCCGGTCAAAACCAGCCTTTTGCGCCATGATAATTAATGAAGCTTCGGTTGGTGTCCCCAAAATTTTAGGCTTGCCACCCTTAACCTTACTTGACTGCACCGCGGTGTCATTATCAAGCGAAGCAATCTGAATCAACTTATGTAAATCTGGGTTTTCTTCATACCACAATTGCTTACCGTTTAATTCAACTTGACCATTATTAACATAGCCATTACCCGTAACCTTATATTCGTTTTTCAAGGTCCAGATATAATGAATTGTCATTTGGTTTTGGGTCAATGTCCCAGTCTTATCGGAACAAATAACTGTTGTTTCACCCAAGGTTTCAACTGAGTTCAGTTCTTTAACCAAGGCGTGCTTTTTCGCCATTCGGCGAACACCCTGCGCCAAACTTAGAGTAACCGTTGGCAGCAAACCTTCCGGAATAAAGGCAACAATCATCCCTAACGCAAAGATAAACGCCTTAGCAAATGGATACTTAACAAAGAAAATCGCTGCAATTAAGAACAATACCCCAATCGAAACCGCAATAATTGATAATTGCTTGGTCAACCGGTTAAGCTCTTGAGTTAACGGGCTATCAACCTTGTCTTGCTTTTGGGTCAATTGCGCAATGCGACCAAATTCGGTGTCCATTCCCGTCGCAAAGGCAATTGCCCGCGCCGTTCCGGCACCAACTGTCGTCCCTGAATAAACCAAGTTAGTCTCAGCATAACTACCCTCACCGGGATCATACTTTGTCGTCTTAGATTCTGGCACCGACTCGCCGTTTAAGGCACTCTGGTCAACCTGCATTGAACTTGCTGAAATTAGCCGAGCATCAGCAGGAATTGCATTCCCAGCCTGCAATACAAATACGTCACCAGGAACCAATTCCTTAGAATCAATCTGCACTTTTTTGCCATCACGAATGACCTGCACATAAGTCGGCAACATATTGTTCAAGGCGTCAGTTGCCCTTTTAGCCGCACGTTCTTGCCAAAAACTAAACAGGCCATTGATGATGTTAACCATCCAGATTGCGATTCCCAATTCAATTGTGCCACTGAACATCGCAATCGCACCTGAGATCCACAACAAAATTGCCATCATACTGACAAAATTTTTAAAAAATACTTTCCACTGTGATTCTTCTTGAGACTTTTTAATCTCGTTAGAACCATATTTTTGCAGTCTTTTGGCAGCTTCTTGTGAGCTTAGGCCATCGGATGAGGAATTTAAATTTGTAAAAACTTCTGCAATATCGTTTTTTGCATAAAGTTCACGAATTTTACTTTCGTCCATTAACGGTACCTTCTTAACTAAAATTTCCTACTTTTAAAAAAGTCGACAATCTACTTTAACACTTTTTTTACAAAAGTTAACTACCTAAAATTAAATAATTGCACCTCGTGCTATACTTATTAGAGGCAATTATATTACAAAATTTAATTGGAGGTTAAAATATGAGGCTATTAATTGGCGGCTACACTAAAAAAGCAGCCACCGGAATTTACGAATTACCGCTTGAGACCAAGGATTCGGCTAAAGTTGGCCAGGCAAAAGAAATTATTAAAATTGGTGGTCCAACCTACTTTGTTCAAGATAGCGACCTGATTTTTACGATTAATAATGCTGGCGATAAAGGCGGAATTAGCGCCTACAAATTAGTTAACGGTGCATATCAAGAAACTGATTCTTATTTAACAGCTGGCTCATCTCCTGCATATGTTGGCATCAACAAACAGCAAAAACTGCTCTACACCGCCAATTATCATACAGCCGTGTTAGCAGTCTTTTCTTACACTGGGGATGGTAAATTAACCTTGCTCGATTCAGTAACGCATACTGCTGATACGTTGGGTCCGCGGCCTGAGCAAGTCGATGGTCCGCATCCACACTTCTTCAATGAAACACCTAACGGTAACCTCGTTAGCTGCGACTTGGGTAATGATTGTGTCGACTTTTATGCATTAAGCAATAACAAACTGAAGCACCTGGCTAGCTACCAGAACGAACCGGGCTTTGGCAGTCGCCACATTACTTTTAGCCCCGATGGCAACTACTTTTACGTTGCTGGCGAATTATCCAGCAAAGTTAATGTCGTTAAGTTCGATGAAAATAATTGGACTTTTGAAAATATTGCAACTTATTCAACCATTCCAGAAGACTACACTGAACATAATGGCGCCGCTGCAATTCGGATGAGCAGCGATGGCAAGTACGTTTACGTCTCTAATAGAGGCCATAACTCAATCACCGTGTTTGGTGTTAAGTCTGACCACACCTTGCAACTTGCTCAACGAGTTTCCACGTTTGGCGAGTTCCCACGTGACTTTAACTGGGATAAAAACGAAGAATACGTTGTTGTTGCTAATCAAAATACAGATAACGCCACGCTTTACACCCGTGATGCCAACAATGGTTGTCTAACACCTATCCAAAAGGATATTGCCGTACCAGAAGGCACATGCGTATTATTCGAATGATTAATAAGAGTTGTGCATAAACACAACTCTTTTTTTGATGCTTATTTTTTCAATTCTTGCCATAATTGCCGCATATCATCTGGCTCCGCAATTTTAATTTCCACTTGCCGATTTGCAAAAGGGTCCGGAAAAGCCAAATAATAGCAATTCAAAGCTTGTCTTGTAAACTTATCCGCCACGCCATAAAGCGGATCACCAAATAACGGATGTCCAATCGACTGCATATGTACGCGAATCTGGTGCGTGCGACCTGTAAACAGCCACAATTCAACTAGGCTGGCACCAGATACTTGCTCAAGAACGCGGTATTCAGTGGCAGCTGGTTGCCCTGCAGGATCAACTTGCCGCACAACCGTGCCGGCTTTTTGACTGATCGGCGCCTTAATCATCCCCATTAACTTATTTTCCACAAAATTGCCGTGCACCACAGCATGGTATTTTTTTACAAAATCATTCTTACTTAGCTTGGCAAAACGCGCGTGGGCAATCGGATTCTTGCCAATTAAAACTAACCCCGAAGTATCACGGTCAAGACGAGTAATTACATGCGGTTTAGCTATTCCTTTATCTTGCGCAAAATATCCTAAAGCACGATTAACTAGAGCGTCATCGTCCTCATAACGTGAAGGTATCGACAAAACGCCAGCTGGCTTGTTTACAACCAAATAATTGGCCGTTTCTTTAATGATATTTAACGGCTTATTTGAGGGCCGCAACCACGGGTTCGCCTTTTCTTGACCCGGTACAAAAATAATTTCATCACCGCAATGCAATTGGTAACTTGTGTAGCGCCGTTTATGGTTAACCAATATTAGACCATCGTGATTTTTGGCATTATTAACGGCTTGCTTTGAAAAGCCATTCTTCATTAAAAAAGCCCCTAATTTTTGGGGGCTATCACTTGTAAATTTTAACTTAAATAGTGTCATCTTTATCACCAATAAAGGCACTCTGCACCCGCGACCAAAATCGGGTGTGACCAAAACGATCAAAGCGAATTACCTTTTGCGAAATCCGATAAGTAATCTTTTTCGCATTGCGAACATCAATACGCTGACCGTCAATTGTCATCACCAAATGATCGGCATCCGGAACAATCGTAATCCACTGGTCAGGCGCAATCACAATCGGCGAAGACAAAGTCCGAAATACCCGATTATTAATCGAGGCAATCTCAGCCATTTGCAAGGCTTTTAACCGCGGATGAATCACGGCGCCGCCAAGCGACTTGTTGTAAGCAGTTGAGCCAGTTGGCGTTGACACGCATAAGCCATCACCGCGAAAATTCTCAAACAATTGCCCCTCAATATAGACATTGGCTTCCAAAGTGCGTGAAACACGTTTTACCGCCGATTCGTTCAAGGCTAAGAAATGCTTTTTTTCGCCCGCCTCGGTTTCAAGTTCAACTTCCAATAACGGATAATTGGCCGACTCTGGCTTATGCAAAAAGAGTGCATCAACCATCTTATCAACATCATCGCTGCGCCAATCAGTATAGAATCCCAAATGACCAGTATGAATCCCAATAAACCGGATTGAACAGACCTGGGCTTCGTAACGATGAAAGGCATTGATTAACGTGCCATCACCGCCCACCGTGATTACCACATCCGGATATTTAGCATCAAAAACAACATCGTCTTTTTCCTGCAGCAGCTTTTTTAAATGTGCTACCACTCGCAACGTTTCCTCATTGGTATTATGAGCAATCGTTATTCTCATGATTTTTCCTTACCTTTATTCTTGGTAAAAATCTTCTGCGCTTCCTGAACCTCATCCTTAATTAAAGACATTTCCTCATCTAGCTTGTATGCCGTCTCCGCCGTTGACTTAAGACGTTCAGAAATATCATCTGGATAAGAGCCCTGATACTTGTAATTTAAAGTATGCTCGACCGTTGCCCAAAAGTTCATCGCTAATGTCCGCACCTGAATTTCGGCTAGCAACTTTTTAGCGCCGTCCGGCAAATAAACCGTATAAGAAATTACCATGTGGTAAGATCGATACCCAGAAGGCTTGGCGTTCTGTACATAGTCACGTTCTTCCAGGACTTCCATGTCTTGCCGGTCATGAATTAAATCCACTGCCTTATAAATATCGTCAACAAACTGGCACACAATCCGAATGCCGGCAATATCTTGCATATCGGTTTCAATCACGTCGGGACTGATTACCCGCCGCGTCATTTTTTCTTTAATCGAATCAACTGTTTTCACCCGACCAACGACAAACTCAATTGGTGAGTGCTCTCCCTTAGTCAAGAAACTTTGTCTAAGGGCCCGAAATTTTACTTTTAGCTCATTAACGGCCTCTGTGTATGGCCATAAAAAGTTGTCCCAATCCATTTCCATTGAAATAATTCCTTTCTCAAACAGCATCTTCATTTTAACATACAATAAGAGTAAACAGATTGGAGTAATTACTGATGACTAAAAATACTGAAATTGAAGCTAAAACATTGTTAACTAAAGAAGTTTATCAAAAATTATGTACGGCTTTCCCCGTTAAAAGTGACTTTGTACAGGCGAATTATTATTTTGACACCCCCGATAGCTTATTAAAAAAGCACCAGATTAGCTGCCGCGTGCGCTTATTCACGGATCATGCTGAACAAACGCTTAAGGTTCCCCACTCAAAGCTTGTGCAACACGATTTTCATGAAGCAGTCGAAATTAATGACGATTTAAAACTAGCAGCTGCTCAAAAACTTGTCCAGCATGCAGAAAAGGGGACGATCGTAACATTTAACGGTAATGTGGAACAATACTTGCAAGATAATTTCGGTTCCCAGCTTAATTTACACTTGCAAACTTTTAGTAAAACTCACCGCATTCTAGCTACTGGACCCGAAAATTGTGAGTTAACATTAGATGCCACTACTTACCCAGATTCTTACGAAGATTACGAATTAGAGATTGAAAACTCTAATCCCACTTTAATCAAAAAAATTCTTATTTCACTTGAAAACAGCTATAATTTTAAGCAAACTAAAACTAATACTAATCAACCCAAAATTGCTCGAGCCTTCAGTCATTGTGTTAGAATGTAATTATGTGAGCGTATTCTTTGTTTCTATATTAGTTATTTGTTAAAGTTATAACTAACTGGAAATTTGAAGGAGAAATTAAAGATGTTTGAGATTTTTCTCTTTGTCAATCCAATTGGCATCTACTGTTATGAGACAGAACTTTTAATTAAGCAAGCCATTGATGAACTTAACATTGATACTTGTTTCAATTACATTCCGATTACTAACACCAAAGTAATTAAAGAGGATATTTTACGACGGCGTAAAGAAGGTCAAAAGTTAACTGATATTTCCAAGTATACAATGGCCTCTTTTCAAACATTGCGCCTTTATCATGCGATTAAGTTTGAATATGGTAATAAAAAAGCTCGGGCCTATTTGTTTGAATTGCAACAGGCCCTGAACATTAATTTCTATCGTTATTCTGAAAATTTAGCCCGAAAAATAACTAAAAAATTGAATATCGATTTTAACAAGATTACCAGTCCCAAAACTAATAAGTATGTTGATAAGTCTATCAAACAGGACCTAGAGCTCGCCGATAAACTTGGTGTGCGCAACACACCAACCACCATTATTTATAATGAGAGCGGTAATTACAACGGCATTTTATTAGAGGGAATTGTTGCTCACGACAGATTAATTAAGGTTTTAAAACATGATTCCTGCTTAATCGAAAACTTTGAAGAAGAAACCAAAGATTGTGCTTTGCGCAAAACTAATCATTTGCGCTTAATTTAAGTACGCAAGAACATTATTAAGTTGGCCCACGTAACGCATCTCAGTAAAAACTTTTTCTGGTAGATCATCGAGTGTCATCTTTTTAACATACAGGGCAGTCGCAATTGACTGCCCTATTTTTGTTTTCTGCATTAATTGCCGCATCAAATATTGCCGCTGCTCAGCAGAATTAACTTGATATGTCTTCAGCTGCGGCCGAAAATGCCACAAACGTTGTAACCCTTGTGCGTTTAAAGCAAATGTCATCATTTGATAATGAACTCGACTAGTTACCGGCTCAAGTAAAACATTGTACTTAAGAATTAATTTCTTTCTTTTAGGATTAACTTCCAAATAATAATCGCGCCACAACTGGTTTTTACGGAAAAAAATCAGCTGTGACTTTTTTATTTGCCTTTGTAAATAATGACGCTGACCTACAACCCAAACATCAACAACTCCAATTTCAAAATATAACTGATGTCGATGATTAAATTCTGCCAGGCTTAACGGCGCACATTGCACTTCAAACGCTAATTGCGGGCTTGCTAAAACATCTGCTCGCAGCTGCCCTTGAGCAAGTGGAATTTCTAGTTGTGCGTTAAAGCCGGCCTCTCGCAATGCTTCTTTTAGAAGCGCTTTACTCAACGCATGTTCTGCCTTTTCTCCCATCATGTTAGTTGACCGCGTTAAGTGCTTAAAATATGCACCTTGAGCTGTTTTAATCAGTTGCACACGATGATGGCATCGCGGACAAGAATAGTTTTTTTGTGTTTTACTTTTAATTTGTGCCGCTTCAGTAGCGGCCAAAACCAATTGCTTATTTAATAATGCTGCGTACAAATTTATCACCTAAATTTAAGTACGCAAAAAGGCAAGTTACTCACTTGCCTTTTTAATTAAAATTATTTAGCGATTATTTTTACCAAAGTACTGCCGCAAATAGCCCAATGCATCACAAGCAATTAGGCATTTACCCGTTGTCCGTACTCGCGCCATCTCGCTAGCCTTGACTTTAATGCCATACTCATTCGCAATTGCCCAAGCATCTGCTGGTTTAATCTCCGCGTAATTTTCATTATTAAATGTTAATTCTAAGTAAAATTCTCCTCGTTCAAAATATAGACTTGAGGACAAATCACTAGCCCGCAAATTATCTGCTAGTTCAGTTAGCGGATCGAGATCTTTGAAGCTATACGCTTGTTTCTTTTGAAATTTCCAAAATGGCTTCTTTGATTGCGGTTGCGCACCACCTTGAGAGCTGCTAACAGGAGGTTCTTCAGTTTCGTCATCATCTGGCTCCTCATCAGAATCCAAATCAATAAACGACGTCTTACGCGGATCATCAGACGCTTCCTGAGAGTCTGTATTACCACCAAACATTTGTGTTAAATGATCGCGATCTTTATCAGTTACCTTACTAATTAACAAGTCTAAGCCGCCGTTATTTGGCATTACTTGAAAAGTTACCGGAGCATCCTGACTAAAGGAATGATCGGTATCAACTTCATCTAAGATAGAATAAAAGAAATGCTGGATCTTATCCCGATCACCCAATAAATCTAAAACCTTTAATCCACGATTAGCTAATTCATTTTTATCTATCCGGACGCGAATAGTATTTTCATTAATATGATCAACTTGCACGAGTTTTCACCTCCATTGGATCCTTTTATTCATTGTAGCGTACTTTGCAGGTAAAATAAAAGCGTTAGTCTAAAAAACCAACGCTTTTTTTATTAAAAACACTGCTAGATTATAAGTCGGCAATCTTTTGCATTTCTTCGAGTTCAAGCCGACGAACTTTCCGTGGCAAGAACCGACGAATTTCGTCTTCATTGTAACCAACTTGCAAACGCCGATCATCCATAATAATTGGTCGTCTCAATAAGCTTGGATTCTTCTCAACCAAATCAAGCAATTGATCGATTGATAAATCATCAAGATTAACTTTTAATTGTTGGAAAGCTCTTGAACGCGTTGAAATAATTTCTTCGGTACCATTTTCTGTCATCCGCAAAATTTGAATAAGCTCGTCTTTAGTAAGAGGCTCAGAGAAAATATTTCTTTCTTTAAAAGCAATGTCATGTTTCTTCAACCAAGCCTTTGCCTTACGACACGAGGTACAACTCGGAGATATATATAAATTAACCATATATTTCACGCTCCTTTGAACATACTACTTCTTAACTAATATCTATTATAGCATATTACTTCTTTTTTGTAAGTAGTATTTTCGTAATTAATTATATTTTTATATTACAGCCTAAAAGTGAATAAACTGTGACTTTTTTACCAAGAAAGATTAAAGGTGAAACAAAAAATAGTACATTACCTTTGATAATGTACTATTTCTTTGTTTTTTTTACTTGTCAACCTTATTCATCAAGTCGGCAACTAACTGTTCATTTTCTTCAGCAGTTTCAGAAATGTAACATGCTTTATTTGCCAATTCCTTAATATCTTCAGTATTGAACTCCCTCATTAAGCTTCTAATCCGCAAAATAGAGGTTGCACTCATTGAATATTCATCAAGACCCATTGACAATAAAATTGGGAACATGGTGCTGTCGCCAGCGGCTTCACCACACATGCCACACCAAATACCATTTTCATGAGCTGCATCAATTGTATGCTTAATTAGGCGTAATACTGATGGATTAGCTGGTTGGTAAAGATAAGAAACATTATCATTACCCCGATCAGCAGCCATTGTGTATTGGATTAAGTCATTAGTTCCAATTGAGAAGAAATCAACTTCCTTGGCAAATTGATCAGCTAAAACTGCAGCAGCTGGAACTTCAATCATCATCCCAACTTCTAAGTTATCACCAATTTTAACGCCGTCACTCGTCAACTTAGCCTTTTCTTCAGCTAAGATTGCCTTGGCCTTGCGTAATTCATTCAACGTACCGATCATTGGGAACATAATTCCTAACTTACCATAAGCAGAAGCTCTAAGCAATGCCCTTAATTGGGTTCGGAAAATGTCTTCGTTCTTCAGTGACAGTCTAATTGCCCGGACACCCAAGAATGGGTTCATTTCGTCTGGTAAGTCCCAATAATCGAGGTGCTTATCACCACCGATATCCATTGTCCGAATGATAACTTGCTTACCGTGCATTCCTTCGATAACTTCTTTATAAGCTTCGAATTGTTGGTCTTCTGTTGGGAAGTCCTTAGAATCCATGTACAAGAATTCGGTTCTATACAAGCCAACAGCCTCAGCACCGTTATCATTAACACCTTGCATATCGTTTGGTGTACCAATGTTAGCTGCAATGGTGAATTTCTTACCATCAGCAGTAACTGACGGTTCGTTCTTTAATTTTTCCCATTCAGCCTTTTGTGCTAAGAATGCTTCACTCTTTTGCTTGTAATCAGCTACTTGCTCATCACTTGGTTCAACAACTGCATCACCGTTCAAACCGTCAACTACCAAAGTCTGGCCGTTTTCAACGTCCTTAGTAACTGAATCAGTCCCAACAACAGCTGGCAATTCAAGTGAACGAGCCATAATTGCTGAGTGCGCAGTCCGACCACCAATATCAGTTACAAAACCCTTAACAAATTGCTTATTTAATTGAGCAGTGTCACTAGGTGTCAAATCATGCGCAACCACAATAACTTCATGATCAATTGCAGCTGGATTAGGCAATTCTTTATTCAAAAGATGGGCCATTACCCGCTTAGAAACATCGCGTACATCAGCAGCACGTTGTTGCATATAAGCGTTGTCGGTCATTCCTTCAAAAATTGCAATAAACTTTTGTGCAGTTTCATCAAGTGCGGCTTCACTATTAACTTTTTGATCTTTGATTTCAGTTTCAATGGCTCCTGTAAATTCAGGGTCATTCAAAATCATCAAATGGGCTTCAAATACTTGAGCTTCGTCCTCGCCTAAACTCTTTTTTGCGCTGTCGCGAATTTGTTCAACTTCTTTAACTGAAGCAGCAGTCGCCTTTTTAAAGCGAGCCAATTCACTAGCAGTGTCGGCAACAGTGGTCTTCGTAAATGAAAGATCTGGTTCTACCAAGAGATAAGCAGGTGCTACAGCGATACCATCACTTGCAGCAATTCCTTTTAAAGTCTTGGTCATTATTCAGCTAAACCTTCTTTTTTCATTGTGTCTGTAATAGCAGCAATGGCGTCTTTTTCGTCATCGCCTTCAGCGCTGATTGTAACATCTGCACCCTTACCAACGCCGAGTGACATTACACCCATGATTGACTTCAAGTTAACTGACTTGCCGTTGTATTCCAAATTGATATCTGAACCAAATTTAGAAGCAGCTTGTACTAAAAGTGTAGCTGGACGAGCATGAATACCTGTTTCTGCAACAACATGAAAATCGCGTTTTTCCATTATAATTATCTCCTTTTAAATTGAAAAATCAAAACGGTAGTAAATACCTATTCGAATATTAGACTATCATTTTTTTGTGAATTAGACAACATAAATGTAACAGTTTACATCATCAATTTTCTACTTTTGACTGTGAATAAATGATTTTTCCACCACGTAAGGCGCGGCCTGTTATATTTTGTCTTTTGCCAAACGCGCGCAACGCAGTTTGAAAACCAAAGGCATCTTGGGGTTCAACTTCATATTGGTCAAGCTCACCATCAGCCAATTGTTCAAGAATTTTTTGATAATCCACTAAAATATCACCGTCTTTTTTGTCTTTTTTACTTAACGACCACTGTTATTTTAACATATTTATTGAACTTACAAAAAATAAGTTTTTGAGTTTTAGCACTTGATTATTGAGAGTGCTAATTATATAATTTAGTAAACTTGAAATGAAAGGCGGTAAGTATAATTGCTTTGTCAAAATTGTCAAAAGCGGCCTGCTTCCATTCACCTTTATGCGAAGGTTAATGGCCAAAGTCGCGAAATTAATTTATGTGGACAATGTTATCAAGAACTTAAACAACAAGGAAATATTAATATGAATAATGACAACAACGGTTTCTTCGGAGACTTTGATGACTTATTTAATAGCATGAACGGTAATAACGCTGCATTTAACAACGCTAATCAAGGCCAGCCGCAAAGAGCTAACGGCGGCAATAATGGTGGTCGTTCATTACTTGACCAATACGGCACTGACCTAACGGCATTAGCTAAAAAGGGCAAAATTGACCCAGTGATTGGTCGGGATAAGGAAATTGCTCGGGTAATCGAGATTTTAAATAGGAGAACTAAAAATAATCCGGTTCTAATTGGTGAAGCCGGCGTTGGTAAGACAGCAGTTGTCGAAGGCCTCGCCCAACAAATCGTCGATGGTTCGGTACCTGCTAAATTACAAGACAAGCGAATTATTTCACTAAACGTTGTTTCACTTGTTCAAGGAACCGGTATTCGTGGTCAATTTGAGCAGCGGATGCAACAGCTGATTAAAGAATTGCAACAACATGACGACATTATTTTGTTCATTGATGAGATTCACGAAATTGTCGGTGCTGGGAACGCAGAAGGCGGAATGGACGCTGGTAATATTATTAAGCCTGCCCTTGCCCGCGGCGATCTGCAATTAGTCGGCGCAACTACGTTAAAAGAATACCGTGAAATCGAAAAGGATTCGGCTTTAGCCCGCCGCTTCCAACCTGTTGACGTCAAGGAACCATCAGTTGCAGAAACCATTCGCATTTTGCAAGGTATCCAAAAGCGCTACGAAGATTACCACCACGTTCACTACACAGACGATGCAATTAAAGCAGCGGCCGAACTGTCTGAGCGTTATATTCAAGATCGTTTCTTGCCTGATAAGGCCATCGACCTGCTCGATGAGGCCGGTTCAAGAATGAATCTGACCATTCCTTACGTTGATAAAGATAAGATTAAAGAACGAATTGCTGCTGCTCAACAATTGAAGCAGGAATCACTAAAAAACGAAGACTACGAAAAGGCCGCATATTACCGCGACCAAATCGAAAAATATAATAAGGTAAAAGATCAAAAGATCGATCCTGATAAGTCACCGATTATTACCAGCAAGATTATGAACAAGATTGTTGAAGAAAAAACTGGTATTCCTGTTGGCGATTTGCAAAAGCAAGAGGAAAACCAGTTGCAAAACTTGGCGCCAACTTTAAAGGCCCACGTTATCGGTCAAGATCAAGCCGTTGATAAAGTTGCTCGCGCAATCCGCCGCAACCGAATCGGCTTTAATAAGTCTGGTCGTCCAATTGGTTCCTTCCTCTTTGTTGGTCCAACTGGGGTCGGTAAGACAGAATTAGCTAAGCAATTAGCTAAGCAAATGTTTGGGTCAGAAAACGCCATGATTCGTTTTGACATGTCGGAATTTATGGAATCCTATTCTGTTTCCAAATTAATCGGTTCTGCTCCTGGTTATGTCGGCTATGAAGAAGCTGGACAATTAACCGAACAAGTACGCCGCCACCCTTACAGCCTGATTTTACTCGATGAAATCGAAAAGGCTGACCCGTCGGTAATGAACTTGTTCTTGCAAATCTTGGACGACGGCCGGCTAACCGACTCACAAGGACGGACTGTTTCCTTTAAAGACACAATCATCATTATGACTTCTAATGCTGGTCAGGGAATTAAAAATACCAGTGTTGGGTTTGCGGCTGAAAATACCGACGAAGAAAAAGATTCAGCTAGAAGCTCCATGAGTCAATTCTTCAAGCCTGAATTTTTGAATCGGCTTGATGACGTCATTGAGTTCAACGAATTATCAAAGGACGACCTCGTTAAGATTGTTAACTTGATGCTTGATGAAACCAATGATATGGTCAAAAATCAGGGCTTACAAATTACGGTAACTGACGATGCCAAGAAGAAATTAGTCGAGGATGGCTACAATCCAGCAATGGGTGCACGGCCTCTGCGCAGAACTATTCAAGAAGAAATTGAAGATCGCGTAGCTGACTTCAAGCTTGATCATCCAGATGCCAAGAACTTAACTGCAAGTGTTTCTGACAATCACATTGTGATTAATGAGCAAGTAGATCCTGCCCCAGCAACTACTCCAGATACTGAACTTTAATAAAATACAGCAAAAGCATGATTATTCAAAATTACAATAATCATGCTTTTATTTAGAGAAAAAACAACAAATTAGCGTTATACTAGAGTTGACAAAACTACTACAAGAAACGGGTGAAATCCATGCATTTAATAGATGTAACCAATAGTTATCGGGATTTAGTACACAGTCAGCTTAACTCAACTGATGTTAACTATGTCAAAGTTTACTCTTTGGGTAATACTTCTGTTGTTTATACCGAAAGCGACACGGCAATCGGAATTGCTATCGAAAATCACGATCGCCGTGTGCGCAAGGATGAAGTTGAGTTCATTATCAAACGCTTGATTAAAGAACGTGACCCTTCATACTTAGTAACCTTTGATAAAAATCAACGCGTGGTCGAAATTCACGTTGATAAGTAAGATAACCGTTGCTAGTTTTAGGTACTTTAAGGTAATTCTTAAAGTGCTTTTTTATTTATTCTAAATTATCAGAAAATTTAATTAACAACTATCATAAATTTGAACATGGATAAGGAAAAATTAGAGCATAGCAAAAATGGTTGGCATTTTGCCAACCATTTTTGCTGTTATAGTTTTTCAGTTAATTTAACATCTGGATACTTGTCTTTGAAGAAGCGCTCCGCAAATTGATTTTCAAATAAGAAGAGCGGTTGATCGTAACGATCCTTAACAAGCAAGTTACGACTGTTCGACATTGCCGGATCAAGCTGATCGGGATCAATCCAACGAGCAACCCGGTGACCAATACTCGTCATTTCTACATCTGAGTTATATTCATTCTTCATTCTGAACTTGAAGACCTCAAACTGCAGTTGACCAACGGCACCCAAAATATACTCATCAGTCTGGTAATTACGGTAAAGCTGAATGGCCCCTTCTTGAACCAGCTGCGTCATCCCCTTGTGGAAGGACTTTTGCTTCATCACATTTTTAGCAGTAACACGCACAAATAGTTCCGGCGTAAATTCAGGTAGCGCTGGATACACAACTCTACGCTTACCAGCGTAGATACTATCGCCAATTTGGAAATTACCGGTATCGTACAAGCCGACAATATCACCAGCAACGGCATCTGTAACCTGCACACGTTCGCTAGACATAAATTCGGTTGCATTATTTAAGCGGATTGGCTTATCAGTCCGAGCTAAAGTAACATCAAGTCCCTTTTTGAACTCACCACTACCAACTCTGACGAAGGCAATTCTATCGCGGTGATGTGGGTTCATATTAGCCTGAATTTTAAAGACAAAGCCAGAAAATTCAGAATCGTCGGGGCTTAATTTTTCATCACCGTTAACTACGTGACTTTCAGGAGCCGGTGCTAATTGCACAAAGCTCTTTAAGAAAGTTTCCACACCAAAATTAGTTAAAGCTGAGCCAAAGAACACTGGTGTCTGGTCGCCCTTGATAATCTTATCAAAGTCAAAGGTATTGCCCGCTTCCTTAATTAAATCAATCTCATCCAAGGTATCTTGAAATTGTGGATTTTGACCAAATGGTTCACTTGCCGATAATTTACCATCTTTATCTAAAGGTAAGAAGCGATCTTCGCCATCCTTGCGATACAATTCCACTTGGTTATTAGCAATATCATACAGTCCCTGCAGCGTTTGTCCAGACCCAATCGGCCAGTTCATCGCAACGCCTTCAATGCCAAGTAAGTCTTCTAATTCCGCAATTAAGTCTAGTGGCGGGCGACCATCGCGGTCCAACTTGTTCATAAAGGTAAAAATTGGAATACCACGCTGCTTAACAACCTTAAACAGCTTCTTGGTCTGTGGCTCAATCCCCTTAGCGGAGTCAATTACCATCACAGCCGAGTCTACAGCCATTAAGGTTCGATAAGTATCTTCTGAGAAGTCTTGGTGTCCTGGAGTATCAAGGATGTTAATACGCTTGCCCTGATATTCAAACTGCATCACGGAACTGGTAACTGAAATCCCACGCTGCTTTTCAATTTCCATCCAGTCACTGGTGGCATAATGTCCGGTTTTACGTGCCTTAACCGTTCCGGCACTACGAATTACCCCACCAAAAAGAAGCATTTGCTCCGTAATCGTCGTCTTCCCAGCATCGGGGTGCGAGATAATTGCAAATGTTCTTCTTCTTTTTACTTTATCTAAAAGTTCTTTACTCATTAATTATCTTGTTCTTCTTCCTGTTGTTTTTCTTCTGGAATTGTTAATAACACCGTCATAAGCCGTGACCGCATCATTCTTCTAGTTGTCAATACCATGCCGTTATCAAGCTTAACCGATAACTTTTCACCCTTGGCCGGAATAATTCCTAGCTTAGTAATCATAAAACCGGCAATTGTATCGACATCTTCCATTTCGAGGTCAGTGCCAAATTGTTCGTTAAAGTCTACTAGCGGCATCTTACCATAAATGACGTATTTATTAGGACCAATTTGATTAAATAAGACCTCAGCATGATCGACTTCATCATCAATATTACCCACAATTTCTTCAATTAAGTCTTCAATTGTAGCAATGCCAACCACGCCGCCGTATTCGTCCGTCAAAATAGCTAGTTGCTGCTGCGTCTGCTGCATTTCAACTAGTAATTCACTTAAATCGGTTGTTTCTGGTGCAAATAGCGGCGGGTTCATCACATCTTCATAATCGATATTGTCAAAGCCCTTTTCTCGCGCCTTCCGCAGCACTGTCCGAATATGGATGACCCCGATAATTTTATCCTTATCCTGCTTGTACACAGGAATGCGTGAATAAGGCTCACGCAAAATGTCGTCAAGATTATCCTGAAAGCTATCACAGCAATCCACCATATACGCGTCAATCCGCGGAACCATTACCTCGCGGACCATCCGCCCTTGAAAATCCAAAACATTATTTAGCATGGAACATTCCGTTTCACTAATTTTATTATGCTCACGCAGTGTCGTAATTTCCGTGGCTAAATGTTCTTTGGTTTCTTCATCGCTTGCAGGGGAAAATTTATTTTTAATTCGCTTAAATAAATTCCCCTTGGCAGGGTCGCTAGTCATAATTTTTGCTCTCTTTCTTAAAACATCAACATAAATAATAACATTATATCATGTAAGCCCGCGATATGTTAGAATAGCACGTAAGAAACGAGGTTAATTTAATGAAAAAAAGTCATGTTCTGCTTGTTTTTACGTTTTTATTGCTAATTCCCTACCTATGCAGTCTACTAATTATCGGTATTGGCTATGATGCACTAGTACTGCATTCGGCCGACTTATTCAGAACTACCATTGGCGCACTAGTTGGTGCCACAATCATGTTTGCCATTAAGGCGACAATTCAACGCCCCGTTGACCTATTGGCAATCTCTGTTGATGACGGCTTCTTTAAACAATTATTGCGCTTCTTCAGTATCAGACGGCGCTATCTTCTCTTGTTTGCCAACATGGCACTCGACTTTATCCTTTGCTTTGCGGCAACGTTTTTAGTCCGCAATTGCCTGACACTCGACCAGATTGTTGGTAAATCCGTTGGCATTGTCTTTTTGGTTATGTTACTGTCAACTTGCCTTGGGGCATATGTCGAATACGACAACTTATCAATCGACCCCAAACAACATTAATTATTTACTGTCTTCAAGATACAAGTCTTGGGACAGTTTTTTTGTATCCAAATCTAAACTTTGCAAGATATATGGTGTGGTACTATCGCCCATATTTTCATATACCTGAATTCCTGCGTCAGTTACCTTGCCAATTAATTCGGGTAAAACGAAGTTAAGTGGCTGATTGAAAAAGGCAAGACTTTGCTCTGGTAATTCAACTCGGGCTACCTGAGTTTGCGGCAAGACAAACTTCATTAAGCCAGCTGGTACTTTAACTTCTTTAGGTGCAATGACACCATACCAATACATGAAGTTTTCTGGGCCAAACACCACTAGACTGCTGCGCTTACCTGTTAAATGATTGCTTTTTAAAAATTTCTGGAAAACCACATTGTTTTCCATTTCTAAATTACAACCGGAAAAAGTCTTTTCCTGATCCATCATCGCATCTGGAAAAGGTCTACCAACAAAAGTTAATTCTTCTTGTGCTTGTTTCATTATAATCCTCCTAGTATTCGGCTAATTCATCCAGCGGTATAATCTCACCAGCTAAAAACGCGTCGATTTCGTTGCTGGCAAAGCCATGAGTAAACAGATAATTACGAATTTTGCGTTCGCGCTCGCTTTCCGGCAGCCGGCGAAAACGTTTATAGGCTTTGACGCCCTGCTTTTTAAGCGCCTCAACTTGAGCATCACTGTCTGGTCTCATGTCAGCTTCTTCAACGACCAAACTGGCAATGCCGCTAGAAAAGCCGTGACTCAACAGCTTTGAATTCATTTTACGATTTAACTCACGCTCTGAAACCTTGCCAACTTGACTTTTTAGGGATTTTAGTACGCGTAATCCTGTGTCCAGCCAGTCCTCATCTGCCACTTCTGCCAATTCTTCTTGAACAATCGCCGGATCAATTCCCTTCTGGGTTAACTTGCGCGTTAACGTCAATGGCCCGTCAGTGCCGCTGCGCAGACTCTGCTTAATTGATAAAGTGACATATTTGCGATCGTCCAAAAAGCCCATCGCACTTAACTGGCTTACCGCATTTTGCGCAGCCTCGTCCTCAATGCCATGCTTTTGTAAATACTGCAAGACCTCATAAACCGTCCGGGCTTGGTAACTGAGATAATTTGAAGCCAGTGCCGTTGCTTTACTGCACACATCAAACTTTTTAACTGCTGTTAATTCGTTTAGGTTTAACTCCTGACCCTTTAATAACATAAATTCGGCAACGGTTTGTTCACTAGCTGAAAAGGCGTACTGCCCATCGAGAAAAATATTATAGCGCCCCGGCCGCTTTTGACTGCTGACTTTAGTAATGATTGGCATTTTGGCCTCACCTTTCTAACTCTTTACCTTACCTTTATATGCTAGCAAATTTTCGTGTTTCTTGCTAAAAACTTTTTCTGAGGAGTACAATAAATAATTAACAGTTAATTATTTATTGTAGAAAGAACATTATGCGCAAAAATTTTAAACAAAAACAAGCAAAAGAAAAAGACGTCATTATCACCATTAAACGCCTTGGAATTAACGGCGAGGGGATTGGCTATTACCGCAAGAAGATTATCTTTATTCCGGGTGCTTTACCGGGTGAAGTCGTAGTTGCCAAAATCATTAAGGACTTTCCCCACTATCTTCAGGGCGAACTTGTCCGCATTAAAGAACAAAGTCCTGACCGCGTTGCCTTTCCTAAGGGTGTCAATCCAGCAATTGGTGGCCTAGAATTAGCTCATTTGGCTTATCCTAAGCAACTGGAATTTAAGCGGGACAATGTGCTCGAGGCTTTAGAAAAATTTCATCCTCGTGGCTACCAAAAATATAAGGTTAAGCCGACCATTGCAGCACCAGACGAATGGCATTACCGTAACAAAGCACAATACCAAATTGAACAAGACCACGGCAAGACCAACTTAGGTTTGTTCGCTCCTAACTCGCACCACCTTTATGACTTACCAGTCATGCCAACGCAAAGTAAGTCTACGCAAAAGGTTGAACGGCAGATCAAGGCTTTGGTTGAAAAGATGCACGTGGCTGTGGCTAATCCATACAGACATACACCGGGCTTAAAGACCATCGTTGTTCGCGAAGCTGAGGCAACTAAAGAAATTCAGGTAACCCTAATTACGGTTGGTCACGAAATCAAGAATTTACTGCCACTAAGTAAAGAAATCATGAACCTGCCTGACGTTGCTAGCGTTTATCAAAACGAAACCGACTGGCGCAACCCACAAGTCTGGGGTAATAAAACCGAAAAGCTTGCTGGTAAAAACAAGATTATTGAAGAAATTTTAGGTAAAAAGTTCGCCCTGTCACCGCGCGCCTTTTTCCAATTAAATCCGCAGCAAACAGCCAATTTGTATTCTGAGGCATTGAAGTTCTTAGACCTCCGAGAAGACGAAACTTTAATCGACGCATATAGCGGCGTTGGTACCCTAGGTATCCTAGCCGCTGACCGAGTAAAACAAGTTATCGGAATTGAAACTATTCCTGAAGCCGTTGAAGATGCCAAGCATAACGTTGAACTCAACCATATTAAAAACGCCGACTATCTTCAAGGCAGCGTCGAAAAGGTTTTGCCGCACTTGCAAGAAACTGGCGTAGCAGTTGATGCCCTAATCGTTGATCCACCAAGAACTGGTTTGGCTAAGAGCTTAATTAAAACGCTGCTCAAGATTAAACCACAAACCTTTGTTTACATTTCCTGTAATCCATCAACGTTAGCTCAAGACCTAATTTTACTAACCGAAGCCTACGACGTGCGTTTAATTGAGAACGTGGACATGTTACCACAAACACCGCGATGCGAATGTATTGCCAAATTAACCTTACGTAAATAAAAAACAGTTGTCGCTAAGCGGCAACTGTTTTTGTTTGCGGATAAGGTATTATTCCTACTATTATTTCATTATTAGCAGAGCATTTTGACAATATACAATTTAAGAGATTAGATTTTGCTGATACACTATCCACCTAATTATCATACCATCTATTGTAAGCGCTTGCAAATACTAGCTATTATTTAACGTATTGCGCTAAAAACTTGCTGACATGAGCTTTATATGCCTGAGGATGATCTTCATAAGAGTGAGCGTGCTTAGACTTAGGTGCAACCCAAAGCTCTTTGGGGCCTTTAGTAGCGCGATAATTACTGTAAACCATTTTAGTTGGCACAAAAGTATCGTTACCACCATGAATAAACAACATTGGTCGGTGATTTTGCTGCAACTGGTTAATGCTTGATCCATCTTTAAGGAAATAACCAACTTTAACGCGATTAATCCCACTTAAAATTTCAACTAATGGGAACCTTGGAAAAGCTGGCATGTTGTACAGCGCCTTAGCCTCATGCTCAATTTCGTCCTTAACACTGGTATAGCCACAGTCTTCAACAAACGCCTTAACCTGCTTCGGCAGCTGCAACCCACTGACCATCATTGTTGTGGCGCCGCCCATGCTGACACCAAAGACAACGATTTGCTGATTTTGACCGTTCTTGGCAAGCACCCGATTAATCCACTTTTTGACATCAGCCTTTTCAACCCAGCCATAGCCAATATATTTTCCCTGGCTCTTGCCTTGAGCACGCGGATCCGGTGTTAACGTATTGTAGCCTAACTCATGAAAAAGCGCATCGTACTTGCCCATATTTTCCTTAACGTCCATGTAGCCGGGCAAAACAATCGCCGTCTTACGCGAATTTTTGCTAGGAATATAATTTGCATCTAGACGATACTTGTCATCGGCAGATTGCATATACCATTTTTCTTTTTTAACCTGCTTGAACCACGTCTTTTGCTTATATAGCGGGGCAGACTTCTTAATTACCTTACTTGAAGAAGATAAAAAGCTCTTGTGTCCCGGAACACAGGCAACTTTAAAGAAGTAAAAGCCTGCACCAGTAAATATTAGACAGATTAATAAAATCACAGTAACTAATGAAAGCCATAATTTTTTGTGTTTTAATTGTTTCAAAGAGTTAAGCCAACTTTCTATCAAAAATACAATATCATTAGTATAGCATTTTAATTTTGTATAGGTATAATAAAATGAGACTTACAGATTTACTCCAATTAACCAACGATTTAAGCGAACAAACAACCTTTTATTTAACAATTGAGCAAAAAGTGCTGCCGCTTGCTCGGTTAAAAATCACGGCAAGCGAATGTTTGCTCTATCCAGGGCAAATGCCAATGACTAAGGTCAAAATCTTCCACTTGGTTAAACACATGCATGGTCGCAGCATCCCTTTGTGGGTACAAAATGGCAATAAACGTTTGCCGCTTTATGGCGTCCAGATTTTACCGGAGACCAATTCAGTTAGATTAACTTAAAAAGCAGGCTGTCAATTTAGCCTGCTTTTATTATTTTTGGCGGTATTGGCGAATGCGGTTTTTCGTCCCTGCAAAATACCAGTAACCTGCCTCCTCGTCACTAATTAATGTTGTCCCATCAATTGGATCACTCAGAGCCGTGGTAAAAATTCGTTCATATTCTGGAATCGCTAACTTTTGCCGTCGCTGCAGCAGCTTTTTAGTTCCAGAAGGATTGAGCATTTTTTCATAATTTGCTACTGTTTTTCCCGAAAAGAACTCCCCCATGGCACCAGAACCATATGAGAACAGACCAATTAAGGCATCAGCTGGTAAAATGCTATTTTCGAGTAAACTAAGTAAGCTTAAATAAAGTGATGCTGTGTAGATATTTCCCACCACCCGGCCATAACGTGCGGCCGTTGTAAAATTAGTCGCCAGCAGCTCACTTGTTGCTTCATCTTGGTCAGCAATCGCCAACCGGTTAGCCTTCAAGCCCATTTTGGTAAAAGGCAAATGATAGATCAGGGCCGTAAAGTCACTTGTTTGCAGCTTTTTTAGTTTTTGATAATCAGTAAAGGTTCTTTGAAAGAAGTCTAAGTAAACCTGCGTGGAATACTTACCATCAACTAGCGCCGTCACTGAATTGTTGGGCCGCCAAAAGTCGTTAATGTCCTGACTAAAGGCGCTATGACCGTCATTTAAAGTCAAAATGCGCGGGTTAGCCTTAATTAGCAAACTCACGCTGCCCGCACCCTGCGTCACTTCCCCAGAAGTGCCGATACCGTAACGAGCTAAGTCACTACCGATAACAATCGCACTGTGGTGAGGATGCAGGCGAACATAATCACGGGCAATCATCACACCAGCCGTCATGCCAAAGCACGCTTCTTTCACTTCGAAAGTTCGCACTTCAGGTGCTAAGTTCAGGGCACTTTTGACAAATAAGGAAGCTGACTTAGATTGATCCACACCACTTTCAGTTCCAAAAATCAGAAGTCCAACCTGCTCGCGATCAATTTGCGGTAGATATTGCGTCGCATTAATCCCCATTGAAACGGCATCTTGCGTTTGGTCGGCCACACTCATCTGACTTTGACCAATACCGATTAAATACTTATCAACATCTTCATTACGCGCATGAGCCAAATCTACCATATCCATATACTTATTGGGTGTATAAAATCCTATTTGGTCAATTCCAACTTGCATTACTATTCCTTTTCTCTAACTTGTTGTAAAAATTTAACGGCTGCGGCCTGTGAATACTCACGATTTTGCGTTAATAATTGCAAGACTTGCTCTTTTTCTTGAGTTGTTGCGGATAAATTCGCAACTAAATTACGTGCCTGCAGTTTCATGTGTCCCTTTTGGATACCATCGGTTGAAATCGCCAGCAAGGCAGCCAAATTATTAGCTAGACCAATTGTTGCAATCACATTAGCTAGTTCTGCCGTTGTAATCTTTTTTCCTAAAATACGATAATTCTGACGCACATCAGAGCGGGCCGTAATTGAGCCGCCAACTGTACCAATTGCTAATGGTAAAGTTAATTCACCGCATAAATTATCACCCTGCACATACCACTTACTTAAGCTAGCATATTGCCCCGATTGACTAACTAGCACACCACATGCAGCATCAACAGCACGCGAATCATTGCCCGTTGCAATAAGCGCAGCATGAACGCCATTCATGATACCCTTATTGTTAGTCACAGCACGGTACACATCGGTTTGCCCAATCTTACTTAATAATGCAATCCTGTTAGCAACCGCCAGCCCGCCAATTGTATTTACCATTAACTTAACTCGCACAGTTGTTAATTGACTCGGATAATTTGATAAAATCGCAAACAATTTTGCCTTAATTCCCGGCAATTTTTCCATTTTTCCAGCCAAAAATTCCAAAATTGAATTAACCTTATTGGCGCCCATTGCTTCGGCCGGGTCAACTAGTACTTTCAAGTAGACCAATTCAGCTTCTTGCCGCATCTCAATCCGTTTTACGCCACCGCCGTACTTAACCAAGCTGGCAAATTCATGATTAGCTTGTTCAATTAGTTGGGGAAATAATGTCCGCAAGGCAGTTGGTTCAAAATCACTCGTACTTTGCAAAATAATTTGACCATCTAGCCCTTGCCGGTCACTTTGAGCAATCACACCACTATTTTTGCTAAAAATATTAGCGCCATGATTAGCAGCTGCCACAACTGAGGGTTCTTCTGTTGCCATCGGCACCCAATAGCGCTGGCCATTAACCAGCAAATTTGGGACCAATCCTACTGGTAAGCGTAATTGTCCCACGACATTTTCACTCAATTGGTCAAGCTGATGCAATGTTGCTGGGTCAATTGCATCTAATTTTATCCCCTGCTTTGTAAGCAGAGCTCGCCGCTCTTCTGGCGTTAATTGATAAAACTTCATCTATTCCACCCTAATTAATTCGCAGGCAATTGCTTGCCCGCCACCGATACACAACGTGACCAAGGCGCGATTGCCATTAACGTGGTTAAGTGCATTAATCGCGGTTGCTACTAGCCTTGTGCCCGTGGCTGCTAAGGGATGCCCCACTGCAATTGCCCCACCAAAAATATTTAGGTGCGACTGTGGAATTGCTAAAGCATGCGCAAGAGCAACACTTGGCGCCGCAAATGCCTCGTTAACTTCCACCACGTCATAATCAGTAATCTTGTGATCTGTTCTTCTTAACAACTTTTGCACAGCATAATACGGCGCAAAACCCATATAAGCTGAATCAGTGCCGGACTCCGCAAATGCCCCAAGACGTGCTAGTGGCTTGAGTCCCAACTCCTTTACTTTTGTAGCAGTTGCTAAAAGCACCATGCTTGCACCATCACTGAGCGGCGAAGAATTACCCGCAGTCACTTGACCATCTGCAACAAACGCAGGAGATAGTTTAGCTAATGCTGCCATATTGGTATCAGACCGAATATTTTCATCTTGGCTAATTCGGCGACCATCAATGCTAAGCGAAATCATTTCGGAAGCAAAATAGCCCTCTTTAACAGCTTGTGCGGCTTTTTGATGTGACTGCACGCTGTAACTATCCATTTCTTGGCGTGAAATGTGGTACTTTTCAGCAACATTTTCCGCTGTCACTCCCATCAGTTGTCTGGAAAAAGCATCGGTCAAGCCGTCGGACATCATGATACTATTTTCTGCCGGCTGATTACGAACCTCATTGTAATAAACTGCGTTAGTCATGCTTTCACTACCACCAACAGCAACAAAATCAAAGTCGCCGAGCTCCATTTGCCCTTGAGCTAAGCGCAACGCCTTTAAACTTGACCCGCAGACTTCATTAATAGTTACGCTACTGCTGGTTGTTTTCATGCCAGCATTGATCGCCACTTGTCGGGCCATGTTTTGGCCCAAGCCGCTCCCCAAGACGTTGCCCATAAATAAAGCGTCAAGTTCACTAGACTCAACGCCAATACTGCGCAAAGTTTCAGTAAGAACCAGTTGGCCTAGGTCAACTGCGTTTTGGTCAGTCCATTGCCCGCGATAACGACCAAAGGGTGTCCTTTTAGCAGCAACAACAAAAATGTCTTTCATTAATAAATTCTCCTACTACCAGATTCACTTCCAAATCTTAGCGGATTTTGGCATGTTTACCTAGGAGTTTGGATGAGGTTAAGAAAAAGTTTAAAGTCATTTTCATAAAAATAAAAGCATTTTAAACAAAACGTCTAAAATGCTTTAAAATCATATTACTTATTTCTTTTTCTTATCTTGAGTCTCTAACTTGTGGCCCAAATTAATAATATACTTGCGCAGATCATCTTTAATTTCAGGATGATTAAGGCCATATTCAATAGAAGTTTCAAGGTAACTTTCCTTATTGCCCACATCGTGACGTTCACCCGTAAACACATGAGCAAAAACACGCTGGGTCTTATTCATTGTATCAATGGCATCAGTCAGTTGAATTTCGCCACCACGTCCCGGTTTTTGGTTAGCCAAAATATCAAAAATTTCTGGCGTTAGTAAGTAGCGACCAATAATGGCGTAATCACTGGGTGCTTTATCAACATCTGGCTTTTCTACGAAAGACTTAACATTAATTAACCCCGGCACAATTTCATTATCTGGTTCAATGACACCATACTTAGAAACTTCCTTGTGCGGCACCGGCATGACGGCAATTGTTGACGCATGGGTCTTGTTATAACGGTTGATTAGTTGCTGAGTTAGCGGCACTTTGTCCAGCATCAAGTCGTCACCCAGCATAACAACAAACGGCTCATCCCCAACAAAGCTGCGTCCGCGGGCAATGGCATCCCCTAAGCCTAAGGGATGTGGCTGCCTGGTATAGTAGATATTAATCCCTAGTTGCGTAATTTCCCGCGACATCTTCAGCAAATTGGTTTTCCCTGTTTCCTGCAGATTTTGCTCAAGCTCGGGATTAGAATCAAAGTGATCTTCAATTGACCGTTTATTTTTACCGGTAACAATTAAAATATCTTCAATTCCTGAACTTTTAGCTTCCTCAACAATAAATTGAATCGTCGGCTTATCAACAATTGGCAGCATTTCCTTGGGCATTGCTTTAGTCACGGGCATAAACCGCGTCCCTAATCCCGCTGCCGGAATAATAGCTTTCCTTACTTTCATATTTTTACGCTTTCTCTTATCCATACTTTAAAATCCAATATACCAGATTTTGCACAATTGCGCCAACTTTATTGGTGGCGTTTTCTTTGAATATACTCTGCTAAATGACCGACAGAATATTTCACTTTACCAACACGAAGTGAAACAATCGCCGCATTAACACAGGTACCAAATAATAACAAGATAGAAGAGATGTTGAGCCATAACATGAAAATAATAAAAGTACCAATAATGCCATAATTTTCCCAGCTGATGTGAAAATGATGGAGGTAAAAACTAAACAAATAAGATAGTAGCAGCCAGCCAATTAAGGTTGTAAAGACACCTGGCCAGATTACCCGCTTTTTCAGCTTAACATTAGGCAAAACGTAATTTAAATAAAATAGCGCACCAAGCAAAATAATGCCAACAACTGGGTAACGGTAACTGAAGATTTTTTCAATTTCACCAACTGAAAAAGAAAAAATTGGCCGTAAAAATTCCAACACTTGCTGCCCAAAAATCAAGGTTAAACTTAGCAAAGTAAAAATAACAATCATTAGGTTAGTTAATAAAATAGTAATTGACCGTGTCCACACCGTTATCTGCCACTTCTGCTTTAATTCCGTCATGCGCACGCCATAAATGCGATTCATCCCAATTCTAATCGCGTTAACTAACGACGAAACCGACCACAAGGCCAAAATAATACCAAACGAAATATAGCCAGTCGACTTACGCTTCAACAGTGAGTTAATAATCGGCATAATAAATTTGGCGATCCGATCTGGAAAAATCAGGTCAAGATAACTGGCAATTGGCGTCGTATCAATATGAAACAGCGGCAAAATGTTTCCGATAATAATAATTAAAGGAAAAATCGAAAACAAAACATAATAAGCAATGACAATCGCGCTGGTTAACACTTCACCTTGCGAGAATTTGAGCGATAGCGTCTTATAAAATAAGGCAACACGATTTGGTGTTGTCTCTTTTCTTTTATTCATGCAACCTTAATCATCCATTTCATCAAAATGCGGCAAGTATTTTTCGTAACCGTCATAAGGCTTTTGTAAAGTTAGAATCTTAGGACCATCTTTGGTAATGGCAAAAGTATGCTCAAACTGTGCTGACTTGGAGCCATCTGGTGTAGCGTAATAAACCCAATCATCATTAGGATCACTAACCGACTTTTGCTCAATGCGCCAGTCGCCACCAGCTTCAACCATTGGCTCAACCGTAATTGTCATGCCCTCACGCAAACGCAAGCCATGGCCAGCCTTACCCCAATGAGGTACTTCTGGATCTTCATGGATACTTGGCTGGATACCATGACCGACTAATTCCTTAACATCGCCATAGCCGTGTTCGTCTTCGACAAAATGTTGAATTACTGCCCCAATGTCACCAATCCGATTGCCTAGAACCGCTTGGTCAATTCCCAGATACATTGCCTTCTTGGTCGTTTCCATCAAATCGCGATCAGCATCTGAAATTTGACCAACTGGATAAGTGGTACATGAATCAGTCTCAAAGCCATTAAGGTTGCAAGTAACATCAACTTTAACAAGGTCGCCCTCATTTAAAACCGTATCTTTACGCGGTGTTGCATGAGCAATCTGGTCATTTACCGAAATACAAGTGCCATACTTATAGCCTTCAAACCCTTGCTCAGATAAGCGCCCGCCACGACTCTTAACAAATTCTTGACAAAATTCTTCAATATCCCAAGTCGTAATTCCCGGCCTAATCACATCACGCAAGCCTTCAAACATTGATGCCAGTAATCGACCTGAAGCCTGCATCCCTTTAAGTTCCCGAACGGATTTAATTGTAATCAAAACTAAACTCTCCTCTTAAAAATTATCTTTGCTTACATTATAGCGTTTTTTAAAAGTTTACTAAAGAATTTCATCAATCTGCCTAAATTATGTATAATAATATGATGAACTAAATAGGAAAGGTATGAACAGCATGAAGGCAAGGATTGTCTACGCTAGTATGACTGGCAATGATGCAGATATGGCAGAGATTTTAGAAGAAGATCTACAGGATTATGATTTTGATGTAGAGACTAGCGAGGCCGAGTTCACGGACGCTAGCGACTACTTGGCAAGCGACTTGTGCATTTTTGTGACCTACACTTATGGTGAGGGCAAGATGACTGACGATGTTGCCGACTTTTATGAACAACTAAAAGAGCTAGATTTAAGCGGCAAATATTTTGCAGTAATGGGCAGCGGTGACAAGACCTACAACGACCATTTTTGTGAGAATGTTTTTGACTTTGAAAAAATGTTCAAACAAGTTGGTGCTGAAGAAGTTGTCGCACCAGTAACGATTGAAAATGCGCCAGACGATGATGCAATCGCTGCAATCGATAAAGCTGCAGAGGAAATGGCTGATCGGTTAAATGGCTAATAGGATTAATCCATGGCGTCATCCCATTAAATTTGTTAAACGCCACCGCAATCTATTTGTTTACATGGTTTTTGGGTTTATTGCCGCATTAATTAATACAGTTGTCTTTATGATCCTGCACAAATGGTGGCGCGGAGCAGTTTTCTTTTCTAACATTATTGCGTTTGTAATTTCTAATCTAGCTTCTTACTTCTTTAACCAGAAGGCCGTCTTTATTAATAATGTCGACCAGGATCATTCAACTTGGCACAAGCTAATCGTCTTTTTTACCTATCGAATTATTAGCTTGATTCCTGACCAAATGATTATGTCCGTTGGTATTTCATGGTTGCACCTTAATGCTTTACCAGTTAAAATTATTGATCAAGTATTAGTCGGGATTTTCAATTACCTAACTACACGGTCGGTGTTCCAAGCACAGGAAACAACGATGATGCAGCGAGCTAAACAGCGAATGCAAAAGCATAAAAATAATAAATAAAAGTCAAAAATTCTTAAATGAGTTTTTGACTTTTTTGTTTTATAATTTTACTAAAGAAAATAATGCTAATTTGAAAGTGAATGGTTAATTTGCATAAATTTATCAATTATCTAAGTGTTGCCGGATTCGCCTTTTTAGGCGGTATTGCTCGCGCACTGCTAAACAATTACTTTAGTTTTTACGGTACCTTTTTAGGAAATATCGTCGGCTGCTTTTTATTAACTTTCTGCACTTATCTTTTCTTAGAATTTAAAGACATGCGTGACTGGCTTAACGTCGGGCTCTGTTCTGGCTTTATTGGTGCTTTTACTACTTTTTCAACCTTCAATCTTGATACGCTAAAGCTCTTGACAGACAATAAGTCACAGATTGCACTCATTTACTTTGCTGGCTCAATTATCGTTGGCATGTTCTCCGCCTTTTTGGGGAAATATTGCGGCAATAGCTTAAGCGCTACTTTAACCAGAAAGGAAGCATAAGATGACCCTCTTACTTGCTGGACTAGGTGCCGCGCTTGGCTCCTTAGTACGATACTGGTTAACTAATTACGGCAAAAAACATTTTACCCAGAATTTGCCAGTGGCAACCTTAGTGATTAACCTCTCTGGAGCGTTTTTGCTGGGATTACTCTTTGGTGGCGGTGCTAAGCCATATCTCTATGCTTTACTCGGCACTGGTGTTTTGGGTGGCTATACAACTTTTTCAACTTTAAATACTGAATTAGTAGCTCTGTGGCATAACCATTCCTACAAAACCTTTTGGATTTACGCACTGTTATCATACTTAGGTGGCATTATTTTAGTCTTTATCGGCTTTAATTTAGGCAGATAAATTTTCAATCATTCAAAATCTGCTGGCTTAGTCATCTTTGATTTATCAAAATAATAAGCAATATCGTCCATTATTCGCTCAGCAGCGTGACCATCACCGTACGGATTTTTGGCATTCGCCATTTTTTGATAAGCAGCCTTATCTTCAAGCAGGTCAAGCATTGCCGTACGTACTGCATCAACTTCAGTTCCAACCAGCTTTAATGTTCCCGCCTTAACACCTTCAGGCCGCTCAGTCGTATCTCGCAGAACTAGCACTGGTTTATTAAGCGATGGGGCTTCTTCCTGCACCCCGCCAGAATCTGTCATAATGAAGTAGCTGCGTTTGGCTAAATTATGAAAGTCAACTACATCCAATGGAGCAATCAGATGAATTCGCGGGTCATTACCCAAAATTTCACGGGCAACTTGTTGAACACGTGGCGATAAATGAACTGGATAGATAATCTCAACGTCCTCATGACTATCGACTACCTGCTTCATTACCTTAAATACGCGCCGCATTGGTTCACCCTGATTTTCACGGCGATGCATCGTTACCAAAATAATTTTGTGCCCCGGTTCAATCAGGTCAAGAACATCATGATGATAGTCTTTTTGGACCGTTTGTTTGAGTGCATCAATTGCGGTATTTCCTGTGACAAAAATATTGTCAGCTTGGTGATTTTCTTTTAACAAATTAGCCTTACTTAATTTAGTTGGGGCAAAATACAGGTCTGCCAAGTCATCAGTCATCTGCCGGTTCATTTCTTCGGGATATGGCGAATACTTGTTCCACGTGCGCAAGCCAGCCTCAACGTGACCAATTGTACTCTGCTCATAAAAGCTGGCCAAGCTAGCCGCAAAACTGGTCGTCGTATCACCGTGCACCAAGACAATATCCGGCTTTTCTTTTTTAATTACTTTAGCTAGGTCAATCATTACCTTAGCCGTAATTTCTTCAAGCGTTTGATTCTGCTTCATTATATTAAAGTCGTAATCCGGTTGAATTTTGAAAATTTCCAAAACCTGATCAAGCATTTCACGGTGCTGCGCGCTAACCACCGTCACCTCGTCAAACCGCTCATCAGCCTTTAATCCGAGCACAAGCGGCGCCATTTTAATTGCCTCAGGTCTAGTGCCAAAAACCGTCATTACCTTAATTTTAGTCATAAAAGCCTCCATCTTGATATAATCATACCCGATTTAATAGGCCAAAAACAAGCTTGTATGGTTTAATTAAGACAGAATTTAGAAAAGGTCGTTTATATGAATCACAGTTTTGCTTTATTATTAATTGCTGGGCTCCTCATTGTTTTTGCCAGTTTTAGTCTTGTTTACAGCTTAGATAAGCGTCAAGGTCACAAAACTAGAAAAATTTTACTAATATTTGGGGGTAGTTGCTTGGTAATCGCTGCTGTCTTAGCAGGATTAATTATTAAAAATCCGTTGGTTTGAAAAATTTCAGCTTATTTGTTTTTAAGTCTCTTGCGCATCAAATTTAGTTATTTCATTCAGAAATCAACTATATAATTAAAATATATAAAGCTATTAATAAAAGTAGTACAATAATTTCAGATTTAAGTAATAAATTCTGATGGTTACGTATCAATGTATTTTGTTAATCACCAAGAAGTGAAACAATTTTTGCCTTACGTTACCTCAATGGAACCAATCATTTTAAATAAAGAAAATCCAGGTAAAATCTTAGGTAAAGTTATTGAATCGAGAAGGAGGTTTTAATCATGGCAACAAAGAAATGTGGTATTTGTGGTAAAGAGTTGGGCTTTTGGGATATTCAAATTTCTTTAAAAGATAGTGTGATTTGTGAAAACTGTTTTGAAACGGGTAACTTTTCTGGTGGTGCTAATCAAGCACATATGAATAAATTTATAGGCAATCAAACTATTGCAGAAATAAAAGAATTGATTGATGATCCGGTAAAGTTAGAAGCTATCAAAAGAAAAGTTGCTCCTGTAAGCCATCGTTTTCGTCAATCTATAGCACAATGCTCATTTTGTGGAAAAGATATTTATAAAGTAGATGATCCCCTAAAGTTTAAAGACTCTACCTACGTCTGCCTAGACTGTGCAGCTAAGTATAAAGCTACTCAATCCCATGGCTGGGCTTCTGAACATACGATTGAGGACTTTAGGAAATCTATTAAACAAGGGGTAGATTTTCATAATATTTATTTAAAACAGGCACAGAAGGAACAAGCAGAAATAGATGCCGAAAAAGCTGCAAAGCAACAGCACAAACAAGAACAAGACTCTATCAAGGCAGAATCTGTTTGCTATGGTGGTTATTACTTCGATATTGAAAAAAGAAAAATTTATGATAATACGTTGTTTCATGGACTCATATTTACTGCAAATGCCGATGATATTGTTTCATACCACGTAAATGAAAAAGGCCATGATAAAACTAAGCACCACACTATTACTCGTGCAGCTGTTGGTGCAATCATTGCTGGCACACCAGGTGCCATTATTGCTGGTACCACTGGTGGCAAAATGAATGAATATATCGATAAGCTGAGCGTAGTTATCAGCCTAACTAATGGTAGAACCGCTAGTGTTAATCTTTTAAATGCTAAAGATAATAAGGCAGATGGTTTTATTGTTAGACATGCATATTCAGATTTAAATCATGTCATTGCAATTTTAGATGGTTGGCAAGCACAAGAATCTCAGAGTCCTGCCACGCCAACTGATATTCCAGCAGAAATACGAGAATATAAGCAACTATTAGACGATAACTTAATCACCCAAGAAGAATATGATGCTAAGAAGAAGCAATTATTAAATCTATAAAACACAAAAAATTCCTTCGCGCATAAACACGAAGGATTTAATAGCTACCTAAAGTAAAAAAAGCTGCGGTCAATATCCGCAGTCTTTTTACTTTTTAAGGCACTACCGCCATATTTCAATGACCCCGGTGGTCTATCTAATATAAATATTAGAAAACTTTAGTAAGCAGAAATGCCTTTAAATAGCTATTTTTTATAAAAAGAAACCTTTAGAAAACCTAAGAAATAAAAAAGTTGGCTAACATTTTGGCTAACATAGCTATCAAAAATACCACTCGAATTAACGGGTGGTATTTGTTTTATTAAGACAGCTTCAGTAACTGATCAGATTGCTTACTACGCTAATTTAATAGCTGCTGTCGGCCACAAACGTGGCAATTACTTGATTAGCTAAATTATAACACGTTTGATTCTTTTTCGAAAATTGCTGTTAACACTGCTACATCAATAATGGCCCTTTTGAATCTTTTTCGATTTATGAACGAAAAAAGGCCGCCCCAGAGGTTTTGTCCTCCAGAGCGGTCTTTCTTTGTATCAATATGTTTAAATAACATATCATCGCTATTATAAAATTAATCCTACTTTTTCGCCATTAATCCATTTATCTTTACCTGCACCAATCAGCAGGTAGTTCTTACGCAGCTTATAAGCTTTGTACCTATCGCCTTTCTTAAACTTTCGCCCTGTCACTGGACCATCAGCTTCTGCATGGCCTTTAGCATTACCAGTTACTTCAATCACACTGTGGATGTCAGGATTATCCAGCAACGGATTTTTCTTAAAGACCCCAGTTCGTGGGTCAATGTAGCCTTTGCTAGTTTTGTAAAATCCCTTTTCATACCCAGTAACAACAATCGGTTTGCCATATCCTAACATGCCTAGCTTTTTATCATTGTTGGGTCCGTCCCATAAGGTAGCTCCAGCTTGCTTGGTTACTAAAAAGCCACCGTATGCCGTAATCGGTACCTTAACTTTCCAAGTCATTTCTTCATCACTTCCTGTATCGTTATGCTTATGATTGTCCCAATCACTTTTCTTACCATAATAAGTATCCAAATCCAAAGGTCCTGGATAACCTGTTAGTCTACCGTTAGGTGTGTACTGAAATATGGCCATCTTATGCCAGTGATTTACCTTACCGTAAAGCGTACGAACCTTGAAGCCATAATGAATATTCATATCGTTGTATTGCGCCACCCACAAGGAGTATTTCTTAGCAACAGTTGTCCAATCATAGTAATTTTCGTCAGCTAGACCCATGTAAATTAATGGCTTAGTGCCAGTCTTGCTATAAACATAGTCAAGCCAGTTCTTAGCCCACTGCACACCGCCATAATTTACTACGGTGCTCTCATAATCAAGCACCAAGATAACATCACTGAGGTATGGTTTGGCAATTCTGAGAAAGAAATCAGCTTGTATTTTCCAATCACCAGGTCTTGCGAAAAAATACAGGCCTTTAAGTATATGTGCTTTATCAGCTTGCCTCATAAAAGTAGGCATGGTCCAATCAGTAAAATTGGTACCTTCGGCTACTTTCGCAATCACGCCATCAGCTTTGATTTTAGTTAGGTCAAGACCTGCATTATTGTTCGAAACGTCAATAACATTAAGCATTGCTATCAGTTCCTACTTCATCTTTAACCTTAGTTTCGTCAAAATTATCTACTGATTCTGCTTTATCGGCTGGTTTTGTAGTAGGTTTATTGGCATTCATCTTAGCTACTTCCTTTTCGGCATACGCCTTAATCGCAGCTTCAATGGTAGGATCAATTTTGACACCGTGACTGGTTAAAATATTTACCACACTAGTGATTACGATGTCCATCTTTTTTGTGCCATCACCGCCAGTAGTTTCTGCTTCGTGAACAAAGGCCGCTGCTAAATTAGGAATTTCAGCCACCCATTTATTTTTAATAGTATGATGTTCGCCGTAGACCTTAACGCCAACATAAGCCACAATAGCAACAACTACTAAACCTGCATAACCTAAGTCTAAATAATCTTTAATGCTCATCTTTCAGTCTCCTTATCAATAATCGGTAATTTTTTAGTTTCTTCATATAATTTGGTTCCAGCACCATTACCATGTAGTGCCTTATAACTCTTGTAGATATTATCCAAACGATTGTTTTGCTCTTCCGTGCCACCATCTTGACGTTTGATTTTAAAACACAAGCCATCTAATTCTGAATGCAACACTTCTTTTACACCGTCACCAATATCATTTAGCTTGTTGTTCAGATTTTTTAATGTCTTCTCAATGTCTGGTATTTCTGAAGTTAATTGCTGATTTGTTTTTACTTTTTTACGATGACCGGTCCAAAGACCAACAAAAAATTGAATAATACCTGATTCTATAATTACTTGTATCAAGCTGTTCCAGTCCAATAAAATAGCACCTACTTACTATTTTCAGTAGATGCTTCTGAATAATCTTCCCCTATAATTCGTTTATACGCTGCAGCGTCAATCGTGCCCAGTGCTACAAACGAAGCAATTTTAGCTTTATCGTAAATCTTTGAATTATAAAGTGATTGATATACTTTTTCCATCATTGGTGCAAATTGTTTCAAATTAAACATTATTTAGCTTCCTTTCCAGTATCAGCTGTGGGTGTTTCTGCCATGGCTGCCATCATTTGTGACATCATATCAACAACATTGCCGACCTGTTGTCCAATTGTTGTTTGCCCTGTTTGAAGCGAAGTAAGTGTCTGGTCAATTGCCGTCTTATCTTCCTTAATTGATTCTGTATCAGTCTTTACGTTTTCAACATCAGCTGACAGTTGATTGATCAATTGCCCCTGCGCATCAGGCTGATATTCAAACCATTCACGCTTATTCCAGTCATACTTAGGCGATTGAATTGACGGGTCTGGTGCCTCAGCCACAAAAGGATATGGAATATAATCACCAAAAGGCTGTTCCTCTCTATCAATTGCATACGGCACTTGATTGTCACTTCTGTAATAAATATATGTTTTTGCTTCTTCTGTCATTTTAAAAAATCCTTTCTATTAAAAAAGCACTCATTAAGAGTGCAAATTAATTTTCTATTAATACCGCTCCGCCAAAATCGCTCATTTTAATCCAAGTAATTTCAGTATAGATGTCACCACCTGCATAATCTGCAGCATGGGATATACATCTAACCAGAGCGTAATCTTCATCATTATAACTAACAATTTGATTTATCATTACTCGATGAAAATTACCAAATTCTACATAAGCAGAATCAACTCCTAAAATATTTTTATCAGATTTGATAAAAACTGGTTTACCATCATATAAATTTAAAGAATATTCTTTTGCATTTTGATTGCCACTATTTGTAAAACTAAAATATTTTGGTAAATAATTTTCCAGCATTAGCTTCTGTCCAGCATAAAATAAATGGTCATATTGCTTGCCATTGTACATCAGCATGGAATCACCTCCATGCTAAAGAAACGTCTAAGAAGGCTGATAGCTAGGGCTTTTACCCCCCCATTTTTACTTAAAGCATCAAGCTGATTACCAAACAAAATATTTTCTGGCTTTAAATAGCAATATTCAGACTCTTGATTAGTGGTAAAAACCCAAGCGTAAATTAACCGAACATCTTTATTTTCTAAATAATTGACCACTTTGACTATTTGATTGTTATTAGCAATCGCAATTTGATGACCATGCTCATCATAAGCTTGGGTGTCAGTCTTAACCGTAATAGTTTTACCAATTAAATCTCTCAGACTGTACTCAAACTTAAAACCATTTAAGAAAAAATGACTATGCTTTTTACCGTTAAAAATCATTTATTCCGCTCCTTTCTAGTCGCCAAACACAATCACACTAGGGTGTGCTTGCGAATATGTTAACGCGTCGGCATCGGTACCTGCATCTTTAGCATACTCGCGATTTTCCAATGCAGTTACACGTCCTTTAAGATTGCTAATATCTTGTTTAGGCGCAATCAAAATACCATTAGTATAGCTGTTAGCATTGTTTTGAGCGCTAGTTGCTGCACTATCTGCATACTTCTTAGCTTTATCTAAAGCTAGATTAGCATCCAATTCCTCATCAGCAGGATTATGATTATACGTCATATTAGGCGGCAAACCATTTTCCCATTTCGCCAACTTAACTTCTTTATACTGCGTACCTGTTCCAGAAATATGAGCTGTAACATAAGTAGTTTGATCATAGCTAATAGTAGTAGTTACGTTTGAGTATCCTGATTTTCCAGCTGCAATAACATTCCCTTTAGCAACAGCAATAGCTGTATCTTGAGCATCGTAAAGCCATATTGCAACGCAATCATCGCCTGCGTCTTTAGTGTTATCAATCCAAGCACCGATGGAAAACTTATCTCCCTTAGCAGCTGGTACCTTAGTTTCATTTATCAGCCCATTCCCACCAATTGACTGTAAGTAAGTCGAAGAATTAATTAATAAATTTTCAGAATAACGAGGTATCGCATTGACACTTGTATCTGTATAACCTTTAGCAGCATACACATATTCACTGATTAACTTTAATGCAGTAGCCAACTGTTCATTTGAATAACTCCCGTCATCTTTTCGAATTGGGAACGTGAAATTGTTACTATCTGTCGAAAAAAATCCACTGGCAGTAAGTACTCTACCGACCAGTTCAATTTGATCGAAAAAGTGGGTTGAATTTCCGTTGATTTGTGGCTCACGTTCGGCATCGCCGCCCCATAGAGAAACGAAGTTGTGCAGCAGGTGCGCCACATCATGACCATCAACGGTCGAAGGTGCTTTTTGAGTTAAGGCATTGTCAGCTTGTTGTTTATTATAGTAATTAGCTAACTGAGAACTAGTATAATTTTGGGCATTCGATTGTGCAGTGCCTGCAACACTGTCTGCATGAGCATTAGCACGATTTTCAGCTTGAGCCACATCATTAGGTGTCGCTTTGCTATTCAAAGCATTCTGATTGTCTTGCTTGAACTGCTCAAAATCCTTATCACTAATCATGTCTTCTGGAGCTGGTGACCAATCCGTCACAACTGTACCGTACTCAAGTTTAGTTTTACTGCTATCTTTTTCAGCCGTGCTGCCGTAGTTTATCGATACTCGCAGCCAAAAAGTACCATCAGCTAGACTAAAGGGAAGCCATATATCATCAGCTTCCACTATCCATCCATTACCAGTATCAACCCGACCTATCCAACTTTGGTTTTCATCATAAAAGTCGATTTGAGCATTGGTATAGTGACTTTTGACGTACTCACTGGGTTGATAAAAGATTAAGGTAAATTTTGATTTACCATTTACCCAAATATAGTCCGTATGATAATCAACTTCACTATACTGGACGCCGCCTTGAGCTGTATGGTCTAGCCAGCCATGTTGCAATGTCGATTTGATAAAAAGGTTAGTTCCACCTAGCTGCACATCACCCATGCCACCATTTACCGATTTAACTTTACCTGCTGCAGCAACTTTATCGTCAACTTCTTGCTTATTATAAACATCGGCTTTATTGGCCTTAGTAGTTTCGTCAGTATCAACTCGCTGCTTTAACGCTTTAAAGTTATCATCGTTAATTTTAGCTTGGTCGTAAGCATATTTTTCAGCCTCACCCTTAGCTTGATTGATTTGATTGGTAACGTCAGTTTTATTAGCTTTAAGTCCAAACTTCTGGTTAATGGTAGTCTTATCATAAACATCGGTGGCGTTAGCTTTTTTGCCTACTTCTACTTCAACTGCTGCCAAATCTTGCTTAGTCGCCACGCCTTCTTCAGTGACGTTAATCGTAACACTACTAGACTGCCCAACTACCACATACATAGTTATGTTGAATTGGAACATTGCCTTGTTGTTAAAGTCAGGCATATGCTCCGGATCAACAGCTGTGGCAATGGCATACAAAAATTCGTTGCCTCCATCTTCTTTGGCATACAAGCCAATCGCATTAACGCTGTAACCATGTGCCAATTCTTTGTTATTGAACTTTAAATCCATGCCAATTACGGTATCTTTATCTAACGCTGAGTCCTCAACGTCAGTAATCAAGCCATATTGCATAATGCTTGGCAGTTCAGTCATATTCTGCAAGTCTGCAATGCTTTTATCAGACAAGTTCTCTGAACTAGTAGCTGCTTTAGTAATGCTGAATTTGGCTCGTCCAGCGTTTACTTTCTTAGCTAAGTCAATCCCAGCATTCGTCAGTACGGTCTTATTATATTTTGACAATTTTTATCACTTCCTTTAAAAAATCTGCGACACATTCGCATCAATTACCGTTGTTACTTTTGACTTCATGCCAATGCCAATAAATAAGTCATTACCAATTAGTGCCTGCTTCAAGGCAATCTTGATTTCATAAATCATATTAGCTGGCAAATAAACGTTCAAAATATAACGTATATTGTCAATTTGCGTATCAGTAATACTGCTACTATTGCCTTCAACGATAGCGTTTCTTTGACCATAATCAATCGTAATGTTGACTGGTATTTTCAATGTCTGAAATAACTCTCGCAAATATCTGATTGTTATTGGTCTTGGTGGCAGTAAGTGCATCAGCACTCTGTTCTGTCTGGTAGCTAAATCATCACCAGGACTTGGCTGCACACCAACCTGATTTTCAAATACTGCAATGCCCTTGCTATCGGTCTGCGTGACAAATTGATTGAGTAGCGTCCGAATTTGCCTACTCTCAAATTCATCTAAGACTTGCCCGTGTGCATGCATAATTGCCTGCATTTCGTACACATCTTGGTAGTAATCTGGTAAATAATTCATCAAGTTATTACTCATTCAGTGTCACCGTCCCCAAGATTGGTAATTGCGAAGTATTATTATCAAACACTAACGACACATCTTCATCTTTCCCATTCAAGCTAGGAATTGTGGCATTCATTACGCCTTCAATTTGCATGATTTGCGACAGTATTTTTGATCGGTAAATCATCATGGCGTAACCACGACCAGTTTTCGGATCAATTAAATTCCAGCTTGCTCGCAAGTTTTTAAAATACTCGGTCAATTGGTCATTAATTTGCTGTTTCACTGCATCTGCACTGTGTTGACTGTCAATCTGTATATTTGTCGCAATATCAACGGTCAAGTCTGTGGGTGCAGTTACAGTAACCTGATGATCAATCGGTGCTAAGCCATAACCTTGAACTTCACTATCGGTAGGGTCAATCAAATTTTTAACCTTTGTAATTAAATCCTGATTAGCTGGCATTAAATCGTTATTCAGAATGACCAGCTTGACTGTTCCCGCACCATTCCAGACTGGATAAACCTGTGTTGCACCGACCTCGGTAATTTTGCTTGTCATTGCTAGGTAGTCCGCGACATTACCACCGTAGGCAATCCAATCATCTGAACCCAGCAGTCTGGCTCGCAAATGGTCGTCAGTTTCTTCATCTCGAGCGGGTGCAATAATCTCCGTAATTTCCGCCCAGGACAACTCGTCATTTGGCGTAACTGGCAGAATTTGCCCTAGATAGCCATTAGGTGTTGTCCCAGGGTCGTCAGCGGTCATCGCAACCGTTAAGTCATCATAAATTTGCGTAACGGTATAAAAAATAGGCGTTTCGCCAATACTTGCGAATTGGTCGCCTATCTGTATATTTGTTAATGGTTGCCCATCACTATCAGTTATCTTCGCTTTGACCTCTGTTTGTGTCGCCGCATATCGAGCCGTCCCTCGCTCTTGAGCACGATAATCTAAGAACTCGCCGTCTGCTGTTCTTACATATGTCTCTTTAATAATCGTTGCCATACGCTGATTTTCTTGAGCCATGACCAAAGCTGCAGGTGCAATCGCATCATAAATAACGGAACCTTCACGCTTATCAATGTCGTCTGGTACTGCGTCCAGCATTTCTTCCATATAGTAGTCAACGTCATGCTCTTCAAATTCCGCTGCTAAATCATCTGGTGTCACTTATCTTCACTTCACTTTCTATTGGCACATCGCCATAAATTGTGGTGCAAGTACCGGTCACGGATAACGTGGTGCTGTCTGACTGCTCAATGCTGTCAATTGTCACTTCGGTTACTCGGTCATCATCAAGCAGTGCTTCTTCCAACATTCGCTTAATTTCAACACGAGCATAAGAAAACGACTTGCCAAATAAATCTGGTAAGTCGTTGCCATACTGGTCACTATAAATTGGATAGACAAAGCGTTCAGTTTTCAGAATTTTCCACATCGCCTGCACCATCGCAGGTAATCCATCAACCTTGTTACGTATGCGGCCATTCTTGATTTGAAAAGTCAGTGTCGGTTGATCCTCCTCAACTTCTTCATCATTATCTTGATCTTCGTCAACTGTATCTAGGTCATCATCTTCATCAATAATCACATCATCATCGTCCACGACTTATCACCTCCTATTCAAGCTTTAGCGGCTTCTTGGGTTCACGTTCAAACAAGTAGAATTGCTGGCCACCATCCATACGAATCATGGTCACCTTATCATCCTTTTTCAAACTGTTATCAAGCTCATATCTGACCTTTTCAATCAATTCAGGACGATTACCTGACGCATTGCCAACCTTGTCGCTGTGAGCATAGACTTTAACTCTGCCATTCAGCACAATCTTGCCAATATTTTTGCCCAGAACGATAAAATCATCGGTCAGAATCATGTCGTTAGCCAGTTGCACTTTTAGTGGGTCAACTGAATCAACCGTGCCATAAACAATATCACAATACTCATTGTCTGAGCCGCCTCTCTCGTGCATCATTCTGTAGAGTCGTTCACCAGCCATGATGCCATCACCTTCATTTCTAAACTGCAATTATAATCAGTGCTAAAATTATGCGTTGCCTTTAGAATCCCGCAATTCTTGATTGTCTTATAACCTACAATTTTTACTTCAACTGAATTGCCAGCCACCAAATCAAGGTTGCCAATGCAATCAACAGTCAATGTCTTATTAGCTAAATCCTTTTGCTTTAAGACATTTTTAGCTTGCTTAACCATTTGCGCATGATTAGCTTTCGACTTCTTATTCTGCGTAATCTGTAATTTGCCCCAACGCTTAACGCTCGGCATTTTCTTAGTTACTGCCTTAAAGCTAGTCTTAGAAGGATCATCACCTGAAGCAGTAGCTGTTTTCGACTTAGACTTCTTAACATTTTTCTGAATAATCTTAACCACGTTTGCCGTGTTATCGATGTCTTTAGAAAAAGTGAAGCTAGTCATGCCAGAATCAGGATCCAAAATCAGTTTCAGCTTCTTACGAGGCGCTCGACATAATTCAACCCTTGAGTAATTAGCGTAAATGAAGTACATGTGCCCTGTTGCTCGCAGTGTCTTAGATATTGCAGATTTAAGCATGTCAAAATACGACTTGCCATCACACACTTCCGCAGCTACCTTATGTTTAGGCTTATTAATAACTTTATGATTGATGCCGGCACGCTTGCATACGTTAGTAAAACGATCAGCAATTGTTCCTGTCTTCCAGACAATAGAATCTTGATTCTTCAAGTATCGCGTCTTGTCATACGCTACGACACTGACTGTCTTATCATGTTTTAGCTTGGCATTAAACACATAACCATAAAAGACCTTATGATGATCCCAGTAAAACTTAACAATGCTGCCAAGTGCTGGTAGATAAGTCTTGCCCTGATAAACTAAATCAAAATTAAGCTGACCAGCCGAAAAATTCAAATCAGTTACCCATTTCAGATTAGCGACAATGTTTTTAACATCGTAGCCTTTCTTTTTATCTCGTGACCAAATTTGAAAAAAGGTTATCATGCTCGCTTCACATCACCTTTCTTAACCCAACCACGAGCGCCACCTGATAACGTTGAAACATGAATTGGGTACTTGTGACCCGTTGCTATGTTGGTTATCTTACGTTTGGCATTCTTCTCATAAGCTCCTGGGCCACGGCCATCACTATCTAAGTGCAAGCGGCCATTCACAATCACAGTTGAGCCACGACCAATTTTCTTAGCAGGGCTATTACGGTTCTTCTTATGACCAGACTTGCGCTTTTTCTTCTTCTTTTTAACTTTCTTATACGTTGCTTTCCGATAGTCTTTTAACTCCAAGGTGTAAATATACTCGCCATCATAACCGTCTTTGAAACCTGGCTCAAAGCTAGCAATCGTCATTGTCCTACTTAGTTCAGTAGAAGCGACTACTAGCTGCACTCGACCTTTACTCTTCTGAATTTCCTCCAGCCAATCGATATAGTAGGTCGGTTCGTGAAAATCTGTTGTTGAAACAAAATGATCGTCTTTAGGGAAGGTACTCGCAATTTCGATCGTGCTAAGCTTCAGTGGGCCCAACTGATTAATCTCACCCAAGTTAATTACCGTTTGTGTCTTATCATCAGACTCATACTTGATTTTTAGGTCACTCGGATTAAGTGGCAATTCAATTGTTGAGTTATCAGCATAGTTGGTTATGTAAACGGCAAACTTATCATCATTGTCCATTAAAGCCTCCTATTATCAATTTCAACCATACGATTCTCAATTGCTGTCATTATGTCATCAGCCGTCTGTTGTGGCTTGTCTGAGCCATTAACAACAATGGCACCTTTAGCAATGGTCACTACTTGGCTATTACTATAATCAGCTGTCGAATTAGAATCCACATAGCTGCCAGAACCAATTAAATCTGATCCAACTGTATCAGAATTAATAGTTTTTGAATCTAAAGTTCCGATTCCTGATATGCCAATATTAGCTCTGCTTCCGTCCAGGCCAGTTATTGCATCTACAACATCACCGATTGAATCTAATGCCCGATTAAAGCCATTAGCTAACAAATCTCCTGGATTAACTCCATTAAATTTACTAATTTCCATTCCAGAAGCAGCATCAACTACTCCTTGTGCCATATTTGCAGATGCATCTGCTGCGGCACCAGCATCACGATTAAGACCAATAATTAACCCCTGATCAAGCCATCGTCCATATTGATTGAATAATTTAGATGGTGAGCCAATACGGAACAGACTTTTGGCTGCACCTACCACTTTACTTGCAACGCTTGAAACAGCACTTATAGCACTACCAATCATTGATTGGATACCATTGACCAGTCCTTGAATCAAGTCTCTACCAACACTTACAAGACTATTGGCAAAGCCTCTAGCAGCATTAACAGCGTTACTTATGCCATTACGTACGCTATTAACTACACCACTCATAGCACTAGAAATAGCACTAACCATCATCGACCCTGCCATAATAAACATTGATACCATCATCAATATTCCAGCACCAACTACTATGAATCCTGTTCCTACAGCGATTAAACCTGCTGCTACTATCATCAAGCCTGCTCCAAGAACGATTGCTGCAACTCCTAAAAGAAGTAATCCAACTGCAGCAATCATCGACAACGGAGCAACCATAATTAAGCCAACTGCCAATATCATTAAGCCTAAACCAGCTATTATCGCAATACCGCCGATAATAACTAATGCTGCAGCCATAAGCATTAAGCCAATTGCAGCAATCAAAGATAACGGACCAACAACTAATAATCCTAAGCCAAGCATACTGACACCAAGTGCTGCTATTAGTACAAATACTGAAAGTAGCATCAAAGATGCTGCAAAAAGAGTAGCTCCAACTGCTCCAACTACCATTGCTATGCCCAAAACTGTAATTCCCAATGCAAGAGCAATAATTCCAACTGCACCGATTATGGCAGTTAATCCAAACACTGCAATTGCTCCAGCCAATGCAAGAATACTTAATGCTGCAGATAAGCCATAATTAGCAATATTAGGCAGCTGTGTTCCTAGCAAAGCTAGTCCAGCCGATGCAATTACTATTGCCAATCCAATTATTAATAGAGCAGCTCCAAAAAGTAAGAAATCTACACTTACTGCTCCAAGTGCAGGGCCGAGCAAAATAACCAGTCCTAAAAGCACACCAATTGTAGCAATCATGCCAATAAAGGTACTTAATCCTCCATTTTTGCTAATCGAAGATGAAGCCTGAGCAAACACCCATACTGCTGCCGAAACTAAAAGTAATGCTCCAGCGAATTTAAGTAATCCACCTGCCAAATTTGAAAAAGCTTCAAACGGCTTAACTGCGTTGTCTGCAGGAGCCTCTATTTTCGGTGCTTGTACTTTTTTCTTATTACCAAACCAATCAAAAGCACCTTTAACACTATCAATCGTTTTTTGGAAGCCTTTAATCACTTTGAATGCACCAATTGCAGTTGCTAAAGCTCCTAAAGCACCAGCTACCAGCTTTATTTCAGTTGGATTCATCTTGCTTAGCATATTAAGCCCCCATACAATAGCCGTAAACTTTAGTCCCTTTATTCCGCCTTTCATTATGATAAACGCTGTACCAATTGCAGTAATCATACCCGGATCTAATTTTCCAATCACACTTGCTATGGTTCCGATTGCTTTAGCAGCACCGGCAATAGCACCACCACCCAGCTTGCCAAGTTCTTCAAAGAAACTGTTTTGTCCGGATTTGGACGTCTTACTAGTTAGGTTGTTTACAGAGTTAGTAATGTCATCGATCATTCCCTTAGCTGATTCAAGTGCATTAGACTGATTAAAGCCGGCTAATAAATCATTAATTGATCCTCCAATTTTTTGCGCTAAGCTCTTAAAATCAATTCCTTTAGTAGACACTTGGGGAGTAACTAAAAGCTTCATTGTGCCAGATTTCAATAGAGGGCTTTTTAAATCAAGCTTGGGAGGGGCTAATTTTCTCATCATGCCATCCATTGCTAGTGGCTTTTTGGGATTTTTGCCCTCAAGTAACCCAAAAACTTTCTTAAAATGTTGAACTGTTTTATTAAAGCCAGAAAACATTCCACTAGAGCTAAATCCTTTAGTTAAACTACTCATAGTATTTTTAATTGAATTGATTGCTCCAAGTGCTTTATTTGTGATTGAATCAAAATTAATAGATGAAATCTTATCAGTTAATTGGGAGATTGCATTAATACCGACTTTGCTCAATTTCTGAAATTGTGGCTGTAATTTATTTGCTAAAGTTTCTTTAAGACCATCCATAGCTTGTCCAACAGTCTTATATTCTGTAGCCATTTTACTAAAATTAGCGTTAGTACCTGTTTTAGCAACGGCATCAAGAAAGTCTTTAGTTTTTACAGTACCAGCTTGAACATCAGCAACTAATTGCTTAGTAGATTTACCCATTGTTTTAGCAACAGCTGCCATCCCTGCAGGAGTCTGCTCAAGCATCAACTTAAAGTCCATCCACTGGATTTTAGGCTTAGCTGCCATCTGTGTTGCTTGTTGCGATAGTGTTTTCATAGCTTGCTGTGGATCGACTGCAGCTGCAGCCAGTCCACCAAAGCCTTTAACCAGTTTGCCTGTATTTTTTATACCAACAGCTGCTAATTGACTATATGTTGAAGACATATCAGATGCAGAATAAATTGTTTTCTGAGCAAAGTCCTGCATCGAAGCCTTAGCACTTGCAATCTGAGCAGGTGTTCTGCCAATCTGCAACATATTGCCTTCAAAAGTTTGCCATGACACGCTAGCTTCATTTAATTCGCCAATCATACCATTTACGCCGTTGCTTACTAGTCCTATGCCTTTGCTAATTGCACCAACAACAACCTGTGCGCCAACCATTGACTTAAAAAGACTATTGGATTGCTTTTCTGCTCCGCTAAAAGAACTATTTCCAAGTGAACTTTTAAGCTTGCTAAAGCCACTCATACCAGCATTCAAGCCTGATTCAAGTTTTCGTAGCGTACCACTAAAAGCATCATTTAATTTGATAGTTGTTTCAATTACCCCCATATATTTACCTCCTTTCTCTTTAAATAACAAAAAGTAGGCAAGACCTAAACATGCTTAGACCTTGCCTTTCTTTTTGCTTTTCGTTCTTCTTCCTTTTCTTTTTTAACTCTTACTTCAATTGATCCAGCCACTAAAGCTTGTTCACGCATACTCATAGAACTCCATTGTTTTGGTGTCCAATGGTACTCATTAAGTACATAATGATAAACAGCGAAATCACCAATTGAATTTTCTATTAGTTTTTTGCCGTTTCCTTAACAGCTTGAGCATCTTCAACGCTAGATAAGTCATTGATTCTAGTAGCTAATTCACCATACTCACTCATAGTAAGCATTTTTTGAAGTAATTCAGTCGGATCTCCGTCCACCACACCATAACTCTTCATTAATTCTGCATTGTGCAAATTCGGTGACACAATGCTTGCTTCAATCATCAAGTCAGTTAGTTTGTTCTGATCTGTTCTAGCCTCATATTGGTGGGTCTTTTTATTTAAAACTTGTTTAGTTGCGTCGTTACGTAATTTAGTTAATTCATCTGCCATTAACGACTTAATTTTAAACGGCGATTTAAACCGCTTAAATTTAACTTCTTCTGTCTTAATTGGATTCTCAACATTTTCCATTAAAAAGTCTTTAATATTTTCAGCCATCATTTATCTCCTTAAAAAGTTGTACTATCAAAGCCTTGAATTAAATCAAAGCCCTCAAATGTGAAATCAGTTTCCTCATCCATTACACCATCATCTGCTTCGAAGTCAGCGATTGGAATGTCATCAAAGTTTACATTATGTAATTGAATAACTTGCTTACCCCAAGCGGTTGTTTCATCTTCAATTGTAAATGTAATATCAAAATAAGCATCCTTACCATTTTGAATATAAGGAAGAGCCATTTTAATAAAATTAGAGTTAATGATATATGCTCCAATAGTCCCTGTCCCTTCAATGGACGTTGTCTTTTTCCGCTTCCAGTGCGTTCCCAGAGTTTGAATATCCTCTTTATTTTTTTCTAACTTTGCAGAAAACTTTTTACACTCAAGCATCTTATAAACTTGGCCATTAAATGTCATAGTTACTGTAGCTTCTTTAGTGGAAATAGTATCTTTCCCACTTAAAAATTCTGCTGCTTCTAATCCCATGTTTTACCTCCTTATCCTACGTTAATCGTGACGTAGAGTTTCTCCATTGCATCCACAGGCTTTACTGCCAGATCAACAACAACAGAATCACTATCTTCACCCGGATTAACCGTAATATCGGTTGCACTGAAATCTTGAATTACGTTACTGTCGTTTAAACCTTGTAAGTAGCTTACTCGATTAGCCTTAAATAAATCACGACCAGCTGCGTTATTGCCAACCTTACCCAAATAGCTTTGTTCAAATACTTGTTCAGTGTCAGTGGCAATTTCGTCCAATACTCGCAGAACCTTATTCTTGCTGAAGCTCTTAGGCTTATCCTTGGTAAACTTCGTCAGTGAATTGATGTCCTGCTCAATTACAACTCGTTGACCCGGACGTGTTGAAAAGACAATCTGACCAGCATTCAATGCCGCGATAGTTTTCTCATTGTTCAACCGTGGATTAGCGCTAATTGCATCTTCAATTTCTGTATAGGTCAGTGAAACTGAACCATCAACTGAACTAGACAAACCAGCAAAGTAACCAGTGGCATTAGTCACAGATAAATCGGTGCCATCGCTCAACGTTAAGCCGTTAGAGACAACTGAAATGCCTTCGTAGTTGACATTATTGATACTTGAGCTTGCTGGAATCACACCACGAATCTTCATGCCTTCCGTATCTCTTAAACGCTTGACAGTAGTAACTAACAAGCTATGGATGTTGCTATTTTCTGGATAGCCTGCTGTGGTGACAACTGAGTAATTCTCAGTTTCCATCGCATCAGACATTAAGTCTTCAGTGTTAGCCGGCGTGGTTGTCCCACCAGTTAGCTTATAGCTTGCTGCTGCGCTGATTGCTTCCAACTTACTTTGACCACCATCTTCA
>NZ_JAQTIG010000007.1 GCF_029433515.1 Lactobacillus sp. ESL0679 | reverse complement strand
TTGTCAAGAACTTTTTTCTGCCCCCTGCTGAAGAAGTTTCGCTTTCCTCAGCAGCGTTTATTATCTTACTAAACATAACTCTTATTGTCAAGACCTATGTTTAATTTCTTTTCGCCGCCCGGTCTTGCAAGCCTTGACTTGTCTTGCCCGACGACAGTTATTAATATTACCAACTTGTCTCCTCTTTTGCAAGCTTTTTTTTAAATTTATTAAAATGACTTACTTCTAGTTTCATGTTAAAGTTGTTATATCAACGTTTAGAGGGGAGTTTTTAAAATAAAAAAATTTGACATAGCAATCGTTGGGGCAGGTCCAATTGGTCTCTTCAGCGCGAATTTTGCTCATCTGCACGGACTGAAAACAATCATTTTTGACTCATTAAAGGAGGTTGGTGGGCAACCAAAACTACTTTACCCGTTCAAAAAGATCTTTGACATCCCTGTTTTTGGTGAAATTACGGGTAAAGAATTAGTTGAACGTTTAGCAGAAGAAACAAAAACAAAAGCAACTTTTGCACTAAACCACCGCGTCAGTGAGATTACAAAAGATGACGATTATTTCATTATTGACGAAGCGTTCGCCGTCAGAAGTGTCATTATTGCCAGCGGCACTGGTTCGTTTACGCCCAAAAAGTTCCCACTTAAAGTGGACAGCGAGAGTGAAAAACATATTCACTACTATATAAGAGAGCCTGAAAAATTTGCTGATAAAACAGTCGGCGTTTTCGGCGGCGGTGATTCAGCACTTGATTGGGCACTCGAATTAGCCCAGCAGCCTAACACACATGTTAAGCTCGTCCACCGGCGAAACGAATTTCGCGGGTTAGAATCCAGCATTCACCAACTTAAAAGTTTAAAAAATGTTGAAATTCTAACCCCTTACCTTCCTAAAGTCAGTTCGTTAGTGAATAATCAATTGCAGATCGGCCTAAAACAAATGGGTCAGTCCGACATTATCCAACATTCATTTGATGAAATCGTGGTTGCTTATGGTTTTCGCGCCAATAATAATTTTGTTAAACAATGGGGCGTTGACATTGCTGGCGGACAGATTAAGGTCGGTCAGGAAATGAAAACTAACGTCCCTGGGATTTATGCTGTCGGTGATGCCGCCACATATCCCGGACGCGTACCCGTAATTGGCCTCGGTTTTGGTGAAGCGCAAATTGCAATTACTTCAATTATGCGGTCACTTTTCCCAGAGAAAACTTTAACCATCCACTCAACCAGTATTTAGGAGACTTTATGGCGTTAATCAACTTTATCTTACACATTGATCACCACCTAATCGCAATCGTCAATCAGTTTGGCGGTTGGACCTACCTTATCCTATTTGGCATTATTTTTATTGAAACCGGCCTGGTCATCTTTCCGTTTTTACCTGGGGATTCGCTTATTTTTGCAGCAAGCTCGATGGCCGTTAATCCGAAATATCAACTTGATATTTGGCTGGTGTACCTAACGGTTCTGCTAGCGGCAGTCCTGGGTGATGCTTGCAATTATGAGCTTGGCGCTCGATCTATTAATGCCGGTAGCCATTATGCTTGGTTCAATAAGTTAATCAATCAAAAAAATCGCCTAGCTGCCGAAAATTTTTTTGAACGTCATGGCCCAATCACAATCGTAATTGGGCGTTTTATCCCGTTCATTCGGACCTTTGTTCCCTTCATTTCTGGCGGCAGCAAAATGCACTACGGTAAATTCGCGGCATACAACATTGTCGGTGGTATTCTCTGGTGCGGTGTGTTCACCGTTGTCGGCTTTTTCTTCGGCAACATCCCGTTTGTCAGGGATCATTTTTCAATTTTAATCCTAGCCATTATCTTGATTTCTGTCATCCCGATTTTAATCGTTGCGTTAAAAAAGCACATCACACTAAAAAAGGAGTTCCATTAAAGGAACTCCTTTTTAATGCTGTAATAATTTTTCAGCGAAGTATAATTCATAAATAATTCCACCAACCGCAAAACACGAGGCAAAAAAACCTTCTGTTAGCACATTGATAATCGGATCAGTTGCTGGGTCAAATAACCACGTATTACTACCCGCAAACAGCACATGGTGAAACAAAACGAAGAAACTGTCAAAGTTTGTCACGGCAAACGGCAAAATTGCAATCGGCAATAGTAAAAATAGTAGTGCCCAAACTTTATTTAGCTTTAGCACATTACCCTTTTGCCGCCGGCCCCAAAAATGAATTGCTAAACAGCACAAAAAGGCAACAATTGCCAAAACAAACAGTTTCTTCACTGCCGCAAAGTGCTGCGCCGCCATCGGCGAAGTTGGCAAGTCACGCATGTGCAGCACATGCTTAAACGGCCAAATCAAATACCACATTAGTTGATTATAATTATGCATTACTTGGCCAATCGTCAGTTTCACCGTTTTGTTTGTTTTTTGGACAACAATAAAAACCAAAAGCAGCGGCCAGCTAGCAACAATTGCGCCCACTACGCTGCTTGTAATTGCAAATACGAAATGATAAATAATCATCAGAATACTATTTTGCTTGTTCATAATTCAAATTGATCCAAACTACCAACGACATATGTTGGTTGCCGCTGATCCTTAATATCGCTCGGCTGCGTAATTCCTGTGGTCACTAATAATTGGTCAACTTGGCTATTAAAGCCGGCCTTAATATCAGTATCATAATTATCGCCAACCAAAATTGCCTGCTCCTTTGAGCACTTCATTTTAGTCAGCGCCATCTCAACAATAATCGCTGACGGCTTACCAATATACAGCGGTTCTTGGCCACTAGACACGGCAATCATAGCACACTGCGACCCATTTCCTGGCAATAGTCCTTCATCACTAGGTAAATTAACGTCGGCATTGGTCCCAATAAACGTCGCGCCGCTTCTAATGGCGTCAGCAGCAATTTGAACCTTGCGGTACGTTAAATCGCGATCCATCCCCACAATAACATAGTCTGGGTGGTGCGGGGCCAACTCAAAATCTTTTTGCTGTAAAAATTCGTGCCACAAGCCAATTTCACCAATTAAATAAAATTTAAGTGGCGTCAATTGCGGGCTCTGCCTTCTAAGATAGCTCACAGTCGCCATACAGGGCGTATAAACGTGTTCTATGTCTGTCTTAATGCCATGACCCGCCAGCTTATCTACGACCATCTGCGGTGTTCTCGTGGTGTTATTGGTCAAGAATAAATAATCCTTACCTGCTTGCTCTAACCGATGAACAAAACGCACACCTGCAGCAATTGTATCCTTGCCGCGATAAATCGTGCCGTCAAGGTCAATCAAAAATAATTGGTAATCTTTCACTTACTTGCTGCCTCTTCTCTTTTTAATTACAAAAGAGTGATGATTGCTGTGTCCTTTTTTAACCGCAACCGTTTCTTTTTTCTTAAAAGTAGTCTTGTGCACCCGCCGCTTTTTAAACACCACCGTCTTCTTTGAATGAGCGGCAAAGCGTCTGTGCCCAGATTGCCGGTAGTTGCCATGCCAATTTTTCTGGCTACTAGAATGATAATGATGAACCGGACTGAGCAGCTGCAAAATAAAGTAACCCGTTCCCGGATTACAGTATTCCATCAAATAATCCGCAATCGTCTGCTCCTTGCGGTCAATCGCTGTCCGCATATTATCCTTATAAAAACCCTTTAGTCGTAAATGTTCACTGGAAACATCCCCAACCAAAAAGTCATATTGATCGAGATACGGATCATACTTTTGCCGTAAAACTTCAATATCCAGCGCTTCTCTTTTGTTAACAAGTATTTGGTAAACCTGCTTATTAATCTTAACTTGATCACTAACTTGACCAACAACAGCCAGCGGGTGACGCAACGGCTGATCCTCAGTAAACTTGTTATTCCGTTCCGGTCTTTTTGAGCTGTCTGCCTTATCTGCTACTGTCCTATCTGTCATTTATTTCACTTCCTATCAATCGGGTATTTTTTGGCTAAATAATTGCCAACAACTTCCCGCAAAAATTGCGGAAATAAGAATTTATTATCGCCCACAATTGCTAATGTCGGGAAAAACGGCACTAGTACGTAGTGGTCTAGAACCGCAATTTCATATTCCTTGAGCGGGTCAATCTGCTTGCCATTAACATAAACAACGCGACTAATCGGATCAAATTTAATTCCCTTGTAATGCATTTGGCCAAAAATCTTCCCGCGAAAGCTCATCCCCTGCAACGGAAAATGATCGAGAAAATGCCGGTTTTTTTCAATTTCCATAACCAACCGCCACAAATCGCTGCCCTTTAAGGTTGAGCGCACAACATGCATTGAGTGTGGCAAGCTCTTTTGCAAATCGTATTTTGTTAAAATGCCCTTTTTGAACGGATTTAAAAACAAGCCCGAACTGAGCATTGCTAGGTCTGTCCCAGCAAAATTAGCAATTGCATCAAGCGATACTTGAATAGTAGCCTCGCAATCATTCGCAAATTTTTCTGGTAAATCCGCAATCTGTTCCCGCATTAAAATATCACGACCGCGGTCTTGATAACTTTGAATTACTTCTTCATCATCCGGCTCCGCCTTCATCAGACTTGTTGGTTCAACGTGAGGCACAATCTTTTGCACGTGGTGCTGGTCATCAAGTTCCAGCCGAATATTGCCAACATAGTTGCCCCACTTGCCCGTCTGTGTCAGCCAGACGCCATTAACTTGTTCACCACGCTTTAATAAATCGTGGCTGTGACCGCCGACAATTAAGTCAATCTGTGGATAATTTTCTGCCAAAAAGCGATCCATGTTCAAGCCAATGTGGGTTAACAGAATTAAGACATCGTACTGACCCTCAATCTCAGGCAAAACCGCATCCATTGTTTCCTTTAACATCTTAACGTGCCAATGATTAGGCAGATAAGACAAAGGATAAGCCGCCGTCAAACCAATTAAGGCAATTCGCGTACCCTTTTTGGTAGTCAAAATTTTATCCTGCACGCACCAATGCGGCAATGTCTCATCTTCCTCGCGCAAATTAGCCAAAATTACGGGAAATTTGGCACGGTCAAACAGCTGCTCAACCACCGCATGAGAATTAGAAATTCCCTCATTATTGCCAATAGTAATTGCATCGTAATTAAACGAGTTCATCAAATCAATATTGGCTTGCCCGTACGTTGCATCAGTTAGCGGCTGTGAACGATCCATAAAATCACCGGCATCAAATGTGAAAACTTGGTCGACCGATTGATCCTGCTGGGCGGTTTTTAAATAACGCCCAATTTTAGGAAAATGTTCAAAATGCGAGTGTAAATCATTGGTATGTAAAATGCGAAGTGTTTCCATATGCTGCTCTTTTATCCAATCTGGTTAGATTTCAAAATCATCTGATAGGCATCCCGAATCTTGCCCTTTGGCTTCTCCCATTCAACCCAACTCGGATTTTTCCAATCATCTTCGTTAGTTAAAGTTTCCAGATGATAATTTTTATTAATATATTTTTCATAAGTAATCAACGCTTTAGTCCTAGGAATATTCAATTGCAAAATCCGGACATTCTTAATCATGCCGTGATCAACAGCCAATTCGGCAATGCCATTTTGATCAATATTCGAAATCTCAAAGTACTTGCTGCCGTCGTTTCTGGTAATTTCTTCAATCAAATCTAACTCTTCATATTGTTGATCCATTAACCTCGCCTCCATAAAATAAAAACTTTTGCTCTATAGCAAAAAATGTGCAACCATGCTATTGTATTAAGCGATAGAGGTGTACACATGAAACGATATAGCCATCTAATTCTGGCTCTTTTTTTTAGCTTAATCTTTGTCACGACCAGCGGCTTTACCGTTGTCGGTCACAGAGGCGATCCGAGCAAATACCCTGAAGAAACAATTCAGAGTGACGACTCGGCCTTCAATTCTGGAGCCGATTACGTTGAACTCGACCTGCATCTGTCTTCAGACGGAGTTTTAGTTGTCTCACATGATGATGATTTATTTCGAGTTACTCATACACATGCAATTGTATCACAAAATACTTGGCAAACACTTAGCCAATTAACATATGATAACGGTGAACATGTACTTAGTTTGGACCAACTCTTTGAGCATTACCAAAAGCAGCCAAACACAAAATTTGTTTTAGAAACCAAGGTGGACCACTCAATCGATCCATCTTACCAATTAGAAGACGAAATCGCACAGACAATTAAAAAGTACCACATGCAAAATCGCGTCATGATCCACTCTTTTTCGGCAGCAAGTCTCTTTCATTTGCGGTCACTAATGCCAAACGCCTATTTAATTTTACTTGTCGGCAGCCTCAAGCGCATGAATTTTAGTAATTTACCGCAAGTTAACGCGGTCAACGTGTCATCCGACGTTATTCAAGAGCATTCTTGGTTGATTCACTGGTTGCATTTACTTAATAAGCAGGTGTATGTTTGGGCGGAAATGGATGAGTCGCCTGCCCTATGGCACTGGCTAATTAATAAAAATGTTGACGGCGTGGTTACCAATTATCCGGCTACCGGTTTTAAATATAAATTGGCTAAAGAAGGCACCAGTAAGTACGATATTCACCGCAGCGGTGTTTATTTTGGCAAAAGCAAAACGCCAATCATGATGAACCCATACGTCCGCATTAAGCAACACAAATACATTCATCCTGGGCAAAAACTCAACGTCATGTATGGCGTCCGTGCTCATAACCAGCTGTATTATCAGGTTGCCGACCAAACTTTTATCTCTGCTGAATTTGTCAACCTCGATTTAACGACACGCGACATCGCTCCATATCGGGATAAGCAAATCATCGCTAAACCACAAAAGCAGGTGCCAATCTATCGCCTACCTGATAATCAATCAAAGACTGATAAAACTTTGCCAGCTAATACACTCTTTAAGATTGCTAACTTTAACGGCAGTCCCAAGAGCATGTGGCTTTACACCAAATTAGGCTGGGTCAAGGCGCAAGATATTTTGTTCTACGGCTTTTTTGATCAACAAAGTTGGGAAAGCTACCGCCAATTGCCGCGCATAAGTCGCTATCATAATATTGCTCTAACAGCTTACTTATCACAGATGGCGCCGCGAATTAAGACTACTCCAGAGCTGATTAAAGCCACCATACAAATAATTTACTAACAAAAAAAGCGATTCACTAAACTGTGAATCGTTTTTCTATACTTAAAATTATTGGTTACTCGTACTTTGCTTCTTCAACAATTCATATGGTAACTCAATTTGCGTATCCGTTACGTCCTCGTTGTTCATCAACTTGGTCAACATTCTCATCGCAACAGCACCCATGTCATATAATGGCTGACGAATTGCGGTCAAAGCTGGTCGAACAACCGAAGCAATTTGAGTTGCACTTGCCGTAATAATTTCTAGGTCTTCCGGCACTTTCTTACCAGCATCAATTGCTGAGTTTAAAATACCAACAGCAGTAATATCGCGGGTAACAACTACACCATCAACACCGTCTTGAAGCAAGCGTGAATACAAGTTATAACCATCTGAATGGTCTTTGATATTCTCATAAATCCGACCCTCACCTAAGTGATGCTCTGCCATAAATTCATTGTAAGCTGGAATCCGACATTCAGCATTAACAACAGCATCGGCATCCCCAACAACTAAGGCCAAGTTACGCTTGCCATCATTGTATAGTAAGTTCAAGGCTTCGGTATCTGCTTTGCGGTAGTCAATCGTTACTGACGGAAATTCCTTGTGACTGTCCTTAGTTCCTGCTAAAACTACCGGCGTATCAGTGCGCTTAAATGCTTCAACTGCTTCTTTTGGTAAGCAATTTGACATGTAGATTACACCATCAACCTGCTTATTTAACAAGCCTTGGATTGCTTGGTCTTCACGCATTAAGCGATTTTCAATACTTGTAATAATAATGTTGTACTTGTACAGCAAGGCAATATCATCAATCCCCTTTGATAGTTCAGCAAAGTACAGGTTGGTCAAATCTGGCACAATCAAACCAACAGTTGTTGTCCTTTTAGAAGCCAAGCCTTGAGCAACAGCATTTGGTTGATAATGCAGGCGATTAATAACCGCCATTACTCGTTCACGCGTGTCTTTACGCACATTTGTATTGCCATTAACAACCCGTGAGACTGTCGCCATTGAGACTTCGGCTTCACGAGCAACATCATAAATTGTAATATCTTGTTTACGCATCCTTCGTTCCTCCGTAAAAAATCCTTAATATAGAATTTACCATGAATTGCAGCAAATTGCAAACGTTTACAACCATTCTTTCATTTTTTCACACTTAGAACATGATATACTTTTCATGATTACGATTTATTTTGAAAGGAACATTAAGATGAATTTAAATAAATTACAGGAATGGCTACAAAGTTCTGGTAATGATGTAGCTTACATTTCTAATCCGATTACTATTGCATATTTCACTGGCTACGAGATGGAGCCCCATGAGCGTATTTTTGCTCTACTTGCCTTTAAAGACAGCGATCCCTTCGTTTTCGTTCCCGCATTAAATGTCGAAGAAGCCAAAAATTCGGCTTGGGATGGCGACGTTTATGGCTACCTCGATTCAGAAGATCCTTGGTCAATTATCGCTGACAAAATTAAAAGCAGAACGAGTGAATATCACAAATGGGCTTTACAGAAAAATAATTTATCTGTTGCCCATTATCAATTAATCCATGAACAATTTTCAGATGCCGATTTTAGCGGGGACGTTTCCAACTTTATCGCTAAAATTCGATTGTACAAGACACCTAGTGAGATTAAGGAATTGCAGGCTGCTGGTCGTGAAGCTGACTTTGCTTTCCAAATTGGATTTGATGCTATCAGAACCGGCGTAACTGAACGTTATATTGCTGGGCAAATTGACTACCAATTAAAATTACAAAAAGGTGTCATGCACGAAAGTTTTGAAACCATTGTTCAGGCTGGTGCCAATGCCGCCAATCCTCACCTTGGGCCATCAATGACCAAAATTAAGCCAAACGAATTAGTCTTGTTTGACCTCGGAACCATGCACAATGGCTATGCTTCTGACTCAAGTCGGACTGTTGCTTATGGTGAACCTAGCGCTAAGGAACGGGAAATTTACGAAATCGATCGTGAAGCCCAACAAGCTGCAATTGATGCCGTTCGTCCCGGAATGACTGCTTCAGAACTTGATGGCGTTGCGCGGGATATTATTACCAAGGCTGGTTATGGCGAATACTTTATCCACAGACTTGGCCACGGAATTGGTAAAGACGTACACGAGTACCCATCAATTGTTCAAGGCAATGACTTAATCATTGAAGAAGGTATGTGCTTCTCAATTGAACCTGGTATTTACATCCCCGGTGTTGCTGGCGTAAGAATTGAAGATTGCGGCGTTGTTACTAAAGACGGCTACCAGCCATTCACCCACACTGACAAGGAATTGAAAGTTTTACCACTTAAAGATTAATTATTAACTAAAAAAGCACCAAGCAGAAAAATCTGTCTGGTGCTTTTTTATTAACATTACTTATTCTTGTGGATAAATTGGTGGTTCAACGTCTGTGTCTTTTTCGGCATCGTGCAAATCAGCAACTGCGTTTTCCGCATTATCACTTTGAGCAACATTTTCATTCGAATCATCAATCACAATATCATCGAAATCTTTTAATTCAGAATCGTCTTCAACATTCTTAGGAAATGATGCTAATTGATTCTTAACGACTTCGGTACCATTGTCATATTTCTTCTTCAAGTCTTGAACAGTATCATTGTTCTTAACCTTACTCTTTAAATCGTCTACTTGATCATCAGTAACAAACAATGATCCTGCAATAAATCCTGCGGCACAACCAACGATTGTACCAAATAAAAAACTTGTAAATTTTTTCATAAAAGTAACTCCTTTTACTTAATCTTCACCTTTGCGACGCCTGCGCCGTGCAAACATTGCTGTTAAAGCAGAAGAAACGGCCCCATTACGCTTAAAATGAGCACTACTGAACCGCTTTGCCATTTTCCGCGAAGAAGCATTAACATCTGAAACACTTTCACCCAAATCTGCAGCTGCTTGAACAACTGGATCTAAGGTCTTCATCTTGACATTAACATCAGCCAGCAAGACGTTGGTCTTGTCAAGCAAATCATTTGTTTGGTCAAGCAAGCCATCAACATCTTTGGCAACTTGCTGGATTGACTCATTCGCAATTTGAATAGTTTTCTTTGCTTCTTTAGTAGCCTTTGCAGCACGAACCAGCACTGGAATAGCGAAAAGTACTAAAATTAGTAATGCAACAGCAGCAATTAAGCCTGCTAGCGCACCATAGGAAATTTCCATCTTCTACCTCCAATTTTACTTCTAAAAAAAGTCTAGCATGTAAACACTTTAATCTCAACTGATATGTAAATATTTTGTTATAGTTAATGTACATCAATGAAAGGTAAACGCAATGAATAACTTACTTAAATTAAATCGCCAGTTTTTAAAACTAAACTGGGACAGTATCGGTGAACATTTACTCACTGTAATCTGGCAGCTGGTCTTATCAACAGCAATCTTTTATATTATTGACTGCTGCGGAAAAAGAATTATAAACCATTATTTAAAGCATAGTAAACGACCCCAAAATAAGCGTACTAGAACCGTAGCTGCTTTAATAAATAGTATTTTTAGCTATACCGTAATTTTCTTTTACTTATTTGGAGTTTTATCAATTTTGGGAATTCCAATTGGGACTCTCCTAGCAAGTGCCGGTATCTTTTCCCTAGCATTAGGGATGGGCGCACAGGGCTTTGTCAGCGACTTAGTTAACGGCTTTTTTATTTTAAGTGAAGACCAATTTGACGTTGGTGATATTGTCCAAATTAATAATCAAACTGGTACTGTGGTCCAGTTGGGGCTCAGAACCACGCGACTCAAGGGCACTGATGGGTCCATTATTTACATCCCTAACCGCAATATTTCAATTGTGCAAAATCTGGCTCACGGCGGCATTGGCCTAGATATTACCTTGCAATTAAATGTCCAAAATGACTTTGACAAAGTCCGCACGCTGATTAATCAGGCAAATAATCAGGTCGGGCTTGCTAAAAAGACTTTGGTGCAAGGACCGAAGATTATCGGCATCACTAACCAAACTGCCAAAACCGTCAACTATGTAATCCACTTCCAAGTTAAACCCGGCAGAGAAAAAGACGTCCAGGACATTTATTTAGCAGCTTACCTCAAGATTTTACAAGACAACAATATTACTTTAGCAGGATAGAAAAAGGTTAACTCATTTAAATTGAGTTAACCTTTTTTACTTAATTAAATTGTGCTAACCACTCTGGCCATGCGGCAAGCAGCTTAACAATTGCTCGTCCGCGGTGCGACAGGCTATTTTTTTCATCCAAAGTCATTTGCGCAAAAGTTTTACCCTTTTCTGGTACGTAAAATAGCGGATCATAGCCAAAGCCATCTTCGCCGCGAGGTGCTGCTAGAATCTGCCCAGCACATTGACCATCAACTACAAGATCATGGTCAAACTGACCCGGCATTGAAGCAACAATCGTCGTATTGAACTTGGCTGTCCTTTTTTCTTGTGGGATACCGCCAAGCTCTGCCAATAATTTTGCATTATTCTGGGCATCATTATGACCTTCACCGGCATAACGTGCAGAATGCACTCCCGGAGCGCCGTCAAGGGCATCAACCATTAACCCAGAATCATCGGCAATTGTAATCATTCCGCTAAAATCAGCGAGTTCGTGTGCCTTGAGCTTGGCATTTTGCTCAAAAGTCGTTCCGTATTCATCCACAATTGGTGGATTATCCAGGTCGGCATTGGTTTTAATCACAGCTTCAATCCCTGCTTGTGCAAAAGCCTCGCGTAATTCTTTAACTTTCCCCTGATTAGTCGTTGCAAATAGAATTTCTTTCATCAATAATCTTCTCCTTTAATCAGATGCTGTGCCTTAAATGCTGGATCATTTAAAAACTTGCTGCCCAATTCATTAAACATTGCCACATCACCAGTTGTGTAATATTCATGTGTCGGCCTATTATCAGCCGTGCTAAGTAGACCATCACGTTCCATCACGTTAGCCGTGTATTGTGCTACTTGATCAGCTGGATCGACCAACCTAACTTTATCCCCAAGAGTTTGGGCAAACTGAGCCTTAATTAACGGATAATGGGTACACCCCAAAACTAGCGTATCAAATTTCTGCGTTATAATCGGCGCCAAGGTTGATTTAACTGCCTCAAGACAAGTCGCCTCATTAGCATCTTGCTCAATTAGCGGCACCAACTTAGGCGCAGCTAATTCAGTTACCTTAATTTCGGGATCACGAAAGTTAATTTCTTGTTGATAAGCGTGGTGAGAAATTGTATAGTTCGTTGCCACCACGGCAACGTTTTTATTTTGTGTCGTTTGTGCCGCCAGCAGTCCCCCAGATTGGATAACACCAACAATTTGTTGGCTAATTTCTCGTTGAATGGTAGCCATTGCGGCAGCTGTTGCAGTATTGCAGGCAAAAATAATTAGCTTCACGTTTTTACTTAATAAAAATTTAACACTTTGCCGTGTGAGGTCAATAATGTCGGCTTGTGACTTATCGCCATAAGGAATGTTGGCATTATCCCCAATAAAAACCGTTGATTCATGCGGCATTTTCTGCAGTACCTTTTTTACGACACTTAGTCCGCCAACACCGGAATCTAACAGACCAATTGGACGATTGTTCATCATACAAATTTCTCCCTAAAAGTTTTCTACTTATCAATTTTACGGTAAAATAGAAAAGAATAAAAGGGATGAATACTTTATGCAAAATAATACTGAGCAAAGCGAACATGTATATTTTATTAATCAACTGTACCGTGACTTCATCTTGCCACAAATCTTAGGCGATGACGATGACGCTATTTTGTATTGGGCCGGTAAACGCGTCGCCCGCAAATATGATTTAGCCTCTTATGAAGACGTCAACAGCTTTTTTGCGACAGCTGAATTTGGCACTTTAACTAAAATTAAAGAAAAGCGAACAACAATTATTTTTGAATTAAACGGTCAAACTGTCATCGACCGCCTGAATAGTGACAGTCACGAGTTTTCGCTTGAGGCTGGTATCGTCGCCGAGGCAATGCAAAAACAAAACGGCCGCATTACTGAATGTGACGTCAACATTGACGAAAAAAAGCAAAAGGTCCAATTAATTGCTCAATTTGACTAACTACTTTTGTTAAGTTATATGCTTAATCGCTATGACTATTTTTGCACTTATTTAGATAGAATACGGACAATTTTATTTTAAACTTTTTATTTAAAATATTTTGCTGATTATTTACAAACTATTATTACAATATTTATTAGGCTCTCCTATTTAAATTGCCGCAATCACTGTAGTTGTGTTAAATCTCCTTCTTAGTAAAAAGCAATCAATAATTATATAGTACAAATATTTTTTAGTAGCAATCTAATCTTTTTTCTACCACTTCTTTGTCATCTTGACCTATGATTAAGGTATAATAGGAGGATCAAAAATGCTCAAAGAATTTAAAGAATTTATTCAACGCGGCAACGTCATTGATTTGGCTGTTGGTGTAATTATCGGTGGTGCCTTTACTAATATCGTCAATTCTCTGGTTAACAACCTGATTAACCCACTAATTGGATTATTTATTGGCAAAATTGACCTTTCAAATCTAGTTTTACGAGTTGGCGGCGCGACTTTTAAATACGGTGCCTTCATCAATACGGTAATTAACTTCTTAATTATCGCGATCATCGTATTCCTCTTAGTTAAAGGAATTAACCGATTAACTAAGCATCAGCCAGAAAAAGAGGCACCATCCGGACCAACGACCGACGATTACTTACGTGAAATTCGTGACCTCTTAAAAGAAAAATAACATAGCAAAAAAAGAGCTTCCCGCATTTGCGAGAGGCTCTTTCTTACTAATCAGTATATTGATTTAAGATTTGGTCAAGCTTTGGCTTTGGTGTATAACCAGTCAAACGATCAACAATCTTACCATCTTTTTTAATAATCATTGTTGGAATCGCCATAATGCCTAAAGCGTTTGGCGTTTCTTTATTTTGGTCAACGTCCATCTTAGTGAACTTAACGTCTTGACGTTCCTCAGCCAATTGATCAACAACTGGTGATTGCATCTTACATGGACCACACCAAGTTGCCCAAAAGTCTGTTAAAACGACACCATCTTTGGTTTCTTCTTCAAAATTTTCATCTGTTAATTCATCAACCATGAAAATACCTCCTACATAAACTTACGTTATCTCTTAATGATTTTAGTATAGCAAGCTGACTTACTTTTTACAAGTGCTTTACTTTAAATGAACAATTGTTGCACCATTGCCACCTTCATTGGCTGGTGCATAATTATAACTCTTAACATGGCTGCTGGAAGCCAAGTACTGCCAAACACCTTTACGAATAGCCCCGGTCCCAATACCGTGAATAATCGTCACAACATCAAGTCCAGCTAACAAGACCGAATCAATGTAGCGATCAAGATTAGTCATAGCTTCTTCATAGCGTTGACCGCGCAAGTCAAGTTCACTCCGGGCATTACTGCGGCGATTAGCACTAGTGGCACGCACCATTTTTTGCGGCTTAGTCTTAGTTTCACCCGAAATTTTTTCAACATCGCGATCACTAACTTTAACCTTAATAATCCCCATTTGCACTTCATATTGGTGCTCACCTAGGCGTTTAGTAATTGTTCCCACTTGACCATAAGACAAAACTTTAACCCGATCGCCAACTGTAACATGATGCCGCTTCTTTTCACGCTGCAACACCTTATTGTGCGCCAGATTTTCTTCCTGTTTTGCTAATTGGTTAAATTCACCCTTGGCAGCGATTACCTCATTTTGCTTAACACTACCGTGCTGCTCTTCCAACTTAGCAATAATTTGATCGGCTTTCTTGCGCTTTTTAGCAACAACCTCATTTGCCCGTTCTTGCGCAAACTCAAGTTGCTTTTGCACACGTTGATTATACCAATCAAGTGCCTGCTGCAATTTTTCCGCTAACTTTTCACTACGATCAAGGCTACTTTCCAAGTGATTACGAGCATCGGTTGCTGCTTTGGTCTGCTTATCTAAGCGCATAATCATAGTATTAATGTCCGAATTTTCATCAGACATCAATTCCTGTGCGTTTTTAACAACATCCTCACGCATTCCTAGCCGCCGCGCAATCGCAAAAGCATTACTGTGACCAGGAATCCCAATTTGCAAACGATAAGTCGGTGACAGTGTCTTCACATCAAATTCCATTGATGCATTGCTTGTCCGCGAACGATTATAACCGTACAGTTTTAATTCTGGATAGTGCGTTGTAACCATGATTTTAGCTTTTTTCTTACGCAAAAAGTCCAAAATACTGATTGCCAGGCTGGCACCCTCTTCTGGATCAGTCCCAGCCCCAATTTCGTCAATTAAAACTAGTGTCTGATCGTCAACCTTTTTCATAATTTGAATAATATCGTTAATGTGCGATGAAAAAGTACTGAGTGACTGCTCAATTGACTGCTCATCACCAATATCAGCACAAATATCTTTAAAAACACCGACCTGACTGCCCTCAGCAGCTGGAATAAATAAGCCAGCTTGCGCCATTAATTGCAAAAGACCAGTTGTCTTGAGGGTAATCGTCTTACCACCAGTGTTAGGACCGGTAATTAACATCGTATCAAATTCAAGTCCCAAGCGAATATCATTAGGCAAGACCTTTTCTGGATCAATCAGCGGGTGACGTGCCTGTAATAAATTCAATTCATGTTTTTGGTTTAACTTTGGTTCAGTTGCTTTCATTGCCCGAGCCAAATGTGCCTTAGCCTGCAAAAAGTCCAATTCGGTTAGGGCCGTAGCAATTGCATCGAGTCGCACCACTTCTTCACGTGCCAAGTCTGATAATTGCCGTAAAATACGGTTAATTTCTTGCCGCTCCTGAGCTAATAAATTCTGTTGGCGATTGTTTAAACTTAGAACTGCACCGGGTTCCACGAATAAAGTCTGGCCACTGGCACTCTGATCATGGACCACACCACCAAATTTTGCCCGATATTCTTGCTTAACCGGAATAACATAGCGGTCATCACGAATGGTCACAATCTGTTCTGATAAATATTTACTGCTGCTGCCCTTAGTATAGGCATCCATTCGCACCTTGATCTCTTCGTCATTGCTCTTTAAGTCGTGACGCAAGTGGGCCAAATTGCTTGAAGCCGTATCTAAAATCTCACCATCAAAGTCAAGTGCGCGCTTAAGTTCGTTCAATAACATTTCGGGAACATCTAGCTCGGCGACAATTCCTGTAATTGCCTCTAAGTTTAGTTGCTCGCCATTAACATCTGCCAAAAAGCTATTAACTTCATTGGCTAAAACCAAGACAAGTAGGATATTCCCCAATTCTTTGGCATTCAAATTTGCCTTGATCCGCAAACGCTTGGTACTAGGACGGACATCTTCAAAATCAGTCAGCGGTAGTTGACCCTTAATTCGCAATAAATTAACTAACGCCAAAGTCTGCTTTAAAGATAATTCAACTTGAGCAAAGTCACCGCTGGGCTTTAAGTTTATTGCCCGCTCCTTAGCTGGTGCCGTAATTGCTTGACCAGCCAACCTTTGCGTAATTTTAGAAAATTCCAACGTTTTTAATATTTTGTCATTCATTAGTCGTCTATTTTTCTCTATTAATAAAAAAAGACTGGCTAAGCCAGTCTTTCTTTTTTATTCACCACTTAAACGGTCATCATCCAAGAAAGTATTCAACACCCCTTGAACCATGTTCCATTCATCGTCTGATTCAATTTCGTGCAAATCGCTGCTGGTCACATCGCCTGCATCATCAGCATCATAACTAAATGCTTGAACTTCAACTTCTTCATCATCACCTACTGCAGCTGGATAAAGTAAGATGTAAGACTTGTCATAGTCATCTGAATGAAATGTAAATAAAACTTCGTATAATTCTTCATTGCCCTTGTCATCAACAAGGGTAATTTGCCGGTCATCACCGTGAACTTCTTGTGTCATATTAATCCTTTCGGTGTAAGTCTAAATAATTTTGTAAAATCAAGACAGCGGCCATTTGGTCAATTACTTCTTTACGCTGGTGGCGGTCATGCATGCCAGCTTCTTCTACTAAGACCCGACGCGATTCAATCGTTGTCAGGCGCTCGTCTGAATAATATACGGGCAAGCCAAACTTAGCGATCAACCGCTCACCATAAGCCTTGCTGCGCGCAACCGAATTGCCAGATGTGCCATCCATGTTTTTGGGTAAGCCCAAGACAAAACCATCCGCATCATACTGCCGAACGATTTTTTTAAGTGGGCGCATCCCAAAACTAAACTTAGCTTCATCAATTGGAATCGTCTCTACCTTCTGGGCAGTAATCCCCAATTCATCGCTAACGGCAACGCCAACTGTCTTAGACCCGACATCTAAACCTATTAAACGCATTACTTGTCTTTTCCAAGATAACTTTTGACAAGTTCTTCAATAATTTCATCACGCTCATGCTTCAAAATCAAATTACGAGCGTCATTGTGCCGCGGAATGTATGCTGGATCGCCAGACAATAGGTAGCCGACAATCTGATTAATTGGATTATAGCCCTTTTCCTCAAGCGCATCATATACATCTTGGAGAGTATCATAAACATTCTTGCCTTTATTTTGATTAAAATCAAAATGCATTGTTTTATCTAGCGAACTCATTTTCATTCCTCCTAACACAATTTTACTTGAAAAACAGTTCAAACTCAATCAATTAATTTTTAGTAATTATTTCAACAACTGCCTTAATAGCATCGTCAAGGCCTTCTGGCTTCTTACCACCAGCTTGAGCCATATTTGGACGGCCACCACCGCCACCACCAAAGATTGGTGCAGCCTGCTTAATTAAGTCGCCAGCCTTCAAGCCTTTATCCAAAGCCTTTTGGCCCAAACTAATAATCATGTTGGCCTTGCCATCATTAGCTGCTGCTAAGACTAAGACATCAGACTTATTGCCGCTCTTCCACGTATCAGCAAGTTCACGCAAATCATTCATTCCGCTAACGTCGGCCTTCTTGGCAATAACTGTCAAATCGCCAGCTTGTTCAACATCATTAAAAATTTCACCGGCCTTAGCTTGGTTAATCTTCAAGTTAAGATCTCCAACTTGCTTTTGACTGTCATGCAATTCTTTTTCAAGACTATCGATCTTATCAATAATATCCTCTGGCTTAGTTGATTTAACTTCTGTTTGAATATCATCGAGTAAGTTCGACCGTTCAGCTAAGTATTCATAAGCCTTCTTGGACATGACCCCTTCAATTCTTCTGACGCCGGCACCAACTGCTGACTCGGAAGTAATCTTAAAAATTCCGATTTGGTTGGTGTTGTCACAGTGTGTCCCGCCACAGAACTCACTAGAGAAGTCACCCATTTGGACAACGCGGACCTTATCACCGTATTTACCGTCGAACAAGGCCAACCCGCCCATCTTCTTACCGGTTTCTTCATCAGTAACTGTCGTCTTAACATCTAAGGCTTCCCAAATCTTTTGGTTGACCAAAGCTTCGACTGACTTAAGTTCCTTATCAGTTAATGGTTCAATCGCTGTAAAGTCAAAACGTAAATAGTCAGGTTCAACTAAACTACCGGCTTGGTGAGTATGGTCACCCAAAATGCTGCGCAATGCTGCATGAAGCAAGTGGGTTGCTGAGTGTGAGTGGCGCAAACCTTCGCGGCGATCACGGTCAATCTTCAAGACATATTCTTGACCCTTTACGAGTGGCAAAACTACTTGAACAAAATGCATGTTTTGGTCGTTTGGTGCGTGTTGCACATCGGTTACCTTGGCAACTAGCTCACCTTCTTGATTGTAAATTGCACCGTGGTCAGCTACTTGACCACCACGTTCTGCGTAAAATGGTGTTTTATCAAAAATTAAAGTAGCAGTCTCACTGTCAGTCTGGTCAACCAATTCATCATTAACGATAATATCGATTAATTTAGCGTGTTTTTCTTCATAAACACCATATTCAAATTCGGACTTATCCTTAATATTCATTAAGGTAACATCTTGAGCACCCATTGATTGCAAGTCACCACGAGCATTACGTGCCCGATCTTTCTGCGCTTGCATTTCGGTATCAAAGCCCTTCTTATCAACCTTTAAGCCGGCATCTTGAGCGGATTCAAAGGTTAATTCATAAGGAAAACCATAAGTATCAAATAACTTAAAGGCATCCTTACCAGAAATAGTTTTATCGGCAGAATTTTGCGCCTTTGCAATCAAGTCATCAAGCAAAGTCAAGCCAGATTCAAGCGTTACTTGGAATCTTTCTTCCTCATTCTTAATTACCTTAGCAATAAAGTTCTTTTGCTCTGTCACTTCTGGATAGTGGCTCTGCATAATTTCACCAACAACTGGCACTAATTTATAAAGAAAAGCACCCTTGATACCCAAGCGTTGACCATTTAAGTCTGCACGTCGGATTAGTCGACGTAAAACATAGCCACGACCAGTATTTGATGGCAAAGCACCATCGGCAATCGCAAAGCTGACAGTTCTAACGTGGTCAGCAATAATCTTGAATGCCGGCGTGTTTTCATCATCAATCTCATACTTCTTGCCAGCCGTCATTTTTTCAGTTTCATGGATAATTGGCATAAACAAGTCGGTTTCAAAGTTAGTTGGTGCATCTTGCAAGATTGACAGAACCCGTTCTAGTCCCATCCCCGTATCAATGTTCTTATGCGGCTGGTCAACATATTTGCCATTAGCTAAGTGGTTATATTGTGAGAACACAATGTTCCAAATTTCTAGGTAACGTGCATTTTCACCACCCGGGAAGTTTTCTGGGTCGTCTTCTGCAACGTCGTTATTTTCTTGACCACGGTCATAGAAGATTTCGGAGTCAGGACCACACGGACCTTCACCAATGTCCCAGAAGTTTTCTTCTAGCTTCACAATGTGGTCTTCAGGCATCCCTGTCTTCATCCAAATTTCTTGTGCTTCGGTATCTTTAGGATAAACGGTACAGTACAGTTTATCCTTATCTAAACCTAACCAGTCAGGACTGGTTAAAAACTCCCAAGCCCACGGAATTGCTTCCTTCTTAAAGTAGTCACCAACCGAAAAATTACCAAGCATTTCAAAGAAAGTCTGGTGACGTGCGGTCTTACCAACATTCTCAATATCGTTAGTTCTAATTGATTTTTGTGAGCTAGTAATGCGGTGGTTCTTTGGCACAACTGAACCGTCAAAATACTTCTTCATTGTGGCAACCCCAGAGTTAATCCACAATAATGTTGGGTCATCTTGCGGAATCAGTGATTGACTCGGTAATACCATATGACCATGTTCTTTAAAGAAGTCCAAGAACATTTGTCTAAATTCAGAACTTGTCAGTTTCTTCATTAATATTCTCCTTTTTTGATAAAATAAAAAACACTGTCAGCAAACTTGAGGACGCTACTAGACGCGGTACCACCTCAATTGCAACAGTGTTTGTTACCTCTTAATTATTATTATTTAACGCTGCAAGGAGCATTTTTCAAGCAGCCATTAACCTTCTCAGCACACGGTCTTCTCTTTGAATGACTAACTCAAAAAACATATCTTCAGTTAGAAATAATTGTACTACTTGAACAATCTTTGTCAATATTTAATTAGACTTAGGTGCGTCCCACTTACCATCTTGATTCTGTGGCAATTTCATTTCATTAATCAAATTCTGTAAAATAGCAGATTCTTTGGCAACATCAAACTTATTACTAATTCGTGATTCTAAAATATACTTTGCTTGCTTTATCCTTTGAAGATATTGCTCAGCATAGCCATTAACTAAATTAGGGTTATCATGATAGCATTTTTCAATATCTGGTGCCTGGTCAACCAGTGCCTGCAATTCTGACTTATCTGCAGTTGTCAGTAACTGCTGCCCATTAAGCGCTGCCTCAGGAGTATTAGCAATCTGTAATTGGGGACCATAAATATATTTCACATCAGCTGCCTTAATTAGATCAAATTCATTTTTATTATAAATATACCGGTAATTATATTGTAGCTGATAAAATAATTCTGGTTTTTCTTGACCCGGTAAACATAAATACAGTTCCTTAACCACTGCTTCTTCAGAACCCTTTTTATCGACTAATTCTTCAACTTTATGGGGATTATTCTTAGTACTAACTATTTGGGTAGCTTTTTCACCTTTTTCAGTATAAAGATTTGTATCCTTAGTAACAAGAACATGCGTGAATTTTCCATAAGGTAGTAAATTAGCATTAGTATATGTCGTGCCTACAGTCTCATCATCTTCATCATAATATTGGCAAAGAAATTGATTGGTATCTTTAATATGATACAAATTAGCATATTCATCCGCGTCGGTCATCTGCATTTCATCACCATCAGCTTCTGAATCAATCGTTATCTTTTGTCCTAGTTTAAAGTTCTGCTTAACAAACTTTTCCTGCTTGACATCATAAACATAAATCGTCTTAGCATCTTTATTAAACATTTTCTTAGTAATGGTCACGATTGCCTGATTAGCTAAAACTTCATAGCCATTAACTAAGGACACATTACCAGCCTTGATATAACCACCATGACCGATATTATAATACAGCTTGCCCTTAATTGTTTTATAAGGTAAAGAAAACCAGTTCCAATCCTTATCATGAAAAGAATAACGCTTAGTTCTTGGATCGGTAATCGCTTTAGGCTTCTCCGAAACTTTCACGGTTTTCTTAGTAGAAAGAAGAGCACTATGACCTTGGTAGTACCATAATTTTTGCCCCTTCTTATTATAAACACGTGACTTATGAGCTAATTGCAATTTAGTTGTCTGACTAGCATTAACAGTTTGAGCATGATTAAAATTATTAATTCCCGTCCAACCAGTTACTAATAATGCAGCAGACAGTAACGCCAACATTTTTTTGTTTTTCTTCATCAAAATACCTCCTTAACCTAATATAAGAAAAAGAAGTCCTGCCAGTTTGCAGGACTTCTTTAACTTCCGAACTATTGGGAAGAACCTTACGGGTTCTCTAACTGCTTCTTCTTGCAAAATTATTACTCAATAGCGCTACCTTAACTATTAAGTATAAGTCGTACATTCAAAAACAGTTACTGCCCACAAAACTTTTTAGTTCTTGTTCGATTTCTTAATTATAACAAAACATTTCTAGGCGAAAAAGCCTTTTCAAAAAAGTTTACAACAATTTTTAGCCAAATATTTGGTTTTTAAAAGTTTAACTATAATTTATGTGGCTCAAACATTTCCACAAAAGCAAACTTGCCAGTAGCAGTATTATAAGTAAAATGCAGCACAGTGCAATTGGGCAAATCCTTAATTTTAACTATCTCTGTACTCGTCATCCACTTAACTAAAAACATTAAAATAGCCGCACCATGACTAACAACTAGTACCCGTTGATTATCAGTCTTCGCCATGATTTGGCTAATTGTCTTATCCATTCTATCCATGACCTGCACTGCGGCTTCGCCACCATAAGGAACAAAAAAGTCAGCTTGACCAGCATCAGTAAAAACAAATTTGGGCAATAAATATTCTGGCTGGGCCTCAAACAAGCCAAAGTCCCATTCCTTTAGTCCTTTTAGCCGCTCATACGGCTGCTTAGTCACTAATTCCAAAGTATCACTTGCTCGCTCTTGCGTTGAGGCGAATGCGTGGTCAAAGGTTAATCCTTGCTGCTTAAGGTACGCGCCCATTTTAGCGGCATCCTTAATTCCAGCTGCAGTCAATGGTGAGTCAACTGCACCTTGAACTAACTTGCGTTGATTAAAAATCGTTTCGCCATGACGCATTAAATACAAATCTTTCATTTTAATTCTCTCTTGTCAAAACCAGTAGATATTTCTATTTACATATTTTAACAATCCTAAAATAGCCATACAAGGCCTATTTTGTTGGCTATTAGATTATTTAAATTGATAAGCGCCAGAATTAAGCAAATCCTTAACCATCGGCACAACCTTTTGTCCATATAAACGTAAAATGTTTTCTCGCATAGTAGCAGTTTGACCACCAGCACCATAAATAAAGTCAAATCGCTTAACGCCGACTTGCGTCATTTTGTCGGCAATCTTATGGGCCACATGTTCAGGAGTACCAATATAGTAAGAACCAGTTTGGATTTCATAATCAAAGTGTTCCTTGGTCATCGGTGGCCAACCACGATCTGCACCAATCCGATCCATTGAGCGCCGCAAATATTTCCAACCAATCTCATACGCTTCTTCATCAGTTTCCGCAATTACCCCATGTGAATGTATCCCCAACGAATGTTGCGGATTGTGATATTGCGCAGCTGCGGCATTATATAAGTCAACATATGGCCGAAATCTTGCTGGATCGCCACCAATAATTGCCATAATTACTGGGAAGCCGTAGCGTGCTGCCCGAATAACAGAACTTGGCGTACCGCCAACACCAATGTAAGTGTCTAGCTTGTGGCCTGTAATCTTAGGGTAAATTTCGACATTATTTAAATTCTGTGTGTATTCACTTTCCCAAGTTACCGGTTTACCCTCACGTAATTCGTTAAACATGGCAACCTTTTCTTCAAATAATTCGTTATAATCATTTAAGTCATAGCCAAATAGCGGAAAGGATTCAGTAAATGAGCCGCGCCCAAGCATGACTTGAGCACGGCCACCCGAAATATTATCCAGAGTTGCAAAGCGCTCATAAACACGCACTGGGTCATCCGAACTTAAAACCGTTACCCCAGTACTCAGCTTAATTCTCTTAGTTACACTAGCAATCGCCGCCAACATAATTTCAGGACTAGAAATAGCATATTCTGGTCGGTGGTGTTCGCCTAAAGCAATTACATCAATCCCCAAGTCATCAGCTAATTTAGCTTCCTTGATAATCTGCTGGAGGGCCTTACCGTAAGTCACCGGCTGATTAGTTGCTGGATCATCTGGCACATCGCCAAACGAATCCAAGCCAAAAATTAATTCGTCGTTTATTCGTACCATGTTCTTCCTGTTCTTTCTTTTTACTTACTTTTTGTAAGCTTTACATGAATAACACAATACACGAATTTTTCTGGTCAAGCAAGAATTTATGCTTTTAACTAAAAAAGCATTGCTAGCAATAACTAGTAACGCTTATTTTAACTATTCTGGTAAATTACGCACATCAATTATCTGCTCAAATGTAAATTTGCCAGCATCGTATCCAAGTCGCAGGACGCAACAATTAGGCATATCTTTAACTTTTTCTGCCATTTCTGCAAACGACATAAAATTAGCCAAAAACATCCACATCGCTAATCCATGACTAACCACTAACACTCGCTGATGCTTTGGACGAGCCATAATCTTACTAAGCGTCTTTTGCATTCGCGCCATCACCTGCTGCGTTGACTCACCACCGTACGGTACAAAAAAGCTGGCTTCGGCTGGATCTTTAAAAGTAAACTTGGGCAACAGGTATTGCGGTTGCGCTTCAAACAAGCCAAAATCCCATTCTTTGAGTCCCTTTAACCGCTCATAAGGCTGCTTGGTCACTAGTTCCAGTGTATCGCTTGCCCGCTCTTGCGTTGATGTATACGCATGATCAAAGGTTAAGCCTTGTTTTTTCAAGTATGCGCCCATTTTTTGTGCCATTTTAATGCCGTCTGCCGTTAAAGGCGAGTCAACAGCTCCCTGAATTAACTTGCGCTTGTTAAATACAGTTTCACCATGACGCATCAAGTAAAGTTCTTTCATCAATATTGCTCCTTTATTTAAATAATTATTGCTATTTTACGCGTTTTAATGCTTAGATTCTAATAATTATTAAAATAAAAACTGGCAGTTTGATACAATTGCAAAAGCAAAATTATTGCAGATATGAAAATTGATGATAGTGCTTCTTCTGTAATTTTTTAGCTAATTTTGGCGTTTTATAAGCATGATAATCGGCCCAAACGCCTGCACCATAAGCACTTGTTAGAACTTTGTGTCCCTTTAATTGCGAAACATTGATAAAGTTGCCGGCACCAGCTGCATCACTCCAGCCATGAATGCCGACCCAGCTAAGCCCTTGTAACTTTCTCTTTTCTGCAGTTACCCAGTTCTTAGTACGGGCAAGCTCTGTTTTATCCATTGTTGCCGGGTCATGAGCAACATAAGCATGCAAGATAAGATGAGAGAATTTTTTACCACTACGGTAATCCGTTATTGTCTTTTTGCCGATAACTTCTTTACACAACTTTTTACCATCATAATAATACCAAGTGCCGCGCAACTTATTAGGATAAGTCGTAATGTAATTACTGTTATCTTGAGTAGTCTCCTGTGCCGGTTTAACTGCTGCAGCAACTGGGCTGACCGCTGTTAAGCCACTACTTGCCAAAGTTGCAGCTACTACTAGTAAAATATATTTGTTTTTCATAAGAATACCTCCTTTATTTATTAAGGATAGTATAACAGATTTTTACCAAAATTATACAAAAATATTACATTTTTGTTACACAATGTAATATTAGCGTAACAAAAAAGCCGCTAGCTAGCGACCTTTTTATTTTTGATAAAAATCATCGAACACAGTTACAGGCAAGTGCCGTTTATGCTCACTCTTTAACCACAGTGCTTCAATCTGCTTCGCAGCAGCTTCTGAAATCGTGCGACCTTCTAAGTAGTCATCGACTTCATTATAAGTGACGCCCAGCGCCTTTTCATCAGGTAACGACGGGCGGTCTTCTTCCAAATCAGCAGTTGGCGTTTTTAGATAAAGATGCTTAGGACAGCCCAATGCTTCAAGCATCTGCTTGCCTTGCCGCTTATCTAACCGGAACAACGGCGTCACATCCGCAGCACCATCACCATATTTGGTATAAAAGCCGCTAAAGTTTTCGGCGGCATGATCGGTACCGACTACGGCGCCATTATGAGCACCAGCAATTGCATACTGGACAATCATCCGTTCCCGCGCTTTAATGTTGCCTTTATTAAAATCCGTAATTGTCTGCCCAGCTGCTTCTAAACTGGCAACAGTCGCATCAACTCCCGGCTTAATATTAACAATCAAGTCCTGATCTGGCTGTTGGAAAGCCACGGCATCAGCTGCATCTTGGGCATCAGCTTGAACGCCATAAGGCAGGCGCACAGCAATAAATTGGTAAGAATTATCGCCAGTTTCTGCGCGTAATTCACTAATTGCCATTTGCGTTAATTTTCCCGTCAAAGTAGAATCTTGACCGCCAGAAATCCCTAGCACATAAGATTTTAAAAAGGGATTCGCCTTTAAATAATCTTTTAAGAAGTCAACAGATCGCCTAATTTCTGTTTGGGGGTCAATCTCTGGCAACACGTGCTCGTAAGCAATTATTTCTTTTTGCAGTGGTCTCATTTAGCTGCATTCCTTTCGGTAATTTTTTGACGAATATCTTTAATTAAATTCATCTTGCTATCGTATAAGTCTTGTGACAAGTCAATCGGATACTCCTGCGGATTAAGCATCCGCTTGTATTCATCCCACAAACCATCAAGGTTTTGGGTGCAGAATTTTTTAATATCAATTAATTTAGGTTGGTCATAAACAAGCTTGCCGTCCTTGAAGATGTCCTTCAATAGCGGCTCAGCCGTGTAATCAGTCACAATCTTATTGATATAAGTGTACTGCGGGTGGAACATGTATAATGAATCAAACTTGCGTGGATCAACGCCGCTGCGAGCAATCCAGTCACCCTCATTCTTCTTTTTCCGATTAGCTGAAATCCGCCAAACTTGCTTTTTTCCTGGATTTGAAACCTTAATTGCATTTGAAGAAATCTTGAGCGTGTCATGCATCTGACCGTGCTCATCTGCCATTGATACCAGCTTATAGACAGCACCAAGCGCGGGCTGATCAAAAGCGGTAATGTACTTGGTACCAATTCCCCAGACATCAATTTTAGCACCTTGCATCTTTAAGCTGGTGATCGTTGTTTCATCAAGGTCATTAGAAGCAAAAATTTTGGCATTCGGATAACCAGCATCATCTAATTCCTTACGTACTTGTTTAGAAATGTAAGCAAGGTCACCAGAATCAATGCGCACACCTTGAAAATTAATCTTATCGCCCATTTCGTTAGCAACCCGAATGGCATTAGGAACACCGCTGCGCACCGTATCGTAAGTATCAACCAAAAAGACACAATCTTTGTGTGTTTCGGCATAGGCTTTAAAGCCCTCGTACTCGCTGCCAAAGGCTTCAACTAGTGAGTGGGCATGCGTTCCAGAAACAGGAATACCAAATAATTTACCGGCACGGACATTACTAGTAGAGTCAAAGCCACCAATGTAAGCGGCACGTGTTCCCCAAATAGCAGCGTCGGCTTCTTGCGCGCGCCGACTACCAAATTCCATTACACCATCGCCCTGAACAGCTAATTTAACTCGTGCAGCTTTAGTTGCCAGCAAAGTTTGAAAGTTAATAATATTTAAAATTGTCGTTTCAACTAATTGACATTGAGCTAGTGGGCCCTCAACTTGAACAAGCGGCTCATTGGCAAAGACAATTTCACCTTCACGCATTGAGCGCACGCTCAATTTAAATTCGAAGTGGCGCAAATAATCAATAAAATCATCATCGTAGCCAACTTCTTCCTTCAAATATTGAAGGTCACTTTCCTTAAATTTCAAATTTTTCAAGTACATGATAACATGCTCTAGCCCAGCAAATACTGAATAACCGTTACCAAATGGTTCAGTGCGATAAAAAGCTTCAAAAACAGCATTACGGTCAGCAATGCCTTCTTTGAAGTAGGTGTACATCATATTTAATTCATACAAGTCTGTATGCAAAACCAAAGAATCATCTTGATCTAATTCTTGATAAAACATTTTATCCCCTTATTAATTTTTTCACTAATATTTTTGTTCTTAATTATAGACATTCAGATGATTATAAGCAATAGTTTTAGCGTTTAATTACTGCCTGATATTCTTGAATAATAGCTTCTAACTGGTTTGCAACAGAAAAATGTTCGGTAATATAAGCTTTTTCGCGAATAGCCATTTCTTCTAATTCGTTTTTAGGTGTAGCAACTGCCTGACGCAAAGCATTTGTAATTGAGCTAAGGTCTCCGACCTTAGCTATAAAGCCACTATCTTGATCCGGAATCATCATTTCAATATCACCAACATCGGTGGATAACAGCGGCACTAGATTATCACAGGCTTCGAGCAGAACTAAGGGGAAACTTTCTGAATACGACGTCAAAACTGCCAAATCCATCCGCCGATATAAATTTTGCAGTTGCTTTTGCGTCATGAAGCCTTGAAAAGTCACTTGCGGACCCAAATCTAGTTTTTGCACTAAATCCTTTAACGTTGCCATTTGCGAGCCATCGCCAGCAATAAACAAATGAACATTGGCATTATTTAAATTTTTCAAAGCTCGCAATAATAAGTCCTGACCCTTGACCTTTTCTACGCGTGCAACGTTAATTATATTAAATGTTGCTTCGGGATATTTGGCCGGAATTTCACTATCTTGATGAAAGAAAATGCCGTTGTAGATAACATGGACTTTATTTTGATTAACATGCGCCTTATGCACAAGTAAGTTGGCAAAGGTTTTGGTTACGGCAAACACACAGTCACTTTTTCTAAGTGCATAAAGATTAGCCGCCGTGAACAACTTGCCCAGCATACCGCGATCAGCAAAGTCAAGGTAAGGGTCGGAATGGACCGTCACGCACCACTTAGCGCCGAGTTTGCGCCGGATTAATGCCAAGAACAAGTTAGCTCGCGCCCCGTGAGTATGGACAATGTCATAATTGCCATCATTAATAAAGGCAGCAAGTTTACCAAGACTTGCCACATCGTAGCGGCTATTAATTCCAAGTACCGCAACTCGCAAGTTCGCTTCTCGTGCGGCTTGGGCAACTGGGCCTTCGGCAAGGCAAAGCAAAGTAAAATCTTCGCCCTCTCTTTTGGCTTCCGTTAATAAGTTAACAATATGCGTCAACCCTCCGCCTGCTTCCAGACCTGCGTTGACATGCAAAACTTTCATGTTACTTCTTTTCCTTTTTTTCTTCGTGAATTTCGTGGACAAATTTAGGCAAAGCCATCATCCGTTTAAAGCGGCTCGGGTTTTTAACTAAGCGGTAAAACCACTCAAGATGGGCGTGCTGCCAAAATAATGGTGCTCTTTTAACAGCTCCTGAAAAGACATCGAAGCTGCCGCCAACTCCCATCATTAGTGCGGGTAGCAAATTTTTCCGCAAAATGGACAACAGCTTTTCCTGCCGCGGGGAACCCAATGCAGCAAACACTAAGTCAGGTTCTGTCCGTTCAATCTGATAAGCTATAACTTCCAGGTCTTCGTTAAAATAGCCATTTTCAGCCCCAACTAATTGAATTCCCGAATATTCATGGGCGATTTTTTCCTGGATAGCATGTATAACGTTCGGTTTAGCACCAATTAAATATACCCGCAAGTTGCGATCGTTAGCGAGCCTCATCAGCCATACAAACAAATCATAACCCGTTACCCGCTCCTTCAGCGGTGTGCGTAACATTTTAGCTGCCTTCACAATTCCAATACCATCGGGTGTAATGTAATCAGCATCAAAATTCAGGATTTTCATAAATTCAGGATTTTCATTCGCCGCCATTACAATCTCGGGATTAGCAGTAACAACAAAAGTTGACTGGTGGGTATTAATCCGACCAATAAATTCATTTTGAAATTGGGTGAAACTTTTGTTATCGAAGTCAATCCCTAAAACGTTTACTTTACTCAATTGTCAGCCTCCTAGAGCACTTTTAATCTTATTTTAGCAAACAATTAGGCCTTGCGGGATATGTTTTAACTTATATACTATAAATATGATACGATTACGGCGACTGCACAAATAGGAGCGTTTACAAAATGAAAAAAGTTATTACTTACGGCACATTTGATTTACTGCACTACGGACATGTTCGCCTGCTCAAACGGGCAAAGGAAATGGGAGACTACTTAATTGTTGGCCTTTCAACTGATGAATTTAACCAACTGCAAAAGCACAAGGAATCTTACAATAATTATGCCGAACGCAAATACATTTTGGAAGCAATTCGCTACGTTGACAAGGTCATCCCAGAAGACGGTTGGAAACAAAAAATTAGTGATGTTCAAAACTACGACATTGATACCTTCGTCATGGGCAATGACTGGGAAGGTAAATTCGACTTTCTCAAGCCATATTGCAAGGTTGTCTATTTACCCCGCACTCCCGGAATTTCAACTAGTAAAATCAAAGAAGACTTGAAATAATTAAAAAACTCTGAACTAACTTTTGTTAATTCAGAGTTTTATTTTATTTTGAAAAGGTAAATTCGAACCGATCAGCAACATAGCTAGCTCGCGTGTATTCAAACGGCTCACCAGTTGTTAGTTCCGTTACCTGCAACCTTGTAATTAAGGCCTCGCCCTTGCGAGCATCTAATAAGCGCGCCGCATTTTCGTTAGCAACCGCAGCCGAAATATGCTCGGTTACCCGGCCAACTTCATAGCCGCTTTTGGCTAAAGTTTGGTATAGGTGCGAAGAAATATCAGATTTAGACATTTTTTGAATTAAGCGATATGGAATAGTAACCACTTCATAACATATCGGCACCTCATCGGCATAACGAATCCGTTCCATCCGCAAAATTTCTTCACTATCGGCGAGGTTCAGCCGCTCTTTTTCTGACAAAGATGGTTTACCAATATGATAGGAAATTAACTTACTTGATGGTGTCTGCCCGTTAGCATGGGTAATCTCGGTGAACGACATAATACCCGACATTTTCTCTTGGACCTTCTGGCTGGCAACATAAGTACCACTGCCAAGGCGACGCTCTAAAATCCCCTCATCCTCTAAGGTCTTAATCGCCTGTCGCAGCGTCATGCGGGACACGCCAAACTTTAGCGCCAATTGCCGCTCGGCAGGGATCCTGCTGCCAACACGATAGACGTGATTTTCAATGTCGCGTTTAATCTGATTATGAATTTTGATGTACATTGGTTCTTCCATAAGGCACTCCTCCAAATGTGTCCTTTTATTATAATCTAAATTGGTCTAATTTGCACAAACAAAAACGACTAGTTTTTTATCACGATTTTTTCTTAGCGGTCCATTTAATTCCTAAGATATTGACATTGGCCTTTGAGCTGCATTCTACCGGCAATAATTCCTCACTTGAGGCAACTACACTAACCCGCATTTGCGCGTTATCCTGAACCGCTAAACTTGCACCATTGGGATTAAACACCAAGTCGTGTCCTTCAATTTGTGCCTTGTCGCCTAATGCCAAAAAATATTGGTATTCGTTGCCACCATTAAAGGTTACCCGTCGTGCAATACAATTTGCGGTATCTTGAAAGTCCGCATGATTTAAAATTACTGAATTAATCAGGGTAATTTGCGTCTCATTAACTGCAATTATCCGACTAAGCTGGCTATTTTGAACAATTACGTGGGGCTTTTTGTCCAAATATATCCCACCGGTGAAATAACTATCAACGATATTCACCCAAGAGTCATCGGTAATATACATACAAGCGTCATCATCAGACAAAATCTTGCTATTTAGCATATTCAGCCATGTTTTTCCTTGCAATAAAATCGTATCGGCAACCGAATTATTCAAATCCACTTCGGCATTAGTTTTGACAAAAGTATCAATACTACCATGAATCCGCGAATTATTAATTATTGCTGTTCCGCGACCTTCCAAAGCCAAAACGCCAAATTCTTCGGCCACATTTTCAATAGAAGAATCATTCATTTCCAAGCGAAAATCGGCGTCCGCAAACAATGATACCGAGCCGTTTATAATCTTAGTTGAATAAAGTTCAAGCGTAATCTTACCGTTAGCCGCAATCGCTGCCGTATCACTGCCAAAGCCCTTGATGACGCAATTACGCAAACTAAGATAAGTATTCGCCTCAGCCGGTACAAACAAAGTATTATTATCATTATTTGTGTTAATGCATAAGTTTTCCAAATTGACGAACCGACTGTCAGCAGCGACATTAACATACCCCAAAATCGTCGTATCTTCGGGCAAGCTGCCAGTGCCCTTAATTGTAATATCTGCTAAGGTAATTCCTTGCGGCAATTCATAAAATCCCGGCTCCAAAAACATTACATCATCAGCGCGTAAATCCTTCAGCGCTTCATGCCAGCTGATTTCACCACCACCAGCTCCCACTTTAATTAGTCTTGGCATAACAATCCCTTTCTCAGTGAACAGTAAACTAGCTATCATTGTACTATTTTTTCAAGATCAATAGTTAAAACTAACTTGTAAAAATAAATCTTACTCACTGCCCCCTTTATTTTAATTTGCTTGCCCTAACTTAAGCAAATTGTTTTTAACAAAAAAATTCGAGAAAATCTTGGTTTTAAGGTAAAATGAAGGTGTATTTTAGAAAACAGTACACTACTATTAAAGAAGCTTTAGAAAGGTTGGATTCTATATGAAACATAACCGTCAACAATTTACTGGCTATGATCGTTTCTCAAATAAAAATATTATCAAGTTTGGATTAATCGGCTTAGCTCTTACCTCTTTAGTTGGTCTCAGTAAGCAAACTGTAAGTGCAGAAACTACTGCTGCCACTAATGCTAAGACAACACAAACCGCGACTGCACCTAAGGCCGAAGTAACAAATATTCCGACTAAGACTAACGATACCGATGATAAACCAGTTGTTCGCCAAAAATTAACGGAGTCTTTTGATCCTGTAGAAAAAACGTTAGTTCACAATGCCTTTTTGTACAATCAAGACGGCAAACGGGCCAATGATGTAACAATGAATGCTGGTTCAACTGTTGAAACTTACGGTACAACTTTAATCAATAACCGTAAGTTCTACAACTTAAAGAATCAATTATACATTGCTGCCGGAAATATTGACCGCAAAACTCGTGAACTTGCTCGTGATTCTTACATTTACGATCAAAACGGTAACCAAGGATTGCCAATTGTTTTAGCTAAAGACCAATACATCCCTACCTTTGGCGATCCTGTCCGCATCAACGGTACTGAATACTACTTAATTGACCAAAATCAATACATTAAAAAAGGCGACTTAGTTGAAATCAACCCAACACCACAACGTCCTGGTGATGTTGATGGGTTAGTCATTAATGGTGTTCTCAAACACAAGGCTTACATTTATGACAAAAACGGCAAACGGACTAATAAACTGATTTTAAAAATTGGTACTAAGTGCTATGCCGCCATTAGCGAAACAATCAATGGCAAACAGTATTACGAATTTGACCACGGTCGCAAGCGTATCTTAGCAGCTAACATTGATGGTACTAAGCGAACATTGACTCACAATTCTTACTTATATAATAAGCACGGTAAGCGGATTGGTCACAAGGTATTATCTGCTAAGTCTAGTGTTCGCACTTACGGCAGCTCCGTTTTAATTAAGGGTCAACGTTACTACATCGTTGACAACAACCGCTACATTAAACGGGCTAACTTTTAATAATTAAAACTAATATCCAGTCGTTAGGCTGGATATTTTTTTGTCAAAAAAGAAGCAACTTCTGAATAGAAGTTGCTTCTTTTAGGGTTGGGTAATTCTTTTAAGAATTATTGGGTTAGCTGGATTCGAACCAGCGCATACTAGTACCAAAAACTAGTGCCTTACCGCTTGGCTATAACCCAATCAATGGAGGAGGGTGGATTCGAACCGCCGAACTCAGAGAGAGCGGTTTTACAGACCGCCGCGTTTAGCCACTTCGCTACTCCTCCATAACGCACGTTAATTATATTACCGAAAAACGTGCGTAATTGCAAGTAAAAATTGCTTAAATTTTATTTCTTATTTTCTTTGACGAACTTTTCCAGTCGTTTTAGACCTTCATTAATTACATCCATCGAAACGGCATAAGAAAATCTAATCCAACCCTTACCGCCTTTGTCAAAGCAGGAACCGGCAGTTACGGCTACGCGAGCCTTGTCAACCAATTCATAAATGAACTTTTCATCATCTTGTTCAAAACCATCCGGAATTTTAGCAAAAATGTAGAAAGCACCGTTTGGCTTGACACATTCAAAGCCAATCTTAGTCAAACCATTGTAAAGAACGTCGCGCCGCTTTAGGAATTCTGCCTTCATTGGTTGCGAATCATCCATGCCATTCTTAAAAGCTTCTTCAGCGGCATCTTGCATTGGTGTTGGCTCAGTAGTGTTGGCTGCTTGGTGAACCTTGGCAATTTGTTCCAAAATATCCTTTGGCGCACAAACAATCCCAATCCGGTAGCCAGTCATTGCCCAAGACTTGGAGACCCCATTCATCAAGATCACTTGATCGTGCAGGCTCTTTTCCATTGAGGCATGTGGTTGATCGTAATTTAATTCACTATAAATTTCATCACAAACAACAAAAATTGGCTTATCACGGACAACATCGGCTAAAGCATCAAGCTCTTTTTGACTGTACATTGCACCAGTTGGATTGCTTGGATAGTTCATCACGAGCATCCGAACTTTGTCACCATACTCATCAATAACTTTTTGCAGCTTAGCTGGTGTCAACTTAAAGTTGTCAGCAGAAGTATCAATCTCAACGATTTTAACACCTGTTCCCAACACAGTTTCATCAGTCATATATAATGAGAAAGCTGGTGTTGGAACAACCATTATATCGCCAGGATTTAAGCATGCGACTTCGGCGTCAAAAATTGACTCCGTTACCCCATTAGTTACCAAAACTTCAGTAGCTGGATCATACTTTTGACCATATTTTTTAGCTAAAAATTGACTTGCCGCCGTTCTAAGCCCCATTGTACCGTTAGAAGGTGCATAGTGAGAATGGTTATCATCGATACTCCTCTTGGCAGCTTCCTTAATATGTTCTGGGGTGTTAAAGTCGGGCTCACCTAGCGTGAACTTAACAACATCCGGAATCTTGCTAGCATAATCAGAAAACTTCAAAATCGGATTTGAAGGAGCATCTGCTAAGCCTTTTTTCATATAATTGATTAATTTAACCATATAATTTCACCAAACTTTCTTTTTCATATGAACAAATTATACAATTAATATCATCATTTTTCTACAATTATTTTTTAATTTTTAGCTAATTTATTATGCCAGGCCCTGCACTTGATTCCGCAATTTAATCATTACAGGATAATTATTGGTAAAAATTCCGGCAACATGCCGCTGAAAGTATTTTTTGGCAACAGCTGGATCATCAACTGTCCAAATTCGCTGCGTGATTGCTTCTTGTGAGGCGAGAAATTTTCCCGGATGAATCCCAGCAAAATGATTTTCCTTAATTAGTTTAGCCGAGTTAGTAACATCCTGATCCGTCAAATAACAATATATCTGGTTAGGGTCAATTTCTTGGCAATTCTTTAGCGTTACGTAATCAAAGGACGAATAAATAAGCGGATGAACAAATTGATATTGCTTCGCCAAAGACAACACTGTCTTTTCAATCCCTTGATAATGGATAATTCCCGTCTTAAACTCCAAGTTAATTAAAACATCCTTGCCGCTAAGCAAGTCAAAGAGCTCACGCAATTCTGGCACCGGCTCACCATTAGCCAAATGCAATTGCCGCAGCTCTACTAGCGTAAAATCCTTGATATAGCCCTGACCATCAGTTGTGCGGTCAACACGTTCGTCGTGCATCACAACTGGGACACCATCTTTAGTTAAATGAACATCAAATTCGACACCCTCAACGCCATTTTTAATTGCATTGCGAAAGCCTTCAAGAGAATTTTCCGCAAATTTTGCGGGATAACCACGATGACCAAATACGATTGTCTTATTTTTACCAGTATTCATAATGTTATTATTGAGACCTCTATTAATCTTCCAACAAATTACAGAGGCTATCTTAAACCAATTACCCCCACTTTTAAATAGAAAAGCAAAATTTTATTAATCCTAATTAACTTTTAATAACTAAACATTTACAATAACGGTAAGTAATAAATAATACAGGAGATTAATATGAAGAAAAAATATTTTTTAAAAAGTAAAAAGCACCTATTACTATTCAATGCAGTTGCCGTTAGTGCAGCTATCTTAGCCAGTACAGATACTATTATTAATGCCGCTGCACCCACTGAAAATCAGACATCAAGTGAACTAACTGACAATCAAATCACCACTGGTAACGATGGCGATTGTGTCTGGACATACAACAAAAACTCTCAGACCTTAACCATTAGTCCAGGCAGCACTGGCAACCAACTGGGAACTGAGCAGTTAGCACAAATTGTCACTAGCAGTAGTAAATTCGGCGACGAAGATACTGAAGAACAAGTATACAGAGACAGTAAGCTTAAGCACCTTGTCTTCACCGGACAAATTAAGTTACCAGCCGATTCGCGCTACCTTTTCTGCCAACTTGAAGGTCTAGAAGACATTACTGGATTAGACAAAGTTGACACCAGCAATGTAACCAACATGCACTTTTTATTTAAAGAAGATAATAATTTGCGCAATTTGGACTTAAGTAATTTTGATACCAGTAAGGTTACCGACATGGCGTGGATGTTTGCTGGTGATGACAAATTAACTAACCTTGATGTAAGTAAATTCAACACTGCAAAAGTTACTAATATGGAAGGAATGTTTGATTACACCCCGAATGTTACTAAGCTGAACGTCGCCAATTTTGACACGAGCAACGTTACTAATATGGCCAACATGTTTTCAGGAACTGGTGTAACCGAACTCATTCTTAGTAATTTAAATACTAGTAAAGTCACCAACATGCGCAGCATGATTGCTAATAATCCACAATTGGTTACCCTTAATTTAGGAAAATTAGATACTCATAATGTAACTGATTTTAACAGCATGCTCAGCAATAATCCCAAACTGCCGGTAGTTGATGTCAGCGGTCTGGATACTGCCAAAGCAACAGACATTAGCGGCATGTTTGAACGCGATACGGCTTTAACTAAGCTGAATTTGCATAATTTTAATACTAAAAACGTTAAGCGCATGTTGCTGGTCTTTAACAGTGACCCGAATCTAACCGAGCTAGACCTTGCAAGCTTTAATACAAGCCAAGTTAACAACATGGAAGGATTATTTGCTAACGATACCAACTTAGCCAAGTTGAATATTTCTAGTTTCAATACTAAAAATGTAACTGATATGGACCAAATGTTCCAAGGTAGCGGCTTAGCTGAAATTGATTTACACAATTTTGACACCAGCAACGTTACCAATATGAACAGTATGTTCCGCGATACTCCTAATTTAACTAGCATTGATTTAAGTCGTTTTAATACCAAAAAAGTTACTGATATGACCGACATGTTTAACGGTGCAACTAGTTTAACCGACCTTGATTTATCAAGCTTTAATACCAAGAAATTACATCGGATGAGCGGGATGTTCAAAGGTGCTAAGAATTTGCGGACTATCAATTTATCAAGCTTTAATACCAAAAAGGTCACGCACAATCGCTTTACCTTCCAAGACGATACTAAGTTGATCAAACTTGATCTCAGCAACTTTGATACTAACCACATTATTCATAACAAATTTGATCGAACCGATTTAATTCAAGATATGCTTAAAAACACAGGTGATCCCTCTGGCTTTATTTTAAAACTAGGTCATCACCGGATTTATCCTGATGCAAGCCTTGCAAGTGGCAAAGACCATATTCAAGCAGTCGGTACAGGAACTGTCAACAAACCCAATGGCAAAACCTTTACAACTGGCGAATTACAGACCTTATACAATCAAGCAAACGCTAAGTGCCCTGCCGCTACTTATGTAATGTATGGCGGTAAGCAAAAGCCACAATTTACAGTTAAAAAGTTACGTCATAATGCTTACGTCTACAATCAATTTGGTAAAAAAGCACGGCAAAAATCATTAAAGAAAAATCATTCATTACTTGTCTTAGGTCCAGTAGTTACAATTAATGGCAAAAATTACTACTGCATCGATAGTGGAAAATACGTTAAAGAAAGTAATTTTAAGTAGGCATAATTCCTGCTATAATAAAAAGAGAGCAGTGGTATTGTCCACACGCTCTTCTTTTGAAAAATTATTTCTTACTATGATTTTTGAAGTGATCTATAATCAATTCAGAATAACATTGGCGAATATACCTGATACTAAGCCAATTATGAGATCTTTCAAGGCTTGTCGCCTCCTAGAATTACCATAATTAAGAGTGATTAAGTCCCTAGTAATTCTATTAGCCATTTTACCAGAATTTTATTCATTGACAATAACTAAAAATATTGTAGAATTAAGCTAGTGAGATTTTACAAGGCTTCAAACCTTAAAAGTCCTAAAGCCGATTACTTTAGGCAGTCATTAAAATGATCCTCTGCTTATGCAGAGGATTTTTTATTGCTATCAGGTAGTTAGGATCTCTCTAGTACCATTTCAGTACCTCAGCTGCTATAATAAAAAGAGAGCAGCAGCTTTACCTGCTTACTCCCTTTAAATGTTGGACTATTTCTTGAAATGGTCATATAACCATGCAGAAATTAAGTTAGCTAGTATACCTGATATTAGACCCAAAATGAATGATACCATAGAGGCCTTCACCTCCTAGAATTACCATAATTGAGAGTGGTTAAGTCTCAAATAATTCCATTAGTCATTTTACCAGAATTTTATACGTTGACAATGCTAATGTTCTTTCGTACAATATTCACGATAAAACTTATCGCGGGGTAAAACCTCAAAAGTCCTAGAGCCGATTACTTTAGGCAGTCATTAAAATGATCCTCTGCTTGTACAGAGGATTTTTTATTGCTATCAGGTAGTTAGGATCTCTCTAGTACCATTTCAGTACCTCAGCTGCTATAATAAAAAGAGAGTAGTGGTATTGCCCACACGCTCCCCTTTTGAAATTATTGTTTATGATGACGTCTAATATAATCGACAATCATATCAGCAATAACATTGGCTAGTATCCCAGATACCACGCCAATAATAAAACTTATCATCGGAGTTCCACCTCCTAGAATTATCATAGTTGAGAGTGATTAAATCTCAGATAATTCCATTAGTCATTTTACCAGAATTTTATACGTTGACAATGACCTAAAATATTGTAGAATGATATTGAATGATATCAATGAGGCTGAACCTCAAAAAGTCCTAAAGCTGGTTACTTTAGGCAGTCATTAAAATGATCCTCTGTTTACGCAGAGGATTTTTTAATACCGTCGTAAAACATGATTGAATAACTCGATACCATTTCGGTATCAAGTTGGCTTATAGTGATTTAACTTAAAGGAGTTGGTAAATCACAGACCCCCTGTAAACAATTTAACACCCTAAAGGGATGCACCGAATTTTGCATCTACACATTAATTAAATCTGATTATCTCAATCTATTACACAATCAGTACCAAAAACTTTGCACCGATTTACAAAATTTTGCACCGCACTTTTTTACTAAAAACTGTTTAAACTAAATTAATGACAAACAAAAAGAAAGCCCGCTATTAAGGCTTTCTTGAGGTATCTAAGCTAATAGATTTAAATTACTGAACACAATTATTATAGCATTTTTCGGGTCACTTTTTTACGTTTAGACCAATTTTAGAATATTTTGATTAGCCCACCATTGCAAAAATGTTGTAACCTAACAACGTAATTCGGCATAATTTTACTTAATTTCATTTAACAAAAAAGCCTTAACACCAACGCTTGAAGCTAGTTGACATTAAGACTAATTACATCTATTGGGTTAGCTGGATTCGAACCAGCGCATACTAGTACCAAAAACTAGTGCCTTACCGCTTGGCTATAACCCAAACATTTGAGCTTTTACTTGTCACTCAACATTGATAAGTATAGAGAAATGTAACGCTCAAGTCAAGTAAAATTTTTATTTTCTTGTTATAAGTTTAATTCATACGCATATCTAGCCCCATCTGGCGTTGGGTCAACTTGAATTACACCGCGATATTGATAACCTGACTTCTTGATTAGCCCCTGCATACGCTTATTCAAAGCATGCGTGTCAATGCGAAAGTTATGAAAGCCCAAGAATACTCCCCGCGACAATAAATTGGAAATAAAAATCATTCCCAAATGTTGGCCGCGATATTGATCAGAAATTGCAATTCGGTGAATTGTTGCATATTCCGTCGTCGTATTTTGCCATGCACCCGTAATTTCATCATAATTATGATCAGGAGTAGTTTGTAAAACCGCAACTCCCGCTACTTCTTGGTCAACAATTAACACGTACGCGCGCTTCTTGATAATATCATCCTGAAACATTTGCCTATTAGGATGTCCATCCTGCCATTGAGGGCTACCATCGCGTTTTAACAACTCTTTTGCTTGGTTAATAATCATCATAATTGCCGGCATATCAGCGTTTTGCGCCAAGCGAATATAAACTGACATTCTTTTTCCTCCACTATTATTAATAGTTTAATTTTAGTATAATGATAGTAATGATAGCAACAGCTAGGAGGAAAATAACATGGCAATTAAACTAGTCGCAATCGACACTGACGGCACTTTATTAAATTCAGCTGGGCAGATTTTAGCCAGCACTAAAGCAGCAATTACTAAGGCACTTAACCAAGGCGTCAAAATTGTACTTTGTTCTGGCAGGCCAATTGCAGGTCTTAAGCCATATATGACAGAACTAGGCATTACTGGTCCAAAGCAATACGCCGTTACCCTAAATGGCGCAATTACACGCGATGCTGACGATAAAATTATCACTAAAGATTTGGTTGGCAATGAACTTTATCGCAAAATGACGGCATTTGCATTAGCACACAAGTTACCTTTTAACGTTGTGGACGAAGATTCACACATTATCACCGCTAATCATAATATTGATTACGTTGTCTATCTTCAGGCTTACGAAAATACCGCTCCTCTATATGTGCGTACACCAGACGAATTACCCAACAACTTTTCGGTTGCTAAAGGTTGCTTTGTCGGCGAGTCTGAATTACTTGATCGTTATCAAGACAGCATTTCAGCTGAATTTGGCAAAGAGCTCTATGTTATTCGCTCCGACCCTCACTTCATCGAGCTGCTCAATCCCAAGGTCAACAAGGGTAATGGTCTAAAAGAGCTTTGTGCTACGTTAAATATTGATGCTAGCGAGGTCATGGCACTTGGCGATGAGCGTAACGATATTCCGATGTTTAATTTTGCTGGTACAGGTGTGTGCATGGGTAACGGTAGCCAGCAGGCTAAGGAGCAAGCTGATTATATAACTAGCTCAAATAATGATAACGGTATTAGCCAAGCTTTTACCAAATTCGTTTTTTAGAATTATCAAGCAAAAAAAAGACAGTTTACATCAAGTGTAAACTGCCTTTTTAAATTTTTAAAATTATGGCTTGAAGCTCAAATTATACTTCTGATCTTTTACAACATAGGTCGGTACACTAATAAAATGTAGTGAACAAATGTCATCAGTTCGCGATACGCTAAAGCCGAAATAATTATAATCACCATCGTGCAAAGAACCTTGCGTGTTAAACAGATCTCCAGCATGTTCCCATTCTTGATAGTAACTACGTTTACCGCGATCACTTTCACCGCTGCCAACATAGCCAAACATCATTTGCTTAATGCCAAAATAAATACTTTTCTTCAGCTCAGTCATCGACAATGTTTGCTTCTGATTATAAAAGCCAGCCATATCTTCAACATAATTATCGTTCAAATTTAAACCGTTAGCTTGGCAGGCCCGAACAATGCCTGGCACATAATGACCATCCTTGATCGTTTTACCATTTTGTTCGTACTCTGTCGCAATTGTTTGCGCCAATTTTTGCGCACCAGCACTATCCACCCAAGCCTTCAGACCCAAGTTATTGCGAGCTTCATTAATTAATCTAAGAGAAAAATCCGATAAAGTCGTCAATTGCTCTAGCGTGATATTATCTAAGTCAACCTGCGTCTGATTATCTGCCTTACTCTCGGCAAGATGATTACGACTAAAAGTATTGGTCTTCATCCCTTGCATGGAAGCAGCGACAAACGCCTTACTAGGGTGTCCCTCATATGCCTTGAGTAATTCTGCCCGAGTGTACCCTCGCGGCAAAACCATTTGAGCTTTAGCATAGGTAACAGCTTTTGCCTTTTTAACTGTCTTCACATCTTTAGCTAAAATCCAGTGCGCATTATTACCAATTTTATAGGCAGATACATGCCGCTTACCAATTCGACTTTTACTACTATACGAATATTTGCGATTCGGTAAAGCATAATAATTAGAATGTTTCCCAGAAGCCCAATAAAGCCGAACCTTTTTCTTTGTCTTAACCTTGACATAGCCTTGAGTTGCCGCTATGACGGATTGAGAAGTGTTTTGCACATCTGCCATACCAATCGACAACAAAGTAACACTAATTAAAGCAAGCGCAAATTTATTTTTCTTCATTTAATTTCCTCGAGAGTCGATAGTTCTATATCTCTTTGTGGCTTTAACTGTCATTTTAAAACTTATTGCTAGTTAATGCCAATTAATTTAATTCTGCTTCTCTTATTAAAACAGTCTATTTGCCAAAATATTATTTTTCCATTAAAGTTATTAACTGGTGCTTTGATAAGCAAAACAAATTGAAAGAACGTGTTAATGTGAAAAAGAAAAATTTTTTAATTGGTGCAGGTATCTTACTAATTGCCGCTAATTTACGGCTGCCAATTACAATGATTCCGCCAATTTTACCCTGGCTGCAAAGCGAAATTGGCTTGGCGCCAAGTATGAGCGGCTGGCTGACAACTATTCCACTAGTCATGTTTGCTTTATTATCGCCAGTCATTGCTCACCTTGGGATTAAGCAAGGTAATGCCAGAGTGCTATTTTTTACACTTTTAATCCTAGCAATCGGCGGCTACTTACGCGTTATTCCTAACAGCTACTTCCTATTATTAGGAACAGTATTAATTGGTGTCGGGATTTCCGGTGGTAACGTACTGCTTCCCGCCGTTATTCAGGAATATTTTCCAACTAAGGCGACGGTTTTCACCAGTCTTTACACTTTTACCATGGGATTAGTAGCTTCTCTTGGGACCGGACTTGCAGCTCCGCTAGTTAAAAAAATCAATTTGCCAATGACACTGGCATTATTTAGTTTAATTGGCCTCGGTGGATTCTTATTATGGGCAGTTGTTGTCCGGATCGTTCCTAAACCACACCATGTTAAGGCAACCACGCAAAACAAGGTTACTTCAATTAATCACTATCAACTAACATGGTTAATTACCTTCTTCTTTGGTACCCAGTCACTGCTCTACTATTCAATGTTAACCTGGCTGCCAAGCTTTTGGACCAGCACAGGCTTTAGCGTGACAACGGCTGGGCTATTGGCAACAATTTTTCAGTTATGCGGGATGCCAATGTCCTTATTGACACCAATTATTGCTCGAAAAAAGATCGGTATGGCTTTAGCTTCCAGCATTGTCGGTGGTGGCTTTGCCATAGGTGCTGGACTATTACTGCTATTCCCCGGAAACTTCACTGCTAATGTGATTCTAGCAATTATTCTAGGGATTGGCGCCGGTTCAGCCTTCAGTCTCTGCGTTGTTTTCTTTCAAAAGAAGTCGGCTAACTTTAGGCAAACAGCTCAACTGTCAGGGACAGCCCAATCATTTGGCTATCTCTTAGCAGCAGTTGGTCCTGCCTTATCAGGCTACTTGCAAGGCTTGCTTCATTCCTGGACGCCAATTTTTATTGCTTATACGATTTTAGGTGTGCTACTGCTAATCTCAGGAATCATTATTACTAATAAAAAGCCACTGAATAGTTAATATTAATTTTAAAAACTATCTATTATATCCTGTTGCCAGATACCTTATAGTATCTGGTTAACAGGATATTTTTATCCAAAATAAAAGGAAGACATCATAAACTGTCTTCCCTAATATCTATTATTTACGATTTTAAATAGTAAACTTGTATTCTATGCGATCACACCTAACAACTGACTTAGAAGAGTGAATTAATTGATGATCTGCAGTATAGCCATCCTTTTTAACAACAAACAAAGGATCACCAAGTGCACACTTTAATTCATCCGCATACTCTGCATCTGCCGTTATGCCATCAATTTTCAATTCTGATTTAGTAATCTTGACACCATAATATTCTAGCAAAGTATTATACAAGCCTTTTGATGTTAGCATCTTTTCAATAAATTTAGGAAATTCCTCACCAGAAACATAGAGATTATCTAGTCCTATCGGTACTCCTTCCCTAATAAAAAGACGTTTAATGTAAACAACTGGAACCGAAAATTTAGCTTGAATTTCTTCTGGCAATTCATTAACTTCATTAATAAATTGCGTTTGCAAAAATTGGCTCTCTAATTGTTGTCCTTTAGTTGAAAAAAAGTCAGTAAAACCAACTGAATTTTTCCCAATTTGTAAACTTTCTTTTTTAACTTTTACAAAAGTACCTTTACCACGAATTTTTTTAACTAAATCCTGAGCTTCTAAAATTTTTATTGCTTTACGAACTGTTATTTTACTAACTGAATACAAAACACAAAGTTCGCTTTCAGTTGGTAATTTTTGTGTGGGATAATACTTATTAGAATAAATGTTGCTTTTAATCAAAGAAGCAATTTGTAAATATAATAGTTTATCATCTTTTAGCTTTTTCATACGTGTATCCTACTATAAAGCAATAAAAAAGTCCATTTATCAGACATTAAGCTGAAAATGGACTTTTATTTTACAAAATTCCCAAAGCACCTATTATTATACCAAAAATGATAATACCAATTAAGAGGGCATTTGTATTAATCTTTTTCTTAATCAAATAATAGATTGCTAAAGTAAACAGCAAGGGTAACATTTTAGGAAACATTTGATTTAAAATTGACTGCAAAGTTAGTTTAGCACCACCTGCAGCAAATTTAATCGGCGTCGTAATATCTACCATGCTAGCAACCATGCCACCGACTATTGATAAACCAATAATAGAAGCAAATTCCATTATGCGGTCCATTAAACCTTCTTGATACATCTTAGTTAAGTACTTGTTCCCAGAATTATAACCTAAAAATGTACCGTAATATGAAGTCAGCAATGAAGGTATCATAAATAGCCCAACTGCTAGCAATGGACCTAAAATACTGCCTTGCTTGGCAAATGAAAGCCCAATACCAAAAGTAATTATTCTAACTGTACCTTGGAAAAACGAATCACCAATACCAGCAAAAGGTCCCATTAAACTAGTCTTAATCATTGAGATTGACTCAGGATCATATTCACCCTTATTTTGAGCATTTTGTTCTTCCATCGAAGCAGCAATCCCCATGATAAAGGAAGTCAACTGCGGCGTACAGTTATAAAATTGCATATGACGTTTATAGGCCTTTTTCTTTTCTTCCAAATCATCAGCATATAATTTGTCTAAAATTGGAGCCATTCCGTACATAAAGCCCATATGCATTTGCCGCTCATAGTTCCACGAACACATAATGGTCATTGATCTAAAGAAAACCTTACGTAAGTCTTTCTTTGTAATGATGCTTTTCTTTTCAGATTCTTCCATTTTTATTTCGCCGCCTTCTTTCCACCATAATTGACTTTATCCATAATAAAGGCTAACAAAACCGAGAAGCAGGTTAAGCCAATCAGACTCAAATTAGAATACGCAACTACTAAAAAGCCAAATAAGAAATATGGAAATAGCTTTTTACTGAGCATTGTACTCAGCAACATAGCAAATCCCAATGCTGATAATAGGTTACCCGCAACTGTTAACCCATGAGTTATTACAGTAGGAATACTATTAACGATTGGCTTGATCGAATTGGCACCAAAGTAAAAGGCAACGAAAATCAAGGCAAAATACAATATTGAGTTTAATAAAAATGACCAAATCACATGAATATGCTGGGCTTTTTTAAATTTACCCTCATCAATCGCCTTATCGGCTACGTGACCAAATTGCGCAATAATCATTCTCATTAAAATATCAATAAATTCCGCTGCAACAGCTACTGGCAACGCAATAGCTAGAGCCGTTTCCTTACTAGCACCAGAAATAATTGCAAACGCTGTAGCCACGATACTACCAATTTGCATATTTGGCGGAGCTGCGGCACCAATGGCAACAAATCCCATTGAGATTAATTCCATCGAAGCACCTAAAATAATGCCAGCTTTTAAATTACCTAGCACTAAACCGGTCAATGTACATAGAATTAAAGGTCTCCCGACGTTTTGACGTCCAATTAATCTTGAGTCAATTACGCCGACTATCGACACTAAGCCTAGCAGGATTGCTTTTATTAACATAACTCATCCTCCTTACTCACTACTTATTAAAGTCCACTTTTTCTGGAGAAACTGCTGGAACCTGTTGAACCACAATCTTAACGTTCTTAGCAATAATTTTTCTGGTTGCTTCTAATTCTTCATCATTGAGAAAAATGGTTTTACCATATTGCTTTGAACCGTCTTTTTTAGCAACACCACCATAATTAATTTCTGTTATTTCTGGTACTTGCTCCGTTACTGCTAATGCTTCAACTGGTCCTTTTGCCAAAATCATAATTTGATCTTTTGGATTTGCTTCAACAACAGAAGCAACTTGATTAATTGGCACAATATCCAATTCGCAATCTGTTGGCTTAGCCATTGATAATGCCATTTTAGCCATTGGATTGTTTGGAACTATGTCATCTGCCACAATAATTCGATTAATAGAATATTGCTTAACCCATGAAAAAACAACTTGCCCATGAATTAAACGATGATCTACTCTAAAAAGTTTAATCATATTTAGTTACCCACTCTTAATTAATAATCAAGGTGCCACATATATCTACGAACATCCAATGAATGACCGCGTTCGTAGGCAATTGCCTCAACCATTTGTCTAATAACAACACCAGATAAAATAGCTGCAATAAATTCTTTAGCTTCTGGCTTTACGTCATCTAATGGCAAATCTGCTTGGTCAAGAACTTCTAAGCACTTAGTATGTTGCTTAGCAAATTTTTCTACTCGTTCATCAAGGTGACGAGTATTACCAATACTCTTAACTAAAATAAATGGTACATCATAGTCTGTAACTTCAAATGGGCCATGGAAATATTCACCAGAATTAATTGCTGCTGAATTAATCCATTGCATTTCCATAAACCAGCACATTGCAGTTGAGTAAACTTCACCATAGTTAATACCACTACCAATAGTGTAAATATTTGCACTGCGCTTATAGCTTTGGCCCCATTTTTCAGCAGATTTAGCGTGATCCTTCTTTACCTTAACTGTTAAGTCTTGTAACTTATTCAATTCGTCAAAGCAAACAGCCCACTTTTTATCACCAGTAAAGTGCTCTAACAACTTAAATGCCAAGCCATATACTACAGGCTTATTTAAATCACTGGCATCAGCATCTGTTCCCCAATCATAGTGAATTGGAAATTCAGTTGCTTGCCATAATGGAGATTCATCAGCGTGAGAAAAGCTAATAGTAATGGCACCCTTTTCTCTCCCTAATTTAGTAGCATTAACAGTTTCTGGGGTAGTACCAGAGTGTGATATCGAAATAACAATTGAATTCTTGCCCAATGATTTTGGTGCATCATAAACAAATTCATTTGCAGTATATACTTGGCTAATCAAGTCAGTATTTCTGTCCATCATGTATTTACCTGGCATTAACACCGCTTGTGAACCACCACAAGCTACAAAGTAAATACTCTTGATATCCCGCTTCTTAACTTCCTCAATTGCTTTATTGATTTGATCAATATGTTCTTTTTTCATAATATCCGCTCCTTAAATTATGCTTGATTATATAATCTTATATAATCTTTAATTCAAGTATACTATTTTTAAATTAAATGTAAACGATTTCTTTAAAAATACTTGAGCTTTTACTTAAAAATTACAAAAAATAGACGTTAGCCAATTTTTTGACTAACGCCTATTTAGATTATTCAGTTTTATGATATTGGTAGTTTTAAAAATTAATACCAACCATTTGCTTGCCAGAAAGCCTTAGCAGCTGCCCATGAGCCGTAACGACTGGCAACATAATTATCTGCAACTCGTTCTTGGTTAGCGGCAGAATAATCACCGTTAAGGTATGAAGAAGAAAGTTGGTATTTACCGATGTATTGGCCATTTTGTGCACTGTATGAGCCACCTGATTCATGTCCAGCAATCCATGCCTTAGCACTGGATTCTGAATCAGAAGCAGTTGCAACAACATTTTGACTAGTAGCAGCAGTGTTATTAGTATTAGCATTATTTGTTGTTACTTGTGTATCTTGAGCTGGGGAGTAGCCTTTGTTAACGTATGAAGCTCTAACCCATTGATTTTTACCAAGGTCGTACCATTTATGACCTTGAGCATCGTAAGCGGTTTTGATAACTTTCCAAGAAGAATTACTTGGTAAAACTTGACCGGTAGCTACTGGATTCTCGTAATTATTCCAAACGTGAATTAAGTTGCCGTCAACGTAGTTCACTGTAACAACTGCCGCATCATTAGCAACCGTTGCTGCGTGAACAGTGCTTGTCTTTGCACTATTCATTACCATTGCACCTGAAACTGTTAATGCTGCCACTGCTGCTGATTTAACTAAGATAGATTTTACCTTCAAAAATTATCTCTCCTTAATAAAAAAATTTCATATCATTTTCTTTCCAAAATTGAACAAATCTAAAAACGACTTACTCAATTTGATTGTCTCTATACTACAGTGTTAAAATGTCAGAACCATAACAGAACTATCTCTCAGGCTTTAAGAATTGATTACCCAGTAACAGATTTATGTAACAATTGTAATATTTTTCAAAAGCGCTTTCTCAAATTAACAATCCCTTTAAAATCAGCACTCGAAGCATCATTCACCGATAAAAAATCAAATTTTCACATAACAAATGGTCTAGACAGTGCTTGCTTTTGCAACACAATTGCAAAAATTGTTGTGAACTCTATTCTTCTATTATTGCGAAAAGTGCTATAGTTAAATTGTATTTTTAATGAAAGGAAAATTATCATGAGCAAATACGTTGTTAAATTAGACGAGAAAGATTGGCAAATGATCAAGGACTGTCACTCAAAGAACCCTTCATTGATGAAGGCGATGAATGAAGCTAAGAAAGTCGAAGATTAGTCTTAATAAAAAAGCTCTCTTACTAAGGAAGCTTTTTTATTTTACAAGAATTTCTTGTTCTTTTTAGATAACGGTGTTATCATAAAATCAAAAGCCACGGTAACACCGTTATCTAAAATAGGAAGATATATATGAAAAAAACAGAAGAACAATTAGTTGAAAGAGCCATCAAAGTTATTGACCAAGAAGGTTTTCAAAACCTTTCACTACGAAAATTAACTGCTGCAATTGGCTTAACAACTGGCGCTTTTTACAAGCATTTTACTAGTAAAAATGACCTATTTAATCAAGCAACTATTAAATTATCACAAGACTTTATCGCACAAATTGACTTTCACAACGATAAGCCAGAGGCACAACTTCTACAAATTGCTGATTATTTTGTTAACCAGGTACAAGAACATCCAAACACAATGGAATTCCTTTTTTTCAATGAAAATGCTACAGCTGCCTTTAAAAATACTGCTAACGAATTTCCATTTCTAGTAAAAATGCGTCAATTAACTGACCAAATTACTCAAAATAGCAGTACTACCAGCGATGATTTTTTCATTCAAATTTGGTCTTTCATCCAAGGCTATGCTCTACTAATTAAAAACGGCATTACAAATTACAACAAACAATTAGTTCAACTAACACTTATTCAAATGATTAAAGGAGACGAATGAAATGAAAACATTAATTATCTACTGCCATCCCTACGACAAAAGTTTTAATCATGCCGTTTTAACAGCAATTAAGACAAATTTGACTAGAAATAATAGTGACTTCACCGTAATTGACTTATACCATGATGGCTTTAACCCAGTTTATGACCAAGAAGAATTACGGTTATTTCATGATGGCAATACCCATGACCCACTTGTAAAAAAATATCTGGCCCTATTAAAAAGTGCATCAACCATTATTTTTATCACGCCGCTTTGGTGGAATAGTATTCCTGGTATGCTCAAAGGCTTTATCGATAAAGTAATGAAGGAAGGAGACGGCCTGTCCCACACTGTTTCCAAAACTGGCGTTCATGGTGAGCTGACTAATATCAAGCATACATATGTCTTAACAACTTCAACTTCGCCTAAGTTTTACATCAGCTTATTTAATGGCAATGCAATTAAGAGAATTTTCATCAATCAAACTTTACACCAGTTAGGTATGCAGGATAGACATTGGCTACATTTTGGCGGTATTACTAATTCATCACTAGCCAGACGGCAACGATACCTAAGTAAAATTGCAAATTATCACTTTAAATAACTAAAAGCACAAGTTTTTATATCAAGAACTTGTGCTTTTTTAGTGATTATTCTAACTTAACATCATTATCTGTATGCCCAGTTGATAAAACCTGATGAAAGTTTTCGTAACTGACCGCAATCATATCAGTCAGGGCCGGACTGGTATAAGAGCCAATATGCGGCGTGAGCAAGACCTTAGGATAGAGCTCTTGCAATTGCTTTGTTGGTGGATCAGTAATTTGACCGTTAAAGTTCTGCCCCATCACTTTGATTTCATTGGGTAAGACTTAGATAGATTTTTATATCAGAAAGTATTATTTTAAATAAGTAAAAAGACTAGCTTCATTATAAGTAGCTAGTCCTAGGTTAACAAAATTTATATTTTTTACAACGTTATCTATACTTCTTATTCTCTTGAAAACAGAGCCTTAATTGTTTGTGGCGTATTAGCAGCCTTCAATTCAGTAATAAAATCTTGGTGTGTAAGTAATTTAGCAGTATTCGACAAATACTTCAAATGGTCATTACTATCAACCTGTGGAATCAAAAACGAAATTACAGTATCAACTGATTGACCATCAAGTGACTGCCAATCAATTGGATTTTTTAATTTCAACACTAACATTGAAGATTTTTTAATAGCCGCTGATTGAGCATGCGGTATTGCAAAACCATCTGTCATTCCTGTAGAACCCTCTTTTTCTCTAGTTCTATAACTAGCCAAAACTTTACTGCTATCACTTGCTAAATTATTATTTACGGCTAGATCAGCCAAATACTTAAGTGCTTCATCACGATTGTTAACATCAACATCAAGCTTAATATTATTAATATCAAGAATATCATTTGGATTATGTGTTTCTTGGACTTCTACCTTAGCAGCACCAGTTAATGAACCTGAATTACCTGCTAATCTAGCTTCCTTTTTTGCAAATCTACCGGCAATTAACGCAAGTAAAGCTCCTGAAATAACAGCACCAAGTAAAATCCAAAGCACCCATAAGAACGGCTTATTAACTAATGGTAAAATAATGAAACCACCATGAGGTGCAGGTACACTAATATGAGTCATATAAGTTAATGCTGATGAGACAGCAGAACCAAGCATAAATGCTGGGATATTCCACAACGGATGTTTAGCGGCAAACGGAATTGCACCTTCAGTAATATGGGTAGATCCAAGTAAGAAGTTAACATACCCAGCAGTTCTTTCACTCTTAGAATATGCTTTAGGATTAAACAAGACAGCAAAACCAGTAGCTAATGGTGATTGAATACATGCTGCAGAAACACCAGCCATAAAGAAATAATTTCCTTGTGCTAGTAAAATTGTACCTGTAACATACGCAGCCTTATTAACTGGTCCGCCAAAGTCAGTTGAACACATAATCCCAACAATAATTCCCAATAAAATTGGACTAGTGTTCTCAAAACCTTTTAGCCATGACATTAAACCAAGATTAATTGCTTTAATTGGCGTGTTCAGCCAATACATAATTGCGCCGGTAATAAATACACCTAAAACCGGGAATAAAAAAATTGATTTTAGACCTCTAAATTTATCATCAGGTAGCGGCGCAAAGACTTTTTGTAACGCCTTAACAACAATAACAGCAAGGTAGCCACCAATAATAGCTCCTAAAAAGCCACCACCGCCATTAAAAGTAATGAAACCAGCAGCAAGTCCAACAACAAATCCCGTCCTTTGTGCTAAAGCTTCAGCAATGTAAGCACCTAAAACAGGAGCCATTAAGTTCATTGTTGTACTACCAACTGTATTTAACATTGCGGCAAATTGATTATACTCACTACTCTTAGGATCGGCCGAATTGATTCCCCAAAAGAAAGAAATTGCAATCAGTACACCACCTGCAACAACAAATGGCAACATGTGTGATACACCATTCATTAGCGACGTATAAATTTTATTACCCAATTTCTGATTACTAATATTATCACTATTTGAACTTGAAGCTACTTGATTGTCTTTATAAATTGGAGCTGTTAAAGCCTTTTCAATTAATTCTTCTGGTTCCTTAACACCACGTGCAACTGGAACAACAATTAAGCGTTTACCTGCAAATCGATCTGTACCAACATCAATATCAGATGCCACAATTATTGCCTTAGCTTCTTCAATTTCATCATTGGTTAAATTGTTTTCGATCCCTGTTTGACCATGAGTTTCGATTTTAATTGTATAGCCCAATTTTTTAGCGGCTTTTTCCAATGCTTCTTCAGCCATAAAAGTGTGTGCAACCCCAGTTGCACAACCTGTTGCTCCCACTAAATCATATTTAGCCATTTTATTTCATCCCTTCTTTAACTATAATTTGCGGCAATAACTTTTCTAGTGCAAAATCAGTTAACCCTGTTTTACTTGCAGTATCACTTCCTGCTGCAATAGCAACTTGAAGTGCTTTCTCCAATGGTTGCTTTTTCTCTAAAAAAGCAATAAAAGTACCAAGCATAGTATCCCCTGCACAAGCTGAATTGACCACTTGAATCTTAGGCGCGTTAGCTGATAAGACTTTTGTTTTCGTAACTAGAACTGCTCCTGCAGCACCCAAGGAAACTAATACATTTTGACAACCTCGATTAATTAGTTTTCTTGCTAGCTCAATTATTACTTTAGAATCCATCTTTCCTTGATAATTGAAGAAACTTGCTAACTCATCCTCATTCGGCTTTAGTAAAAATGGATGATAATCTAATGTATCCAGGACTGCCAAATAACTGCTGTCAATCACCAATCTGACTTGCTTTTCTTGTGCAATTTGTGCAATTTTAACTAAAAATCCAGGTTTAATTCCTTTAGAAAAACTTCCCGAAACAACTACCATATCATTTGGTTTCAATACTTTTTGTAAATACGTTAAGAATGATGTTTGCGTTTTCTGATTAATATCAGGTCCAGGATTAACTTCTTTATATTCTGTATTCTCTTCAATTACATCAGTAAAAACATTAACTCTAGTTGGTTCTTTAACTTTCAAAAATTTTGTCGCTATACCTTTTTCCTCAAGGCCTGAAGTTATATAATCTAAAGTAAAGCCACCACCAATGCCAGTTGCAACATTTTCTATTCCTAGCTTTTGTAAAATAAATGAAACGTTGACACCTTTACCATTAGGTTGTAATTCAAACTTTTCAGTACGATTTACAACCTTTGGCTGTAATTTTTTAGTTACAATGACTAAATCAATTGCAGGATTCAAAGTTATTGTATATATCATATGAATTCTCCTTTTTCTACCTTTAATCTATTATATAGATAATTTTGTGTAACGTTTTTCTTAAATGATTGCGCTTTCCAAAATAATCAAAAAATTTTACAAAAGAGGTACTTCAATGCCAACAAAAGAACTAAGTGCAACTGAATTACATTTATGGAACATAGTTGAAAACAATCCCAGTAAAATCGCTAATATGTCCATTATTAAATTAAGTCAATATGCTCATGTATCTACTGCAACAATTGTTCGTACAATGCAAAAAATGGGCTATAGTGGTTACACTTCATATCGCGAATTTCTCAAATTAAAAAACAATTCTAATTCGACTTTTAGTGTCCTTAATGAGGCTGACGATAAAATCAGCAGCGTAATCACCAAAAATGAAATCGAAATGAACAATACATTGCATAATTTAAGTTATAGTACAATTGAAGATAGTATCTCTTTGACTAAGCAAGCAAAAATAGTATATATTTTTGCTCGTGGTTTATCTGAATCAATAGCCAGTGAAATCATGGTTAAACTGCAACTAACTGGTAAATACTGTGAATTCCATTCTGACCCCAATATCATTAAAACTATTGCCAACAAGATTCAAACTAATGCATTAGTTATCTTCATTACATTAAATGGTGAAACAGAGGAACTTCTAACAGCTGCAAAGAAGCTATATAAACATGACATTTCCATAATCACTTTTACCACTAACCAATATGGCAAAATTCTCAAATATTCTACATTATCATTTATTGGCTATAAATCTAAAACTAATTATTTTCCAGAATATGAAGTACGTTCTCGTTTACCTTTGCAAATAATGACTCGCATATTTTGCGATGCTTACTCAGTTAGAACCGCTTTTTACAAAAGTAAGTAGTCTCTAATAAAGTTAATAAATATACTTCAAATCACTAAAAGCACAAGCTTCTCGCTGAGAAACCTGTGCTTTTTAATAATTATTCTAACTTAACGTCATTATCCGTGTGCCCAGTTGATAAAACCTGATGAAAGTTCTCGTAACTGACCGCAATCATATCAGTCAGGGCCGGACTGGTATAAGAGCCAATATGTGGTGTGAGCAAGACCTTAGGATAAAGTTCTTGCAATTGCTTAGTTTGTGAATCAGTAATTTGACCGTGAAAGTTATGCCCCATCACTTTAGCCTCATTGGGCAAGACATCTGAGGCAAAGCCAGCAATTGTCCCATTTTTGACAGCAGCAATAATCGCATCATAATCTGCCAGCTGGGTCCTTGCCGTATTAACTAGCACTGCTGATTTCTTCATTTTACTTAAAAAAGCGGCATTAATCAGCTTATCATTTTGCCCTGGGAAATATGGAACATGAATTGAAACAATATCAGACTTAGCGAGCAATTCATCTTGGCTAACAAACGTTACAAATTGTTTCGCATAGTCACTCGGGTACGGATCATAGGCCAGGACATTGGTGCCGAACCCATGATAAAGTTTGGCTTCAGTAGCACCAATTCGCCCAGTACCAATAATTCCGACAGTTCCTGAATGGATTTCACCAGAAAACATGCTGGGTAACACGCGAAAATCACCTTTGTCTGTACTAGTCGTTGCTAGTGCAAGATGGCGAAACAGCATCATCCCCAGTGTTAACGCCAGTTCTGCAACCGCATAAGGTGAATATGCAGGAACTCGCGCAACCTTCATCCCATATTTGGCACAGGTTTTTAAATCAATATGATTAAAGCCAACTGTTCGTGTAAAAACATACTTAATTCCCCAATCATTGAATTTAGCCAAGTTTGCTGCATCGGCAACACAATTGGCGCGCAATAATACGGCATCTGCACCCTTAGCAGTTGCCACATTATCATGAGTCAACAATTCCTGTTCTAGTTTCAAGTCATAATGATACTTGTTTAACTTTTCAAAAAAGGCCACTTCGTTTTCACGAACACCATAAGCCACAATTTTAAGCATTCCATATCTCCTTATAAATAAATTAAATATTTCTTAATTATTAAAAATAATTTAATACTAATTTACACTAAAACAAAAAAACATTCTATGTTTTAGCCATAGAATGTTTTAATTTAAGTTAATTATTTTATTTTTCTACTGTTAACTTGTCACGCCAAGATTTTGCTCCTGTTAATGCTTTGTTCAAGTTTTCGATATTTTCTTTGCCTTGAGTGGCCAGCCATTTCTTACCGACTTCTTCACCCTCTGCAGCAAATGGCTTGATTGATGGCTTCCATGTGGCACGACCACAAAGAACACCATTAAAGTCAGCCCCAGCTTCTTCAGCCATCTTGATTTCAGCGATGAATTCTTCTGATGTTACCCCAGCTGACAAGAAGATATATGGCAAATCAGTAATATCTGATTGTTTCTTCAGCAATTCCTTAGCCTGAGCTTGTGTGTAGACAACTTCGTTATCACCATTGAAGCCTTCAACAAACTTAATGTTGAATGGAATTTCCACCTTCAAAACTGTTACACCATATTTTGGTGCTGAAAATTCCTTCATAGTCTTTAAAACTTTGTCGGCCTTTACCTTAGCAAAATCTGCGCCTTTAGCATCAGCAATATTTGCATCATAAGTCAATAATTCCAAGAACAATGGTAATTCATTGGCTTTAGCTTCAGCACCGACTCTTTCAACGAAGGCTTGCTTTTTATCGTTAATTTCTTCGCCCTCATCTGGATCGTAGTAGAGCAAAAACTTAATTGCATCGCCACCTTCATTCTTAATCCGTAAACCTGATTGATTAGCAATCAAGTCTGGCATTCTACCTGGCTCAGTTGTATCATAACCGGTCTTTTCATAAGAAAGAAGCAACCCACAATTCTTATCTCTAACTTTGGTTGCAGGTAAGCCATATTCTGGATCAGTCAAAATTGATGACGCATAAGGTGTTAATTCACTTGAAATTGCCTTCTTAAAATCAACAATTGTTGTTTCGTCGGCTGGCTTGTTGGCAGCTTCTGCCAACATCTTTTTCAATGAACCACGTTGGTCAATCGCCAAGGCGCTAATTACGCCCTCATCAGTTGACAAGTTCGTCATATGTTTAGCAACTTCTGAAGAAATTGTTCTCATTATTTTTCTCCTTTAATTCAAATTAATCGCACACCATTATTATATACTCATGTAAATTGCTTTTAAAGCTTACCTATCTTTTATGTAAAGCTTTTCATGATTATTTATAAAATAGTAAAAATTAACCTTACCAGTAGTATAAATTTCGATTAAAGCACTTTCATTTTTTTAGAAGCGCTTTATAATTTTAATTATAAAGATTAACAATTAAATGGGGTCAGTATGACTATTTGACTCATATTATTTTATACAGGAGAATTTCATGTCTTTTATTTATACGCTCAGATACATGCTTGATCCTCGCACCAACACATCTGAAAAAGACCAAAAACTGATTGAATTTGTTCAAAAAGGGCAAATTGACGATGTTGCCTTTTTTATAAATGGCGAAGAACTAAACCACAGTCATTTAACTACTCAGGAAACTCAAGTTTGGCTTGATGCGATTAAGCCGTTGCAGAAAAAGCTCAAGCAAATGGGAGTTACTACTAGCCTTAACCCCTGGACGACAATCATGCATTCCGACCGCGGCTACCAGGTCAATCCCGCAATTGGCTTTAATACCTTTGTCGACATCAATGGGCAAAAAGCGCAAGACATGGCTTGTCCTGCTGACCCAACTTGGCGCAAATATCTTGCGCAAACTTATGCTCAATATGCTAGCATTCATCCCCGACGTTTATGGCTCGAAGATGATTTTCGCCATTATAACCACACACCGCTAAAATTGATGTGTTTTTGTGATTATCATATGCGACTTTACCAGCAAAAATTAGGCAAGGCAGAGTCACGCGAAGATTTTGTTAAAAATATGCTCAAGCCAGGAAAACCGATGCCAGAACGGCAAATTTACCTAGACCAGGCTCGCCAGGAAATGATTGAAAACGAGCATTTAATCGAAGAAGCCGTGCACCAAGTTAGTCCAGAAACTGACCTCGCACAGATGACCTCATTCCCTGATTGGCATGCAATTGAAGGCCGTGATTGGCAGCAATTGTTTGCTGCTCAAGCTGGGCCCAATCATCCCCAAGTAGCTAGGCCACATTTGCCCGCTTATAACGAAGTTGCACCATTACAATATGGACGTAATTTTGAAGAATATACTCGTATCACTGCCGCTTATTTAGGCGAAAATGCGGAATTATATCCTGAGCTGGAAAGTTACATGTATTCGCCACTAGTCAAATCACTCGCCTTTACCAAGTTTCAGATTATCACCACTGCCCTGATTGGCAGTAAGGGAATTTTGCTTAATCTATTCGACATGATGGGCAACGGCATTAATGAAAATTGGCATTATGCGAAAATGCTAGCTGAAATCAAGCCATTTGTTAACAAACTATCCGAAAATTGCTTAAAGATTAACCACTTAGCTGGCATTAAAATTTTAGTTGATCAAGATTCCAGTTATTGCTTGCATACTAAGAGCGGTCAAGCAGCAGAAGAATTATTGCCACACGAAAAGAATTGGGCTAGTCTTCTATCAGCCTTTGGCTTTGCGACCACAATTCTGCCAGTCAATGCTCATACTAAACTTCAAAAGCAAACTATCGCCATTGCGGGACAATTATTGCGGAATTTCACCAATAGTCAGATTACTGCCCTACTTAATAACAATACGGTTTTACTAGACGGCGAAAGTGTTAACGTCTTGCTTGAGCGTGGTTTAGGTAAACTGCTGCACATTGAACAAGCCGTTTGGCACCCATACCGCACTGCCTACCAGTCATTTGAACAAGCAGACAATGTTACCGTTGATGGTGTCAAGAATCCAAGAATTACAATGCTGCAGCATACCGGAAATTATTTAAAACTTACTTATGAAACAGGCAGTGATGTTGCTATCTGGTCTAAGGCTTACAGCTCGCTTGATGAAGAGCTAGGTAATGTCATGGCGGTAATTGACAAGCATATTATTGTTTTGCCGATGGATCAGGATCCAAAACATGGCTGGGAATCACAATTTACCACTTACAAGCAGGGACTTTTAGAGCAAATGCTTGATAGTATCCAGCCAATCGATTATCTAATTGCCATGCCGAATGTTAAATTAAACATGCAAGATGACCGCCGCGTTGCTTGGCTAGCCAACTTCACCCTAGATGCTTATTCACAAATTCGCTGGCACCTAAGTAAACCATTACCAAGTAACGCAGTGACAATTGTGCGCAAAAATGGCGAGACAGTCAGCACTAAGATTGCCCAGGTAACTGTTACAGACGGCATTGCAACAATTGCTGCTGAACTTAACCCATTAGAAACGATCCAGCTGCTCTTTAATTAAATCCATCATTACTTCAAAACAACAAAACACCATGAGCTTTTCTCAACTCATGGTATTTTTATACCTTAAATAATTTTACTTCTTCATGTTTGCCAGCATTTGAGTAATGTTAACCATCCCTGCCTTGCCGGCAGTAATATAATCAGATTCGTTACCATTCATTTGACTGTTAAGCCATTCAATTACCAGCGGCAAGTTCATCCCCGAAATTAACTGGATTGATTGACCACCCATAATCATCTGACTAACAACGTTAGCTGGAGTACCGCCCATTAAATCAGCAAAAACTGTCACATCTTCAAGGTTCATGCCAACAATTTCAGCGGTAAATTTTTTCTTAAAGTCTTCTGGACCTTCATCAGGTAACAAGCACACCGTATGTAAATGCTCTTGTTCACCCATGATTAATTCAGCACTGGCTTTTAAGCCCTCAGCCATCGTCCCGTGACTAATCAAAATTAATTCTTTTTCTGCCATAATATACTTTCTAATTATTTAAATTAAATCTTAGCGATAATTCCTGTACCACCTAAGATTACACAAAGGATCAAGACAATGAAGATTACCTTAGTAGAGGACATACCCTTCTTACCAAGCAGCCAGTAGACAAAGGCAACAACAGCTGCAGGTAATAGTTTAGGAATAATCATATCCAAATTGTTTTGAATGTTCATTGATACTTTACCAATCTGTGGTACCCAAGCAAATTTGATGTTAACCATTGTGGCAACTAACGCACCAACCATGAAGACACCTAAAACAGTGGCTGAATCAGTCAATGCATTTAATTGGTCCCGCATATCAGTAACTAGAGAAACACCTTGCTTATAAGCAATCCGTAATTGCTTCCAACGAAAGACGCAGATTAATAAGCAGACTGCAACCCAGATAATAACTCCTGTTGGGTTGCCTTCATGAGCCATTGAAGCTGCTAAAGCCCCAAAGATAGCTGGAATTAAGGAAGCGAAAATTGAGTCACCAATTGCCGCAAATGAACCCATCAAACCAACTTTCATACCAGTAACCGTATCTTTACCAGCAATTCCTTCATTTTCCTCAACGGCAAGGTCAAGTCCCGTGATAATCGTGTTAAAGAAGTTAGAAGTGTTAAAGAACTGCATGTGCGTCTTCATCATTTCTCTCAACTCTGGAGTATCATCACCATAAATCTTGCGCAGTTGCGGCAAAATCGTATACAGATAACCACTGTTCTGCATTCTTTCGTAGTTCCAGCCTAACTGGTAGCCGAATAATGATCTTCTGTTAATTTGATTAAAGTCTTTATCAGTTAATTTATACTTTGGTTTAGAGTTCGTCATCAGTAATTTCCCCCTCGTCATCATTTGCGTTGCTTTGACTTACAGTCTTTTGTGCAGCGCTCTTAAGCGGAATATTCTTGTAGTGCAAAATTGCGAGAGCTAAACCTAGCAATGCAACTGCCAACATTGGCAAGCCGTTAAAGGTAGCAGTAAAGCTCTTGTTTGCTGCAGCAACACCAGTACCTAATGCCTGGATACTGCTGAACAAAACTGAGAACAACGTCGTAATCGTGAAGCCCAAAATTAAGTATGCGGCATGCTTTTTAATTGGTAAGTACCGTAACAAGATTGCAAAACCAACAGCTGGCAATGTAGCACCGGCTACTGTCAACCCATTACCTAACCAAAGCAAGTCACCATTCAAGGCATTGGCGATTGTTTGGACTAAGCCTTGACCAAAAGCCAAAGCAATAAATACAGGAACAGCACGTGAAAGCGACCATGGTAGAGCACCATACAAGACATTGCGTTCAACTGCCTTATAGTTAATGTGTTCTTCATCAATTAAGTGATCAATTCTGTGCGAAAAGTACGTGTTCGCAAATCTAGCCAAAACGTCCAATTCAACCATGATTGTCGCAACTGGAACGGCAATTGAAGAAATTGCCACTTGTGGGCTCATGCCCTTAATGCTGACTGAGAAGGCAGTTGCTAAAACTGTACCAGTAGTCGCATCAATTCTTGAAGCCCCACCGAAGGTACCAACACCTAAAACAGTCAACTGCATTGAGGCACCAATAAACAGTCCTGCAGGTAAATTGCCCATGATTAATCCAGCAATTAATCCTGCACCAACAGGCGTATTTAATGATGAATAAATTTGCAATTCATCTAGAATTTCTAGGCCTGCGTATAAAGTAAGTAGTAATATTTGCCACCAAGCCATTTTTCTTCCTCCTACTTCATCTTTTCATCAATTAACTTCAAGAAGTCATGTGCATCAACACTTGGATTTACTTGAGCAATTAACTTAACGCCTTGATCGGCTATTTGCTTAAACAACTTAGCATCTTCTTCATTGATGTTAACTTGCTTAGTTAATTCGGTCGTACCATCACGCTTAGACATGTTACCAACGTTGATCATATCAAGCTTAATCCCCTGATTAAGCAAATCTAAAAACTTCTCCGGTCTTTTAGCAACTAGGAACAGTCTTTGGTTACCGTAACGATCCTTCTTCAAATGATCTGCGGCAACTTCTACTGGTAAAACACTTAGTCTAGTTGTCATTGGCGTAGCCATTCTTAAACCACTCTTTTGGATATCATCCTTTGCGGCAGCTTCGTCAAGCACAATAATGCGCTCTACCTGCAGCTTAGGTGTCCATAGATTGGCAACTTGACCATGAACTAATCGTTCATCGATTCTTGCACCCACAATATTCATATATCTTCCTCCTATGTATGGTTAAGTTTCATGAACTGGAACCGATACCATAAATACACAAAAAATATTTATAAAGCGCTTTCAATTTATATAATAAGGTACCTACCACTTTTTGTCAATAAGAAGTTTTTTAAAATAAAAAATGAAGGCTCATTATAAAACAAGGCCTTCATTCTAATTAAAATATTAATTATTATTCTATAAATTTATGAATAGTTACACCCTTAACTACTCGGTTAACTGTCCCCGTCGGAGACGGTGTGTCTGGCTTATTGTTAACTTTAATCGAAGTTAACAATGCAATCGTCTGACCAAACATGACATCTGGCAGTGCTAGATAAGCATCAGGCAATAATTCATCAGCTTCAAAAGTAAAGGACTTGCCCGCAAAATTTTGGTCATCCTTCTCTTGACCAACTGCCATGACTAACGGCACAATGTCGTCGCCCTTAATCTCGTTTAAAATGTCCAGATCATATTGTCTAGTATATGAATTATTAGAAACATAATCAAAAACAATTGTCTTACTGTCTAAAAACGACTTAGGACCATGACGCAAGCCCATTGATGTGTCAAACAAGGCTGCTACTTCACCAGCAGTTAATTCCAGAATCTTTAGCCGCGTTTCTTCAGCCAAGCCACCCAAACTACCACTGCCAATGTATGTAATCCGGTTAAAATCAGTATCGACCAGTGATTGAATTTCCGGCTCACGCTCAATCACGCTCCTGCCCATTTGAGCAATTTCACCAATAATCTTTTCTTTACGTTGGTCATCTAGCGTGTCAAAAATCAATAACGCCGTTAAGCTCATACATGAAAATGAACCAGTCATTGCAAAGCCTTGGTCTAAGGATTTAGCTGGCGTTAATACAACTAGCCCTGTTGCATCGCCCGTTAAGTCCTTAGCTAATTGACCTTCTGGAGCACAAGTGATGGCAACTTGGTATAAGTGCTTAACGATCTTTTTAGCTAGTTCAACTGTTGCCACTGACTCCGGTGAATCACCGCTACGCGCAAAGGAAACTAAAATAGTTGGTGTTTCTGGCTCAAGATAATCTTTAGGGGTGGAAACGATTTTAGTGGTGTCAATTGATTCAAAATTATATTTAGTCCGATCACCATGTTGCTGCAGATACGGCATGATGGTATTGCCAACATAGGCACTTGTTCCGGCCCCAGTAAAGATTACTCGTAATTTGCCCCATTTTTGATTAATCTTATCCAAAAAAGCTTGAATTTCTGCCTTTTTATCTTGATAGATTGACCAAGTTTCTTGCCACAATTGTGGTTGTTGCTGGATTTCACGCGTCGTAATACGCGCACTAAGTTGTTCTAATTCCTCATCTGTTTTTGAAAACATGTTGTTAATTCCTACCTTTCACTAAAATTAAATTAAATGATTGTACTGTCTTGAACGATAAATAAACCTGTCCCCGCGAGCTAATGAGATTGTGAATTCAACAGGAATATTTTTATCATTAATCGTCTTACGATAAATTTTTAAACAAGGAGCGCCAACTTTTTCTGCTAAAAATTTGGATTCAACAGCAGTCAAGCTCACAGCCTGAACATCTTCAAAAGCCATCACACTAAGTTGGTGATACTTATTTTTTAACACACTATAAAGAGGGTCAACCTGTAAGTCACTAAGTTTAAGATCCGGAAAAAGCGGTTCTGGTAAATATGTTGTACTTAAGATTCGCGGCTCATCATTAGCTAAGCGAATGCGGACTAGCTTATAAGTTTGCTCGCCCTCATTTAAGTTCAATTGCTCAGCAATTTGCTTACTAGGCACTACCAACTCCAAGCTGTAATTTTTGGTAGTTGCTTTTTGTCCCGCGCGTTTGACTTCCTCTGAAAAAGAATACATCCCGCCAATATTAGTCTGATTAAGGTACATGCTGGACACAAAAGTACCTTTGCCATGCAATCGATAGATTAAGCCCCGCTCTTCTAAGTCCTGCAGCGCTAATCTAATCGTGTTGCGACTAACGGAATACTGCATTAACAGCTGCCGCTCACTAGGTAATTTGTCATTTGGCTTTAGCTGGCCAATTCTTTTTTCTAAATCTGTAATAACTTGCCGATATAATGGTTTTTGCATTGGCAACGCCTCCTTTGCAACTGGTTGATACCACTTAAGATTCTAGCAAAGAAAGCGCTTATTTGCAATGATGTTTTACAGTAATTATTACCGATTTCACAAATAAAAAAAGAAAAACCGCAATTCCTAACTTGAGCTTATTGACCCAAATTACGATTTGCGGTTTTGCCTAATTTAATAGTAACAATCCATCTACTTAATTCACGATTATTGTAATACAGCTTATTGCTAATTGCAAGCGATTACATATATAAATATCTATATTTGAAATTGCTTGCTTTAATATACAGATTGTTCTACTACATCACACCATTAATTCTTATTACTTAATTTATTGCCTTTCCAATCATAATACTTTTGGCTAAGGTGATTCTTAGGATTATCATAAACTACAATTTTATATAAGGCATAAATTGTACCAACCATTGCAATTAAATTTGTAATCCAATTCTTCAAAATTAATTGTAATAAATTGATAACAACCACAAACATTGCCCACATGAACAACCTATTTCTTCTTGCCTTTTCTTTTGAAGTAACTTTAACCTTTTTCATTTAATCACCTACAGTAATTATTTTTTAGCAGCTGCAGCATAGTCAGCATTACGCTTCTTCATTTCTTTAGCGTACCACATGAATAATAGTAAGTAAGCAGCAAGTGCAAGTAGAGCATAAACAATAAACATACCATGTTGCTTCCATGCATTACCTACTAAGTAAGCCAAGTATTTTTCAACAGGTCCTTCCATAGTAGTATCTGAAACCATTGTATGTGCAGGAATTGCAGCACCTACTGAATGAGCCATATTAGTTACAAATGGACCAACCATTGTACCAGCCCAAAGGAAGATAGGTAATTCAATTGTTCCGATAATAATCATCCGAATAATCTTACCACGAGTAACTACTAGCAAAGCTGGGGTTACACCCATGGCAATAATACCACCTAAAGGCATCAATCTGTTCCCTGGAAGAATCATAGCTTCAAGCATCATAATTGGTGCCAAAACATTAGCTGCTGCCCAAATTTCTGAACGGCCAGCTAAGAATGGCCAGTCAAGTCCAATGTTGAATGTACGGCCAGAAAATTTCTTGGTAGCAAAATCAGCAATACCTTGTGATAATGGTTCAACTGAAGCAATAAACCATGATCCAATTACTGAGAACAGTTCAATACATGAACCACCTACAAATGATAGAGTGAACATATCTTTCCAACCTTCTTCAGTAGCAAAATTGTTACCAGCAAGTAAGGATACAAAGACACCTAAATAAACACCAATTGCAAACCTACTACCCCAAAAGCCAATTTTTTCATTTAACTTAGTGGAGTCAAAGTCAAACTTATCTAACCATGGTAAGCATTTATCAAAGAACTTGTTAAAGACCATGATAATTGGATTCATCATATAGTTCATGTGTGTAGTGGTCATTGGGTTGCCCTCAGGGGCATCAAGAAGATCATTAAAAGTTGGCTTCATTAAATCAGAATTAATAATCTTCATTGTACCAATGAATAATACCAATAATGTTGATAACCAAAGTGGAGCACCAACGTAAACACAGAACAGTCCATCAAATGCTAAGTGCCAAACATCAAAAATATCGACATCTAATGTATTGGTTTTATCTAAGACAAGTAGTACAACATTTAACACAATCAGAACTAGAAGATAAAAGAGTGTATACGGCGATCCCCAAGTAATCGTTGCTAGAGGAGCCCACCCCATATCCTGCATATCCATGTGAATTCCTGTATGTTGAACGAATTGCTGCATCGGCTTTTGGAACGATGTAGTTAACATGTTCATAATATTACCGATAGCTGTAATCGCAATCGCTAATTTCATACCACCTTCAAGTGCCTTACTAAATTTTACTTTAAATAAAATAGCAATTAATGTTAAAACAATTAACATAATTGTTGCAGCACCCATATCAATTAATGGCTTAAAAAGTGAGTTAGCAAAATTAATAATCCCATTCATTTTTATTTCCTTTCAGAAAGATTTTACTTAATTAATTTCTTTAACAACTTTTTCCACATTATCATAAACTGGTTTTGCCATTGCAGGAATACGATACAAAATTGGTCCTGCATCAATCAAAGGAATTTTAGGTGTAAATGAAAGATCAGTCTTAGCAATTGTCAAATAGCCATCATATTTTGACAATAAATCTTCATTAACATCCTTAATCATATAAGCATCAACTTTAACGTTGTAGCCACGTTTTCTCATTTCTGCTTCAACAGCATCCTTGATTTGATGCGATGAATTTACTCCTGCACCACATGCCGCAATAAACTTAACTTCTCTACTCATAGAAACAAACCTCCTATTTTTTAAAATTTTCACTCATAAACTGATAAATTTTATCAGTTGAAGTGAAATTAAATAACTTTTGTAATTTTGAAACTGGAGTCAAACGCAAGAAATCCATAATTTGAGCTAATATATTAGCCTGCCCCTCAGGATCATTATTTAAGATCATAAACAAGAATTTAACTTGCAAATCCTGATCTGGTGCAATCATATTTTTAAAGCAAACCGGTGTCTTCAATGCCACCGGCACAATTAGTCTTGTATTAACAAATTCACCTTCAGTATGAGGAACAGCAATATTAGGTAAGTTTTCAGAAATTGGTGACGTATCAATGCCAGTAGGATATAATTTTTCTCTCTTCAAAATTTCGGAGAAAAAAGCTTCCTTAACACATTTTTCGTCAAATAATTTGTTGGAAACTTCCTTAAAAATAGCTTCTGAACTTGTCTTTTCACTAACAAATACTGATTCTGGTGAAAACAAACTATTTATGCTCAAAATATAAACTTCCTTTCCAATTAGACAAGTTTTTCGATTTTGTTTATTTTTGTTTATTTTTGTTCGCTTGTCTAGATATAATTATATGAAACCGGATTCAAAATTGCAATACTTTTTTATTATAAAAGCTTCGAAATTTAATTTCGAAGCCTTACCTCATACTTATTTATTCTTACCTAACACAATTAACTGACTTAATGACGGGAATGAATCAGGATCACCTTGAGAATCTCTGATTAGATTATTAATGCTTAAGAAACTTACATTTTCTTGGTTAACTACAAAATATTGAATTTTTGCTGTTTTTACTAAATCAACAATTTGCTTATTGTTATTCGAAAACTTAATAGTAGCTTTAGTCCAATAACTGTCGTGCGGATAATCTGCTCTTAACTGAATACCAATTTTTGCAATATTCACTGGGCGACCAAAGTCTAATTTTAATTTTGCATCATCTCTTGCATCAATACCCCAAGATTGAAACGGAAACCTACCATGTCCTTTATTAGCTAAATAACCATCTATCACATTTTTTACTAAAAAAGGTTCTTCTCCCCTAGTTTCTGCATTAGCTGAAATATGCGGATATGCGCCCGATTCTTGTCTTTGATCGTGGCTATTACGAGCTAAATTTTGATAAGCATTTATTTCATAATCTTCTGCTTTTCGGACGCAAGCATAGTGATGTTCTCCAGTAAACGCCCCGTCTGGTAAAGCCGAGTAGCGTTCTAAATTCATCGGAATTTTATATCGCCAATTGGGTTTTGCCAAATATATTAGTGTTGGATTAAGTACAGCATCTAACTGTACCATCAAGTACATGGGAGCGTGCTCGACATTTACTTCATAATAATCACCATCTTGAAATCTTTTTTTAAACGGCAAAACACAAAGATCATCGTCACTAACTCCTGTAATAGTCTTATCAAAAGTATCCTTTAAGCTTATTTTTATTTTCAATTTTATTTGCCTTTTAATAATTTAAACAATAAAAAAAGCGACATTTCTGCCGCTTTTTCTTTATACTATCTTACTAAGTAACCACCATCTACTGGGAAGATAACACCATTGACATAGTTAGCAGCAGCACTAGCTAAGAATACTGCAACTCCCATCAATTCAGAAGGTTCTGCCCAGTGACCTGCAGGAATTCTATCCAAAATTTCTTGATTACGAGCTTTATCAGCACGAATTGGAGCAGTATTAGCAGTCTTAATATATCCAGGCGCAATTGCATTAACTTGAACATTATATGCACCCATTTCACTAGCAAACGATTTGGTAAGTCCAGCAACACCATGCTTTGAAGCTGTGTATGAAGGAATAAACTTACCACCTTGGAACGAAAGCATAGAACCAATATTGATAATCTTACCTGACTTTTGTTTAGCCATTACTTTGGCTGCTGCCATTGACATATGGTAAACAGCATTCAGGTTAATATTAATAACTTTGTCCCAATCTTCATCTTTTGATTCCAACAATGGATTTCTTCTAATCATTCCGGCATTGTTAATTAAAATATCAATATGACCAAAAGTTTCAATTGCCTTTTCAACTACCTTTTGTGGAACACCAGGTTTAGTTAAATCAACATCCATAAATTCGACCTTGCGACCACGTTTTTCAATCATCGCACGAGTATTATCCCATTCTAATGTTCCAAATGTTGGGATAAAGATATCAGCACCAGCTTCAGCCAATGCAACTGCATATCCTTGGCCTAATCCTGTATTACCGCCTGTGATAATAGCAACTTTGCCCGTTAAGTCATAAAGACTCATCTTAAACTTGTCTAATGCTTCTTCATTCTTTTTGATTTCTTCTTTAGATTGTTCCATCTTTAAAAACCTCCGTTAATATACAGCCTAATTAAGCTCATCCATTGAAATCCAATCCATATCATCATAGGTTTGGTTTTCACCACACATTGCCCAGATAAATGAATAACTTGTAGTACCGATACCGCAGTGAATTGACCAACTTGGATTAATTACTGCCTGTTCATTCTTCATTACAATATCTTTGGTTTCACTTGGTTTACCAACAAAGTGAAATACTCTTGTATCTGGTTCTGCAAATTCACAGTAAAGATATGCTTCCATTCTACGAGCATGAGTATGTGCCGGCATCGTGTTCCAGCCAGAACCTGGTTCCAAAACGGTGTAGCCCATTTGTAATTGACAGGTGTCCATTTGTGAAGCATCAATATACTTGTAAATAGTTCTCTTATTCATATGTTCTTGATCACCAAGCTCTTTAGCTAAAGCATCTTTGAACAATAATTTCTTATCTGGGTACGATTTTTGTGCTGGTGTTGAAACAACATAGTACTTTGCAGGGTCTTTAGGATCATTAGAACTAAAGACAACGTGCTTATGACCTTGACCAACATAATAGCCATCATGCTTAGTCATTGCTTCTTTATCACCATCAATCTCAATAGTGCCATCACCTCCTAAATTAATTACGCCTAATTCGCGACGTTGCAAGAAGAAATCAACACCCAATTCCTTACTCAAAACGATTTCCAATGATTTATCAGTTGGCATTACACCACCAAGAATCATTCGATCGTTGTATGTATAAGTCAAATTAATTTTGCCAGGTTCAAAAACCTTAGGTACTAAAAATTGACTTCTTAATTCATCAGTTGAATAATGCTTAACATCTTCAGGACTGTGTGCATAATTCATATTCATTTTCAAACTCATTTTTAAAACTTCCTTTTATTTCAACTCTACTGGTCCAATCGATGGGATATTAGCCACTGATTGATCGTTAAAATCTGTTAAACCTGTTCCTTCAAAAATACCTGCTTTTTTCAGTTCTGGTAAATTAGCAAGAGATTTAAGGTTTAAATTAGCTATACCCGAGACTTTTACATTATCTGCAATAAGCTGTTTAACAGTATCCTCATCTTTTAAACTAATATTATCTTTTCCAAACCACTGACTATTAAAGCCGTATGTCGCATTATTCTTAAAGTTCAATTCACCTGTCATTGTTCCTTGATTAAAAGTTACCATATTTGGATTTTGTGAAATAACTAGATTATTTGTAAAATCTAAGTAACGACGATTTCCACTACACTTAATCAAATTAGCTGTAGTTGGGCTGGCAATAAACAGATTATTATAGACATACGCCTTTTCAGCCGTAGTACTTGGTAAGTAAGATATCATCTTACTATTAGGATTCCATCCATCATTAATGCAAACATTGTATCTGAAGATACCATTATGTGATGCATTCATAAATAATACACTGCCTCGTGCATTATCATGAGAATAATTATGTTGAACAACAACATTATTACAGCTTAAATCAATATCAAATGCTGTACCATCATTATTGCCATACAAGCCATTAGAAACTTCATTATTTTCAACTGTAGTATTGTCTGAAGCCATTACCCACAAGCCAGCATAATTGAATCTTGATTCAGTATTGCAAAATTTATTAACTTTATTATTTTTAACAATTCCATTATCTGAAACTTCAGAAATAATCATGCCATCACCATAAACATTTTCAACATCGTTATTTTCATAGGTAATGTTCTTATTATTCTTAGGATATGACTCTGAACCGTTAGTATTTAATAATGTAGATTTATTTCTAATTCCGGCAATCGATACATTGTCAACATGATTATTTTTAACCAAAACATTATCAAAGCCAAAATTCTTATTAGAATTTATTTTGCCATCTAAATCTTCATTTATTCCGATTAAAATTATGCCACCGGTAACTTTCCAAGCACCGTGTTCCTGCGTATCAGAATTAACATCATGTACATAATTATCTGTAACAGTAATATTATTTTGCGTTGTATTACTATTATTAATTATTAAAATACCTGAACGTTGTGATTGAATCGTTGAACTATAATTCGTTACTTCAAGATTTTTAATTATCCAATCATGCTGATTAACCAGCATAACTGTTCCTGAATTTCTTTTATAGTTATGAGTGCCATTACCATTAATTTCAGGCTTTAGTTCACCGCCATATTTATTAATAATGATTGGTTCATTTTGATTCCCGCTGCCCTTAGGCATTAACTGCTCATCCCAAACAGAACCACTTTTTAAAAGAATCTCATCTCCAGGTTGGAAAGTTTTAGAATTAATGTTTTTAAAGGATTTCCATGGCGAAGTTACTGATAATCCAGAGTTAGTATCTGACCCTGTTTTCGAATCAACATAGTAATTGGCTGCTTTAGCAGTAATTGAATTAGTATTGAAAAATATTACCAACATAATTACTGCAAGTACACTAGCTATAAATCGACTATATGATGTTTTTATATTTATCATAAAATCACCTACTATTCATAATTTACAGAAACATTACCATAACAAGGAACACCGCCAACAAAATACAATTTATTTCCGATGATTGTATTTTCGTGTTGAATATTTATAACTATTCGATGATTATTACTTAAATCAATTTCTACACCAAAGCTATGAACATCATCATCAATAACTTCATCAATTCGTTTAGACTCACAATAATGAACATCTGCAATATCAGATTTTTTACCAATTACCGTATAAGCAAGATTATTATCAGTAAACTGATTCGATAAAATTAATTTAGTAGTTGATTCTAATTCATTATAGCGTGGAGAATACATTTGCTTTTCTAGCTGACCATTCTTTAAAGAATGGAAAAGTTCATATTGGTTAACTCCATTAGTTATTAAGTAACTATTATTAAACTCTGGTTGACAAGTAACTTCTGGCGCAAAAATCCAATTATCTGATTGAAGATGCTTACCCTTACATTCAGCTACGTCAATAATAGTCATAATTGCTACTTCTTTAAGCCAAATAAAGTATCTTGTAACTATGCAATCATTAGATTTGTCATAATAACTAATTTTCACTAAATCATATAAATCGTAATGTTCAACTTCATTACGTTGATTAGTAACAATTGTTTGATATTTCCAAGAATCTCGCGGTCGCGTAGGAAACCCATTATCAACTAATACCACATTATGCGAAAATCCAGATTTCAGGTTTCGCCTTTCAGGTGAATTTACATATGTATATCGACCTGGATCAATTAACAAATTATCGTTATTAATTGTTAAATCAAGATGTCCAGATGCCGCATGACCATGGCCACTGCCTAAACTGCCATTATAAATATGCCAATAATTATGATTAACTAAATCTTTATAATAAAAATTACCTGAAACTAAAGAATCAAAATAACAATTATTTTGCTTTTCTTGAGCGCCAATCAATATTTTGGCTTGATCAGCTAAACTCATCAGCAAGAAATCTTGCTTAACTTTAGGCTCTTTTATACCAAATAAAATATATTTAGCAGAGGTGATTAAATCCGCAATTTTAATTGCATCAGTATCACCTTGTTGCAAAATATAACCATCTGGTTTGATTTGATAGTAACAAGTCTTAAGCATCGCTTTTAAAGAACTTGCAATTATTGTTGGTAATTGTTTATCGTGGGCTAAATAACTTGCAACTACACAAAGAGAACTTCTAAATACTTCAATAAAATATAATGGTGATTGTTCCCAATGTAAGCCAGTAGCATCGACCTGCAATTTTAGTTCTAAGCTTAACTTGCTCTCAGCCCAATTAACTAAGCTACTATCAATAACTTCAGGATGTTCTGCCGCAAAAGTCAGAATTCCCGTTGTAATCAAAACACCCCAATTACTCAAATCATATTTTTCAATGTAATTATCATGTAAATACATGGCTTGACGATTAACAGATTGGTTAATTCTTGTAATTTCGTCATCATTTAATAGTTGTTTTTGAAGCAAATAACTTAACGGTTTAGTCCAATTAAGCAACCTAATTCCTGTATCAATAGTGCGCCAAGTTATATAACGTTGTTCTTCATTTTCATCGTTGTTAATTATCCAATCAAAAATAAATGTTTTTATCTTTTCCAAATAGGTAGGATTATTAGTTTTTATATAGGAGTACAAAAGATCTTGCAAATATTCTTGACGTTTTAATACATATAGCCACTCAGGATCTCCATTAGGGGAAACAGTCCAATTATCCATATGATATGTAGTAGGACTTGGCTCCATGTCATAAACGTGATGAAATGAAAATTTATTATTAAGAAGTAGCTTAGAATTAGCTAAGTAGTCAGTTGCATATGAAATCTCATCCTGATCAATTAATTTCTTGACTTTTAACTGAGTAAGTTCATTCATCTGCTTTTTCTCCTTGATTCAGCTCAGAAGCAATACCATGCTTATCAACTTTGACAATAACATTTTGAGCAATTTCTAAGTTAACATAATGTTGACTAACACTTTTAATCGTACCAACTACGCCATTCAGCAACACAACTTTTTCATTTTCATGAAGCGATTTAAAGAAATCATTCATTGCTTGCTGATTTCTAGTCATACTTTTACGACGAGCTATTGGTAAAATTACTAAATAAAGAATTAATAAAATTACGACTAGAATAATTAATAAAATATTGACCCAGTTCACTTACTACGCCTTCTTAGAAATAGTAGATTGTGAAATTGACTGCATCATTGATTTAGATTCCTCAATTACATGATTTAATGAATCTTCTATGTTTTCCGCAGTTAATTGCCCAGATAAATTTTTCAAGTAAACATCAAGCACTAGATTCATTGATACACCAGATAAGACATACTTATTAGTATCTTTAGGATTAGTTAAAATGCGCTTAGCTGCTATTTGGTATGGAGCGCCACCAGTCATGTCAGCAAAAACAATAACATTTTCATGTGTGTCTAAATACTGATCAAGATCTTGTGTAAATTTTTCATGTGTTGTGTGCTCATCTAGATTTAGACAAGTAACTAGTTCATCTGTACCAGCTACTGTTTTAATGTCGGAGTCAATTCCCATTGGAAAATCTCCATGACCAATAATGCAAATATCATATTTCATAAAACTACCTCAAGACTAAGGAACCAAGATACCCATGGCTGAAAGTGCAACACCAACAACTAATAACAACAAAATAATCTTATAAGCTGTCCACTTTTTCTTAGTAATTAACCAATAAACAAAGAAAATTAACAAAAGTGGCAACATATATGGCATAATCTTGTCCAAAAATGCTTGAACAGTAACTAACTGAGTCTTACCTTTAATTTGAGCTGAGTATTTTAAGCCTAAGTTAACCTTAACGAAGGAAACTGATAAACCAGAAATAACAGTCAAACCAACAGTACTAGCAATATCAGCTAAGGCAGCCATTCTATCGCTTAATGTGTCAATAATGCTTGTCCCAACTTTCCAGCCAAGATAGCCCATTAAGTTTCTAACACCGAAAGTAATTCCAAACATACAAATGAAGAACATAATTGGTGCATAAACAACACCTTGCAGAGCTAAAGATGCAAAAATTGTTGAGAATAATGGTGCTAAAGCAAATTGTGATAATGCATCACCAATACCAGCTAATGGTCCCATTAAAGCCATCTTCATTGCTCGTACGTCTTCTTCACTTTGACCACTGTCATACATTGCCAGCATTAAACTGGTAACAAAAGGATATGGCTGTGGGTTAGTATTGTAAAATTCAACGTTAGAACTAGCTACTTCTCTAAACTTAGCCTCATCACCTTTATAAATTTTACGTAATTCTGGCCAAATTGTCTTAGCAACACCGGTTCCCTGCATGTTGCCGTAATTTTGTGAGTTTTGTAAATAATACGATCTTAAAATTGAAATAAAATAATCACGTTTAGTTAAAACTGGTTTCCTAGATGCCATCTTCAGCGCCTCCTGCATTTTCTGAATCAACATTTACAGCTGAACCTTTTTTGTTGTTGTAGTAATTGTTTAAAGCAATTGCGATACCAACAAAAGTTAAACCAATAACTGGAATCTTTAAGTAAGCTACACAAATGTAACCAAAGACAACTGCTGGAATATATTCTTTTTTAAGCATTGTACTCATAATAAGTGCAAAACCAACTGCTGGAAGTAATCCACCGACAACTGTTAACCCATTCATGAGCCAAGTAGGAATTATTTGAACAAATGCTCTTAAAGCTGAGGTACTTAAAGTTGCAGCAAAGCCGAAGACAAAAGCAAACAACATGAATTCCCATAAAGTAACATTCGACATCAAATTAAACTTGCGATATTTTCCTTCTTTGATTGCTTTACGTGCTGATTCCATTGAGCCTGAGTTAATCGTAAAGATTAAAGTAATGATAAATGGAACTAGCATAGCAAATGGATAAGATAGAGTTAACGCAGCTGCTGGTGTCAATTTGTGCATCGTAATTGCTAAAATTGAGCCAACAATCCCTGGTCCTAACGGGTTAGGAGGAGTAGAACCACCAGGTCCAACTCCGAATCCCATAAATGCTAATTCAGCTGTTGCACCGAAAATAACTGCTGTCTTTAGATCTCCTAAAATAAGACCTACACCAAATGAAATAAACAAAGCACGGTTAGTATAAGTTCCCCATACTTGACCTGCAAAACAGAAGGCTGCCCATAAACCAACTAACAGGGCTTGCCAAATTGTAAAAGTCATTATTTTTCTCCCTTCCAATTATCAACATACTGATTCAGATTAAAATCTGAACCGACCTCATTACCAATCGGAGTTACCCGAGTATTGAAATCAATTTGATATTCATCTCTCATTTCTTTAAGAGCTTGCATATCATTTTCATCTACTGAGATATAATTGGTAACCTTAGTCTTTCCTTCTTTAAAGTGGATATTTCCCACGTTCAATTTCTTGAATGGCACGCCTCCCTTCGCTAACTTCAATGTATCTTCAGCTGTCTTTACAATAATAAAAATCTTCTGTCTAGGAGCAGCTTTAAAGATTTTATCGATTGTTTCTTCAATAGTGAAAAATCTAACACCAATTGAATTTGGCAATAATGACTTCATTAAAGTTTGTTGAATTGAACTTTGAGCAACTTCATCATTTGCAACAATAACCAAGTTTGCCCCCAAGTTTGAAATCCATAATCTTCCTTGACCATGAATTAGTCTTTCATCTAGCCTTACAGCAACAATATTTGGATTAGCCATTTTCTTCACTCTTTCTACCAAAAAATTTGCCAATCTTTATAAAATCTAATTAGAGATTCAAAATAAAAATAATCTCCCCATAAATTTCCTTCATCAACGCCTTTTCCCGAATGCCAGGAATAAACACCATGATCCAATAAAGGAGCACCAGCAATAAAATTGTTATTGGCATAATTATCAATGATTGATTTCAACATCTTATGAAGAACCATTTCATATTGAAATTTATTTTGATAACTTTCAGGCATATATTTAAGCATTTCAGCAATCCCGCAAATTGCAATTACGCCAGATGAAGAATCACGGGGTTGATCATCACCATCACCAAAAATTAAATCCCAATAAGGTACATAATCTTGCGGAAGGCGATTAATAAAGTAATTAGTTACGCCATTAAAAGTCTTAAAATCACTGGTAGTATGACGATATTTATAATGAAGTGGAATTCCATAAACCGCCCAAGCTTGACCTCTTGCCCAACTTGAGTCATCACTATATCCTTGACGAGTCGCTCCTCTTAAAGGCTTGCCCGTTTCCTTATCAAAATAATAAGTATGGAATGTCGAGCCGTTATCTCTAACAATTGTCTTTAAGACTTGGTCATAATGGGTATCCGCCATATGAGCATATTTAGGATCTTCTGTAGCTGAAGATGCCCAATAAAGTAATGGTATATTCATTAATGAATCAACAATTAAACGATAATTATCATTACCATCCATCTTGCCCCAAGCTTGAATAAATCCACCTTTTTCTTGATAGCGCTTGGTTAATTGATCTGCAGCCTTTATCCCAATTCTTTTAGCTTCTTCATCACCTGTAATTTTGTAATCGCTAACTACTGATGTTGTATACATAAATCCTAAATCATGATTATCCACAGCAATTTTTTTATCAATACGATTAGAAAATGAAGCAACGTTTCTCATAGCCTGCTTATAATATTTCGAATCATGTGTATATTCATAAGCCAGCCAAAGTATTCCTGTCCAAAATCCAGTAGTCCATTCAGTATTGTCCATCTTGGAATACTTACCATTGTTTGTATTAGGTCTTGGAAAATCGTCACCAAAATATTTCATGTTAATATCGATGTGCTGCAATACATTTTCAATTGCATGAGTAATTTCTTGCTTAGTTAAAAGAGTTGGAGATTTACTTAAGTCCATCTTTTTTATCTCTTCATACATTCTTTTACCTTTCCAAATAAGAAATCAAGTTTCTTTTTTATCCTTGCAAATAAAATATAACTCAATGAAAGCGATTTTACAAGTCATTTTTCAAATTATTTCTATTATTTGATTCCTAGTTGAAATGATAAGCTTTTTTAAATCGTCTAGCAGTAATTCGTCCAGTCGATATTGTGGTGTACTAACACTAATTGCACCAAAAACTTTGCCATATTTTTGAATAGCAGCCCCTACACAGACTACATCATCTTGATTTTCTTGAGCATCTAGTGCATAACCGTCTACTTTAACCTGAGAAATTTGCTTACGAAGTTCACTAATACTAGTAATTGTGCGCTTGGTTAGTGGTTTTAATTCAATTTTAGAAAAATATTCGTCTAGTTCGTGATCGCTCTTAGTAGCAAGAAGAGCTTTTCCCATTGCTGATGAATATAATTCCATTGCTCCACCTACATGAGAATTAAGGTTTACGGTTTGTGGACTATCAATTTTCTTCAATAAAGTAACACGACTATTTTCTTCAACACCAAGATTTATCGTTTCACTAGTTACTTTACTTAGTTCATTTAAATATGGCTCACTAATTGAAACAATATCAAAACTTTTTAACGCTTTGTTACCATAACCAATCATTCTTGAGCCCAAAGAATAACGTTTTCCCTCATGATCTTTTCTGACAAATCCAATATAATCTAAAGTTTTTAAGATTTTAAATACAGTTGGCTTAGGTATTACTGCTTTAGTTGATATTTCATCCAATGTCATCCCATTACTTGTATTCAATAACACATTCATAATTCTTTGCGCTTTTAACAGCACGGTACCATATAATTTAGTTGCCATTATTCTATCTCCTTAGGTTTCTTATTTTTATTTATGATTTATTATATAGCAATATTTTGATAAGACATTATATTTTTAAATATTATAAAGCAAAATATCCATTGCTAGATACCTAATATGGTTTCATTATTAAAATTTGTGCTCCTCTTTTAATTGAATTAGCATATAATTAAAAATAAAAAAACAGCTCATATTCAATGAGCTGCCTTTTTGTGTGCGATTAAAGTCTATTATTTTTATTTATTCTAATTAGTCGTGGTATACGCCTTCGGACCATTTCTTGTTTTCTTCATCAAAGAAATGGACATTATCCTTTTGGTCTGGATTTGGCTTAGCAATATGATCAATTTTGTTAATCAGTTTTCTATTAGCATCAGATGGTTCGTACTTAGCATTCAGGTATGAATCAACAATATCAAAAATAAAGTCACGACCCAACACAATACCACCAAAGCCCAAAATATTAGCGTTTAGTTCACGTCTAGCATATTCAGCTTGAGCAACATCACCAACCATGGCTGCACGAACGCCTTCGTTCTTGTTAGCAGCAGTTGAAATACCAATACCTGTACCACAAAGAACGACACCGAGATCAGCGCGGCCATCAGCTACATCTTCAGCAACTCTTTTACCATACATTGGGTAGTGTGTTCTCGTGTTATCGTGCGTACCTTCATCAATAACTTGGTAGCCTTCTTCTTTTAAATGGTCAGAAATAGCCATTTTTACTGGAGTAACGATATGATCATTACCCAAAGCAATTACCATATGCTTATCAATTTTAGGATCAACAAATTCTGGTTGTGGTCTATCATTATCAAACATTTTCAAAACCTCCTTAGATCATTTCCTCAAGCATATTCAAACGAATTTGGTGACGACCGCCAGCATATTCTGTATCAAGATAGTGTTGCACAATCGAGTATGCCAGTTTGTCGCCAACAATGCCGCTGCCTAATGCAATTGCCTTCGCACCATTGTGCATTGCGGTCATATGAGCTGTTCTTTCCTCATTAACATTAGCCGTAACCATGCCTTTAACCTTATTTGAGGCCATAGCAGAGCCAACACCATATTCGTCAAACATAATTGCCTTTTTAATCCCGTTATCCATTACCTCATGAGTAACTTTCAAACTTGATTCAACGAAGTCTTCTGCTGGCTCTGGCGTTACATCTAAAACGTCGTAATCATGGCTGTTAAGATAATTCTTTACCTTTTCTTTTAATTCAAAGCCATCTTTATCGCTACCAATAACAACTTTCATAGTTAATCTCCTCTCAGTAAAACTACTTGTAAACAGTTGTAAATTGACTGTAATGCTTTTCTACATCTGATCCTACTTCGCGATTAGTAATTAACCCATCCACATTCCGTAAATCATAAAACTGATGAAAGTCGCTATGATTTAATTTGGTATAATCTGCAACGACAAATTTACTTTGTGAACGGTCCAGTCCTATACTCTCAGTCTGACCTTCTTCCAAATTAGCTGTTGTCATAGAAGTATTTTTAATCCCATTTACACCAACAAAACCAACTGAAAATGACATGGTCTTTAGTTCGTTATTAGCTAGCGTGCCTAAAAATGCACCACTAATTCTTCTGTACGAACCACCAACCATAATTAACTCATAATCATTAAGATTGTTACGTGCTGCTTCAAAAACAGGTAGCGAATTAGTTACAATTCGCAGACGTTTAGTCTTAAGATTAGCAACCATTAATTCTAAAGTAGTGCCCGGACCAACATAAATAGAATCATTTTCATGAATCAAATTGCAGGCCCGCTTGGCAATCTCAAGCTTTTCCTTACTATGAATTTCCCGCTTTTGCTGGTAGCTCTTTTCATTTCTAGTTTGATCCGATATTAATTGCGCACCGCCATGAATTCGAGAAATTTTACCCAATTTATCCAATTCATTTAGGTCACGTCTAATTGTCATATCTGAAACTGTCAGTGCTTGAGCCAGTTCATCCACAGTAACAAATTTTTGAGTATTAATTACTTGTAAAATCGTTTTTAATCTTTCGCTTTTTAACATTGGTTACCTACTTTTTAAACTAGATTCAGCAACTAATTTAGTTCACCTTTAGTATAATTGTTCTTTTTTGTTTGTCAATGTTTGAATATGTTTAATTTTCAAAAAGTAAACAAAATCAAGTGCAGATTGTTGCTTTTTCTACACTACTTCTTACTAATTAAATATTTTAAAACAATTGTCTCACTTTAGCAGCAATTCAGAGCAAACAAATAGGAAGACTTAAACTAAAGTCTTCCTATTAATTTCAATATTTAAAACAATTGTTCCTTGCTCCACGCTGTTGTTCCCTTATCCGTCACAATTTGAACTTTAAAAGCATGTTGTTTGTTTGGCAACAGACCGTGAACAACTAACTTCGGCTCTTTAATTCCAGTGTAAAGCACACCGTCAACCTTAACATTATAAGTAACGCGGCCTAGACTCTCATCAGCGTATTGCCATGATAATGTTGTCGTTTGCACACTGCTGCTACTTAAATCTATTGGCGCCTTGGCTGCAACCTGCTTCTTTGGTAAACAATTTTCAGGTGTAACCGTTGTATCTACGCCAGTTAACTGCAGCTCAATTTTTATCTGACTAACATCAACTGCTGCTAACTTAATTCGCAAAAAAGTTTGTTCTAAATTATTACCTACTGCGGCCAAATACGGATTAGGCAAGTAATGCTTATCAAAGTAATAGACGTTACTATCCTGAACAAATTCAGTTAAACTTTCGGCTTGCTTCAAGTCACATTTCTGGTCATCTAGTTTAATGGCAATCCCATTTGGTAGCTTATTCATTTTAATTGCCAATTCTGTTGTTCTTTGGGTCTTCATCCCTTCATAATGACCAACTGTTGGCGCAATTTTAATTAATAATCGATCAGCTGCCTGCCCTGCTTCAATCGTTGTTTGAGCAAAGGCACCATCTTGATACTTGGCAGAAATACCGTCATCTTCATAAACCGTAATTTTGTTTTTCTTTCCAGGATAAATTTCAAACTGCCGTGCTTGTTTTGCCTGCAAATACTCCTTAGGTGTATTGGTCGCTGGTGCTTTAGCGATAATTGCACCTCCCTTAACAAAGACAGGCAACTTCCAAATAGGTGCCGCAAACTCATTTATGACCTGGCCGCCTTGATATGCTTTGCCTGTATAGTAATCAAACCAAATCTGCTTTTCATCAGGCAGGTAAATTCCGTTACGAATATCATTGCCCTTATCATCGGCAGCGGTATTTTGATAAATTGGTGCAACCAAAAAGGCATCACCCCACAAATATTCATATTTTGCCAAATCTGAGTAGCACTCGGGTAAATCTGGATATTCCAAAAATAGAGCGCGAACAAGCGGCTTACCAGCAACAACTGCCTCATGAGCAGCAGTATAAATATATGGCAGTAGCATTGTCTTTTGTTTCAAATATGCTCGATTAATCGTCGTAATTGGTTCTGAAAAGGCGAATGGATTTTTCGGATTAGCTCCCCAGCCATCCATATTCAGCTGAATTGGCGTAAAAGCCTTCCATTGATAGTCGCGCGTATTTACCACAGAATTACTTCCAAGATAAATGCCATCCATATCAGAACCCACATTTGGTTGACCAGACAAGCCCTCGCCAATGTAAGTCGGTATTTGAAAGCGAATGTACTCCCACTGGCCACCTTTTTGATCACCAGTCCAAACAGCGGCAGTATTATGTGTACCTGCCCAACCATCCATCGTAATAATAAAGGGACGTAAATTTTTCCCCTTAATTTTTTTAATCATTGCCGCAGCAGTCTGCGTGCCATCAAGACCAAAAGAATAACCGGCACCGACCCAAGCCATATCAGTCTTCAATGCCGTAACTCCAGCTGCAAGCTCTTGTTCAAAATCGCGATCGCTTACCTTAGGGTGAGCTGGATCTACTGGAGATAAACTTTGCTGGGTCCACAACCCAACTTCCACACCGCGACTGTTTGCATACCGAATAAAGTCTGCTAAATTTTGCAAATTTCCCTGCAAGGAATCGGTCTGCCCATAACCAGCGCCATAGCCATCATTGGGTAAAAACCACCCTAGCGGCATATCGTTAGCCAAATATTGGTCGAGCATCCCGCGCGCGCTTAACAAATAAGCAGCACCACCCTGTTCACCATTTAAAGTTTCGCGAATTGCCTGCCCTTTTAATTCTTCCGGCAACTCTTTAGGATGATATTCCCGATAAAAATTTCCATCCGGATATTTAATCGCACCCTTTTCCTGTGGGTCCGCCTTTACCCAATAATCACGATTATAAGCATTCAAGTGTGCTTCATAAAAGCCAAATATTGGTAGTAACAGCGGCAATCCCGTTAACTCTTGATAAGTATGAATTAACTGATACGGTGTCGGTGCAAAAAAGTAAATAGCATCAAAGCGGTTTTCTTCGTGCTTCGTAGTTATCAGACCCGGATTTTCACTTGCAAAGTCGTATTCGCCGCGTGTAAAGGTATAACGCAAAACACCATACCCAGCAGTTGACCAATAAAATGGTGCCGGTGACGCCACGCCTTGATCCAACCAATTACTGGTGTTGGCAACTATAATCCGTTGCCGAGACAAATTAAAACGGCCATTCTGCGTTCCACCACCAAAATAATTAGCCGTATCATCTGCTTGTAAAAACTGGGTGCTGCCATCAGCGCTGACGCTAACTGGACACGCCTCCTGCAAAACCAACTTGTCATTTACCCACACACTCATCGCACCGGAATCTTTAGCAAAATTAATCTTCATGTCGTCAGTCACAATTGCCCAATTAGCAGCAGTTTCTATCACACTACTATTAACTGAATGAGAGCCATACTCATCAACTGCCGGTGCCAAAATTTGGGCATGCAACCCCGCCTGTGATTGCTTCGGCGGAGCATATTGCCCAGTTGGATCAACATAATAACGAAAAATATTGGCCGCAAGTAAATAAACTCGGGCAACCATCCCACTAGCATAGCTAACTTCATAAAAGTTATCTTGCTTCAATATATTAATAACCATTTAAACCAGCACCCCTTCTCATGTTCGCTTTGTTAATTTTCATTTTAATTTAAAATAAAATCAATATTTTAAGTATTAGCATTCTAAATTAATTATCTAATCTGCATTATACATAATTACCGCAAATAATAAAATTAAATTAAAAAATATATTGTATTTTAATTTAATCGCTGTTATTATTTATAAAAATAGAAATTTACTTTCATTAAAATAATATCAGATAAGGCAAATAATTATGAAGAAAGATAGATTTGTTAAATATTTGGGCACAGTTTTGCTAGCAGCTATGGCTTTAACCGCTTGCGGTAAGAGCAATACTAGTTCGAATACTAACGCAACACAAGAAGTCGACAAGTTAAAAACAACGGTTCCTGCAAAGCCCGTCAAGCAAGGCGGCACACTGAAAGTCGCCCTTGAAACAGACACACCATTTCAAGGAATTTTCTTAGATGAAATTTCAGAAAATACGGTTGACTATTTAGCATCCCAATTCGGCGATGAAACCTTGTTTTACTACGATAATCATTACAAGATTAACAACAAGGGGCCAGCTACACTTAAGATTAATCGCCAAGATAAGACAATTACGGTAACTGCCAAAAAGGGCGTTAAGTGGTCCGACGGTAAACAAGTTACTGCCAAGGATTTAGAGTATTCTTACGAAATTATTGCTAACAAAAAGACTAATTGCGATCGTTACACTGACCAAATGGCCAACATTGTCGGTCTCAAGCAATACCATGATGGCAAGGCTAAAACAATTTCGGGAATTACATACCCAGATGGCGAAAATGGCCGCAGCATTATAATTCACTTCCAAAGGATGTACCCCGGAATGTACAATGCCGGCAGTAATTGCTACAGCGAAACGGCTGCTCCTTACCATTATTTGAAAAACGTGCCGTTTGATAAATTACAATCCAGCGATCAAGTTCGAAAAGAGCCGCTCTTCTTTGGGCCCTATAAGGTGCAAAAGATTGTCCGGGGGCAATCAGTTACTTGGGTGCCAAACAAATACTACTGGCGTGGCAAACCAAAACTGGATAAAATTTTGACTTCAGTTATCTCAACTAATTCCGCTTCTGAAGCAATTAGGAGTCATAAATTTGACGTGATTAACGTCATTAACACTCAGTGGAATCAAGTCAAAAAGACCAAGGGCTACAATTTCGTCGCTCAAATCCAACTTGTTTACTATTACCTCGGCTTCAAGGTCGGTAAATGGGATAACAAACAGGAAAAGAATGTTGTTGATAAAAACAATATTATGAATAGCAAGCCACTCAGACAAGCAATGGCTTACGCAATGAACGTTGACCAGGTAGATAAGCGTTATACACAAGGATTGAAGTTCAGAATTCCAACCTTAATTCCGGCCGGCTTTGGCGATTACTTTGATAAAAATGCCAAAGGCTACACCTTCAACCTGAAAAAGGCCAACGAAATTTTGGATAAAGCTGGCTACAAGAAGAAGGGCAAGTGGCGCACACAACCTAATGGTAAGCCACTTAAGATTAACTTCATGGCAATGAGCGGTAATGCCACCCAAGAGCCAATTATTCAAAATTACTTGCAGCAATGGCACAAGATTGGTTTGAACGTTAAGCTTCTGGGCGGCCGGCTTACTGAACAAAACTCCTTCTACGATAAATTAAACAAAGACAACCCTGACGTCAACGCCTACATTGGGGGCTTCGGCTTATCGACTGAACCTTCACAAGCTAACTTATACAGTGAAAAATCGCTGGGCAACTACTCAAGATTTGCTACACCAGAAAATACACGCCTGATTAATGAGATGGATGCGCCAGCTTCCTTCAATCACAAGCATCGGGTTGAAGTCTTCCATGAATGGCAAAACTACATGAATGAGGAAGCCTACATCGTTCCCCTTGACAGCCAATATACAATTACGGCAGTTAATAATAAACTGACCAACTACTCTGTTGACCCATCAAAATGCGCCAACAAACATCCAATTTGGTATGACATCGGTTTTGCCAAATAAAAGCAACTTTAAGGAAAAATATTATGAATAATACAAAAAATCAAGTTACAGCAAAGGAATTTTTTAATAAAGTTTTATCAGGAACAGCGACAGGAATTATCGTTGGCTTAATTCCTAACGCCGTATTGAGCGCAATCTTAAAATTGTGCGGTACCAATGCTTTTACGCTTGGTTTAACCCATGTTTTACTAGTTTTCCAAGTAGCAACCCCACTATTGATCGGTGCGCTAATTGCCTATCAATTTAACTTTGCACCAATTGATATTGCCATTGTTGCGGGTGCATCCTACGTTGGCTCTGGCGTTACCCAATTTAACGCCCAAGCGATTAATCCCGCAACCAAGCAAGCCGGAATTTTCATTTCATCTGGTACCGGTGACTTGATTAACACGATGATTACTGCAGCTATCGCCGTCTTTCTCACAATGCTAATCGGTAATCTCTTTGGCTCTGTCAAAATCGTGTTGAGTCCAATTGTCGTTGGTGGCGGTTCTGCCTACATTGGCTTCCTGCTTTTGCCATTTGTCAGCAAAATCACTACGGGCTTAGGTGCGATCATTGCTTCCTTCACCAAACTGCAGCCAATTTTAATGTGTATTCTAATTTCATGGATGTTTGCTCTCTTAATTGTCACACCAGTCTCAACAGTTGCCATTGGAATGGCTATTCAGCTTAGCGGAATCGCTGCTGGGGCTGCTGCGATGGGAGTTGCCGCAACCACAATCGTGCTGGTTGTTCACTCATGGAAAGTTAACAAGGCCGGCGTTACCATTGCTGTTGCCCTCGGCGCCATGAAGATGATGATCCCTAACTTATTTAGACATCCAATTATCATGCTCCCAATTATCATCACTTCAACAGTGTCCGCGCTGCCGGTAGCCTTATGGCATATTTCTGGAACTCCAGCTTCAGCCGGCTTCGGTCTTGTTGGAATTGTTGGTCCCCTTGCTTCCCTTGACGCTGGTGCTAGCAGCATCAATTTACTATTGGCTCTGCTTGCTTGGTTCGTCATCCCAGCTGTTACCGCTCTTGCCTGCCGCTTCATCCTTGATAAAATGCTGCATGTTTACGATGAAAAAGTGGATTTTGCTTACTTAGGCGAATAATTATACAAACAAAACACGTTCTCAGTTAATTAATCTGAGAGCGTGTTTTTTGCTAATTAAAATTACTTTTTAACTTCTTGGGCAATCTTCTGGTACTTACGAACAATGTTGTAGTCACTGTCTTTGGAAGGAATGTAACCTTCTTGGTCATAAACACTTTCAATTACCTTCTTACCAGCCTTAGACTTACCAATCGCGATGAAAGCCTTAGCCAGTTTTTCACGAAAAGCCTTCGGCAAACTTGGAATTACGGAAATTGTGTCATTAGGTACTGGTCTAGTAAAGTAAATTGGTACCACTTGGGACTTAACTTTCGGGTTGTCTTGCAAAACGTTGTTACGAGCATCTTCAAAGACAAATGCCGCATCGGTGTCACCACTTAAAACGTTCAAGACCCCTTGATCATGGCCAGTAACTGTAACTAACTTACAATTCTTGGTAACGTCAAAGCCCTTCTGCTTTAACTCCGCAATTGGGAAAATATACCCCGTTGTTGAAGTTGGACTTTGAATGGAAATCGACTTGCCTTTTAAGTCCTTCCAACTCTTAATCTTGGAATTTTTCCTAACCAAAATTTCTGAGCGCAGAGTATGGACTAGTTGCTTAGTCCACGTGCCACCTGGCTCCTTTAAGCCGTAACGTTCCGATTGTAATAAAACATCGGCAGCTCCTTGCTTATGTGCTTGAACATAGGCATCAGCAGGTAAGAAGCCAACATCAACCTTCTTGGATTTCATTGCTTCAATCACAGCATTGTTGTCGGTTGAAACCGTAACATGAACAGGAATACCCAATCGTTTAGACAACATCTTTTCTATTGGTTTAGCACGGCCTTCCATCTTGTTAGCTGCAACACTAGGGACAAATTGGACATTTAGTGACTTCGGTGCTGCACTATTACTCTGCTTCTGACTGCCGTTGCCACATGCACTTAACATAATTGTAGCCAGCAATGCCACAGCAAATGCTGATAACCTTTTGAAATTACGCATAATTACCTATTACCTCCCAAAAACTGCCCACAAAAAAAGACTTACGGCTAATTATAAATGTAAAAAGCACTAAGTCCTTTAGTTTGGATATTATTGAAAAATTGAACGAACTGCCTAACTCGATAAAAAAGTGAGACTGCCAGAATTAAAATTGAAATCGAAACGATTTTAATGTTTGGCATAGCTACCACCCCTTTTTACTCAAATTCAGCCATAGAAAATAATAACAGAAAGTATTCATTTTTAAAAGGAAAATTTGTGTTATTTTTAACATTTTCGTATTATAATTCTCATGAGTTTAGTTGTGAGTATTAATTGCCCGTGACTAATGCACATGTTATAATATCGTTGTAACTAAAAAAGAAGCCCTATTGGGTAGGACTTCTTAACATGAGTTTCCGCTTAAAAAGCGATGACTTAACAATATTTTGATAAATAACCGCAATTGTCTGCGAAACTAGAGCGGTTATTTGTTTGCTTTGAATTTCTTCAAAGTGGTCCTTAATTCAACCAACGCTTTGATTAAGTCAGTAGCCTTATTAGTTAACTTAGTTAAGCTACTAATAATTTCTACCTATACCAAAGTAATCATTGCAATTGACAAACCAAGAGCAATAACAGTATCCATGGTGGATACCTGACTAATCCTTCCTGCCAGATTCTGAACTTAATAGTTGTTACACCATAAGCACCACTTCCTTAAGTTAGAAATTAGTCACCGCTATCTATTCTTACTCATGTTCGAATTTAATTATAGCAAAAGTCCGATACTTATTGATAAGTAACTTAATAATTATTCGTTTGCAAGTATTGATTGCCCATGACTAATGCACATGCTATAATGTCGTTGTAATTAAAAAGAAGTCCTACTGCAAATAGGACTTCTCTACGTAGAGCCGTCTTCAAAGGACGGTGGCTACAGACATATTTTTTATACGCCCTGTAACTGTCAAGTTATTTCTCAGGGCGTTTTTTGTTTACAGTTATTTCTTGCGATTGTCGATGTACGTCAACAAATCAACGAGAAATGTAACTGATAGCAACACGATTGTTGCTACTTCGTAACCACTCACAAGTGACCGACCTTTCTACTAAGAGATTGGAGTATTAGTCCAGTAAATGCCATAAGCATCATCTTCTTTCAAACGGTAGCCACCGCCCTTTTTAACTTTTCTACGTTTCTTAATTATAGCAAAATTATTTTTATATGAATATAGCTTTTATAAAATATCATTTTGACACAAAAAAGCGGGCATAAAGCCCGCTATATAAACAACCGTTTCACTCCAAAAGATTTTTTGGCACATAGCTTAAAGCTGTGCACTATTTTTAGTGCAATTATACCTTTATTAAGTATAATAATTATTTATTTGGTAATTCCATTAATTCTTCATAACTATGGTCACATTCTTCCACTATTTATGTTGTAACTAATCATTATTATTTCTTAACTAAAGGAGGCGAAACAAGATTCGCCCTTCATATTTATTTAGACCATACTTTTTGTTGATGATAGCCTGCTTGACGCAACCAATCTTCTACTTCATCAGCTATGTAATATGCTCTACCACCTTCTATTTGGTGATACGGCATGCCTGCTCTTCTAAATTTATATAGTAGAGTGGTACTAAAACCAAGAGTACGACATAATTCTTTACCGTTCAGGACTTTCATCATTTTCAACTTCCCCTCTATCATTAGTTAAACTATAACACCTTTAATTTAAATATCTAAAAATAGAATATGCACACTTATTAATAAAATCAAGGAAGATAACAAATCTATAACATATCAATTAAATAAAACTCATTCATCGCCTATAAATGAGAGTTTAATTATCCACTATTCGTCTTTATATGAAGGACTTTGAAAAATAACTATTTCTGTTCCACTATCAATTAATTTTGTTTGTAATAAGGTCATTTTAATTTGGCCTATACCATAATCCAAATGTTTTTTAAAGTCTGTCATACAAACATAATTATTAGGCCTATTACGGTATTCAGTCAAAAATAAGTACCCAGAATAGCCTTGAACTGTTTCAAACTCTACTAAATACTTCCAATTAATTTTACTGTTTCGAGTTTGCAATTTTCTAAATTTAAAAATCGTATTGCTTTTAGTAAACAGATCATTTATCTGACTTAAAATTTCCAAACGTTCGATAATATTATCAAAAAATACAGATCTGTTAATATTAGAAATGTCTATTCTGCCAGACACAATTTTGTCAAAAATATCGGTTGCTTCACCTCGATAAATATCACGGACATCTGCTAACTTGTGCAAGCCAGCCAAATGATAAAAATCGCTTGAGTCAAAAAGAAGAGTTATAATTTCACTTTTACCTTTTCGACCCAATACCATTTTAATTTCTTTGCCCAGTAGCTTTTCATACTCTCTTGCAGCAGATATTAATAAGTCTGTTTCAGATTCTACAACCATTATTCAATAATCTTTCAAAAAAATAGGAACTCTTACGAGTTCCTATACTTATTTACAAATAAGAATGTTTTCTATTGGCTCGAGGTGTTCACATACAACCCTTCAAAGACTCCTTGAGAAAGTGCAATTAAGTCCAACCCACCTAACTCAAATCTACATCTAACAGATACTCTAGTTACCTGTTTTCAAATATTATATTACATGATTTTATAATATAAAGCAAACAAGTTAGGTTGTTAGCGTCAACTTTTTGTGGATAATAATTTTTTAGCGAAAAACTCTTAAATTACTTTACTTTGTAATTATCTCCATTAACTATTATTGCTTGAGAATTATTAATAGCAATCAAGTTAAGTTGATCTTTATAAGTTTTAAAAGTTTCTTGAACACTATCAGTAAACGGTGGTTCAATAAAATGCGGCAACGTATAAAAATCGGTAATATTCAATCCCGTATAATCTTTTAAATCAGGAGCAATTTGTATATCATCCATAATTTTGTTGTATTCAATGCTAGGTGCCAAAATAATTGCACCAGCTGATTCACCAATGTAAGGAATACCACTATTAATTTTATTGATTAATAATGGCAAAAGATTTTTTCTTTTTAACTCTTGTAATAAATAAAATGTATTTCCTCCACTAATATAGATCATATCAGCTGCTGATATTTTATTTGCTACGTATTCCGTATCTTCTTTGTCTATGTTTAATTCGTCAATTTTATAATGCAAGTTAGTTAAGGCCTCGCGGCCCTCATCAATATATCCAGTATATTCTTCAACATTACCAGCAGTTGGAATAAACAAAACCTTGTTAGTTTTTACGTTACTAGTCTGAATGAAAGTTTTAAATTGTTCAACAACTCCAGCAAAATAAGAGCATAAAAAAATTTTCTTCATTTTTCCTCCAAATATTTACGTATTTTTATCAAAACGGGTTTACCCTAAATTCTTGTTTTTAACTAAATGAATCTCACGATCAAACATCTGTCTCATATAATCATTAAGACTGTGAGCAATAAAAATAACTGTTTGTTCACCAGAAGTAACTTCACGCAAAATTTCAATTGTTGCTTGTTGATCAATAGCACTTGTTCCTTCATCAATCAGAATAATTTTACTTTGATGAACTAGTGCCCGAATTAAAACAATTTTTTGCCTTTGTCCTCCTGAAATATTCAATTTGTTTAAATTAATTCTCGTATTCAAACCTGTGGGAAAATTTGAAACATCCCTTGCAAACTGAATTCTTTCAATCAGTGGTGTTAATTTAGATTTTAGACATGCGTTAAACATTGTCATATTGTCAGCAATACTTCCTGGAAACAAAACTGGTGCTTGGGAAATATACCCAACTTTACTCATATTCGGTATGATTTTTTGTCCTTTTTCATTTCTAAATATCACTTTACCTGTTGTAGGTGTAATTTCACCAAGTAAAATTTTTAGTAAGCTAGTTTTACCGGCACCAGAATCTCCAGTAAGCAACACCTTCTCACCCTTTTTAATATTAATGTCCGGAAAAGTTAGTCGCTCACCATTAGGAAACTTAAGACTTAAATTTTCTGTTATTAAAGAAACTGGCGTCCCCACGCTCTTTTCCTGTTTTACCGAACTTTGTGTGGCAGAATCTGCAATTTGTTTATTAAGAGACTTACTTCCCTCAATTCGTCCGTAAGCCGCAATCATTTGTTCAATTGAGCTAGCAAGATAATATTGACAGTCCCCCACAACAATCCAAGCACCAAATTGAACGTGATGATTTATAATCAACCATCCCGCTAGGATAAAAAGTAAAAAGCTAAAACTTTCCGAAATTAAACCATTAATTACTACTAAAGTTTGTTGCAAACCAACTTGTTTAACATTGGCATCTTCTAACTTTTTAGAATCTACCTGGATCACTTTAAATAATTTAGCACCTGCTAAATATCGACGTAATTCTGCTAATCCAGACAGCCATTTTTCAAGGCTATCAAGGTAAATTTTATTAGCACTAGAAATATGTAATGTTGCCTTTTGTAACTGCTTATTCAATAATTTAGGCAAGATTAACGAAATAATTGTCATTGCAATACTAATTACCAGCAATAACCAATGAAAGTTTAGCAACAATAGGAAAGCAAAAACAAAAAAGCTAATGTCCATAATAATATTGCACCAAGATGCAAAGTAATCCCAAGTTACTTGTTCGATATCATTAGTTAAACGATTTTGTACTTGTGAAACTTGGTGATCAGCTTGATCATCAAAATAATGCTGAACTATTTTACGGCGCAAAGCTACGCTATATTCTTCCGCCTGTTTTGTAAATAATGAATTAAACCAGCCTTGAGTAAAATAATCAACCAGTGAAACTAGCGCCATAATTGCAACTAGCCAAAAAGCAAATGGAATCTGCCATTTTTTTACGGCTGTTGTTATTATTGCAAGCAATCCAGTATTAACCAGATGCATCGCTGGAAAGAAAGCCGCTGTGAAAATTATCAGAATACAACGTAATGGATTTTGCTTAAAAAAATCTTTAATCGTCATTATTTTGCACCTTCTTTAGCTTGTAAATTAATTTGATAATCAAATTGTTGCATTAATTTCGGGCTAAAATTATGTGCTATCAACAGTAAAGTTTGCTTAGTTTGCAATAATTCATGAACAATTTTAGCAGTTGCATTACTATCAATTGCGCTAGTTGCTTCATCAAGTAACAACATCTGTGGTTCACGAATTGCGGCTCTAGCCAAAACTATCTTCTGCTTCTGACCACCTGATAAATTATCTTGATCCAAATTAACTTGCGTTTTTAAACCAGCAGGAAAGTTACCTAAATCAGCAGAAAGCTGCATTTTTTCTGTAACTTTAGGGACTTTCTCAACTAAATTGTTAGCAAACATTGTAATGTTGTCCGTAATACTAGTAGAAAATAAACTGCTATCTTGAGCAATATAACCAACCATAGCATTTTGCGGACTAATTACTTGTCCATTATCCGTTTGATAAATAACTTGTCCTTGCTGTGGTATCAACTCACCCAATAAAACTTTTAATAATGTAGATTTACCACTACCAGAATCTCCAGTTAGCAATACTTTATCACCAGCATTAATTGTAAAATCAGGGTAGGCGATTTTCTCACCATGTTGATACTCGACTACCAAATTTTTAACTTGAACACTATTAACCGGTACTACTTGTGGTAGCGAAATAAACTGGCGTAATTTCCCAGTTAGATCACGCAACTGCTTAGTTGAATTAATGGATGTAATTGCATCAACTATGTCCCACAAGCCATTGAAAATATTCGAACAAAAGCTAGTAGCAATAACCCAACTACCAAAATCAATTTGATGGTTAACAAGCAAAACAAGTGCATAGCCCATAATTCCAATTTGTCCAAGCGTATTACCAATCCCATTAATTCCAATCGCAATGCCATGCAGATTTTCTTTTTTGATATTTGCTTGAGCTAAAGCTTGACTAGTGCGATCCAATTCCTTATTCATTTTTGAAAAAACGTGATAACGCCGTAATTCAGTTAAGCCTTGAAACCAATTACTAATAGTTTCAAGCAATTCTGAATTTTGCATCGCTGCAGTGGCAGTTGCCGTTGATAACTTTTTTTTCATAATTTTTGGTAATAGAAATACAATAATCGCGACAATGATAGTTGCTAAAATCAAACTCCAATGTAGTGTAAATAAGGCACTAATCGATAGCATAATTACAAGTAAAGATTGCACAATAATAGACCCAGGCTCTAAATAATCAGTCGTTAAAATTTTCATATTACTGCTTAATTCATTTTCTATTTTAGAAATTTTATCCTGACCATTTGCATAATAATGGCGTAAAATTTCATCTCGTACTCTATGGATATACTCCTGCATCTGCTGATTAAACTTATAAGTTGCCACCGCAAGTAATGCAGTTGCCATAAATTTAGTAACAGCTTGAGTAATTATCCAAAACAGAAAATTAGAAAAGTTCTGGTTACTAATCGCATTTATCGCATATTTAAGTAAATATTGTGATCCAGTGCTTGAAAATGAACTAAAAATATAAATAACTAAAATTAAAATAGCTCTTGGTTCGTTGACTCTAATGATTTCTTTAATACTCAATAAATTCCCCCTTGTTTTATTTTTTAATTAAACACTAATATTTACTTATTAGCAATACTTTAATGTTGTGAAAATATTAGTACAACTTTAAGTTAGCAAAAAAGCATTATTATAAAGCAAGTTATTTTAATATCTCACGGGTTTAATTATATTCAGAAAAAGTAATATCAAGCTTAATCCACATCCAATTTGAAAAACATTACAATTAAGCAAGTTATGTAGTTCCGTTATTAAAAATGGCGAAATAAATTGTCCTAAAAAGATCATAGCTTGACCAATACTTAAATTACGATTACTTGAGTTAATGTTTGAGATTGAAATAATCTCTTGATTGAATAATGGTAAGGCAATACCGAGACTAAATCCACTTAATGCTGCACCAATAACAAACAGCATTAACGAGTTTTCCAAAGATAGAAATAACATTGAACAAGAAAACATAGTAAATAAACCAATTAAAACGCTCTTATTTTTAAGACGATTTCTACTAAATAATAAACCAGCGATAACTCCTAGAATAGAAATTAAAGCCATTAATCCTCCCGTTATCAGCGAATTATTAATTTTAAAATACTCTTTAATAGCATAGCCAAGATTAGTGGGAACAATAAAATAGATAATAGTAGTTATTAGCATTTCACCTGCAATAAATAAAAATTCAGGTTCAAAACTAGTTTTGTCAGATGCCAATTTTCTTTTAGACGTCATAGACTCATCTTTTAAAAAGCTGAAAACTAGGCAAAGTGGAATTAGTGCTAAAAGATAAAGATAAAAAACAAGGTGCCAATTTAATTTAGCTGTCAAACCCGCATATAAAACGGCCAATACTGTACCACCATTATTTAAAGCTCCAGCATAGCTTAACATTCGTTTGCGTTCAGCATCTTGATAGTTGGAATTAATTAATTCAACTGATAAGTCGGCTATAATTCCTAATCCAACTCCAAGAACTATTCTACTAACAATAATTAATGTAAAGTTAGCAGTTAATACTGGTAGTCCTCCGCCAAAAGAATATAAAATCAGCCCGATAATTAATTGCTTTTTACTTGAGAATTTTGTACTAACTTTAGTAGCCAAAACTTGCCAAAAAATAACACAAATAGACGGGATTGTAACTAATGCTTGTATCCAAAGTTTATTAACTTGAGGAAAGGCTTGACTGATGCTTGGCAAAGCTGGGGATAATGCTGCTCCAGCAAGTAGTGTAAACAGTGATAGAGATAATATAGTAAATTTCTTCATTTTTAGTTCCATTTCTCAATTAATAAATCTAATATGCCATTAAGTGCTTCGTATTCTTCACTAGAACAAAGTTTTGCAATTTTTTCATTTAAAGAATTAATCATTTTTCTTATTGACCGTGTGGCTCGCTTTCCTTTAGGTGTGAGATAAAGTGCATAAGCACTCTTATTAGTAGAACTTTGCCGACGCTCAATTAAATCCAGCTCAAGATATTTTTTTATAATCCGAGTCAATAAACTACGTTCAACATGTCTTTTTTGGGCTAAAAAAAGCTGAGTACAACCTGGATTTTCTTCTAATGTCAAAAATATATTATAGTCAGCAACATTTATATTAATTTTTTTAGTTAATTTGGCATAATCGGCTAAAAATAATTTATATAAGCGACTAATTTTATAACTTGTTTCTTGAATTTTCATTTTAAAAACTCCTTATTAAAATCATATTTGCTATATTATCACAAATGTGTTTACTTAGTAAACGCATTTATAAAATAAAAGTACACGTTAGCATTTTCAACAATATAAATTGCTGCTTAATTGCCTACTACTTCATAATAAATAGAGAGTTCTTACTTGTTAAAGAACAATTCTATTAATAATAAAATTAGTCTAATCACTCTCAGTCACACAAAAAAGCAGGCAATTAGACCTGCTACATCAATGGTTATGTTCATTCCCAAAAAATTAATGACAACAAATTTTCAACTTATTTTACTTTGTGTGACCTTATAGTGTGACTGACCACAACATTTCAAATTAATTTACAACTATTTAAAATACCTCATAACAAGCAAAAAAACCGCCATATCATCAACTGTTTCACTCCAAAAGATTTTTCTGGCACCAAAAAAGCGGGCATAAAGCCCGCCATTTCAACATATATCCTGCTCTACTATTTCAATTTTGGCACCAAGCTAATTTTCTTGGTGCCAAATATCTATTATTAAACAAAATCAACCTTAACTTATCTTCGAAAAACGTTGATAAATCAAGGCTGATTACTTTGAATTACTATTAAAAATGCTGATTGCCGCAACAGAAGTTGCCCCAGTATTCCTTATAAATTAACGTTTTTACTACAATTTCATTTAGCTTGTGCATTATTTTGTGCAAAGTTATCAGACCATAACACACTCATTTGTCTGTCCATATCAGGATCAATTCCTACATAAGTTTTCATAAACATTTCCAATGAATGACCCATTCTTTCTGCAGCCCATGGATAAGACATTTGTGGAGTATTTGCCAAATTAGTACAAATTGTATGTCTAAAAGAATATGCACTTAGTTTTTTCTTATTAGATTGAATATCTAATCTCTTACAAATCAGTTTCAACATATCATTAATTCCATGCTGTGTAATTGGAGAATTATTAGTAGCATTCCGATAATCATGTAAATTCAAAAAAATTAAACCTAAAGTATTTTCACAATTATGATTTTGCAAATATTGCGTTTGTTTCTTCTCAAACAGTTGTAAAAGTTCAATTAATTCCTCAGGAACAGGTACTAACGTTCTAGAACATCCCTTAGGACGGGCTTTTAACGATCCATTAAAGCCTTTAACATAATCAGACCAAGAATCATTAATTTTAAAAGTCCAAACATTATTTTTATGAACAATATTTTTAAACTTTAGAGCTTGTAACTCACCAATTCTCATTCCAGTATAGCTTTCAACTAAGATTGCTAAACGTCCTACCCAATTAGGAACAAAGGTGTTTTTTTGCAAATCAGAAATAATTAAGTTTCTAATTTTATTTAATTCATCTGGTGTAAAAATATATCTTTCTTGTTTAACTGAAAAATCACTTTGCTTAAAAAACAATTTTAACGCTTTTTCTGGAACCGGATTTTCCTTAACTATCTTTCCATCAAGTGATTTAAAAAAATTCCGCATGTGAACTAACCTTTTAGCAATAGTTGCAGAGTTATTTACGATAACATTATGCTTCTCAACATAATCATGTGCATAATCTGAAACTAAGTCAGTAGTAATTTGATTAATTCTAGTCTTACCAAAATATTTTTTAAATGCACGAGCAGAATCTTGCCAGGTCTTTAAGGTAACAGGACTAATTGTTTTCGCACGTTTATCCACATATTTTTGAAATTCTTCAGCAAAAATATTTTTACCCGAATTTCTATTTAAGCCAGTTTCATAATCTGCCCACATTTGATTTTCAACTAATACAGCTTTTCGCTTATTTGCCACATACTGCGTTGGCCATGACAAACGTTTACCAGTTTTCTTATCAACAGGCTGGATTCTTACTAGCCATTCTCCGACATGTTTACCTGAAGTTACTTTCTTTATCATTTTTTCTACCTCACAAAAATGAGGTAGAACAGAAGTGATACTTACAATTCTACCTCAACAAATTTATTTACTCCATACTTTTTCTTTATGATAACCTGCTTGTCTTAACCAGTCTTCCACCTCATCTAATAAATAATAAGCACGACCACCAGGTAATTGATGATACGGCATACCTGATTTTCGAAACTTATAAAGTAAAGTAGAGCTAATTTTTAGACTTTCCATCACTTCACGGCCATTCAATAAATTCATCTGTACTATCTCCGAAAATTTCTTTAGTAAACTCTGATGTAATATGAATTTCATGAACTCTGCGGTTAAGTTGAGCAAAAGTATCTACTTCAGGATCTTCAAGCTTTACTTGCTTATAAAAATCACGTGGACTATAAGGCGTAGTTATAACCAGCATTTCAATATTTAACTTAACATCATGATAACGACGCGGGGCGCTTTTGTCGTGCTCATAAGGATCCAACAACCTTAGTAAATCGGCATACTTGAAATCGCTAGGCCTCAAATCATTTAAAATTACATAGTTTTCACCATGATAATCTTGAAAATAGTCCCTACTACTTCCAAGAGTCACTGCTTTTTCACCTTTTACTAACCATTTAGCATAACGAGTCTTACCAACCCCAGCAGCACCCCAAAGCCAAATTACTTCAGTTTTTCGATCTTTAAATTTCACAAGCCATTCCTCATGCTTTTTATCAGCAATAAGGGCAGATAAATTATCAATCACTCTCTTATTTCGAGCAACTTCTGTAAACCCAATAGCTGAAACTAGCTCATTATATGAGATTTTCTGATCACCATACTGAGTTATCATATCCAATACAAACCTAGAATCGACATTAGATTTTTTAACTCTAGCTTGTATTTTTTCAAGTCTTTTTGCAAAATCAAATGAGGCAATTACCGATTCAGAACCGTATTGATATTTATTTTTGGCTTCACTAGTCGCATGAATTAAATAGCTATAAGCGTTATTGATTTTACCTTTCCACACTTCTAAATATTGCGACTTATCTTTAAAAAGTCTCGCAACATGAGATGGAACTTGTGGATGTGTATATTTTAGAACTACATGAACATGTGGTCGAATCAACTCACCATTTTTATCTACGTCCTTATCGTGAAGAATATACGCCCACTCTTGAAGGCTGGATTTAGATAAAATACTATCTAAATCTAAAAGCTCAATTTTCAAATACTCTAAATACTGCACATACATAAACTGTCGTGCTCTTTTTTCCACAATTTTACCTTTCTACACAGTTTGCACAGTGTGTAGCCCTTACCAATAACAAGCCCGTAAGGGCTATATGACAATGTTTTACACACATGCACAACAAGACTTTATATACTTTTCTCTCGCTTTTTTTGGGCCTTGAGGCCCAAAATCGAGAGACTATCTTCTTTTAGATCCAGCTGAACTTCCTTCAATAACAATCTTATTAGTCTTAATCCATGGCCGAGAAAATACAATTCCCTTGCCATATGTTAAAGCAAGACCTTGACTGAACTGAGATCCATTAACCCGCTCTTTCATAATTTCTCTAACAGTACCGTTAGTATGAAATTGCCATAAAGTCTTAGTTGGAACAATAACTCTAACTTTTGTACCATCAATATGTACTCTTATTCCAGCTGCACAAATGTTTGCTATTAAATCAGCATAATCAAGGTTTGATTTAGTGCACTGAAGTGATCTAACCAATTCACCATGAAGTGCAATATTTAATAAATAATAAGCAAAAATTATTACTATCCAAATTAAAATAAAGCTAGTTAGCTTATCCATAAACCATAATAACATTTAAAAATCCTCCAAAATTGTCGGCATTGCAACTGGCTCAATACCATAATGTTTACCATCAGTAATCGAAATAATCCCGCTTCCAGCGGATCCCATTGGCAAAGGAATTGAATTATCTAAATCACCAAATAAATAAGAAGTTGAACTTCTATCAATAACACCAAGTAAAATTTTCACCATCATTTGGCTACGAATAGGGATAGGAACCACGTCGTTTCGTCCTAATTGAGCAGTAATACACAAACCCACTAAACTTTCACGTCCAAGCAATGCAATTTGAGTTAATAATCTATACAAGTCCTGTACTTGAGACGATCTGGGACTAAGTCCCAAAGTAATACCTTCCAGCTCTTCGAATAAAACCCAAATAGGTGGAACATCAATTTCACTAGCATCAGTAGTGATTTTACTTGAAACTTCAAACAATTTTGATTGTCGTTTGTTCATCTCTTTAATGACTTCTGCCAATTTGGCGTTGCACTTTGGTACAAAATCTTCTGGTCGATCGCTTTCATTAGGAATTATCAATTCAATATCAGGATCATACTTTTTAGCCCAACGACTACCTGCACCCTTTTTTGAGTCAAAAATAATTACCTTAGCTTTACAATCTCCGCTTTTATTAGTTGTCCGAGCAAAAACTCTTTCAAAATACTTAAAAGCCTCGGTTTTTCCACTTCCGGTGTTACCAGTAATTAGATATGTACTTGCTTTGCGTGAAGCAGCCATACCATCCATTATTGGAATTTCTTCATTGAGATCATAACCTGATAAAATTTCATCAATACTACCAACTAATCTCTTAGCTTTACCATCACGCCACGGGAAGAAAAAGCCTTGCGCCATGGCCATAGGCATAGCGTCAATTGATACAAGTTGATAAGTTAATGGCCTAATCATGGTCTTAACGCTAGAAACAGCAGGAGCAATCGTATCATATAAACCAAAGTAAGTTTTTGAATCTAGCTGCATACCGCTAGGATACCTAAGAATAAACAAAAGTCCTGCTCCACTTTCCTCTTCTAGAATAGAATAGGAGTTGCTAATACTACTTTGATCACCATTTAGCACTGCTAATCTCGCATCAACTACTGAAGTTACAAAACCAGCAAGCTCCGTTGAACGTCCTTGCACAAAAATCACCTCAAAATCTCATCACCTTTAACAGAAATGTTTACAAAACCATTTCGTGAATACCACACAACACTGCTATTAGGAATAGTTGCACCTGTCTTACCACTAAATTTAAATTGTTGGCCAATTTTTACATCAGCCCTTTTCAATTTTAAATTAAGCATTTGACCATCGTTAATGCCACTTGCATCCTTGGTGACAACTAACCTAACCATATAAGGATAAGATGAAACATCTTCCGCATTATCATACTGAACACTGGGCTTTCTTTCGATGATATTTGACACCATAACTTCAGAACCTTCAAACAATTGATTTGCTGTCATATGCGCTTTAAAGCTCACAAAATACACTTCCTTTCTTAAAAAGATAACTTAGTTTTTCTAAGTATCTTAATAATAAGAAAAAGGTCCATATACTTCGACAAACCGTAATGTTAAAATTTTGCACTACGATTTCTTGACACGCTTTTAACCAAAAAATCTCCCTTTCAAAATTTTGAAAGGGGGATTTTTGTCGTTTTAGAGTAATACCCAAAAAGCTTTAAAAACACGATATTCTTTAAAAAGTAATTACAAAAACTAAGATAAGGAGAAAAAACAAGGCCTTGTTCGGAATTTAAGTTGATAAAAACCGAACTACTTAACAATTTAAGTGAAATTATTAAAAATTACCTAACAGAAAATAGCTTTTCCCACGAAGAACTAGCTACTTTACTTGTAGATCAAGGAGGAAATCCTAACATAAGTAGTAGAACAGTTGCAAATTGGTCACATGGAAAAAGTTTGCCAAAAGATTTTGAGTCAAAGCAGGCTATCTCTAAGCTAATCACTGGAGAATCTACTAACTACTCAAAACTTACTTGTGATGCAAGTATTGCTAAAACAATATTTATTAACTCTGTCAAAGAAGTAAAAATTAAATACATGGGCATTAATTTAGATAAAATTAAAGCAACATGCATTAATTTTCACGGCCACCCACCTCTTTTAGACATTGCAGCTATTAAAGTTGGATTTATTGGTAGAAGTGAACCTACTGATATTATGTGTCAAATTATGTATTTTTGTCTTAAAGAGTACATGATCAAACAAAATATATATGATTGGAACAACTTAGATTTGAATTTGAAACTATTTTTCCAAGTTATGGATCCATATAAGCTATATAAAAGAGTAAATAAAGAAGAACTCTTAGGCTCTTTATGTAGTTATATTGAGCAAACTAAAATTATTAAAGAAGATTCATTAAAAAAGATCGCTTTAATGGTTTTACTAGATAATTTAGCATTTTAAGTAAACAAAAAGACAGAAAATCATTTGAGATTTTCTGTCTTTTTTAACAAATTCAATCAAAATGAAAAATTGTCCTCTACAAGCAAAGTACACGAAATATGCCGAGTGTATCAGCAAAAAACAATTTGATACCCAATAATAATTAATCTCTTGTCTGGTACTTCTGGCAATTTTCACACATATTTATGTCATATCCTTCTTCTCCTGGTGCAATTAAAGTACCACAAGCATCACAAGTCCTATAATGCTTTACATCAATAAGATATCTTTTCTGTTTTGCTTTCTTTTCTTCATAATCATCAAACTGTCTTGACATTTTATTTCTCCTATATACTTATCTTCCAAATATTATTTATAAACTGAGATTATCAACATCAGAAATATTTTTTATTTCTACCATACGCTTTAAAATTTCATCAACTTTATAAGATACTTCTACATTTGGAATTACAGAATCTGCACTATCATTCACAAAAACATTTTTTCTTACAAATTCTTCTTTTGGTCGTAACAATTCATAAGTATTAAGTTCTTCCATTATCCATGGTGAATACGTTGTAGAATCTTCAACAGAATTTTCTGATTCTATAAAAATAAATATTGGACAGGTATTAATCACTTTATTTATAGCTGTTGTTAGCATAAGATAAATATCTGATGTGGTTTTTTGACATCCATTGTAAGTATACAAATTTTCTTCATTACTAAGGCGATTATACGCATCATCTATTTTCTTAATTAACTTATAACAACTTCCCCAAACTTCAGAATCAATGAAGCAATCCCAACCTTTTTCTTGTCTTAAATAAAGGCTTAGCCTTTTAGCTGCACTAATATCATCATGTGAATGGCTTATAAATACTTTTTTACCTTTTTTTCTAGGAAACCAATCTTCAATCATCTGTTCACCATCTAACACTGGTATTCCATTTTTATCCTTGCATTTAAAATAATTTAAAATATTAATTTCATCATCAACTGTATTTTCAGATATATCAACATTACCTACAAAACTATCATCAATCACACTTTTTCGTATTCTGTAGCCCTTCATATAATTCTTTCTCCTTATTATCACAAATGACAAGGTTTCATAAAAACAATTGCAATAAGTATACAAATCGAAATGGGTAAATACGATATAAGATATGTACAGCTGAACATGCAACTAGAAAAGTTCATTTTTATATTACTAATATCCATTGCAAAATTATCTACTTCATTATTTATTGCTTTGCTATATAATATTCTAAATTTTCGTTCTATATACAAATAATATGCATCATTTATCCAAAATAATATGCAAACCACTAAACATAATATGAGGATATACCAATCACTTTTATTTTTAAGATGAGTTAAGTAAACCGTTATCAAGCCGCTAATAACTGTAATTCCCCATCCTCGTATCAAAAATGAGTTAGATGACATTTTATTAATAACATTTTCAATCATTTGTAAATATACCGGTAGATTTTTTTCTTTATCCATCTTACTATTCCACTACTTCAAACTTGGGCAGCTCATTAACTAAATCAACTGTTTGTACAGAAATATTAACAATACTCAACAACAAATTATAAATATATTTTGGATCATCACTGTAATCATTAGGATCATCAGTTATACCTGACTTCTTATCGGTTTTAATTTGATATTGATCCATGATCCATTCAATAGCAGAACGTCCATTTACCACATATTCATATGCTTTATCTGGAATATTACTAATCTTAATATCATCATTAAAAATAATCTTTGAATGATCTTTTACATTCTTACCATTTTCATCTTTTTTCTTACCAAACTTCATTTTTGAAACTTGATAATCACTTTGTTCTGTTGCAGTTGACTTTATATCTTTATACGCTGCAACACTTTCATAATTAAGATGAAGATCCATTAGCTTTTTACCAATTTCAACGTACTTTTCTTTGTTAGCAGCTATCGGAATACGTGCTAAATCTTTCTTAAGATCATTTGCATATTTTTCACGATACTCTTTTGAATGCAATAAACCATAAACATAGGCAAATGTATCATCAAGTGATAGACCAATTTTATCAGCAAAAGCTTGATTAACATTATCATGACTTGGTACTAATTCATTACCTTTATCAGAATTATCATAACGCATAAAGCCTTGCGCTTTTTCTAATAAGTCCATACTTGGAATTAAATCAGTAATTAAACTACAAAAGGCTTTTGTTACACTTCTACCACTCGTTAATAATACACAATTCTTCTTTCCCCAGTTTTTATAATATAAACGTACTCTTTCAACTAAGGTGTCGTTATAATACATCCATTTTTTAGTAAATGGTCTATACATTATTAATGTCATATCTTTGCTATCAAAACAAATATTATTTCCTGATCTCAAAGAATTTTCTAGATTTACTGTCCATTTTATTAGTTTAGGATTTCTATTTAATTCAAAGTTATTTTTATCATTAGTGTCGCGATATCGTTTCATCTCTTGATTATAATTTACAATAATTCTGTTAACATTCTCTTTAACTTTATCCATAGAAAAGCCAGATACCCAAGCATCCCTATTTGTGACTACTCCCAATGCATGATTTAAAAATACACCTTTAGAAATATCTTTATCATCTGCTATCCAAGAATATTTTTTATAATTTGGATCTCTCTGATTAAGCCAATCATTATTATCATCTGGAGTTATTTTTTGCCAATCAATGTTCTTAATAGAATTAAATTTAGATATAATCGCAAGTTTTTCATTTTGAGAAAGATAGTCACCGATATCATGGTAAAAGATTTCATGCTTATCAGAACCATCCTTAACTAAAATGCTAATTGCAATAGGTGCTCGACTACCTGAGCCAAAAATTTTTCCTCCTTCTTTACGTGAAGTTTCGCCAGAGGTTCTTTGATTTCCCCGCAAATTAAAGATATATAAATGATTAAATTCTTTATAAAGTGATGCTCTAAACCCGTCAGTACTACTACTATCAAGATAACTACCATTAGTGACAAAACCAATAACACCTCGATCACCTATACGGTCACTTGCCCATCTAAAAGCTTTGATATATGTATCATAAGCCCCCTTACTATATCCAGAATTACTATTTTTAACATAAGTACGTTGAATTTCTTTATCTAATATTAGATATTTTATATTTTGATTATCATCATTTTGATTTTTCTGTCCCACTGAATACGGTGGATTTGCAATAATAGCTGTAATTGGATATGCTTGTTCTTTTTTTAATCTATCATTATTTTGACCAAACAGTTCATCTTCAAACGAATCATTTTGTTCCGTACTTTCAAAAGTATCTGTTAACACAATGCCATCAAATGGCTGATATTGCTTAGAATCACTAATTTCTTCAAAGACAGCTTCAATGTTAATTGCCGCAATGTAATAACTAAGGAGAACAATTTCGTTAGCATGAAGTTCATGCATGTATTTTCTTAAAATATCGTCATAAGTAATCTTACCTGTATCAAGTTGACCCTTGAGATATTGCAAAGTACGTGTAATAAATGTTCCTGTACCCACGAATGGATCTAAGATATGCACATTTTTATCAGCTAATGATTTATCAAAATATTTATTTAGTGCATAATCTACTGAATGAATAATAAAATCTACTACTTGTACAGGTGTGAAGACAACGCCCAATTGATCAGTTGTATCTTTAAAACCAGTTCTGAAGAATTTATCATATAGAGTTCTAATTAATTCTTGTTTACCAGCAACGTTATCAATACCAGAAGCTCGTAATTTAATTGAATCATAAAATGGCTTCAAACTCTCTTGTTCTTTAGCAAAACCATATTTCTTAAATTCATCAATAACAGAATTAATTGCCTTTGATACTACATTATTTTTAACAAAGCTATATTCACCAAATAAAGCTTCAAATACCGGCTCAGTAATTAAATGCTGTGCTAGCATTTCAACAGCTTTATCCCGATTAATTGAATCGTTGATGTTATAACGTAAACTCTTTAAAAATTTGGCAAAAGCCTTTTTAACGCTACTGTTACTATCTATCAGATCATTAATTCGTCTAATATACTGCTTAGCAATCTCAGTAACATCTTTAGACCAATCTTCTAAATAGCGCCGATCCCCAACACGTTTAACAACTTTACCATAAAAGGCTTGTCGCATTTCCTTCCAATTTAAAGGTAATTCAAGTTGTTCTGAACCTTTAGCTTCATCAACTTTTTTACCTTCATCTTCCGTAACTGGATGATCGGGACTAGTATCTGTACCGATAAAATTAATTTTACCTGACTTATTTTTCTTCAGATTTAGGTTATTTACTTCTGCTTCAAATCTTTCATCAGTTGACCTTAAAGCATTTAATACTTGCCATACACCTTTATATTTTGTGTCATTATCTAAGGCAATACTTGGATCAACACCATCAGCAACGACAATTGGCAAAATAATGTAACCATAGTCTTTGCCTTCGTAGCGCCGCATAATTCGGCCTACTGCTTGAACAATATCAACTTGGGACTTTTAGGACTAAAGAAAATAATTGCATCTAAATTAGGCACGTCTATTCCTTCAGTCAAGAAACGTACATTAGACAAAACACGAGCGTGATTATCTTCAATATACTCATCTTCAAGCCAATCTACTGCTTCGCCTTTTTGTAATGCGTTAAAAGAACCGTCAGCGTGTCTAACATCAACTGAAAAACTATCTTCAGCTTGCTCATTTAAGTATTCATTAACTACTGTCTCAAATTCATTGGAAATTACTTTTGAATGCTTGATTGTGTCAGTAAATGCAATTGCTCGCTTCATTGGTGCACCAGTAATTTCACCAGTAATACCATTACGTTTAACCATCGCATTCCAGACACCAATAATTTTACCAATATCGTCTACTTTTAATTGATTATCAGCTGCCATCAAGTGTTGCATATCTTTATTAACAAATGATTCACTAACAGCTAAAACCGTAACTTTGTAATCAGTTAAATATCCACGAGAAACGGCATCGCCAAATCCTAATCTAAATATTTCTTGGCCATACTTAGCTTCATCATCCATTGAAGAAACAACAATACTATTTTCTTCAGCTTTTTTCTTTGCCTTAGCATCATAAATTTTAGGAGTAGCCGTTTGATAGAGGCGTAATCTTCCCTTTACATTAATATTTGAATGGACTTTAGTAAAATCTCCATCTTGGCCTAATTCCTTAGCACCAGTGGTTCGATGGGCTTCATCAGCAATAATTAAATCAAATTCAGGATAGCCAGCTTTTTGTGCTTTAGTAATAACATCAATTGACTGATATGTTGAAAAGATTACTGTCATTTGATTGCCAACATGCAATTCCTTAATTTGCTTATATTCGCTCATTAATTCATCAACATTAGTAGTTGCTGGAAAGCCAATATCTTTAGCTGCTAAATCATCATCATCATCTGCTCTTTTTCTTTTAGTTGCTTTTCGATCAGAAACAACAGAAAATGAAGTCATTTTTATATTTTCTGATACATCATCATTCCAACTAAATAAAGTTTGTGATAATAACTGAATACTTGGCACCAAGTATAAAACATTAAATTGTTGCTTATGTTGATCGGCTTTTAATGCTTCAGCAATTTTCAAACTGGTAAAAGTTTTACCAGTACCAGGCGCCATTATTAACTTGCCGCGATCATGTTCTTTAAAATACTTAACAGATTTATCAATAGCTTCTTTTTGATAATCTCTTAACTTTTTAACTTTATGATCTGATAGATCATTATCTTGGCTAAAAGAAAATTTTTGCCAATTAAAATGAGCATGGCGCAATTGTGAAAGACCTATTCTCGTTATAGGCTTTGTAGTGCCTTCTATTGCAGCTTCAGCATTTTTATTCCAATCGTCAGTAGTAGAAATTAATAATCCATTTGCATAGTAACTCTTACCAGTTTCAGCAACAAAGGAATTAATTGTATCTTTCCCTACTTTTCCTTGATAGAACTTAGCTTGTACAGCCGTTAAATTTCCAAAATAATCTTCAGCTACAAGATCTACACCTGTATCTTTTTTGGGAATATGATATTCTGCTGGAACATCACTCAACATCCAGACATTTTTATAGATTTTTTTATAACTAGGTTCATTCTTTAAATAAGATTCTGCCATTTTTTCAAAAGCAGTACCTCTATTTCTTTGGCCCTCAACATTTTTATCTATTTGTTTAACCAATTCATCAAAAGTAGCCATTTTTGTACCTCATAAATGTAATTCTCTATAATAAATTTTAGCACACCATTTAACTATAATTTCATTTTAATATCCCTAGGACTTAGCTTTTACATGGCCCATCTATTCATTAATGATAAAATTTATTTCTTATCTGCGAAAAGTGGTTCAGTAGCCTCTTTAATTATAGGTAATATTACACTTAACTTTTCTATTCAAAATAACTATTAAATTTACCAAAAACATTTTTGTGCACAAAAAATAGCGGGCATAAAGCCCGCTATATCAACTTCTGTTCTACCTCTTACAACATTATCGTGCACACAAATTTTTCCTTTGTGCATTTTTTGTGCACGACATCTATTATTAACAAAAATCAGCCTTAACTTATCTTCGAAAAACGTTAATAAATCAAGGTTGATTACTTTGAATTACTATTAAAAATGCTGATTGCCAGAATCGAACTGGCGACCTTTTCTTTACGAGGGAAACGCTCTACCGACTGAGCTAAATCAGCAACTCGTAACGTTTAAATTATACCAAAAGAAAAAACGTCACGCAATAAAAATATCTAATCAAACTAATTTACTGCCAGTCAAGGCACAGTCCCTGCTTATGCAATAACTCTGGCAATTGATCGCGGTCAATCTTCCGACTGTCGAGCTTAGCACCGGTAATCTGCTTAGTGAAAGAATCAATTCGGCGGTTAGAATCACGCAGGTCATAGTAAGTTGTTACCAATTGATCATAATCTGCCAATTCACTGACCTTAAAGTCACGTGGATAATCATTTTCAAACGTAGTGAATTGCAGTGGCAGCCGCGGCTTTAATTGCGGCTCTTGATCAGGCACACCAACTTGCATCCCCAAAGCTGCAAACGTCAATTGCGGCAAGTCCAATACCTCAAGCATTGCCAAAGGATGATCATTAATCGTTCCCAACGGCACATAGCCTAACCCCATGCTTTCCACAGCATTAGCCACATTTTGCCATGCCAATAGCGTGTCATCCATCCCCTGCATAAACAGGTCACTCATATGCACGCGGCCATCATCTTTGCCCAGTTGCTGACGAATCTGCTGGTTCCGGTACAAATCCACGACGAAGATAAACAAGTCGCCTTCAGCACCCACATAATTTTGGTTGCACAATTCTCGAATTTTGGCTCTTTTAGCTTCATCAGTTATATGTAGCAGCGTTGCGTTCTGCATGAACATGCTGGTCGCGGTATGTTGAAATACAGTGTACAACGTTTGCAATTGTTCCGCGTTCAATGTTTGGTCCTTAAACTTCCGGATTGAGCGGTGATTAATTTGACTATCAATTGTTGAATTATGAATCATTTTCTAACTTCTTCTCCATTCTCTTACTAAAAGTAAATATATTGCAAAATACTTTTTCTGTCAATTATTGCTAAAAAGATATTCGTCTTGCCATGCTTGTGCTAAAATTTACTTGATTAAATTAATTATATATGGAGGAAATTATGCGCGTTTTAGTTGTTGGTGGCGCGGGCTACATCGGCTCAATTGCTGTTAAAAAGTTGATTGAAAACGGCAATAATGTTGTTGTACTCGATGCTTTATACACCGGTCATCAAAAGGCTGTCGATCCGCAAGCCAAATTTTATCAAGGCGATATTGAAAATAAGTTTTTAGTTAGCCAAATTTTACGAAATGAAAAAATTGATGCTGTAATGCACTTTGCGGCCTACTCATTAGTGCCTGAATCTGTTAAAAAGCCATTGAAATATTACGACAACAATGTTGCTGGTATGATTTCATTGCTTGAAGCAATGAATGACGTCGGTGTTAAATATCTCGTCTTCTCATCAAGTGCCGCAACTTACGGCATCCCTAAGAAACTTCCGATTACCGAGGATTCTCCACTTGATCCGATTAACCCTTATGGTGACACTAAGGTCATGATGGAAAAGATTATGCACTGGGCTGACAAAGCTGATGGCATTAAGTCAATCGCCTTGCGCTACTTCAATGTTGCTGGTGCAGCCAGTGATGGTTCAATTGGCGAAGATCATGCTCCTGAAACTCACCTGATTCCAAATATTCTAAAGAGTGCACTTTCTGGTGACGGTAAATTTACCATTTTTGGCAATGATTATGATACCAAAGATGGCACCAACGTGCGCGATTATGTCCAAATTGAGGACTTAATTGACGCACACTTATTGGCATTAGACTATTTAATGAAAACTAAGAAATCCGATGTCTTCAACTTAGGTACTGCACATGGTTATTCCAACTTGGAAATTTTAGCTGCAGCTCGCAAGGTAACTGGCATCGACATCCCTTATACTATGGGACCAAGACGTGGCGGCGATCCCGACTCGCTCGTAGCCGACTCTACCAAGGCAAGAACAATCCTGCATTGGCAACCAAAGCATGAAAGTGCCGAAGAAGTTATGACTAGTGCTTGGAAGTGGCACCAATCACATCCAAATGGTTATGAAGATAAATAAATCGTAAAAGCATACTGACAACCGCCAGTATGCTTTTTAGTTTGCCTCATTAATGATCGTATAAAGATCCATATCGCGAAATTCGCCATGATATTTAACCTTAGCTCGAAGCAAGGCCACGTGTTCTAATCCCACACGCTTAGCCACCGCACGGCTTGGCTTGTTTTCATGATCCGCCATTAAATCGATGCGGTGTAAATTCATTTTCGCAAACGCTAATTTAACCAATCGCTTAACGGCGGTCGTCATAATTCCCTGACCTTGAAACGCGCTACCTAGCCAATAGCCGATTTCACCGCACTGATCTTTACGACTAACATTATGCAAGTCCAGCATCCCCGCAACTTGGCCATTTACCATAATTACTAATTCTAGCATTTGATAATTAGCCGTTTGCTCGCGCACCATTTCAATAAAGTTAGCTTCATCAGCAACAGTTTTAGTCGTATCTGCCCACGGCAGCCAGCGATCAAGCTGTTCTCGGTCTTTAGCAATTAAGTCTAATATTGCTGGTGCCTGGTCTAATTCCGGCAAAATTAATTCAATTTTCAAGCCATTAACTGTAAAGCGATCAAAAGTAAACATTTTCCTCCATCTCCCAATTATTTTTTAATAAAAGTAATAATAACATTTCATCTAAAAAAGTGCCAGCTTACCAATATTGGCTTCATCATCACAAAAGTTATGATTTAGCAAAGTTTTCATCTATTAAGGCAAAACTCATTTATAAATGCTAAAATGGAATAATGTAACACTAATGTAACATAATATTTATAGATTTGGAGTGATTAAATGACAAAAGAAGACCCCAAGACCAATTCAGGCTATAAGCGCACACTAACCAACGCACATATCCAGTTAATCGCGCTTGGCGGCACGATCGGCACTGGTCTTTTCTTGGGCGTAGGTAACAGCATTCATGAAGCTGGACCAAGTGTGATTTTAATTTATATCATTGTCGGCATTTTTCTGTACTTTTTGATGCGAGCTCTAGGCGAGTTGGTTCTCTCCGATTTGCACAAGCACACTTATATTGAATTTATCGAAAAATATTTGGGTAAGAATATCGGTTTTATTACCGGTTACTTGTACTGGATTAGCTGGATAAGTCTAGGAATGGCGGAGATGACGGCTCTTGGAATTTACTTTCAATACTGGTTTTCGCATTTGCCAACTTGGATTCCAGGGTTAATTACAATTGTTGTTTTATTGTTTATTAACCTGCTGTCAGCACGATTATTTGGTAATTTGGAATTTAGTTTTGCTATTATCAAAATTATTACGATTATCGCCTTTGTCTTGCTGATTGCCTACCTCTTAGTTACTGGAGGACATACCAGTTATGGCCCCGTCAGCTTTAACAATTTAACCCAAAACGGCGGTTTGTTTGCTACAGGGGCTAACGGCTTTTTTGGCGGTTTTCAAATGGTAATTTTTAGTTTTGTCGGCGTTGAGCTAATCGGCTTAACTGCATCGGAAGCACAAAATCCTAAAGTTACTATTAAAAAAGCCATTAATGAATTGCCACTGCGAATTATTTTATTCTATGTCATGGCAATCTTAGCAATTCTGCTAGTGATTCCGTGGACTAAAATTGCCACTGATTCTAGTCCCTTCGTTCAAGCATTAGGAGCTACCGGTATTCGTAATGCTGGTTCGATTATCAACTTCGTTGTAATTTCCGCCGCTGTTTCCTCAACCAATAGTTTCCTATATAGTTCTGGCCGGTTAATCTTTTCGGTTACATACGGCGGCAAGAGTAAATGGAATCAAACCTTTGGCCATTTACGACGCCAATTACCACAAAACGGCTTGATTTTATCGGCCTGCTTAATGGGACTGGCACCGCTAGTGATTATCCTGATTGGTAATCAAGCTTTTAATTTCATCTCATCAACTTCAACTAGTATGTTTTTAATTATTTGGTGCCTGATGATTTTAACCCACTTGTCTTACCGCAGACAGACACAAGCAAGCAAGTTAACCAACTTCCAAATGCCACTATATCCGTGGCTAGACTATCTAACACTAATCTTTTTTGGCTTAATGATTATTTTATTACTGTCATTACCAGCTAACCGCATGGCAATGATTAGCGCCATTCTGATTTTTGTCATTTTATGGGCTGTCAGCAAGGTTTGGCACCAAGAACGGGCGATCTAGCCGGCTTACGGCGCACTTATCAACCGAAAAATAATTTTAAAGACTAAATTGGAGTAATTTTATGGACAAAAAAGATTCTACTGAGTATGAACGATCGCTAACCAATACTCACATTCAATTAATTGCATTAGGCGGAACTATCGGAACTGGGCTTTTCCTTGGTGTTGGTAACAGTATTCAAAAGTCTGGGCCGAGTGTTATCCTTATTTATTTAATCGTCGGTATTTTTCTCTTTTTCCTTATGCGCGCATTGGGAGAGTTAATTATTTCCGACCTCAGTAAGCACACATATATCGAATTTATTGAAAAATACTTGGGTAAGGACACCGGTTTTATCACTGGCTACCTCTATTGGATTTGTTTAATCACACTTGCTATGGCGGAAATGACCGCATTGGGAATTTATTTTCAATACTGGTTCCCCCATTTGCCAACTTGGGTACCAGGGCTGATTACTATCGCCGTTTTACTAGGCATTAACATGCTATCTGCCAGATTATTTGGTAATTTGGAGTTTAGTTTTGCCATTATTAAAATTGTAACGGTCGTCGCATTTGTCATCCTAGTTGCCTATCTATTGATTACTGGTAAAAGCACCACTTATGGACCTGTCAGTTTTAACAACCTGTTCAACAATGGGGGGTTCTTTGCCAAAGGTGGCGTTGGCTTCCTGTCAGGCTTTCAAATGGTTATCTTTAGTTTTGTGGGGATTGAATTACTCGGCTTTACCGCTTCTGAAGCCCAAAATCCTAAGAAAACCATCAGTAAGGCGATCAATGAAGTACCAACGAGAATTATCCTCTTTTACGTTTTAGCAATTGTAGCCATTTTAGTTGTTATTCCTTGGAACAAGGTTTCAACTAGTTCCAGTCCATTCGTTCAAACTCTGGCTGCAACTGGAATCCATGACGCTGGTTCACTCATTAACTTTGTCGTTATCTCGGCGGCTGTTTCTTCAACCAACAGCGTTCTCTATAGTGCTGGGCGATTGTTATTTTCGATTACCTTTAACGGTAAAGGCAAGTGGAACCATACCTTTGGCCACTTACACCGGCAACTGCCGCAAAATGGTTTAATCCTATCTGCCTGCTTAATCGAGCTCGCACCACTATTAATCGTGATGATCGGTAACGACGCGTTTACCTTCATTTCATCGACAACTACCAGTATGTTCCTAATCATCTGGTGCATTATGTTACTCTCACACGTTGCATACAGAAAGGTGACGCCAGAAGATCAATTAACTAGCTTTAAGATGCCCGGCTTCCCATTCTTTGATTATGCGACTTTACTATTCTTCATCTTAATGATTATTCTGCTACTGGTTTTACCAGAAAACAGAATTGCAATGATTGCCGCGTTAGCAATCTTTATCATCCTTTATGCGATTGCAAAACTTTGGCGTAAAGAAAAGGCTGAATAAACAAAAAATACTTAGATCAATTGATCTAAGTATTTTTTTGCCTAAATTATGATTTAAGCCGCCGTTTCAGCTTTTGCCACAGACCCAACGTCTGCCGCAAATTACTGCTCGGTACATAATTGCGAATTGCACGCAACACTTTTTTATTATCACGAGTTGAGAAGATAAACGTGCCATTCTTACGTGTGCGAATTTCAAACCGCGGAATATACCGGCCATGAAAATGGACATCAGCAACCACATAAGTAATTTCTGCCCACGGAATTTGCACGTAATCATTCAAATTTCGGTCATTATAAAACTCAAACGCCTTATCGCCCACCATCACTTTGCCATAGGTCGCAATACCGCGAAACCACGTAGCATTGATTGTCAAAGTGACTTTGGTATTGCTTGACTTAACCATTTTTGATTAAAGAACGTGCAATACGTGAAGAACAACACCCACGATGAAGATACCAATAATAATTACAATTGGTGATACCTTCTTCTTGAGCAGCCACATGCAAAGAAATGTCAGCAATAACCCAGCTAAGCCCGGAATTAGGCTGTCAAGGTTATTCTGCAGTGTTGTCGTCTTGAATTTAGTCAGTGATAAACCATTGCTCTGACCAATTAATGCTTGTTGAATTCCTTTAGCACCAGCTGGTAGTGAGTTCCAGTCAATGTAGCCACCTTTTTGAACTGGTGTCCTTGAAACAACTGGGGTAAATGTGATGTTTACCCAACGTTCAATTAATGAACCTAGGACGAACATTCCCATCATTGAGGCACCACGGGTAACTTTTTGCAATAATCCACCGGACATGTCGTTAGTAATCGCAGACCCTGCTCGATAACCAAATTCCTGTGTATACCACATAAATGCCAATCTGATTACGTTCCAAATAACAAAGAACAAAATTGGTCCTAAAATATTACCTTGAATTGCCATTGATGCACCAAGGGCACCAACAATTGGCCGGACCGTGTACCAGAATACCGGGTCACCAACGCCGGCCAAAGGTCCCATCATACCAACTTTAACACCTTGGATAGCTTCATCTTCAACCTTAGCACCGTTAGCCTTATCTTCTTCTAGAGCCAATGTAACCCCGATAATTGGTGAAACTAAGTATGGGTGAACATTGAAGAACACCAAGTGACGTTGTAAAGCTTCCGCCATATCCTCTTTTTTTGGATACAGCTTTCTCAATGCTGGAATTAGTGAGTAGGCAAAACCACCGTTTTGCATTCTTTCATAGTTCCATGATGCCTGCAAAAATTGTGAGTGCCACATAACCTTGAAGCGGTCGGCTTTTGTTAATTTGATTTTTTGATCAGCCATTATAAAATCCTCCTCTTAATATCACTTTAATAATCGTCAATGATATCGCCGAGCGGATCGCCGGTACCGTCATTATCTGAACCAGAATTACCACTGCCGCCCTTTGATTCAAGAGCCAAGTACATAACAGCCATTGCAAGACCAATTGCACCCAAGGCAATTAATGTTAAATCTTTAATTGCTGCCAATGCAAAACCAATTGCAAAGAATGGCCAAACTTCACGGCTAGCCATCATGTTGATAACCATTGCGTAACCAACAGCTACAACCATTGCACCGCCGATTGACATACCATCACTTAACCAAGTAGGCATAAGTCCTAGCCAATATTGAACAGTTGATGCTGGAATAGCCAACAATAATGCAGCTGGAATCGCAATTCTTAAACCTTGCAAACAAACATCAATCCATTGCCACATGTTGATTCTACGCCAATTTGCCTTTTTGGCATCAGCATCCATAATGTGAACAATACCAGTTGAAATTGTCCGTACAATCATTGTTAAGAACAAACCAGCGACAGCTAAAGGCATCGCAATCCCTGTTGCCATCCCAATTCCTTTGGTACCTTGACCACTTTGAACCAGAATAATTGCTGAAGCTACTGATGCTAAAGCTGCATCAGGAGCAACTGCGGCACCGATATTAGCCCAACCTAAAGCAATCATTTGTAATTGACCACCCAAAATAATTCCTAAATCCAGGTGTCCAGTAACCAAACCAATTAAAGTACAGGCAACCAGGGGTTGGTGAAATTCCCATTGATCCAAAATACCTTCCATACCTGCAAGGAAAGCAACCAGAACAACTAAAACCATTTGTATAGCGTTCATTTTTTCACTCCTATTTCATTACTTCTTTTGCTCATCAAGTAAACTTTGAGCTTTATTCAAAATTGCATCCATGTTGCCCGACTTATCGGTCGGAACTTTACGAACGTCAAACTCAACGCCCATTTTTTCAAGTTCATGGAAAGTATCAACATCCTGTTGGTTCATTGATAAAACATTGTTGGCATTAACGTCACCAACTGAATATGACATTGAACCCACATTAACAGTTTTAATATCAACTCCAGCTTTAATCACAGTCAAAACATCCTCCGGATTTTCAAACAATAGTAATGCATGGGTATTACCAAAACGTGGATCCTTAGCAATTTCGATCATCTTGTCAAGTGGAACTGTATGAGCCTTGACACCAGCAGGTGCTGCTTCACGAATCATGCTCTTACGCATTTCATCCTTAGCGACACTATCAGATACAACAATTACACGGTCAGGATGCATTGTCGGAATCCAACCAGTGGCAACTTGACCATGCAATAGCCGTGAATCAATTCGGGCTAACACAATTTTAAGATGGCCATCACCAATTACTGTACCAGCTGGAATTGATTTTTGTGATTTAGCAGGCGTAGCTGACTCAGCAGTAGCTGTATCTTCTTGCGGCATTAAATTAGTTGGTTTTGTTTTAATACCATCACGAGCTGTGGCAATAATTGCTGTGGCAACTTGTTGAGCAGTAGAGTCAGGATTTGTTAATCGTTGCGTTAAAGCTTCAACAACCATTGGTAAGTTCATACCAGCAACAATTGCCCAGCTTGTATGATTTTCAAGTAAAGTATTAGCCTGATTAAATGGCGTTCCACCCCAAAGATCTACTAACATCAAAACTTCATTTTGATCAGAAAATGAAGCGATTGCTTGTTCCATTTTGCCATGAATATCCTCTGGTCCTTCAACAGGGGACAAGGTTACATGAGCAAAATTTTCTTGTTTACCAAATAGCATCTGAGCTGATTGAGCAATTCCATCAGCAAACCCACCATGGCTGGCAAGTAAAATTCCTACCATCTGATTTCCTCCTTTAAATAAAACATATCCTTACTTATTATACCCTTTAAGTGATATAATCTCATCCATTCCAAGCTAAAATAGGACACAAAAAAGAGGACCTGAAGTCCTCTTTCTCTCACTTTGCTCCGGCTGTCAGACTCGAACTGACGACATCTTGATTAACAGTCAAGCGCTCTACCAACTGAGCTAAGCCGGAATATTAAAAAAGCACGGCAGCGTCCTACCCTCGCAGGCAGTCTCCCACCAACTACTCTCGGCGTGAAGAAGCTTAACTACTGTGT
>NZ_JAQTIG010000006.1 GCF_029433515.1 Lactobacillus sp. ESL0679 | reverse complement strand
TCAGAAGTTGGTTGAGCAACGCCTTTAACATTAATATATGCTCCAGGACGTCGCTTATTCTGCGTTTTCCATGTTCCACCTGCCATTTAAATACCTCCTTCGAACACATCAATTGCATGATGTGCTTCTTCAACTGTATATGTTTTTTCATCATCTAAGACAATCGTTAAGATATCCTTTTCAACGGTTTCAAATAGATTGCTATTAAGCATAGCTTTCTTTGTAAACCTGTTTTCTGGTTTAGTAACAGTGCTAATAGGCTTTTCCTGCACTGTGTCAGTCTTTGACTCCGCCATTTACATCTACCTTTCTTTGCTTAATCGTAGTATCTTGCTTAATTGCCCAGGTCCATACTTCGAATTTAACTTCTAACACAGTGTTAGCTATATCAATGTCAAATTCGCGATTATGAATATCGGCAAAGCCTGATAACTGTGTAAAATTGTCTAGCAGTTTATCTTCCACACGCTCCATATCTGCATTTGGATGGTCAAGATTAGGAAAATACACTATCTGGTAGTAATATTTTCTGTCCTGGTTCTCAAATAACAGTGGTGTAGTTGCAGTTAGAATTTTCTGGATAAAAAAAGACGGTTGCTCAAAGCCACTGTCTTGGTTCTCTGTATAAATTACTGCATCTGGAAAGATTACTGCTATTTCGTTTGCTATGCGCTCTGTAATTGTCATGATAATAGGTTCCTAAACTTAACTAACAATGGCGTAATCAAGAACGGCAATTGACTTTCAATTTGCGTTTTGGACCTCTCCATAAAGAATTGTCCAGGTACCCAACTCTTATGTCCTCTGGTTCTGTGCCCATTTTCGACGTAAGAAGCATATTTAGTATTATTACTGAGTTTAATACTCCAACTCATACCGTCATAGTGCGGACCTTCAACTTGCCATGCCCGACCTAGCACCTTAGTTTTGCCAATTGGTGTATTAGCCTTAAATTTTTTGAGTGACTGCTGACCAATTCTACCAGCACTCTCACCAATCGCTTGCTTTAACTGACCACTATTTACGGCATTCGTAATCTTGTCAGTAAATGCCTTGAACTCAGCATCATCAACTGTTCCCAAACTCATGCTTTCTCATCCCTCACCATTGCTAGCTCTTGATGACTAGCATAACCAGTATAGCCTTTGCTGGCTCGCTTATACTGAACCGTTTTACCATTTATATCAGTTATGCTAATACGACTACCTGCTGGAATATCGATTCCCGTTCTAATTAATAGTTCTGCGTCGTATTCGTCAGTGCCGAAAAACGATTGTGTGCTGGCTTTTTGCCCTTTTAGGATAACTTTACACGGTTCATCAGAAACAATCGTCACGGTCTCACTATCAGTGATAGCGCCATGCTTAATTGCTCGCTTACCAGTTATTGTTGCTTTATCATGCCAAAGCAGTGGTGCTGCTCTGGTCAGTCCGCCATATATGCTCATTGTGGTGGCAACCTCCTAAATTTGTTTAATATTGAGCGAAAATCATCGCTGATTGCATTGACTGTTTGTAAGTCTTTGTAGATTTCGCTAGGTTGCTTAAACGTTACTGATACATCGCCTTCAGTGATTGAACCTATATTGCTGTCGTCTTGTTGCCCATTAAGCCAACCATGAGTATCAAGTAATTGTACGGCTAAACTAACAATTGTGCTGCATAACTGTGCTGGCAACTCATCAATCGGCGTATTGCAGTAATTAGCAACATCATTGATTGCTTTCTCAATCGTAAAATTAAGGATGTCTTCATAGCTTGGATTGTTATCACTATTGGGTAACAGCAGTTTAACCTTGGTCAACACATCATCATATTTGGAATAGTTTTTATAGTCCATTAGCTATTTACTAGACTTCGTAGATTTGGTCGCCTTACTTACTGGTGTATCTTGCTCTGGTCCAACGTCTTCAGTTTGCGGAGCTGACGAAGCAGAAGCTGTAGGCTTATCAGAAACAACAAACTCAATTCCAGCTGTCTTAGTTTGTAATAGAAGAACATCATTATATGACTCTTCATAGTACAAGTAATTGCCTGAATTAGCTGCACTTGGTGCATCAAAACCAGCAAATGAATATTTCTCAGGTGCAATTTGGATACCATTGTAAATTAAGAACATATCAATTTGTTTAGAATCATCAATTGTCTTGGAACCATCGCTAAAGTCAAATGCTGTTTGCATTAGGTCAGCTGGTACAATCACAATCTTTACAGAATCAATACTGTAAACCGTTCTCTGTGGGTTATTGGCATCAATTGACATGTTACGGTTTTTCGCAACAGCTCGCTTTAAAATCGCGTTAATTTTTGGTGTGATATAAAGCACTCTGTTTTGAGCTGGTACACGTGCTTCGTCAAAATCCAGCATCATATTGTCAAATGCTTCAAGAATGTTGTTTTCATCAAGTGTATCAGTAGTAATGCCCTTGCCACCATCTAAGTCATTCTTTTGACTATATAGACGGCTAAACATAAATCTGTCTTGTTCTGGCATCTTTTGCGTTAAATTAAATTGCTTAGTAATGTTAGCAATTGAAACAACATAGTTAGTTTCATCAACATCAAGTGGATCTACAAGTGTTTGCCAATAGCGTTCATTGGTTAGTTCGTAACTTTCCCAGTCGTTTGAATAGTTGGTGCTAAAACCAGTAATTGTTCTCCGTTGCCGATCCTTACGCCCAGAGAGAATAGTGAGCTTCGGAAGTTTAATATGCTTTGCGCCATCGAATTTAATCATTGAATTTGATGGTGAGTTCCATAGATCTCTTGAATATAAAACACCGTCCATATTGTAGAACGAGTCTTGAATTGCTTGCTGATATTGTTCAGCAAAATTAATTGTTGTCATTGTTATTTACCAATCCTTTCGTAAATATATTTGTCATAGTTTGAGTTTCATTATTACCAGTTGGCTGTCCATTTGCAGGTATATATGGCTGCTTACTGCCTTCATCAAACAAATAAGCATCAGATTGCTTAAGCCCTTTTACCTGTTCATCTAAGCCGATTAACTCACCTTTGTCATTCAGCTTGATGTTATCCATATTAAGTAATGCTTTGGCAGCCTTAGTATTACGTACCTTACTTTGCGTCAAAGACTGGTCAATTGCATTGTTTAACTTAGTCTGACTTAGCTGGTCATTAAGCTGCTCGGTATCTTGCTTATACTTGTCTTGCCAATCCTTAAGTTGCTTAGACAAGTCCTTATTATCGCTAGACTCTTTCCGCAACTTCTTTAAATCTTTATCTCTATCAGCTATCTGTTGTTTCAAGCTTTCATTTTCCGTGCTAAGCTCGGCAGAACTGCCTTTGATTGCACTAACGTCTTTGTCATTCAGCGCAATTACTTTGGTTATTTGTTCATCAGACAAACCTAACTCTTTTAGTTGTTCTTTTTTCATAACTACTCCTTTCGTTTCTTCTATTGAGGGTATAAAAAATAAGCCTTTTTACGCCATGCTCAGGGCAAACAAAAAGCACTCAGATAATTCTAAGTGCTACATTCCAGGAATAATTCCTTTAATATCTTTCAATGTTCGCTTAACTCGTTCCATCATTGAATTGCTGAATAAGTATTCAATACCTGTTGGAGTAATCTGAACATTATCATATTTAATGCTTGTTCCGCCTAACGCTTTAATCGGTATAATACCAGTGATATAACCTTGGTCTGACATATTGAGCAAAATGTACGCCCAATATTGCTGATTATACTGACTTCCAATTTCATCTAGCTCTTGGTTAGTAATAGTTTTACCTTGCTTTAAGTAATCATACAATCGCTTAAGCAGCATATACATAATTACGAAATAATCATCTTTAGCCATTAAATCACCATTCTACTTTTGTCATCTTTGGCAATAAATCAGCCAATCTTTGATTATCAATTTGATAATCTAATACCTCATCGGTACTATTAAATTTCTTAACCTCATTATCACAGGCTAACTCTCGTTTAGGCGAAAAATCTGGTTCATCTTGAGCTGGCTCTAATAACCAATGCTTATCATTTAAAGTAAATTCAATCTCATAACCCGTATCAATCAAGTCTTTGAACTGATTTAAACTCTTAATGCTGTTCATTATCATGCCATCTCCTTAAATCATCTTTTTCGTTCTGTGTTAATACTTTACCTTTACTTCTTGACAACTTCATTTTACCACTTTTTACATCTAACCTTTTATGCCAAATATGTAAATGTGGCACAATTGGATGTTGCTTTGGATTACCATGATCTGTCATGTCCAAGTCCTTATCAACATAACCACTTTCATCATAATATCTGTATCTTACAACTTGACCATCACTAATTCTTCCTAATACCGATAAAGGCGTTCCTTTGGTAGCAATATTGTGTACCTCTTTAACAACTGGGATAACACTCTTGTATTTGTTAACAGTAGAAATTTGTGATTTCTCAATGTTGTCAACATACTGCTTCTTCCATTCATTGAAGCTCATATTATTGACTAGCCTGCCTTTGCCAGTCTCAGGGTCACGCATCCAACGTGTCTCAATGTCTGGCAGGGTATCGTCATAAGGTACAGTTGTACAGCGACAATATGGATGAATTAGTGGGTAATTCTCACCGTCAACTCTGTCTTTAACGTTGAAAACTTTGCCATCTAAAAGACCACACTGCTCGCAGGTATGCGACTCAAGTGTGGCCATGTATTCGTACTGTTCAATTTTCGAATCTTCATAAAACTCAGCTGTTGCGTTCTCAGCAGCGTGTCCCATTTCCGTAACAACTAACCGATGAATCTGATTGTTCGTAACATCAGCAAATCGATCTTTGAGCATTCTTGTAACTCGATCAGCAGAATACCCAAGCAATGTTCCTCTTAACAAAGCATCTGTCAGCTGGTTAGGCAAAACATCATGGTAATTCTTCCAAATTCTCTTAGAAAAATTACTGCCTTGCCAGGGCTGATTTGCTATTTGCTTTAATTGTGTTTCGTTAAAGTGCGTAAAGTCAACGCTGAAACTGTTATGTGAGTCCTGCCAATTGTAATTCTGATGCAAGTAGGTATCTTGAAATTGATTGGCTAATGCATTACCCATGTTATCAGTCTCTTTATCGGCAAACTTACCGCCTAACTCCTGCAGCTGCTTGTTAATGTCCTCAAGCCTTGCAATTCGACTCTTGAAATACTCATTGTCTAGCTCCTTATCAAAACCGCCTGCCTTAGCTTTCTCCTCAAACTCCTTAAGTGTCATTTGCCAGTTAGTAGTATTGATATGCGCTAGTAATTTTCTTGCAGCAGACACTTTAATGTCATTGTTTGCTGCATAACGTGCCAGGAACTTGTCAGTTTCTTTTTGAATCTCATTAAACAGCATCTTCATGCGACTGCGCAATGCAGCTTCATAGTCTGTGGCATTGTCTAATTGACGTTGCTTTAACTCAAGCTGACGGTTTTTCCAGTAGTTTCTAGTCTTCCTTGTCGTCATCTGGACCACCGTTTAACTTACCAGGCTTATCATGCTCATCATCACTAGCATATGGATCACCTGCAGCAATATCTTGCTTCTGGTCTTTCAGTTCTTGCTGCCAATCATCAACTAACGGATTGTTCTTTGCAATTGCTTCCTTACTGGTGTAATTTGCCAGCTGAGCAATTGTTTGCGCTTGTGTTAAATCATCTTCAACCTGTGTTCTCGTCCATGTCTGCGTGATTTTGCGCCCTTCTGAATTAGATAACTGCAAATAGTTCATGATTGCCCTGACTAATTCGTTAATTGCATCCCGGAAGTGTGTCTCAGTGTTTGCTGCCTTCATCTCCAAGTGTGAATACAGCATCTTAATTGCTACACCCGAAGCATTAGTTGATTCAAACTTACTAGGGTCAACACCCTGGCCATATAGAAAAATGTCTTCACGTGTAATCTTCAGTGCATCATCTCTTGCCTCTGTTGGTATGTCAATCGTTAACTTATCAACGCCAGATTTGTCGCCAGTTCCGATATTTTCTAACTTGATAGCTTTATTAGTCTTCATAGTACTTGTAAGCTTATCTAGTGGTTCTTCACCATAGTTAGTCAGTACCAGAATAACTTCTTGCACATCATCTAAGTCATTGATAAAGCCGTTATAAATATCGTCATAGGCATCAATCAGGCCTTTATATTTTAAAAGGTCTGGCTGCTCAAACTTATTTTTAGGAAACGCAATAAACGGAACACGACCCAAGTCATGCTTATACACATTACTTTGACCAGTTTCATAGCCAGCTGTCATGTCATAGCTAGTAAAGCAGTTATATGGCTCCAATTCATACTTATCAGTACCATTCGTTTGTTTAAAAGCTTGGCACTCTTTATCTGTCCAATATTCATGAACATTAAAATATTCACCTTTTTCTTCATCAAACTGTCGGTAACTGCGAAGAACTGCCAGTAATTTACGATTAAGCTCAGTTGACCAAATTGGCGTTATCTGACTTGGCTCAATCACGCCATATCTGAAATTACCGTCTTCATCAAGCCAATAATGTGGCCAAGCTATTCCTGCATTTGCTGCATCAATTACTAACTGATTGAGCGTCAAATTGAAGTTATCGCCCTGAGTCTTGTAATAACGTAACGATTTTTCATAATTGTTAGTAAAATTCGCTATTTCTTTTGATTTAGCTTTTAGCAATTCCTGCATCGCTTTTATTTCCATGGCACGAAACCTCCCTTCACCATTTGTCTACGCATTCCATACCTAACTGCATCAATTGTATGGTCATCGCCATCAGGGTAATTTTCAATCAAGTTACCCATGCCATCACGTTCGTATTCATAGCCCTTAAATTCTCTAGCAGCATTCGGACAAGTAACTGGATCAATCACAATCTCACTCAGTCCTTGCAACCATTTATAAGTAAACTCACGGCTGCCTTTGCCTTTCGGCGCACCAACAACGTTAAGCCCTAACCGACGCAATTCAGCAATCGTATTCGGCTCTGCGGCATCAGCTGAAATTAATCCATGACCAACTCCAGTCTGCTTAATCCTTTCAGTAGCTTCATTGTTCATTAACCTACGCTGATAGATTTCATTAAAAATAAATATCCTGCGCCTGTTTGGCTCATAAGCAATATCAACATAAGCAGTCGGATCATTGGTAAAACCGAAGTCCATGCCGTGATAAATACTTTCAAAATTATTACGCTCTTGCTGAGTAATCTTACGAATAGTGAGATTATCAAAGACTTCTGCACCGGTACCTGTAACTTCACCCAAGTACTCATGCTGGTAGGCTTTAAGATTGTCGTGCTTTAACTGTTCCGCATCAGCAATAAACTCTTTACCAAGCCATTCTTGCGGGACTGAGCGGTAATCAGACGAATGTACTAATGTATCTTTTCGTAAACTTTGCTGTTCTGTTGCTTCGTTGACCCAATTACGCTGACTAGCTGGTGGGTTATAGCTGCTAAACGTAACAATACCGCTGCCACCTCTGTTAAGTGACTGATTAATGTTACGTATTTCTTCCATGCCCTTGAAGTCCGATATTTCTTCAAAGTGCTTAAATTTGGTATAGCCATGTCTAAACTTCTGCGACTTAATCTTCTGCGGTTTGTCGGCACCTTTGAATCTAATCTGCTGTCCTGTTGGCAAGTAAGTTAACTGCATTGGACTGGTTGAGCTTGCCCAGTAATCAGCAACGCCTAGCTTGTCAATCGCCCACAGATATTGGTCAAATACCGAATCACGTAGCGTTGCAGCAACCTTACGAATAACCACTGCATTGGCTTCTGAGTCTTGCATCATGCCCAGGATAATTACGAGCGAAACAAAAGAGGACTTAGTGCTTCCACGTCCTCCTTTTAGCCAATAATTAGCATAGTGATGGTGCTTTACATCTTGATAGACACTAAAAAAGGATGGTGCAATCAAGCTAGATAATCTAACCATCTTCTTCACTATCCTTTGGAATATCATCAATAATCTGTACTGGACTCGCAATTCTAGCATTCACATCATGCTTCTCTGTCCACATTGCTGACCGCTTGCCGAGCAATTCAGCTGCTTTAATTCTATCCCTGGCACCGACTTTAACATCTTTGTAAATGCCGTTAGCAGTTGCTACATCTTCTGTTTGCTCGCCTCGCATAACAGATGACAAATACTCAAGTATCTCTTGCTGATCAGCAACTTTGCTATCAGATATTTCCTTCATTCGTTTCTCTAAGTAATTAGCAATTTCAACTTTTTTCAGGTTTTCTTGTCCAATTGAGTAAGCTGTCCGTTTCGAATAACCCGCTTTAATAGCGGCTTCCGTAGCATTACCAGATTTAATGTATTCATTTGCAAACTTTTGTTGTTTTACTGTTAAACTCAAGCATTATCACCTTCTTTCTGCATAAAAAAAGACGGATATCGTGTCCGCCTTGTATTATTTTCCTAAGTGCTTAATTATTAAAATTAATATTATTACAATAACAATTAATGGTAATAAAAGTGAATCAAGTATTCCTAACATGACGTAATTCTTCCTCTATTTCAGATAAATAACCATTTATTTCATCCTTAATATCATTCCAATCATTAAATTTTAATTTCAAGATTACTTGTGGCGAAACATTATAACCAGAAAAATCAGATTTTAGACTACTAATTATTTCAGAAAAATATGCCATTTCCATTAATCCACTATCATCTTCAGATTGGTTATGTGTGTAAATGTAATGCATCATTAGCGAAGCAATTTCAATTGTTTTACTTGACCCATATAAAATTGTGTTTTTTATTAAGTCATTTATATTATCTTCATCTTTTATAAACTCTGTAAAGCTATCTATATTAAGTATAGCGTCTGTCCACTGAGAAAAAGTTTTTTCTAGTTTAGTCCCACTAATATCCCTAAAATAAGATTCTATTTGTAATTGATGTGAGCTTTTAAATTCATTGCTTTGCTCTATGTTTTTTGCCATAATCTTGGGAATTTGCTTTATCAAATAATATCCTAAAATAATTAGAACTATTGCAATAACCGCTATCCAATATGGCATGCTTTTGATTGGAATAACCTTTAAAATTAAATTGCTTAAAAAATCAATTAATCCATTCATATTTCATTCACCTCACTGCAATAATACAAAAATCTAGCTAATAAAGCTAGATTTTTTGAGATGAATAAAATTAGTTTTAAGCAGGTTCATACGTCTTTTCAAATATGTCGGGTTTGCATGGATAAAATTCGCCGTTCACGCCTTTAATAATATAGTCTCCTACATTAGCATTCATCATACCTTCAAGTGTTTCAATCTTTAGCACTGGATGATTATGATCTTTATAACTGACTCTCACTGGGTCAAGCCCTAGTTCATCACTTAAAGCCAATATTGATTTGTCTGTGTCTAAAAATCGAATTGCATCAACTACTACTGGTTTCTTTCTGTATTTCATATTAATTACCTCCAAACAAAAAGACGGCTGATTAAAGTCGTCTATGATTATTTATTGACTTTCTTTTTCTCATATATATAAATAACTACAAGTATAACCAATGGAATAGCAATGATTATCCAAAAGCTTTGTACTCTATATTGAGGCATAAAATTACGCAATTCCATACAGAACTGTGAAAATGTATAAAAAACAACTACAAGACTTATATATATTTTATATTCATCATTATTTGAAAATATAAAACTTAACGCAGACATTATTGCCGACAATAATGAGCAAAATAAAGAAACAAACTTAATATCGGATAAAGGATATAAAAGTACAATTGCAGATGCCAAATTTACAATAATCGCTGTAAATCCAAAATATATAATTATTCTTAGTTCAGAAGCATAAGGACTTTTACTTATAATTTTTTTTGCTCTTTTTGCTGATTTATTACCTGATGTTTTTAACTTAGGATTAAATAGTAACTTTAGTATCGCTGAATTTATAGATGTCTGTTCATCTAAGGAATTTTTTAATGCAATGAAAAAAGACACAATAATACCTATAGTTGTAAAATATCCTATCCATTCTCTTATTAAAAGAAATAAATCATGATTCATTATTATAAATATATTCTCCATTAACAAATTTATATATTACTAATTAAGCTAATGTAAATACAAATAAGCTATACTCTATTAAATTATTTTTCCAGCTGAACTACATTAAACTTTAATAAGTAACTACCTTAATAAATTAAGTTACATTTTTTCTAACGCTTTAAGTAGTATACGAAGTATTTTAAATTGTTCTGCTAAAGAAAAACACAGGAATCCACCTAAGAAAGAAATAATTGTTTTTCCCAGCATGCTATTATCAGTAGCTTGAAACAATACTAGTGCAAGCAAGGCTAGAATCGAGGTAACAAAGAAGCCAAACATTGTTATTAGCAATCTATCTAACAATTTCTTGTCGGTACCTAACTCTTTAAGACTTTTCATTAACTTAGAATCTGGGAGAGCTGGTATAAGAGAAAAACTAGCAAACAAAAAACTCGTCGCTATTGATGCCATTGATAAAATTCCTGAAATAACATCTGTATAATTATTAATTTTTTTAGGAGTTATTTGACATGCAAACAGAATAATTACAATTAACAGACCAAATAAAATTGATCCTTTATTTCTTTTTATTCTTGATTTCCACATTAGTTTGCCCTCCTAACTTTTATAAAATCATTTATATTTAGAGCAAAGCGTATAATTTTGATGATATGCTAGTTCTAAAAAATCAAACATATTCTTTTCAGTTATTAAATTATCAAATTCGATTTGACCATGATAAACCAACTTATGTTGAATTAAATCTAATGGTTCAAATACACCATCATTATCTATGCCATCAATATTTAGTTTTTCAATACCTAATTTCTCACTGTTAGTAAACAAGAATTTGGCTTTATTGACCATACTTCTCACATCCATTTTACTATTATTTTTAGATTGTAAAACTGTAGTGACAGAAGTTGCCCCTATATCACTAGCATACTTGATATCTTTTAATTCATCACGATCAGTATTTTCTATTTCGGAGAAATTATTTACTTGAGCAATTTTAAAAGAAAAAGAAGACATTAATTTTAATTTGTCTAATTTTTCTATTGCATCTTCTTCTAATATAACTGCAAATGTAATTCCCCTTACTTTACAGAATCTTAACAGAAATGATTTAAATAAAGCTTGATTAAGTCCGCCTGAAGTTCGAGAAAAAGCACAAATATGTGTATTCACGTCATATAAAAATTGTGTATCGATGACCCTTCCCTGATTATCTTTAATATCTAACTCATGGTTTCTCTCTTCAATATTTTTATCCAAATCTCCTATTTTTATTGGACTAGTAGGATCTAATCTACTTATAGATATTAACCAGGCAAATTTTTGATTATCAGTTTCATCAACATACGCCTTATTCATAGCACAAATATAATAGTCATTATCTCGTATAGCTACAGTTTGAATTTTTTCAGATTGCTTAGACTGTAAATATAAATAAGTTTCCTTAAGTTTGTCATCAATTTTTTGAATGATATTTTCTTTACCTTCAATATGATAAAAATTTACAGTTTTAGGCTTTGTGTGCTTTTTTATTTCTACTTCTGCCAATTAAACTTGCCTCCTAAATATATATATAAACTTACAGATATTATAAACCAAAAGAGATTAAGCAGGCACTTAATCTTCTTTGTAAGTTTATTTATATATTTAGGATAATTTAGTTTACCGTCATCACGGACGATAGCGGTTATAGGAATCGAACCTATATAAGAGACCGTCACCGCTAACCAATATACAGGAGGAAATGCTCCGTTAAAACTGGTGTCGAAAAATTTTAGAGATTGAAAGGTTTCGAACCGCTCTCAGCTAAATATAATTCTGTCAATGAAGCTATGAAGTCTTACGATGAGGCTTCTAATATTACAAAGCGGGTTCTTGGACCTACTGTCTAATCTTTCGACAATACTAATATAGCACCTGTTAACCCCGACCTGACCCCGATTCTGCACCGATATTGCACCGATTTATAATTTTCAGGTCTGGTATATCTACATCATAAATAACCTTCCAAGTTTCAATCGTATCGGCAAATTGACAACAGGCATAACGCTTTAAATCACCATAACGAGAATCACTATATTTTACCTTGTCAGCCACTTGCCAATCTTTTAGTTCATCTATATATAATGCTTTTAAAATCGTTCTGAAGGGCTGATTTTGACTATCTGAGCAATGATCTATTGCTTGATAAACAGCTCTACATTTATCCTGCATATCAAAAATTTGAGCCATTCTTATTTCAGCACTATTTCGACCATGAACTGCTATACCTGTTGGATTAAGCTGTGGACTTTTCAAGTCAGTACGATGTAACCCAGCCTTAATTAAATAATTAGGGAAAGTATACTTAAAAAAGATACGTACTCGATTGGCTGTTTCTTTTTGATTAATATTCAAGCCTAAATCTAAATTCTCCACATGCTCAATCCTTTCGTCACTTTACAAAAATTTCTGTATCATTGCCGTTTATCATGTACTTGCCACCGATTGGAATATCACACCAGTGGAATTTCTTAACCATAATTTCGCCATGTGTCCTGCGTTTAGCAGATTCAGTTGAACGTGCTTTGATTCCCCAATAGGCAAGATTCGACAGACTAGATAAATAGACGCTTTGATATTGGCAAATAAATGGCTGTTTAAGCTTCAAATGATAGTGGTCAATTATCAGATTAACTGTCTGTCGTGCATGTCCAGTTATGCTTGCTGTTTCGCCAATCGAATAGCCATCTTTAATCAACTGAACAATCTGATCGTCATAATAATGCGGTTTATATTTATACGGGCAGACTTTTCTAGGATTGCGTTGCTTACGAACTTTAACACCTGTCACGCGATGCAATTCAATCATTAACGGCTCACTATCAGGAATAGCCAAGGTGCCGTATTTAGCTTCAATTTTATGAATTAGGTCATAAGGTATCGCAGTCATAATTAGTCACCGAAATAATATTGGAAGCATTGACTAACACTGGACCGAGAGCCTGGTCGGTTAGCCTAATAAATTTATTCGGTAATCACGAATAAATATTATCCATTGTTTCCTTAACGTGATAAGATGTCCTACCGTCATTCAAGCGGACTATTGAATTAGTTTTCGTTAGAGTCACCTCCAGTTAAAGAACGACCACACATCGGACAAAATTTAAATGGAAAATTAAAGATATAAACCGTATTTTTCTTATGTGCATAAACTGTTCCTTTAGTTCCATCAATTACTAATTTAACGTTTTGCTGTCTACCGCTAATAGTTGGCTCAGCCATTATATTTTTATTACCTTGGCAATATTTACACTTAGTATCCATAACCAATCAAATCTCCTTTCACGATTGCAATTGCTTCTTCAGGACTGCGAGCAATACCATGACAAATTCCGCGGTCAGTAAGCATTTTATGAAATCTAATTTGATCAGGTCTAGGCTTGCCCATTGCATTTTTAACTTCAATGAAAAACGGTTTATTCAAATTGTCATACCCGAATAAATCAGGAAATCCTTTTGGCAGTCCGGTATCAAACCAACGCCCATTCTTCATTAAAACCTTGCCAACATTTGCACGGAAAGTAAGAAACCCACAGAACGAAAACAACTTACGAATATTGTTCTGTATGTCATGTTCTGTCGTTGCTTTAGTGATAATGCCTTGCTCATAAGCCTGCTTAATAACATCAATCATCAGCTGGCACCTTCTCGCAATCTTGTAGACCATATTTTTCGATTTCAGAATCGGTGAATTTAAATGAGTCATTAGGTATACATTCGATATTCGTAATAATCATTGTAGAATCATTGCATTGACCTATTTGATACCAAGAACTTGGGTAAGTATGCGGTACTTTTACATACCATTTCTTTTCAGGTACAGATTTGAACTGCTTCCATAACCAATCAACACCGCCCATTGCTTCAATATAATATTTAAAATCATCATCTAATTGATCACTAACAATGTTATCTAAAGTACGGTAACTTATTGGCTCAGGTTTTTCACTAGGTCCAAAATATGGATATTCATTTTTAAAATATAAACAAACGCCATTCCTACTAAATATTCTTTTTTCTTCAGTCATCATTATCGTCCTCATCACTAACTATTTCTAACTTAGTTTGTCCGTCAGCTTCTTCTGAATCATTGATTAATTCCTGTTGTCTAGCTTCAAGGTTGACTTTCAGGCCCATACCTTGTGCTATTTCATTTAATTCATCTAATGAAATCTCCTTAGCCGAAGCAGTAAGCGAAATCGTTACTGTTCCGTCCTTAGTTTTAAAGTCCTTAATATCGCCATTAAATTCCATTGTTTTACCGTTCATGTTATTAATCCTTATCTATAATCGATTGAAATAATTACTTGTTCTTTCTTATCATTAAAATTAGTTTTCTTTGTGAATTTAACATTTCTAATTGCCAACCCCTTATCTGTCTCTAATTCTTCAATAGACAGCAGCTGCTTAAGCATTGTTCCAAATCTAGTTAATGCCATTAGTCGATCTCCTTAATTTAAAAAATGCCGTTTTTTTGATTTAACAGAGCGATTTTAGGTGTCTTAATTTAAAAATCGCCCGTTTTTTGATTTAAGAAATGTGTGCATAGTTGTGAAGGGTTGGTGTAGGGTAGCAAAAACCCTACACGCCTTACAGCCACAAGAAATTACGCTCCATTTTGTGTAGGGTTTTGCCATTTTTCCCTTCTTTTATATATATTTTTATTTATTTTTTATTTTTAGTATTAATAGAAAAAAGTATACATACCCTACACACATATTTATAAAACCGCATGATTATTGGCTTTAGCTGATGTAGGGTTTACTCTCAACCATACACAAACCATGCACCAACCCTACACACATTAATAAATTGTTCCTTGCATTGTCTTTTTGTTCCATACAAATCTTGAATCTTGCTTTAATCTGATACCTAAATATTCCATACCAGTTCTTTTTCTACTTTTCTGGAATCTATTACTCATCTCTCTACCGAATTTCGTATTGCTCATTCTTGAGTAATTATTCGTACCTTTGGCCCACTCAACATAGGCTTCAAATAGTGTCGTTGATTTTTCGTGATAATCGTCGTTAGTTTCGCATTGCTCCTGGATAAATGCTGCTAAGACATCCATCTCACTGCGATATTCTGCTGAAGCGTCAATCACAGCCTGCGGTTGTTTTAATCCTCCAACTAAATAGAGAATTGTCCCTTCAACCATCCAGTTCAAAATCCCCCGGCTCTCTGCTCTCAACTTACTTTCAAGGTTCGGGTCGACCTGATTTTTTGGCACTGTATAATCAAATGGAATTAACGCAAGCCGGCGCCAGATACCCATATCAGTACCACGAATAATCGGCTTATGATTCGTGGCCATCCAAATCGTGAACTTGGGTTTGAATTCGAACACATCACCGAAGTTAAATCTGGCAGTAATCGTGTCACCACCAGTCATTTGCTTAACTAGCCCCTCATTTAAGCGATTGCCCTCGTTAGCTTCGGAAGTGATAACCATTCTGGCAGTTTGCAGCCTAGCCAATTCTGGCGTTGGTCCTGAATTAATCTGTTTACTCATAATTGCTGATACATCCATCGTTTTGACATAGCTGCCCAAAATGTATTGGATTGTATTCAGAAACACTGATTTACCGTTGCGCCCATTACCAAATAGAATGAACATAATTTGCTCCCTGGTAGTTCCGATTAACGAATACCCCAGGGCTTTTTGTACGTAATACATCAGAGCCTTGTCGCCTTGGAATATCTGGTCTAAAAAATCAATCCATTCAGGGCAGTCGATGTTGTCCGTAAACTCAACACTGGTGATATGGCTGAACATTAATTCGGGCTGATGGTCATGCAATTTGCCGTCCCGTAGATCAACATAACCTGACGGTGTATTCAGATAATAATCATCATGGTCCCAGTCTTCATGAGTAACAGTTAAGCGATGCTTGAGCATGGTTGTTAAATCACTATGGCCTTTACTAAGCCGTTCATGATGCTTGAATTTTTGCCATTCACGCAAGATTGATTTTTGGACTTTGTCATCAGTGCCAGCTGGAATCTGTGGTCGTTCCTTTTTCAGTGAGTCGACTGCCACATCAATTGCCTTGCCTAACATACCCGAACTATCTGATCGCCAAACATTGTTATCGTAGTAGAACCATTTTTTATCACCAGTTAAGTAGCGGAAACGGTCGTGACCATACATATCGATAAAACGGTCGGCCATGCCCATATCGTCAAGGCTGCGTTGCTGTTTTGGTTTAACTGATTTTTTGTTCCAGGCAAACCGTGAGTCGTTAGTGTTAACCGTTTCTGAGCCACCATAAACATTTGTACAATCATCAATTGCTTTCTGCAGCGTAATTGCACCATAGGTACTAGCACCAGTTTTACGATCCCATTTATCTCTAATTAATGAGCTGTTTCGGAAAATGGTATCCATTTTCTTAAAATCACGGCCTGTCCAGAAGGCTAAATCATTGGCGAATGCCATGTCAGCTTCGGAATGAGATAGATAGAACTTATCCCAGCCGCCATTCATAAAAAGTGTAAATCGTTCGCCAGAACGGCTATTTGATTCAGCCTTAGAAATAATCTCGCTGACTGATAAATCGACTGAGCCGCTGGAATTAGTAAGCTGTGGACTTACTTTATCTAGACCAAAAATCGTTTCATACAGTACCTGCATGTCTTTATCAGATAGAGTCTGAATAATCGGATTAGGCTTACCAATCGTATTGCCAGTAAGCGCGAAGAATCGTCCTGATTGGTACATTTCAAAGTGACCCTTGCGCCGATGTTTACCCGGAATTTCACCTTTAAAAATAGCATGAATACCCTTGCCAGATTGGCTGACTTCCATGTAAGTATCATGAGTTAGTTTCTGAAACTTAACAATCAGATTATTTTCATCACGATTGCCTTGTTCCCAGGTTTCTAAATCGTCCTCAATATCATCAATGTCTAAGCCCACATAGCCACCAGTAAAGTAGAATGCTAGACCTTTGGCTCTGGAAATATTAGATAACGATTGATAAGCAGTTTCAAAATCTGACCAGGTTGTTGGATCATTTGATTTACCGTTAGCGCCATCAAACGGATTAATCGGTATCTTGGTATTTTTATGACGGGCTTCCACATAACGTAATTCGAAGTCGCCCCACTGTTTTAAGTCCCGAAGTTCTTTCGGGATATTTGCGTAATTAAATTCCATAGGCTAAAACGGTAAGTTATTATCATCAATGTCAACTGTGTCACCACTACTTGCAAATGGATCCTTAGGTGCGCCCTTTAGCGGAAACTTAGTCGGCTGCCAAGAATTAGTAAACGTACTATTTTGCTTACTCTTGGTACCTTGATATTCATGGTCACCCAGATTGATGTAAATACGAACTGTTTTACCAACTAACATTTGCATGAAATCATCTTCGGATTTAATTTCAGTACCGTCTGGAATGTCATAAGCCTTAGCAATATTTTGTAAGTCACTTTGTTTAAATTGACCTGAGTCATTGCCGTTTTCGTCCTTAGCAGTCCAAACGTTAGCCCAGTAATGTCGCCCATGACCTTTGCCATTGGTATCTGGTAGTGCCTTATCAAGGTCCTTTCTAACGATAAAATTAAACCTCATACACTGATAACCACTTTTTGAAGCGTCCATCTTTACTTCATACGTCATCATTTCGTAATTCCCTTTAGGGAATAAGTTATTAGTATCTTCTGCTTTTTTATGATCTACGTTTAAAAATGACATAATAATCTCCTTATTTTAATAATCCTTTTTGCTTGGCAATATGCCAGAGCCAACCTGCTTTATAACCCTTAGCTTTGCGATATTCTTTCAATTCTTCCATCGTGTTAAGTTCACTGACTTTCTTAGTCAGAATATAATTAACCTTAAAGGCTTCCTCTCGTTTAATCCGTTCCAGCTTTTCTTGTTTTTCGATTTCAATCTTCCTGGCCCGTTCAATTTCTTCAGAAAAATCATAATCGCAGTACGGACATCTGACTGAACCAGCCTTAATGACTGCATAGCATTGTGGACATTCCTTAATCATGACTGTGTTTTCCTGCATCTGCCGTTTACTATGCCCTTGCAAGCTCCACTCCCGGTCATCGTCTGGTAAACCAAACTCCGCGAAATTACTTACTTGGTCAATAATTACAGCCTTTTTATTCGGCTGATACCGCATCGCTCGCATTGATTGCTGCAAATACAACACCAGCGATTTTGTCGGCCTCAGCATCACTACACAGCTGCAATCTGGAACATCAAAACCTTCAGAAACTAAATCAACATTGCATAACACCTTGATTTTTCCAGTCTTAAAGTCAGCCATGATCTGCTCTCTCTTAATTGTGGGTGTCTTAGAATCAACGTGAATTGCTGAAATACCAGCCTTGTTAAATTCTTCAGCCACTTGTTTTGAAAAATTAATGCTGAAACTATAAACAATCGTTTTTCTATCCTGGGCAAATTTCTGCCAGGATTTAACAATGTCACCATGAATGACTGACTTTTCAAATTTCTCAACCGATTTACTGGTATAGTCGCCTGTTGAGCCAATCTTTAATTTATCCAAATTACCTAACGGCTTGCCATACATCACATACGGTGCTAAGTGCTTGTGTTTAATTAGCCAGTCAACTGACGGACCTTCAACCGTATCTGAATAAATATCATTGAAGCCTTGTCCAGATAATCGCCACGGTGTTGCCGTGAAGCCCAATCTTGGCACCTTAGAGAAGTAATCAAAGATTGCTTGATAACTCTTAGCCCGACTATGATGGCCCTCGTCAACGATAATCAGCGTCGGTCTTAGCAGTATTTTTAAACGGTTCTTTATTCGCATAACTGTATCAATCGTGCAATGTGATATATCAACACCCTGTTTTATGAAGGTTTGCTTAATCTGCTGGACTAACTCTTTTCGATGAACGAAGAATAGCACCTGTCCGCCTTTTTTAACGGTCAGCCTAGCGATTTCAGCAATTACGATAGATTTACCAGAACCAGGCGGTGAAACAATCAGCACGCCATTATTGCCCTTTGCCAGCGAGTTACGAGTATCGATTATCAGTTGTGATTGATAATCGTACGGCTTAACCATTGAAAAACTCTTCTGCCTTACAACCGGGGCGATTGTCCAAGCGGTTCTTGGCATAGGTGCCAGGATCTGACTGCATAATCAAACCTCGTTCACCTGTTTTCGGTTTCTGCGTCATTCTAGCAACCACATCACAGTTACCCATTAAGAAATCTCTCGGATCAGGTCTAAAATCAGGCGCATATTGCTCGAATTCTTGACCGTTAGTATCAGTTACCTTGTCACGCTTTTCCCAAGCGGTAACTAAGATATTTAAATCCCAGGTAAACACCTTAGAAATAAATCTGATAGTGTAATTGTTAATCTCACCATAGTCAGACATCTTATTGTCTAGTCCGTTCTTAGTTTCCCTAGCTTTCTCGGCAAACCATAATTTCTGAAAATTGGACATGTTGTCAATAATCAAATTGTCATATTTGCTTGGGTCAAACTCGCTAACAAAATCCTGCAGGTCCTCAATTGGCTTATCTGGGTCAATGACCCAAATGTCTTTCTTACCCTGCCAGAACTTAATCCGGTAAAATGATTGGTCTAGCGATAACATGTAAGTCTTGCCCTCCATAAAGCTGCTAAGAGTCGTTTTGCCAACACCTGGTATGCCATACACTAGATACCGATATTTCTTCGTTTTCTGCTTTTCCCAATTAATCGTCGGCATCGTCTGGCACCTCCTGTCCCATCGCTAACTGCGTAACTTCCTTGATTGCTTGCTCAAACATTGCCTTCACGACATTCTGCCTGAATGCTTCACTAGGTGATGCCGTGAAATTGCCATCAAGACTTGGCTTTTGCTTTTCCAGCCAACGTTTAGCTAAAGCATAGGTTTTGTTTTTCTTTAAAGCTTCAGTTACTAATTCATCTTTCCAATATTCAATTGAAGTTTCAGTGGTGTCCAGCCATTCTTTAAAATCAGTCATCACAAATCCCCCATGTACGTAACTTCAAACATTGATTCTGCTTGGTCCTTATACCAATCTTCATCGTCATCTTCCATTAACATGTCGCTCAGTAATTCCTTAGGGTCATTTTCATAACCTGCTTGAGCCATAAATTCTTTGGTTGTATCAGTTTTCATTGCAATGTAAAGTTGATCAACCAAGAATTCTTGAAAGGTTTCATAATCGCATTGCTCGCCGACAGTACAAAGCTTGTCGTTCCAATCAGTAACTTCATAAATGTTCTGTCCAGCATTTCGTGCCGTCATTTCATCTTCTCGTAGCCATCTTGCAGCTAATCGCTGACCTGCTGCATCTTTTACTTCCATGTGCTATAATTCTCCTGAATAGTTTCTGCAATCACTGGTACTGATTGCAGATTTATATCCGTCAAAGCAGTTACTAGCGATAATTAGGTTCTCGTAGTACTGCTTTTTTGCTAGCCTTTCTTTTAGTTTCTTCATCATTTTTCGTCACGCTTTAAAAAGTAAACCGCACTGATAAACAAACCAATTGCAACAACCAGCAAAATTGCACCCACATCTTCTAAGAAGCGTGTAAAATTCGTTAGCCATAATCTGTTCGCGTCGTAGAAAGCAAACTCGATAATGCCCATTATCAGTAATGCCATCAGTGCTTTAACTGCATCTTCTTTATCCTGCTTTACTTTAGGATTTTGGTTAAAATTCATAATTGTTACCTCTTTTCTAATTGGCATTCCAGTCAATTTCCTTTCTGTGTTCTTCCATCCATTTCGCCGCTGACTTTTCAAAAATGGTAAATCCATGACCAGGTCCAGGATGAATATCCTGGCACCAATCAGGCTCAAACTTGTACAAGATATTCGCTTTAACCCAATCCTTGCCATGCGGCTTACAGTATTTCTTGGCAAATTCATCAATACCGATTGTTCTGCCAGTTAATGAATCTTCAGGAACCAGATGGAATTCTTTAGCAAATTCGATAAATTCTGCCTTGCGTTCTTCTTTAGTCACTGGGATTTGCATGTTGCTTCACTTCCTTTCTAATCTTCAACATCGAATTTGTCTTTAATCATAAAATCACTAATTTCTTTAGAGGTTAGTGATTTCTTAATTGGATGATATAGCCTATCAATTATTGAACTCACTACACGCCAATCTTGTTCAGAAAGTCCACTTAATGCTTCAGCAATTTGTTGTACTTTTTCTTTTTTAATCATTATCTTTCCTTTCTTCAACAAGTCTATTGGCAAAACTAACTAAATCATTGTATGAAGTCCAAAACTCTTTACGCTCTGACTTAGTCATTCTGTCTAATGTTCCATCTGTTAAAACTTCGCCTAAGCACTTACTCATATCTACACCAGCTCCAACTGTTCACTACCCAACAACTTATTGATGAAGTATTTTTGCCCTTCACCAGTAACCATTGTTGTGTATGTAACATATGTACTACCATCAGGATTACTCGAAGCTTTTTCTCTAACCTTGAACCAACCATGATCAATTGCCCGTTGTGTCGGTGTATTCCACAATCTGCCGCGCTTCTTTATCAGATAGCCATGCTCTCTTAGCCAGGCAAACAGTCTATTCTGTCCAATATTTACGCCATTACCGCGTAAGATTTTAGCTAACTGACCAATTAAAATAGTCGCTTTACTTGTTGATACGGCGTCAGCAAAAATTGCCTTAGGCTTCATCTTTTCGTTTTCAATTCGAAGATGATTATTTTCATCTTGCAGGATTGCATACCCACGTTTGACGATTTCGGCTGGGTCGTTCCACTTCTTCTCAACTTCAATTAGGTATTTGCGATACTGCTTTCCCTTTTCCGTTCGGCTTAATAAACAAAGTTGTTTGGCCATGTCAATTGTTAAGGCATAATCTTGTAACTTACGTTTAGCGCCATTATTAACAACCGTATCTATAAATACGCTTGTAAAATCTACGTCTTCTTCAAAATCTTTGAAGTTTTGAGATACCCATAAACTAAATCGAGCTTTGATTTCCAATCCTTTATGCAAGTCCCTGGCACTAACTAATTGTTGGTCTCCTTCAACCTGTACTTTTATTAATTCCTGCATTATATTTCCTTCTTTCTAAATCTCTATTCCTAATAAATCAGCTGCAGCATGTCTAATTTCATTAGCACGCTTAGTATTTTCGCCAGCAATTGCTCTACTAAATTGAAATTCATTAGTATCGCAATATTTAGCTACTTTTCGTTGGGTAAGATGCCGATGACGGATTGCATCTTGAAATTTTTCTTTAATTTCTTCAGAACTTTTAATTAAAGCTTCTTCAACCATTTCTTTCACTTCCTTTCATTTCATCAAGTTCTTGACTACTAATTATTTCTTCGGTTATAATAAAAGCGCTTCAACATATGACACATAAAGATGTTGGCATATTCCGTAAGGAGGTGATAACATCTTGTCAGAGTTTTTGGAGTAATGTGTATTTCTGTAGATTGAAAAATATGAGCTAACAAAAGACTTGTTATTGAGAGGATTGAAGCCAACTGGTTATTGTCTGATTGAATTGATTTAGCATTTTTAGTAATTAGTGAAAATAAATTAAAGACTATCTTGCCCAATCTAGTATGTTATGTATTTTTTTCTGCGTCTTGGCCGACAAGGTTAAAAGTACATAATCGCTAGCTTGAGATAACCCTTGAAAAATCTTTAAGGAGTTTTCCATGTAAGTAAATTGATGCTGATGCACTGCTGGAACAATAACCAGTCAAATGGGGCGGGCTCTGCAACCTAGAAATTTAAAAAATATTGGAATCTTATCCCTTAGCAAGGGGATATTTTTTTGCCCTCCTTTCAGTATTTTTAATCAAGTTCTTGACTATTTTTAGACTAAGGTCTAATATGTAGTCATGACAAATAAGCAAAGAAACAGTGCTATATCAATCTTCACTCGCCAAAGTTACTGAATTGATAGGCTAGTTTTTTCTTGCTCAATTACTTGATGACTTAATAATACCACCATAGTCTAAAAATGCAACAATAAAATTTTACTTTGGTCTAATTATTTTAGTCAATAGTCGGAGGAATACTATTGTGGCACTACTTGACACTGTAAAAATAATGGCAAAAAAACATGGTTACAGTCTTACAGAATTAAATGAAAAGGCTGGCCTTGGCAAAAATACAATCTATAGTTGGAAAACAAAAACACCTTCTACAGAAAATCTGCAAAAGGTTGCTAAAGTTCTTCACACGTCCACAGACTACCTACTAGGCAATACTGATGACCCCTCGCCTGTTTCTAAGGATCATCATGCTGTAGACATCGAAAATGATGAATTACTATCATATCGTGGTCGTCCTATTCCAGAAGATTATCTAAATATCATTAAAAATTTAATGGACTCGGATATTCAGCACGGCAGAAAGAGGTAGATAAGTGAATGATTTAATACAATATTTACTAAATTTTGCCCTTGATCAAGGCTTCGGCGTCGCTCAACTCTGTGAAGACGAGGACTATAGGTCTTTAGCTGATAAATCTAAACAGCTGATTATCATTAATATAAATTGGAGAAATAAAACTGAACTACCTTTTATTATTGGACATGAAATCGGACATTTAATAGATGGTGATTATGGCTTATCACATTATTGTGGTACTACTCTTACATCTAAAGAGCGTCACGCTGATCTCTATTCGCTTAATTTGATTTTTGATTACGCTACTAGACAATACGATTGCTATGAAGAACCTAGCCAATTTATGCAGGCTTATGGTATTCCTACTAGAATGTACGATGCTGTGGTTGATTTATTTCGGAATAATGATGATCTATTGTTTTAGAAAGCAAAAAAATACAGATCAATAGTGATCTGTATTGAAATCTTTTATTCTACGAAGTCTTTAACTATTTTATATTTACTAAAATCTTTCTCAGTTTCAAATTCTAATTGATTAGTTTGTTTCTTACTCCAATTGTCGATACTAATTGGTTGAGTATCCACTACAACTCCTTCATTGTTTAGCAGTTTAACATTAATTGAAAAAGTCTTAAAACTATAATCAGTAGTGTTCTTTACATTTGCATCGTAAGTTTTTAAGCCATCTTCGTTTTTAGACAATTTAAACTTAATATGCTTAATTAATGTAGAAATTTGTTGATCCCTTTTAGTTTTATTTTCAACACTAGATCCATTTCGTGTAATTTCAGTCCAATAACTATCATATTTAGAATCAAAAGATAATTTATGAATTTTATTGATTTTAATTAAAACATCTGTACGCTTATTGTAACTATTGCTCCATTTTACAGGAAAACTTGAATCACTATAACTACTAATTGCAGCTTTTTGCTGATGCAAAGCATTTATATACTCCAAAGCTTCTTCATGCAAATTGTCATTCTTAAACTTCTTGTTTTTATAATCTTCAACTGAATCCAACTCTTCATTAACCATTTTGGTATATTCAGATCGTTTTATGTTGGAAGTATCTTTGATTGTATCTGTATAGTTCCACCTATTTTGTAAGCCTTGTTCTAATGCAGAAATAAAATCTGAATCATAATATTTAACAGCTTTTTTCTTACTACTACAGCCTGCAACAACCAGCATCATTGGTATAAGAAGCATAATAGCAAAGTATTTAATTTTTTTCATTTCTATCTCCTTAATATAAATATTGCGCTTTCATTAATTAATTGTATTAAATTAAGAATAAAAATAAAAGACCAATTTGTCCATAATGCCAGTGACGATAAACCTAGGACAAAATATTTTATAAGGAGCAATATATTATGGGACTGATAAAGCCAAGTAAAGATGGGAAGCCTAGTTTTTTAGAAAATTTAGTAACGGCAAGTGAAGCTATAGATGAACTTCATTCAGCATTTCAGAAAAAAATTCGTTGCCCTAAATGTAGGTCTACAAATGTATCTGCTTTAGGTCAACATAAAAAAAGCTTTTCTGTTGGTAAGGCAGCAGCCGGTACTGCTCTTACTGGAGGAATTGGTGTATTAGCTGGCTTTGCTGGTAAAAAAACTAAAAAGGTAGACATGATTTGTATGGATTGTGGTCACCAGTTTCGTTATAAAAAATAAAACAAAAAAATCGATTAATAGTCCGTCTGGAAAACATAACTATTAATCGATTGGATAAAGTATTTTTAATTTTTTTGAGCATATTGTTTTTTATTTCATTTTTAACATTTACACAAGATATTGTATTTAATAATTTAAGTTTATTGATTTATCAATATTTAAGTTTGTCAACCTATACTATATCTTGTGATTGAATTTTTAAGTTAACCTGCTATAATACAAGCATAGATCAAGTTTGGAGGGCCTTAGGGTTCCGAACTAGCATAACCTCATGTTTGCATTATTGTATAACGTGAGGTTTTTGTTTTTTTAAGAGGAAAGTATGACAAATAATAAGCCATTTAAAACATTTAGACAGCAAATGAAAATTCTTAGAAATCGCGGATTAACTGTCGAATCTAACGATAAAAGAGCTTTAGAAGAGCATGGATATTATTCAATTATTAATGGCTATAAACAATTATTCTTGCAAAAAGATTCAACTGGAAAACCTGTCGAACCGGAGAAATATATTCCAAATGCTACCTTTAAGGAAATCAAAAGTTTATATGATTTTGACAGAGAGTTGAGACAAATTTTATATACACCATTAATGGAATACGAAAGCAATTTAGGCTCAGAAATATCTTATAGATTTTCTGAAAAGTATCCTGAAGAACATTCATATTTAGCGATGGATAACTTTTCTAGAAATAGTAGTGATGTTGTCAGTGTTGTTCAAACGATTAGTAATCTCTCTAATAAAATCAAACAAAATGCTAAAGAAAATAATGCAATTAAGCATTATATAAATAAGCATGGTCATGTTCCTTTATGGGTATTGGTTAACTTTTTAACTTTTGGAGATTTAAATTACTTGTATCAAAATTGTGAAGAAGATATCAAAGCAACGATTGCAAAAGATTTTATGACTAAACACAAAAGATATTACAATTTGCCATCCTATCCTATTCATGTTAAATCAATTGAATCAATAAATACTTTGGTAAACTTCTTTAGAAATTCTGTAGCACATGGTGAAATTACTTATAGAAAGACGATAAATCGTGGGATTACTTTTTCGTATATAAAGCAAGATTTGAGTATTAATCAATATCCACTTCCTAATAGCAGCCAATGTGGTGTGTTTGAACTAGTTGCATCTTTAAAATTGGTTTTAAACAAAAAGCAATATACCACTTTAAAGAAAAACATTCAAAGTCTATTTTCTAAATATCAAGACAAATTTCATTCTGTTAGTTTTACTGCTATCTTAAATGACATGCACTTCCCAGAAAATTACAATAATATTCTCTAAATTAACAAAAAAATCGATTAAGAACTCAGCTACCAAACATTGTTCTTAATCGATTATCGAAATCATGCGCTATTAGTGCGCTCAAAAATATTCTAGCACAATCGGAGGTGCTTTTAAAATGGCAGTAAGAAAACGTGGCAAATCATGGTCAGCCAGAATTAGCTGGCGTGATGCCAACGGTAAACTTCATCAAATGGAAAAAGGTGGCTTCAAAACTAAAGTCGAAGCTGAGCAGTATTCCATTAAACAGCAATATCTTCACACACAAGGTGTGGACATTGAAAACGACCCAGCTTTTGCTGATTACTTTCATGAGTGGTGGACTACTTTTAAGAAGCCACATATTAGACATGAAACGCAAAAACGCTATGTAACCAACGATAAAATTATTCACGAATATTTTAAAGACACCAAAATCAAAAAAATCAAACGAATTCACTGGCAACAATTTATCAATGATGTTTGTAAGACACATTCGACCACAACAGTAAGGCTGCTCAATCGTCAATTTAGAGCCTGTGTGAAGAATGCAATTGCCGATGGCATAATTACACTAGACTTTACTCAAGGCGTCAATATCAATGGAAATGACGCGAATACGCGCAAGCCTGTCTTCTTATCCTATGCCGAAGCGCAAAAGTTATTAAAGACTGCTCTGGACGATAGAGACCCTGCTGTCCCTTCTACTTATATTATCATTGCAATTATTCTAACTGGTGCACGTGTTGGCGAAATCAGTGGCCTTAAATGGCATAATCTAAATGCCAAAAAACATACTATTGCAATTCATCACTCATATAATAGTGACATCAAAGAATTGGGCCCCACTAAAAATATTTCTTCGTACCGTACAGTCAGAATTAATTCCAAATTGATTGAATTGTTGCAAGAAATTAAAACAGATAATCAAGATGGCTATATTTTTAAAGAAGCCACAACTAGCTTGCCTCCTGCCAATCGAACGATCAATAACAAATTGCAAGTAATTATGAAGCATGCTAACTTAACTAAAAAAGATTTTACAATCCATAGTTTACGTCACGTCCATGTTGCCATTCTGCATCATAAAAACGTAGATTGGATGGCTATCTCAAAAAGATTAGGTCACAAAAATTTATCAATGACTTTAAATGTTTATGCCTATTACATTGATGAAGATAAAAGAAAAAGTGACAAAGAAATAGAAAAAAAGCTAGATGATTTATTCATCTAACTTTTTATTTTTACAGTTGCCTGATGGGCAAATGATGGGCAAATCAGCTTTTCGACCTCTTAAAGCCTTGCTGTTAAGCCATTCTTATTGGGATATCCGGGCTCGAACCGAAACATGCAGGAACCAGAAACCTGTGCCTTACCATTTGGCTATATCCCATTGATAAAATCACCCGTACGAGAATTGAACTCGTAACTCCACCTTGAGAGGGTGGCGTCTTAACCATTTGACCAACGGGCAAAATCAACAATAATTATTATGCTTGTAAAAGTTGTTCTTGTCAAGAGATTTTTAGTTATAATAATTAATAAGATAAATTTTTTAAAAGGATAGACATTCATGATTGATTACTCAACCACCCAAAACCTTATAGAATCAATGGTTTCCGAACGGATCGTGCCAGGCGTTAATTACGTCTTAATTAAAAATAAACAAACTTTCACTTCAACAGTGGGCTTTGCCACGATTTATCCGCAAGTTAGCCAGCTTAGTCCGTTCGCGGAGTATGATTTGGCCAGTTTGACCAAAGTAATTGCTACTGAAAATATTTTACTAAAATTATACGCTGAAGGCAAACTTAACTTTTCTGAACCACTACACGATTTTATTCCCGAGTTTAGCGACCGGCGCGTGCGGCTATTTCATCTTCTCACCCATACTAGCGGCATTCGCGGCTGGATTAATCACCGTGATGAATTAAATCACGATGAACTCATCGATGCAATTGTCCATTTGCCTGTTACCGATGAATTTGAGCACAAAATGCGCTATGCGGACACTAACTTCATTTTATTGGGGCTGGTAATTAAGCAAATTTACGGCAAACCTGTCCAAGAAGTCGCGACTAAAGAAGTTTTTGCACCCGCTGGACTTACAGCAACAACTTTTAAGCCCGTTATTGCTGATTGCGTTCCAACTGCCCTGTTTAATGGAAATGTCCTTCAGGGCGTCCCTCACGACCCCAAAGCGCGGCAGTTAGGCAGCGACTGCGGCTCTGCTGGATTATTTTCCTCGATGGAAGACCTAATTAAAATTAGCAAAGGCTACCTTGGTCTTGACCCTAACATTTTGCCGTTCGACCAAGATGTTGTCAGTCAACTTTTTGAAAATAAAAATCCGGCAGGATTAAAACCGCGATCTTGGGGCTGGGACTTACGATTTGATCCCGAAAATCATTACCCGTTAATCCTCCATACCGGCTACACAGGAACCTTAATCTTACTTGACCGCGTTAAAAAATCCGGCCTAATTTTACTAACTAATCGCGTACATCCAACTGGTCACAATCAAATTTTTCTAACAATGCGAGAAAAAATAATCCGCAGCTTTTTAACTGAAAACGATAAATAAAAATAAATCATTGATTACTTTAACTCATTATGCTTAAAAGTATCAAAAAAGCAGCCATAATAGCGACTGCTTTTTATGATATTATTATTTTGAACAATCTTTTTTATCAGGAATAAAGTGCCAGATTAGGTCAACAACAGCATCAAACAGCATGCCGCCAGCCATCCAGTACATTGCCCACATCATCCCATTCGGGGTAAAAGTATAATATGCTGCAAGGCCAAATACGATTACATTAATAATTTTGATAACTAGATTATCACACATCATGTTAAAAACTCCTTTTACTTAACCAACTAGTTCAATTATACCCATTTTTGCCTTAATTGAAAGCGGTTTTCATGTTGTTTAATTATGATTTGATAATTAAATATAATCTAACGCTGATAATTAGCATTGTTATCAAATGTTTACAGCTGTAAGCATACACTAAAATATTTTATTTTCCCCAAAAATCATCAATATCAAGCCATCTAATTCCTTTAATCGTTATTTAATTAATATTTTGTTGTTCTAGCTTAAACATTCTGAGGTAGCTGAATAGAATAATAATACTTGCAATAATCAATACAATAAATGCAATTTGACTACCCTTAGCCGTCATCAGTGCATAATTACCCGGTTTCTTCTGCCAAGCAGAAATAATCGTTGCCATGACAGTTGTCCCAAGTGATCCAGCATACTGTTGACCTGTCTGAAAGACCGCAGTTGCATCAGTATGCAGCTCGTCCGGCTGCAATTTAGAAGCTTCCGCCATCGTATTATTAAAGGCTAACTGCCGACCAATAATCATGATGCCGTAGAAAATAACAATCATCATTGTCGAAATTTTCAAACTAAACATGGCAAACAGAACACAAGCTATCATGCACAAGATAGCTCCAGTTAAGAGCGGCAGTTTAGCACCCTTTTGGTCATAAATATGACCAAACCATGGATTGAGCACGCCACTTAAGATACATCCCGGCAGTAAAATCAGGCCACCAATTAATGAACTTGAATGATTAACAATCTGAACATAATTTGGTAGTGCAAAGCTAGTTCCAATGTTAATAAACTGTAATAATAAATAAGAAATTAATGCACAAATAAATGCCTTGTTTTTAAAAACTGCTAGATTAAGCAGCCGCTTTTGACTATTCTTAACTGATTTAATAAACAGCCAAACCAAAACAGCAAATGCCAACATTCCCAGCCAAAACCAAATATTAGTCAATCCTTGACCAATTTGATTAAAAGTTAAACTAAAAATAATCATCGCTGCAGCAATAATAATGTAACTGCGCCAATCAAATTGCGGGTGCTTTTTCTCATGATATTGTTCAACCACAAACAAGCCTAAAATTAAAATTATTAAGCCAATTATTGCCGCAATCACAAAGATTAACGGCCAGCCACAGAAATAAACGATAGTTCCACCAAAAGTTGGTCCAAGAGACGGGGCTAAGATAACTACTAGGCCTGTAATCCCCATATAAAAGCCCCATTTATTTTGCGGAATCAATTCAACTACCAAATTAAACATTAATGGTATTGACAGTCCAGCTCCCAGTGATGAAATCAGTCGTCCAGTGAGCAGCACCCAAAAGTTAGTGGCTGCTCCTGCAACAAATGACCCTACGATAAAGCTAATCGCTGCTGTTAAAAACAATTGTTTAGCTGAGAAACGGTCATTTAAATACGAACTTGAAACCATAATGATCGCAATCGCCAACAAATAGCCAGTGGTAGTCCACTGCACTAAACCTAAGCCAATATGAAATTGCTTCATCATTGTTGGAAAAGTTACGTTTAAACTCGTTTCTGTCAAAATTGAGACAAAAGCCATTAATGCACAACTAATAATCGCCCCAACATGCTTTGGTGTCACTACATTTTTCTCCATTAAAACATCTCCTTATCATAAAAAGGGCAAAAGCATCTCTATGCTTTTGCCCTTTCTCTAACTGCTTAAAAAGCAATTATATTAAACAACCAAATTATTAAACTACAATCGCCAATATCTTAGTAAAACTTTTTGTAAAGCTGGTAACAAGATAAGAGCGACAATAGCACCGGCTATTCCTTGAATGGTATCAGTCAAGATTCCTAAAACGCCTGCTGCTTTCGAATACAAAATCCAGTTGGTCAAATAATATCCACCAACTATTATAGCCACGCCAACCACGAGTGCCAAAATATATTGGAACCACTTGCGACTATTCCGTGCTGCTTTTCTTACTAACAAGCCCACAAGCAGTCCCTCTAGCCCGTGAATAATAAATGAAAAGAACATGAACTGTGCGTATCCTGAAAGTAAATCGAGTAAAAATCCGGACAAACCACCGACTAATAATCCCGCAACTGGTCCTAACGCAATCGCTGCTAAGAAAATTCCGGTATCACAAAAATTGATATTACCATGAGTTGCTGGAATTGGAATAATTAATATTCGGCTTAGAACAACGTTCAAGGCAGTCAACAATGCTAAAAAGACCAATTGCCCAAGTGTTAATTTACTTTTACTATTATCTGCCATAATTAAGTACTCCAAAACAATTACAGTTCATTATTCAAAAAATGATTAATCATTTTAATATTTATTTAATTAAAAACCAATTATAGTTAAAAGTAAAGTCTGTTTAATTTATTTATTGAAGCGTGCAGTCAAGTCATCGTGCAATTCTTCATAGCCTGGCTTATTAAGCAAACCAAACATGTTGCGTTTATATTCCTCAACACCTGGTTGGTTAAACGGATTAATGCCATTTAGGTAACCAGAAATTGCAATTGCTAATTCAAAGAAGTAAATTAAATAGCCAAGTGTATGTTCTGTTTGATCAGGAATATTAACTGTCATTACCGGCACACCACCATCAGTATGAGCCAAAACAACGCCTTCATAAGCACGTTCGTTAACATAATTCAAGCTCTTACCAGCTAAAAAGTTAAGTTGGTCCAAGTTACGGTCATCAGAAGGAATTTCAACATCATTAGTTGGATTTTCAACACGAATAACTGTTTCAAATAAGTTACGCAAGCCTTCTTGAATGTATTGTCCTAATGAGTGCAAATCAGTTGAAAAGTTAGCACTTGATGGCCAAATTCCTTTATTATTCTTACCTTCTGATTCACCCATTAATTGCTTGCACCATTCACCGAACATTCTTAGAGTTGGTTCATAATTTTCAACAATTTCAGTAGTGTAACCTTTTCTGTACAAAATGTTACGCAAAGCGGCATATTGATATGGAGTAGCCTTAGTTACATCAGTATCTTGGTAATCACTGCGAGCATCAGCTGCCCCCTGCATCAATTGGTCAATATCTGCACCAGATGCCGCAATTGGCAATAAACCAACGGCTGACAAGACGCTGTAACGGCCACCAATATCATCAGGTACAACAAATTCTTCGTAACCTTCTGCGTCAGCTTCGGTCTTTAATGCACCCTTAGCACGATCAGTTGTTGCATAAATCCGTTTTTGGGCTTCTTCTTTACCATATTTCTTAATTAATTTGTCTTTAAAAATTCTAAAGGCAACTGCAGCTTCAGTGGTTGTTCCTGATTTAGAAATAACGTTAATACTAAAGTCCTTATCACCAAGCCAAACCATTAAGTCATGCAAGTATGATCCTGAAAGTGAATTACCACAGAAAACAATGGTTGGATACTTGTCTTTACCTTTGCCGTAAAATGCGCCGTTTAAGAACTCAACAGCAGCTTGAGCACCAAGATAAGAGCCACCAATTCCAATACAAATCAAAACATCAGAATCGCCCTGAATCTTCTTAGCCGCCTTCTTAATCCGGCTAAATTCATCCTTATCATAATCAACAGGCAAATCAATCCAGCCCAAGAAATCATTTCCTGCACCGGTGCCATCCTTTAATTCTTGAGCAGCAGCATTAACCAATGCTTGCATCTCACTAAGTTCATTTTCATGAACAAATGGCGTCAATTTAGTGCTGTCAAATTTAATTAAACTCATAAGTACGCTTCCTTAACTAAACAAAATATTCATTTCACAAGAATATTCTATCAATCTTATTTTGTAAATTCCAGTGATTTCTTTAATGTTTTACAAACTTATTACGCACAGACTTGAACACCCAGTAAAGTAAATATCCGATAGCAGCGCCGCAACTATTAAAAAAGACGTCGTCAATATCACTGACACCAGTTTCAAGCAAAAATTGCATCCCCTCAATCAAGATTGAAAAAAGCATTCCGGCCACAAGCACCCTTTTGAAAGTCTGCTTTTTTGAAAAAACAAGCGGCGTTAGAAAGCCAAAAGGCACAAAGCACAACACATTACCAAACGAATTATAGAAAAAGTCGAGTCGACTCTGAGCATACAATAATTTCCATGTTTCTTTTAAAAATACCAAGTTGATTTCGGTTAATGGTCGATTAAAATAAAAGGTCAGCTGCCACGGAAAATACGTGTTACGAAAAGTTGTGAGCATTAACACTAAAATAAGATAAAATGCAAATACCCACACACCAGCCTCGGACTTGATTGAGCGTCTGCGCCTGATTGCCATTAACCAAAATAAGCGGATGACGGCAAATAATAAAAAATATAAAATAGTTTTATCAATTGCCAGCATTGTCAACTTAATCAACGCAAAATGGTTGATTTTGGTGGCGAAGTTTTGCGCAATTATGTTATATAGCGGTCCTAAAAAAATCATGCTTAATCAATTCCTAAAAATAGAGTTTATCTAAATTATACTCATTTTTGCGTATACAAATCTTAAAAAAAGACTAATAATCGCTAAAAGATTGTCTCACGCTTATTAATCCTTTAAAATCATTGTTAAAGGAGCGTTTGTTTTGAAAAAAAAGAATCTAGCAAACTTCATGCAATCCCGAACAGGCTTTTTTGTTCTGCTCGTCTTGCTATTTGTCCTAAAGTACATCTTTGCGGCATACCATGACTTCAATTTGGGAATATCTGACCCCTACCAGCACATCATCATGTGGCTTAGCCCACTAGGCACAGCAATTTTGCTCTTGAGCGTCGGTTTTTATTTTCCTAAACCGATTGTTTCCTATTGTGTCATGCTATTAATGGACTTTGCTAATACTTGTCTATTATTTGCTAATATCCTCTATTACCGAGAATTTTCTGATTTTATTACGGTTAAAACTATTGCCAATGCCGGCAAGGTAGCGCCTGGCTTAGGTAAAAGTGCCGTTTCATTATTACAGCCAACGGATATTCTGCTGTGGCTGGACTTAATTCTAGTTATTGCCCTTTTAATAACGCATAAATTAAAAATCGATCAAAAGTCTTATGGACTCCTAACGCCGTTTACCATTACTTCATTCGGCTTTTTTGTTTTGACATTAAATATTTTTCTGGCCGAATCATCCAGACCGCGCCTCTTAAGAAACACCTTTGATCGCGCCTACGTTGTGAAATATCTGGGGCTTGACACTTACACTATTTATGACGGCATTAAAAACGAACAAACGGAGCAGGTCAACCGTAATGCTAACGCCGCCGATTTAAATAAAATTCTTAATTTTACCATGAAAAACAAGACACCTGCTAATGCCAGTTATTTTGGTAAAGAAAAAGGTAAAAACGTTATCGTAATTCACCTGGAAAGCTTCCAACAATTTTTAATTGGGTTAAAGGTTAACGGCAAGGAAGTTACCCCGTTCCTTAATTCAATTTATCATAACAAGCACACCATCAGCTTTGATAATTTCTACCATCAGGTGGGCATTGGTCGCACTAGTGATGCAGAAAACATGCTGGAAACTAGTACTTATGGCATTTCTGACGGGTCACTTTTTACGGCTCTTGGTGGTTCAAACACCTTTCAGGCTGCACCGCAAATTTTGCGCAAACACGGCAACTATACTTCTGCCGTCTTTCACGGTAACGTCGGTACTTTTTGGAATCGTGATGACGTCTATAAGAACCTAGGCTATAATTATTTCTTCGACCAGAATTATTTCAGTAGTAATAAGGATGATAAAAAAGAATACGGTGTTAAAGATAAGCTGCTTTTTGCTGAAAGTATCAAATATTTAGAGCGAATGCAACAGCCTTTCTACACCAAGTTCATCACTGTAACCAACCACACGCCGTTTTCAATGGATGAGCAGGACCTCGATCCCAAGTTTCAAACAACTGACACCAGCGATAAGACCATTAACAATTATTTTGAAACGGCTCATTATTTAGATGAGTCGGTACGAGAATTTTTTGCTTATCTGAAAAAATCCGGCTTGGCTAAGAACACGATGGTAGTTATTTACGGCGACCATTACGGCTTAACCAACTCTGAGAACCAAACTTTAGCACCGATTGTCGGCGAAAGCTCTGATACTTGGAGCAGTTACAATGATGCGCAGATGCAGCGTGTGCCCTTTATGATTAATGCACCTAATTTAAAGGGCAAAATTAACCACGAAGTTGCAGGTGAAATCGATGTCTTGCCAACTTTGATGCACCTTCTAGGAATCAGCAACAAGCACTACGTGCAATTCGGTAGCGACCTTTTGTCACGACATTACAAGCCTTGGATTGTCTTTCGTAACGGTACTATTATCAGTAAAAAATACGTGATTATTGGTGCCAAGGGTAAAAAGGGCCTTGTTTATGACCGCAAAACTGGCAAGCAAATCATCAACTTTACCAAGCAGGAAAAAGTTGAAATTGCTAGACTTGCCAAAAAGGCTAAACAGTCCCTAAAATATTCAGATTTGCTAAATAACCATAATTTATTGCGCTTCTATACCCCACAAGGTTTCAAGCCAGTTAATCCCAACCAGTTTGATTATCTAACCAATTTTCAACAAATGGAAAAAATCGAAAATAAGTTAAAGAACAAGTCAACGGCGCTAATTAACTTGCACCACAGCTCAACAACCAAACTTTACAAAACCGATGCTCCAGAACTCAAAGGGCATGAAGACGAAATCACTACCATTCCGGAATCCGTCCGCGGTAACCACCTTACTGAAAAGAAAAACAAATCTAGTAAAAACAAGAAAAAAGCATATAATTAATAATTATCGCTATTTAGTTAAGAAAGGAAAAGTTCAAAATGAAATTGATAATTATTATTATCTTACTAATTGTGTTTTTTATTGCGGGCTGCCGAGTTGTTCCGCAAAATAATGAGGGTTTAATTGAAACTTTAGGCAAGTATTCTAAAACAGTTAAAGCAGGGTTTGTTTTCATTATTCCCTTTATCCAAAAGATGCGGCGCGTTTCTTTGGCGATGTTCCCCGCTGAAATTTCCAAATATTCGATCATTACTAAAGACAATGCCGAAATTACAACAAGCTTAACCTTAAACTATCTGGTAACTGATTCTTACAAGTACTTCTATAACAACACTGACTCAGTTAAGTCCATGGTTGAATTAATCCGCGGACACTTGCGTGACATTATCGGACGGATGGACTTAAACGAGGCTCTAGGTTCAACAAGTAAAATTAATACTCAATTAGCAGAGGCAATCGGCGACTTAACGGATATTTACGGTATTCGCGTTGTCCGAGTCAATATTGATGAATTGTTGCCAAGTCCTGAAATTCAAAAAGCCATGGACAAACAACTAACAGCTGACCGTGAAAAAATTGCCGCAATTGAAAAGGCTGAGGGGGAAGCTAAAAATATTGAATTAACAACTAAAGCCAAAAATGATGCCTTAATTGCAACGGCTAAGGCTAATGCGCAGGCAATTAAAACTAAAGCTGACGCTGAAGCATATCGAATTACTCAGCTGCAAACTAGTTTGGCAGACGCTAGCGAGGGCTACTTTAAAAATCAAAGCCTAGACAGTTTTAATAAGTTGGCTGCTGGTCCAGATAATTTAATTGTCGTCAACAAGGACGAAATAACCAATTTGGGTAATTTACCAGCTGCTGCTAAAGTTTGGCATCAGGCCGAAGAAAAATAACTATAACAAGAAAGAGAACTTTATTTTGAAGTTCTCTTTTTGCATCTATTATTCAGTTAAATATTGTTCATAACCTTGATCATAAATTTTAATCGTAAATTGTGCTCCCTGTCCCATTTCGGAAGTTACTGAAACTTTGCCGCCATGCTGTTTAACAAGAGAAGAAACAATTGCTAGTCCTAAACCTGATTCACCTGTTCCCAATCGAGCACGTGACGGATCAGCTTTAAAGAAGCGCTCAAAGATATACTTCATTTGTTCCTTGTTCATCCCAATCCCGTCATCCTTGACTGTGATTTCCGTTCCGTGAATAATTCTGCGACCACTAAGCAAAATATGACCATTAGTAGTAAACTGAATCGCATTCTGCACCAAGTTGACAATAATTTGTGTTAATCGGTCACGATCAGCATAAATCGGCAGTTCAGACGGTACCTCTATCTCGAGCTGATCGTTAACTTTATCAGCATTCTGCTTTAGTTGAATGATCACATCTTCTAAAACCTTGCTGGCATTAAATTGCGTCTTACTTAAATTAATTTGATTATTGCGAATCTTTTCGTAATCCAAATTTTCGTTAACTAAGCGAATTAGGCGCTTTGTTTCCCGACGCATTAAGTCAATTGACTTTGGTTTGGATTCTTCTGGGATGGCATTATACTGCAATCCTTCCAAAATGCCATTAATTGTCGTTAGCGGCGTGCGCATTTCATGGGCTGCATCAGCCATAAATTGGTCGCGTCTCTTTTCCTGTGATTTGACTTCTTGATTATATTCTTTTAATGCTTGTACCATCTTATTAAAGCTAGCAGCTAATTGATCAATCTCATCATTGCCCTTCTGCTCAATCTGCACGTCAAAATTGCCAGAGCGCACTTTTTTGATTGCTCGTGAAAGACGATTAATCTTATTAGTTGAATAATAACTCAAAATAGTGCTCATGATTAACCCAACAAATAAGGCAATAATTAAAGCATTAATTAAATTACGCTTGGCTGTGTCAATTGGCCGTTCAACATCTTTAACAAGCGACCCTAGCCAAATTGCCCCAACAATCTTATGTCCACTCATCCACGGAACAATTACACCCGTATACGCATTTTTCGTATGACACAAATACGATTTTTCTTCATTATTATTTCTAATGTGAATTTCTTCACCGTGACTTAACACGGCAAAAACATTACCTTTTAAGCGGAGTAAATGACGACTTTTAGGATAAATTTGCATCCCCTGATTATTGAAAATATGCAGGTGAAGATCATCACCGCGCAACACAAACTGTAATTGATCCAAAAATTCCGAGTTAAGCATGATGGTCCCATTTTTTTGATCATTAGCAGCTAAGTCCCCTAATGATGAAGCATAATCGTCCATGCGCCGGTAATTTTGCTCATAAGATTGGGCTGTCACTGATTTAATCTCAGCATAGCCAATGATTGATACCGTTGTCACAATGATTAGCAAAAAACTAAGTAAGTGTTGATAGATTAGTTTCATTTCTTACCCTGCTCATCATCAAACTTATAGCCAACACCCCACACAGTTTGAATTACATCAGCACCAACCTTTTCCAATTTTTGCCGTAATTTCTTAATATGGGCATCGACAGTTCGCTCTTCGCCAAAATAGTCGTAGCCCCAGACGGCTTCAAGCAACTGCCCACGTGAGAAAACTTGCCTGGGCTTTTGCGCCATTGTATAAAGCAAGTCAAATTCCTTGGGCGTTATATTGGCCACCTTTTTGTTATCAAACAAAACTTCACGCCGTGCTTTAGAAATTTTGACGTGCTTGGTGTTAACATCATAATCACTAGTCTGCTTGGCTAATTTAGGATGACTTTGATTATCTTCAATCATAATCCGGCGGTGCAATGCCTTAATCCGCGCAATTAACGCTAGTGGGCTAAAGGGCTTGGAAACATAATCATCGGCGCCAACACCTAATCCCAAAATCTGATCGGCTTCACTATCACGCGCCGTTAACATAATAATCGGTACTGTCGGCGAAAGCGCGCGTACCTCCTTAGCAACCTGGATACCATCCTTTTTAGGTAAATTAAGATCCAAAGTAATCAAGTCGTATTCATCAATGTGTTCTTTGAACATTTCGACAGCCTGCACACCATCGACGGCAACATCTTCTGTCCAGCCTTCTTTAGCAAAAAACATCCCCATCATTTCAGCGACAGAACTATCATCTTCAACCATCAAAATTTTTAATTTCATTTTCGATCCCTAAATCCTTTAGTTCTTTCGTGCTTGACTTTATCCGGATCAACATAATCTGGTGGCAACTCATTGCGTTTAATTAAAAACCGTTTCAAACTTTTTTCGGTCGCAACAATTGGAAACAAAATAAAGAAGTAAAACGTCAATAACCAGATTAAAAAATACCGATCCCATTTTAACAGGTGAATGCCAATTCCAATTAGTAGTTGCAGTAAGCCAAAAAAGGCAAAATATATACTCGCTTTTTTCTGAGCAAAAGCAAAGCTACTTCGATTGACCTGTGCTAAGTATGACAAATAACCATATAGTGGATTAGCCTTTTTGGCTGGCTTAATTAACCAGATAAGTCCGACGACAAGCAAAATTGCGCCGCAAGCAATATAAATCATACTTCTTAATTTCCTTTTTAATGAATTTTAATTCTGCTTAGTAGGAGCAGACATTACTATTTTCATTTTACCAATGAACGAGAAGTCTTTCATCCGATTAGGAATAATGAAATTAGTACCAACCTTTAGCTTATAAGTCTGATCGCCAACTTGCAGTTGACCCTCTCCTTCAATAACAGAAACTAATAGGTAAGGGTGACCGTTTAAGCTAGTTTGCCACTGACCATCTAAATCAATTTGCCATAAATAAAAATGTGGTGACAGCGGTGGCTCAACTAAAATCTTAATAGTAGCTCCTTGCTCATTAGTTACTTTAATATCAATTGCCGGGTCAACATGTGGCACTGTGGTAACATCAATCGACTTCTGCGTGTGCAATTCACGCTGTTTGCCCGTCTTCTCATTAACTCGGTCATAATCACACAACCGGTAGGTAACATCACTGGACTGCTGGGTTTCAATTACCATAATTCCTTTAGTTAAAGCGTGAATCGTTCCCGCTGGAACATAGAAAAAATCGCCTGCCTTGACCGGCACCTTACGCAAAAGCTTGTCCCATCGCCCCCGATGAATCATATCAGCTAATTCATCACGCGTCTTGGCAGTATGCCCATAGATTAAATATGAATCTGGATCAGCCTGTAAAACGTACCAGCTCTCGGTTTTACCACTGTCATTCTCCACTTTTCTAGCATATTCATCATCAGGATGAACCTGCACTGATAAATTATCATTAGCATCTAGGAATTTGACTAATAACGGAAATTCTTTTTCCTTAGGATTGCCAAATAAGTCCGGATGTTCATGATAGACTTGCCGCAACGTTTGCCCCTTTAATGGACCTTGATTAACGAGCGACGCGTCATCTTTGTATCCAGAAATAATCCATGCTTCGCCTACTTTGCCAGCTGGAATATCATAATTAAAAATTGTTTGTAGTTTTCTCCCACCCCAGATTTTTGGTCTGAAATACGGTGTTAAAAATATTGGTTCCACTCTAATCACCTCATATTAAGTTTAAACTTTTATCGGATAAAAAAGGAATATTTTTATTAAATCTTTATTATGTGACTTATTATATAGATTTTCATACGTAAATGTAAACCTCCACCCAAATTAGCGGGCGGTGTTTTTAAGTAGTAGCTATATTTTAGGCTTAAATAAAATATTTAGCATGATTATATAAGTGTTAGCTTTAAAATATTTATAATATTTAAAATTATATTTCGGTAGATTGAAGTTGAACACTTACATGGTCAGACATTGACTTTAAGAATAAAACCGTTCATGTCATTAAAACTTTAGCACTTGGTATGAATAACAAGCAAATAATGCAAACGCCTAAAAGTCACATCTCTATTAGGTATCAAACGCTTAGTGATTATATGATATCAGTTTTCAAGCAATACCGAAAAAATGACATAATTATTTGTCCAATTATCTTCCATGGTGAAGGTAACAAATATGTTAGTTTAACTAAACCTCAGAGATGGCTAGATTCAATTTATAAGTATAATTCACAAATTACAAAACATATTACAGTTCATGGTTTCAGACACATATATGCTACTTATATGAAAGGCCAAATAGCCACAGATGTTCAAACTACTATGGGACACTTAAATATTCAAATGACTGAACACTATATCAACTCTACTAAAGACGGTCAAGAACGCTTACGAAATTATTTAAATGGATTAGGTATTTAAAATGTTTATTGTATCAAGTGCAAGCAAAAAGCCTATCAAATATTGATTTAATAGGCTTTATAGCTTTATTAGTGGAGATGAGGGGAATTGAACCCCTGTCCAAACGCATTCCGTCACTGACCTCTACGATCATAGTTATATTACTTGAACTTCACTAGTCCAAAACGCCATATAACAGGGCTAGGATGGACTAGCTAACCTGCTTAGGACTCTTTTTAACTATTCAGATGAGGTAGTTAAACGTAACTCACTAATTTGATACCTACTACTAGACGTGAGTAATCTAATATTAGGCAAGGCATAAGCGCTAAATTAAGCAGCTAATGCGTAAGAATTTTCTTTATTTGCAGTTAAAGTTCTGTGACGTTTTAATGTAGACGTGACCTACAAATCGCAGTCAATGCGAATCTACGCCTGTCGAATCCCAAAACATCCCCTTGAGACTCTCTAATTATAGCATAATTCACATCAACAAACGATTAAAAAGTTCAATTAATTAGTTCAAGTGAGCTAAACGAACAACATCACGTTCAATCATCAATTCCTCATCAGTTGGGATAATCATTGCCTTAACCTTTGAACCGTCTTTAGAAATGAACTTCTCGCCGTTAGACTTGTTAGCTTCAAAGTCTGGGTCCAAACCGATAAATTCAAAAGCCTTCATGACATTTTCACGAACGCTGCTGTCGTGTTCACCAACACCGGCAGTGAAGACAATCGCATCAACGCCACCCATTTCAGCAACGTAAGAACCAACGTATTGAATTACACGGTCAACAAAAATTTCACGAGCTAAGTTAGCCTTCTTGTCAGCATTATCTTCCAAATCACGCATATCTGAAGAAATTTCAGAAATACCAAGTAATCCTGACTTATCATTCAAAATACTAATCATTTGGTTAATATCAATGTTGTCTTTATTCATAATATATTGCAAAACTGAAGGATCAACATCACCTGAACGAGTACCCATTGTGATACCTGCAAGTGGTGTAAAGCCCATTGAAGTGTCGTAAGACTTGCCGTTCTTAACAGCAGTAATTGATGCACCTGAACCCAAGTGGCAAACTACCATCTTCAAATCCTTGGCATCTTTACCAAGCATTTCAGCAGCACGGCCAACAATGTAACGAACTGAAGTACCGTGAGCACCATACTTACGTACACCATATTCTTGATAATATTTATAAGGAATTGAGTACATGTAGTGTACCGGATCCAAAGTTTGGTGGAATGAAGTATCAAAGACAGCAACTTCTGGTACTTCTGGAAGCAACTTCATAAATGCTTCAATTCCCTTACCTTCAGCTGGGTTATGCAATGGTGCATATTCCTTCAAGTCATAAATTGCTTGTAATTTGTCCTTGTCAACGATTACTGAATCTGAGAATTCTTCCCCACCAGCAACAACACGGTGACCAACACCAACAATTTCACTTAAATCAGAAATAACTTTGTATTCTTCCAATGCTTTAAGCAACAAGTTAACGGCTGTTTCTTGATCTGGAATAGCTACTTCTTCCTTATGCTTTTCACCGTTGGCTAATTTGATTTCAAATGATGAACCGTCAATACCAACACGGTCAGCAAGACCTTCTGCTAATACCTTTTCTTCTGGTAAAGCAAATAACTTGTACTTAAAAGAAGAACTACCTGAGTTGATTGCTAAAACTTTTTTCATAAATAAAATTCCTCCATACATGTAACTTTGTATTTTCACAAATTAATGAATGTTATTAGTATACCACTCATTTAGCTTAACATTAAGCTTAATTAGCTCCTCTTGCTTCTTAATTGAGTCTAACTTTGTGAGCAAAACCTCGCTACTACTAATACCAGTGCCGTGATTTTGAAATACCAAGACTGATTTTTGGTTAAATTTATTCTGAAACATGTTGTCCGGCAACTCAACAATCGCCCGCAAGAAGACCTTTTCAGCAAGCCACGGCATAAAGTCAGCCCCAACTTTACCAGAAAGAATTGATTTGGGCACAACCAAAAAGGCGTAGCCTCCAGGCTGCAGATTTTTAATAATTTGTTCAATAAACAAAAGATGTGCGAATGAGTGCCCTTTTTCAGCTTTTGTTGCAAAATTAGTTGCATTATCATCAATTGGATAATAACCAATTGGCAAATCACTAACTACTGCTTCTGGACTTTCAAGCAGCCAAGGACTAAGAGCATCCTGGCAATACAAATCAATCTTGATTCCATTTAAATGAGCACCAACGTCGGCAAAGTTTAGCACTTCCTCGTCATTATCAATTCCAGCTAACTCATAATTCAGCTTAGAATGATTAGCCATTTTCAACTGGTTAACGACTTCATAAAGCAAACTGCCAGTACCAACGGCTGGATCAACAATCGTCAAGTCCTTATCTGTCGGCAATAACTTCTTCATCAGCATCGCAATAATTGTGGCAATTGCTGGTGGTGTCGGCATCTGATTGACATCTAATTCGTCTTCATTAATTGCTTTGAGGACTAGATAAGTAAAAACTTGTACCTTATCCTTCTGCGCTAAATGGTCATAATCCAATGCGGCATATTTTTGACTTAACTTAGCAACCGTGTCCTTATCTGGGGCACCCATTTCGACTTTAATCTTACCTGTTTCAAGATTATCAAAGGTCTCAGTTAAAGCCTCACCAAAAGTAACATTTAAGCTGTCCTGCAGACATTTAACACAGTCCAAAAATTTATTAAAAAGTTCTTCAATTTTATCCATGCTTAATTCCCCTTATCTCCTTACCATTTTAATAGAAAGAAGGTTATCGGTGCAAGCAAATCAATTGTTGACTAGATACTCAATTAATAGCAGGTCACTTTCCATACTGAAACGGTAAACTTCCTGATAAAATTGCAGGAATAACAGACAAGTGATTAACACCAAGACGCTGCTAAGTAACGCACTAGCTTTTACTTTTTGCTTTTTTAGCTTGTTCATTTTTCGCCTTCTTTTCCGGCTGTTTAGCTAATTTAAAATATAATTCGGACTGGCGGCCATCATCTTCCGTCACAGCAATCATTAGTTGCTGTGAATGAGTCACAAACTTCGCCTTACTAATATTCAATAACAGTGGCATATGTCCTCCTTCAATAGTTGTTGCCCGAATCATATTTTTATAAAAAGTTAACCAATAAATATTTTCATTATTATCTTGGTCTATTTTTACGATTTTTGCCTTTTTTGCCGTGGAAGCAGTGACATCAACATAGGCCAATTTCGTATGACTATCATGTAAAAAGCGGTTGAATTGCACATAAGAAAAAACCACATCGTCGGTATGATGTTCAGCTTTATTGGCCAAGGTCATGCTCTTTAGCAAATTTTGCAACATTAAAACAACCAACAAAGTTATAAAAACGGCAAACATGGCTTCGGCCAACATAAAGCCCTTATTCCTTAATTTCATAAGTTTTCTTGTCTGTTGTATCATAGACACTTTTTGCTCCTGCAGGTTGATAAACGCGATCATGAACGGTGATTTTATCTAAGTTGCTTTCTTTCAAGGCATGCCAAGCATAAGTTCGATCTGTCTTTAACTCGATTTGATGCTCATTCACCATACTGCTGCCAACAATTAATGCAATGAGAGTAACACCCATCACTGCTAAAACAAGTGCTACCATACTTTCTGCCAGTAAAAAGCCCTTTAACCGAAATCTATTCTTCAATTGCCCGCCCCCAAAGCATTTGTAACTTTATTTTTTGTGAATGCCGACCATCATCAATAGTAATGGTTTTGGGCGCCAGTATTCCATTATTTGTAATCAACGTTGTCTTCTTAAAACCGTAGATAGTAATTGTTGAAGCGATTTGGATATTTTGAGAAAAGTTATCACCTTTAAAAGTAAGTATCTTTGTGTCTGGCTGATATACTATTGTAACTGACTCATGTTTAATCGTACTGTACCGCGCCGCTTGCTCAATGGAACTTTTAACTTCTTTAGTAGTATTATTGAGAACTATCTGCTGGCGATATGCGGAAATTTCAACAGTTCCAAGCATCACTAAGCTGAGTGCAATCACTAAGCACACAACCATTTCAACTAATGTAAAGCCAGAAAATTTAACTTTAATTGCCTTTTTCAACCACACCATTATTTACCGTATAATTCTTGGATTTATCAAGTTGATTTTTGGTCAAATAACCATCTTCGAACATGTTTTGGAAAGTAATATCTTTACCTTTGCGGTCCTTGTCCTCTTCATATAGATCGGCCTGAGTTTGCAAAGTTGTCTTAAAGGCATCTTCAGTACGATCAGCAGCACTTTGTTTTTGCTTAGTCAAGTTAGGTGCAATAATCAAAAGCAGCAACACAATAATGGCAATGACTACCACCATTTCAATCAACGTAAAGCCTTGTGCCTTACGACTTTTAGCTAAAATCTTTAATAAATATTGTTTAAACTTTTTCTTCATTATAATCTCCTTAAATCTGCTGCATCATGGCATACATTGGCAGCAGCAACTTTAAATACATCCCAATAATGCACAATCCAATCAAAATAAAGCAAACTGGTTGAACATTAACGATTAATTTTTCAATTTTACTAGTTAAATCCGTAAATAATGTTTGTCCGAGTAGTAAACAGCGATTACCTAAATCGCCCTTAGTTGATCCCGTCTCAAGCAAAATTACTAATTCATCTGGCAAAAATAATTCCTGCTTAATAATCTCCTGCAAACTCTTGCCCTTAGCTAACTGCCGATTTACCTTAGCACCAAGATACTGCTGTAGCGACCCTTTTTCCTGATTAGCCGCATATTCACACATCTTTTGCAAGGAAAACCCGCTCGCAACCAATAAGCCAATATCATAAACTAAAAGATATTTGACATACACTTTGACTGTTACACCAATGACTGGGTAATGCGCCAATTTTTTTAGTGAACGGTAATCTTGCTTACGCAAAAGATTTAGAACTTGTGTGAAATAATAGAGAAATAGCAAGCCTAGACCTAGTATGCCTACCAACAAGACATCACCCGTGTGCTCGTTAGAAGACGAAAATTGACTTGACACAAAGGTCTGCATAAAGACAAGTAATGCAACCATCATTACGACTAACACCACTGGGTATGACATTTCAGTTTTCAACTTCTTAACTTGTTCATTTTTCAGGCGATTTAATGTAGCTAGCTGCGACAAACAATCAAGCAGATTTCCCTGCTGCATTGCTAATTCGACTTGTGTCGCAACTGTTTTACTAAAACCCACTTGCCACATTTCCTGACCTAAATCGGAGCCCAAAGTCATTCTTTGGCTTAAACCTGCTAGCAGCCTTCTACGTTTTGGCCATAATATCGGCATTAATTCCAAACTGGTACTAAGAGAAAAGCCATTAGCCAGGCTATTTTGTAAATAGTCAAAAAAGGCTAGCTGCTCTTGTCCTGTCAACTTACCCTTCTTGAAATTGCTCATAGATTGGTGCACTAATTTCACCTCGCTGTTTCAATTCTGCTAAATTCTCCGGCCACTTAACAAAATTCCCTCGTTGAGTTTGTCCAATACTATCCTGCAAATCTTGTCCGCTGACAATATCGAGTAGGCACGAAAAGCCATTGGCAGTTGGCAAGAGTCGCTGGTAAGATACAGCTGTTAAACAGTTGCTTAGCTCATTTTGATTAATCTGCAAGCTCTCTAATCGCGAAATTGTCTGCAGTGTACTCTTAGCATGGACAGTTGCTAGCACGAGATGCCCACTTAGTGCGGCATCAACTGCTAATCTTGCCGTTTGAGCATTTCGAATTTCGCCAATAATTAAAATATCGGGACGGTGGCGCAAAGCTGCTTCTAGCAAGCGCGCATAACTAATTTCAGCTTCATCATTAACCTGAGTTTGTAGAAATGATGCTTGATGAATTTCAACTGGATCCTCAATTGTCATCACCATTTTCCCTTGCCCAACGGCTTGCGCCAACTTATACATCGTCGTAGTTTTGCCAGAGCCAGTAGGGCCACTTGTGACAATTAAGCCGCGCCGTTTAGCCAACTGCGTTAATTTTTCAATTTGCTCAGGTAAAAAATACTGGCCTGACTGTACTTGATAAATAATGCGCAGCACCAAGGACTCACAACCGGTAAAGTCACCAATACTTGATAAACGCAGATAATACTTTTCCTGATCATAATCATACGTTAGTGCTCCAACTTGCGGCCTACGGTGCTCCGCAATATCCATTTGTGCACCATACTTGAGAAAGTTAATAATTTCTTTTCCTTCATTTAACGTAAACGCCGCTTTTTGACTAATCCCCACAATTGTTCGCAAGTTGACCACCATTTGCTCACCATGTACCAAGAAGAACATGTCGCTAGCGTGTTCAGCAATTGCTTCTTCAATCAACGAATTGACTGTTTCCTTAATCCGCATAAAAAACCTCCTTTGCTTGCACTCTACAAGTACATACGCAAAAGAGGTGAAAAATTTTTTGTAAATAAAAAATCACTCAAAAAATTGAGTGATTAATCGTTATTTTATATTAAACCTAGTCTTCATCAGCAGCGGCAGTGTAAACATTTTGCACATCGTCATCGTCTTCTAAGGCGTCAACAAGGTTAGCAAATTGTTCCTTCTTATCTTCTGGTACTGGTGTAGTGTTCTCAGGAATCATCGTTAATTCAGCATTGGCAAGCTTGTAGCCAGCCTTTTCTAAAGCATCACGAACTTGTGCCAATTGCTTAGGATCAGTATAAATCTCGTAAACTTCATCGCTTGTTTGCAAATCATCGCCACCGGCATCCATTACGTCAAGTAACATTTGGTCTTCATCGGCATCGGTTGTTGTCCGGTCAATTGCAATGTAACCCTTACGGTCAAACATGTAAGCAACTGAACCAGTAGCACCAAGTGAACCACCATTACGCGTAAAAGCAACACGAACTGAAGAAGCAGTCCGGTTCTTATTATCAGTCAAAGCTTCAACAAAGACAGCAACACCACCTGGTGCGTAGCCTTCGTAAGTAATCTCATCGTAATGCTCATCTGAATTTCCTTCAGCCTTCTTGAGTGCGCGGTCAATGTTAGTCTTAGGCATGTTGTTAGCACGAGCTTTATCCATTACCATCCGCAAGTTAGGATTCCCTGAGGGGTCAGGACCACCATTCTTTGCAGCCATATATATCTCACGAGATAGTTTTTGGAAAATTTTACCTCTCTTAGCGTCTTGCGCATTCTTGCGGCCTTGAATATTGTGCCATTTTGAATGTCCTGACATAAGAATCCTTCTTTCTTTATTTGTAGTTATTAACGATAATAATCTTAACTCACAGCAGCACAAAATTCAATACTAGCAGCAACTTCAGCCAAAATTATTCTCAAATTAAATCATTTTAAGATTATTCTAACTAAATATCTTTATTTTGGGTCTAGTCAGACACTGTAATAATGGTAAAATAGAACACGTTAATTATTTTTAAAGGAGATAATCTCAGTGGATGAAATAGGTTCAAACAAGAAATATATTTCGTGGCCGGTGTTAACTCTGATGGCTTTTTGTACTGTTATCGGCTTAGACGATATCATGTACAACTTTCAAAATCAGGGAATGCCTGTTGTCACTTCATGGATTATCATGTGTATTTTTTACGTGATTCCATATTCTTTAATGGTTGGTCAATTAGGATCAGTCTTTAATAAGGAAGGTGGCGGGCTATCATCATGGGTCCGCGGAACAGACGGCGAATTTTTAGGCTACTTTACCGCTTGGACATACTGGGCAGCCTCAATTCCTTATGCAGTTGATTCAGCTAACACAATTATCGTTGATATTGGCTGGGCCGTTACTGGCTCCGGCAAGTTTCAGGACCAAATTTCAAACAAGAACTTTGCTTTGATGACTTTTGCCATGTTCATTATCTTCATTATTGTTGAACACTACTTCTCAAGATCAATGGAAGTATTATCAACAATTGGCGGTGGCATGATGCTGATTATGACCTTTATGTTTGTCTTTTTAGCCTTTGTTGGACTAAGCAAATCCGGTGGTCACATGGCAACTACCAACTTCTCTTGGCACTCACTCATTCCTAAGTTTGACATGCATTACTGGACTACCATTGCCATGCTAATCTATGCCCTCAATGGTTGTGAATTAGTTGCGCCATACGTTACTAAAATGAAGAAGCCGAAATCCGACTTTCCGAAAGCAATGATTGCCCTAGCAATCATGACCATCTTTTTAACCGTCTTTGGTTCATTTGCTCTTGGTATTTACTTCAATGCCAATCATATTCCAAATGACTTGAAGATGAACGGTGAATATTACGTCTTCGACATGGTTGGTAGGCAATATGGTCTTGGTAAGGGGCTACTCTATCTGTGGTCTTGGACATCCGTCTTTTATAACGCTGCTCTTTTAGCCGTTTTACTAGATGCCATGACCAGAATGTTGATTTCTGATACCGGTGACAAGTACATGCCAAAGTTCTTACGTAAAAAGAACAAAAATGGGTTACCAATCAACGGCTATATCTTAACTGTTGCCCTGTCAGCTTTCATCATGTTACTTGGTATTTTCTTACCTAACATGAATGACATTTTTAACTGGTTATTAAACCTCAACGGGATCATCTCACCAGGTGTTACTTGCTGGATTTTCTATTCCTTCATGCGAATTAGAAAGAACTCCAAGAAGTTTTCGTCTGACTATGTCTTTATCAAAAACGATAAATTGGCTTATCTTGCAGGGTTCTTCCTATTAATAGTTACGGCTGTCGCAACTGTTTTAGGAATTGCCCCGCTGGATGTTAAACAGTTCAGCAGTTACTGGTGGTATGAATTAATCATTAATATTGTCGCAATTGTTGTCTTAATCGGTCTAGGCGTGATTTTGCCAAGTATCAGACGACGTGAGGAAGAATATGGCATTGCCTTCAGTCGCAATCAATGGATTACAATGTTTGTCCTGATTATCGGCTCAATTGTTCTTGACCTCTACCTTGGTGGCCACAACATTGGCATGATTAATTTGGGTCAATTGAAATTAGGCTTGAATATTATCATTATCGTTATTGAAGCCATCTTAGCAGTCCTATTTTGCTGGTTAGTTGGCAGAAAAAAGCCAAACAATGCCAAGATTAATTAAATATTTTAAAAGCAACCTCATACTGAATGTGGGGCTGTTTTTATTTGTAAAAGAATGATCAATATCAATTAAAACATTATTGCAACTACTATATAATAACTTTAAGACATAGTTAAGGAGAAGAACATGAAAGAGATTCCTTTTAAGGCCGTTGCCGTTGACATGGACGGCACCTTTGTAAATGATGAAAAGACATTTGACCACCAACGTTTTGATAAAATCCTAACCGAATTGCGCAAGCATCATATCCACTTCATCGCTTCCAGCGGGCGACCATTATCGCGCCTGCAAAAAGACTTTTATGGCTTTTTAGACCGGATAGATATTGTCGCTGACAATGGCTCCATTTTAACGCAGGACAACAATATTATTTTACGGCACGTTTTTACTTATCAAACGGGTATTAAATTAATCAGTTTTATCCAAAAAAATTACCCGACAACTGAAATTACTGCTAGTGGACTAGAGCGTTCCTATCTTAGTAAACAAGCTTCCGCAAAATTTAAAAGTTCAATGCACTTTTTCTATCCTAATGTCATTGAAGTCGCGGACTTAACCGACTTGCCAACTAGCGACAATCTGACTAAACTAACCCTTAACTGCGATGCAAACTTAGCCAGTGAACTTGAAGCAAGGTTTAACCAAAACAGCAGCGAGCGAATCCACTGCACAACAAGTGGTTTCGATAATATTGACGTAATGCCTAATGGCGTTAACAAAGGACAGGGCATCAAATACTTTCTGCGTTATTTCAACGTTAAACCAGAAGAACTAATTGCCTTTGGTGACGGTATGAATGACAAAGAGATGATTGAACTCGCCGGCTTTAGTTATGCGATGAAGAACGGCAATCCTAAACTAAAGGAAATTGCCAAGTACGAAGCACCAAGCAATAATGACATGGGTGTATTGCAGGTTCTAGAAGAATATTTAAAATAAATTTTATTCTTTCAGGGAGTGAATTTACATGAGCTACATTGAGGTAAGACATAATTTTAAAAAATATCAAACTGGTGACACAGAAGTATTGGCCAATAATGATGTTAGTTTTTCTGTTGAAAAGGGTGAACTCGCGATTATTCTGGGAGCATCTGGTGCCGGCAAGTCCACTATTCTTAATATTTTGGGTGGGATGGATACCAACACTAGCGGCGACGTCATCATTGATGGTCAGAATATCGCCAAGTATAACAAACGGCAATTAACCACGTACCGCAGAAATGACATTGGCTTTGTTTTTCAATTTTATAACTTAATTCAAAATCTGACGGCTAAAGAAAATGTAGAACTTGCTTCAGAAATCGTTAAGGACGCATTAGATCCGGTACAAACATTGATTGATGTTGGCTTGCAAAAGCGCATCAATAACTTTCCAGCTGAACTATCTGGCGGTGAGCAGCAACGCGTGGCAATTGCCCGTGCAATCGCTAAGAACCCCAAAATTTTGCTCTGTGACGAGCCAACTGGTGCTCTAGATTATGAAACTGGGAAGAGTGTCTTACAAATTATTGCTAATATGAGCCGGGAAAAAGGCGCAACGGTGATTATTGTTACGCACAACAGCACCATTGCGCCAATTGCTGACCGTGTGATTCACTTTCACGATGGCCAAGTTACACAAATTGAACAAAATCCCAACCCTGAAGCAATCGCCAATGTTAAATGGTAAAGAAGGCGCATCACGATGAATAAAGTGGTTTGGCAAGATTTTTGGCAGTCAATTAAGCATACTAAAGGACAATTTTTATCGATTTTTGGCTTAATGATGATTGGTGCTTTCGCTCTCGTAGGCTTGATGGTCACAGGACCAGACATGCGCGACACAGGAAATCATTATGCTCAAACGCTCAAGACACCGGATTTAACAGTTATCAGCAATTATGGCTTAGATAAACAGGATACTAAGAAAATCCGGCACGCTGCTGGGAGCCAAACTGTCGAATTTGGCTACATGACAGACGCTGTGTTAAAAAATAGCCATGAAAGCTGGCGCCTTTTTTCAAAACCGCAAAAGATTGGTCGCTACGAACTGCGCTCTGGTCGTTTGCCACGAGCCAAGGATGAAATTGCCGTTGCTGCGCATTTTCAAAAACGATACAAATTAGGTCAGACAATTGCTTTTACCGAAAAGAAGAGTCTCTTAGGTACAAAAATGTTGCGGCGGCACCAATTTAAGATTGTGGGATTTATTCGCTCCAGCCAAATATTATCTAATATCAATCTTGGTCAAAGCAATAGTGGCACGGGCGAATTAAAGGGATACGCCGTTGTTCTGCCCGCCGATTTTGACCAGAGTATCTACACAACGGCTAATCTAACTTATCGCAATCTGCGCGGAATTGATTCTTATGGCAAGCTTTATGCCGCTCGACTTAACGACCACAAGCGCACACTTGAACACACTCTAAAGACTGAAGCTCCTAAACGCAAACGGAGAATTGTTGCCGCAACTCAGCAAAAATTAAAGGCGCAAACAACTAAAATCACAGCTACTAAAAGCAAAATTCAAACTGAACAGCAAAATTTAATTACTGCGAAACAGGATCTACAGCTGCAGCAAACGCAGCTTACAGCTCAGGCCAGCCAAATTAACAATCTTGCACCCGCTCAGCAAGCGCAATTAACTGCAGCTAAGCAGGAATTAACGGCTAAGACGCAACTATTACAGAAAAAAGAACAGCAGTTAACTCACGCTGCTGCCCAAGCAAAAATCAAACTGGCGGCTGGCGAGCACCAAATTAGGCAATCACAAAAATTGCTTGATAAATTGCCAGCACCTACCTATCGCGTTTATAATCGTCGCGAAATACCTGGTGGCGAAGGCGACCTTGTATACAGCACGGTGGCACAAGTCGTTGAGGACCTTGCCAAAGTCTTTCCTATTTTCCTGTATTTTGTTGCCGCACTAGTCACCTTCACAACGATGAACCGGTTCATTGATGAGGAACGAATCAACTCTGGCACTATGAAGGCCCTCGGCTATGACGATTATGTCATCATTAATAAGTTCATTCTGTATGGCTTTCTTGCGGGAACGCTCGGGACAATTGCTGGTGTCTATTTGGGACACACATTAATGCCCCAAATTGTTTACCATGCTTATTATCAGTCACTAACCTTGCCGCCAATTGAAGAACATTTTCACTGGCAAATCAGTCTAATTGCGCTCCTTCTTGCTTGGGTCAGTTCGGTTTTACCAGCATACTTAACCGCTAGAAATGAATTTAAGGAAAAACCCGCAGCACTCTTGTTGCCCAAGCCACCATCTGCGGGTTCCAAAATTTTATTAGAAAAAATCCCGTTCATTTGGCAGCATCTCAATTTCACCCATAAAGTCACTGCGCGCAACATTTTTCGGTATAAAAAGCGCATGCTTATGACCATCTTTGGTGTTTGTGGCTCTGCTACTCTACTCTTTACTGGTTTTGCCGTAAAAAACTCAATCAGCAACATGAATGACCGCCAATTCAATGACCTCATCCACTACAACTTGATTGTTGCTCAACAATCGCCGATTTCCGCTAGTGAAAAGACAACATTAAATCGCCAGCTCAAAGATACTAGCGTCAAACAAGAAATGCCAATCTATTATCAGTCCTTGACCAAAATTGCTGGCAAAAATGGGGACACACAAGACATCACAATGATTGTGCCACAAGACAAGAAACAATTTCACCAGTATCTGTATTTAGACCAGCGCCAAACTAAACGACCAATCTCATTGACTAATCAAGGAATCGTGATTTCGGAGCGACTTGCTAATTTATTAGGAGTTAAAGCTGGCAAGCACATTACTCTAACCGACCAAGATAATCACCAGCGCACAATGAAAGTCGCCGCAATTACAGAAATGTACATGGGGCACTTTGCATTGATGACGCCGGCGGTTTACCAAAGTATCTTTGGCAGGCGATTTAAGCCTAATGCCAACCTTGTCATTCTCAAAAATGGCTCACGTCAAAATACTCGCACTATGGCTGCTAAGTTTATGAAATTAAATGGTGTGAGCGGCGTCGTTCAAAATACCGCAATCAGTCAGGAACTTGATGTCGTCGTCCAATCGCTAAATATGATTATGCTTGTCTTGATAATTGTAGCGGGATTGCTCGCAATCGTAATCTTGTACAATTTAACTAATATCAATATCGCCGAACGGATTCGTGAGCTTTCAACTATTAAGGTCCTTGGCTTTTATGATAATGAAGTAACAATGTACATTTATCGCGAGACAATATTGCTGACTTGTATCGGAATTTTGGTCGGCTACTTGACAGGCGACTTGCTTTACCAATACATTCTCTATGTTGTGCCGCCAGCAAATGTCATGTTTAACCCAGCATTGTCTGCCGATAGTTTTCTTTGGCCGTTAGGCGTTGTCGGGGTAATTACGATTGCACTCGGCTTTATTGTTAATCATAAATTAAAAAATCTTGACATGTTGGCAGCTCTAAAGTCTGTTGATTAAACCAAAAGAAGGATTTCCTAAATAAGAAATTCTTCTTTTTTTATGAATCTTGATCAATGTGCCGTTTAATCTCTGCTATTACGGGACCCTTGGCATCAGCATATTCTTGAACAGTCGTCCAAGACTTTTGAGCTAATTTTTGTTTAGTCTGCTGATACTTTAATCGATCAGCGGGATTATTGCGCAGCCAATCGCGAAAAGCTAATAAATCATGTGCTTCTTTACTATCTGGTCCGTATACATGCACGTGAAACTGCTCATTTTGATCAATTAACATCCTGTGCTCTTCTTGCTCTGGCTCGCGAATCCGTAAAAATAAACCTACCTGCTCTAATTGAGGCAAATAAGCCGATTCATCCGCAGGTTCTGGAACAATCAACAAAATATCAATAATTGGTTTAGCAGCAAGCCCAATAATCGAAGTTGAACCAACGTGTTCAACTTTTAAAGCTGTTTTGCCAAGCATTTGTTTAATCATCTTTTGTTCCCACGCAAACTTCTGCGGCCAAGTAGAATCATCATCAACTAATTTAATTGGCTGATTTGTTTTCACTTTACCAATCGTTACGTGCTGTAAATACTTAAATGATGTCATCTCATCCTCCTTATTTATTAAAAAGATCTAGCACAAAAATAAAACTATGTTATAATTTTTCTCATAGACTTAATGTTACATCAATTTGTTCTTCAAATTAACCTGTAATCATCCGATCGATAATCACACCTTCCTTTTTAGTGATTGATCAAATTACAACTTAATTGACGGAGAATAATTTTTTGGAAAATATATTATCAGTTAAACACTTAAAAAAGATTTATCAAAACGGACAACAGTCATTTGACGCACTTGTTGACGTTTCTTTTACAATTGCTAAAGGCGAAATTGTTTCGCTCTTAGGACCTAATGGTGCTGGCAAAACCACCACCGTATCAATTATTGGTGGCTATTTAATTCCTACTTCTGGGCAAGTATTTGTTAATGGCCAAGAAATTACTACTGCAAAAAGACGACCACGAATGGGCGTTTCTTTTGGTGGCGAATTGGGCTTTTATCGCAACGCAACTGCTAGGCAAAACCTTGCTTTCTTTGCCGACTTAGCCAAAATTCCTTATCGCCAGCAAAAAGATGAAATTAAACGCGTTCTAGAAATTGTGGACTTAGAAAATGTTGCTGACAAAAAGGCTGGCACATTTTCAAAAGGGATGACACAAAGATTACATATCGCCCGAGCACTTTTAGGTCAACCTAATTTGCTCTTACTTGATGAACCAACAAGTGGGCTTGATGTTGAAATTGCCAAGAGCATTCGTGACACAATTAAATATTTGGCAAATAGCGGGATCAGTATTTTACTAACTAGCCATACAATGAGCGAGGTTGAAACCTTGGCTGACCACATTGTTTTACTCGGCGGCGGTAAAGTCTTTGCCACTGGTAGTGTTAACGATATTGTTAACTTGTCAAAAGTCAGTCACATTGACAGACCAGCAACGCTAGAAGAATCCTACTTAGCCTTAGCACCACAGTTAAGGAGGAAGTAACATGCGTTTTATTCGTTTATTCCTCTTTCACTTTAAAGATTATCTGTCTGACCAATACTTTGTTTGGTTGACACTTACCAGCACTACCGCGATTTTTTTAATGCAGTACACCATTGCCTACGCCAATCATAACTTGGATAATCCCATGTTGTGGCTGCAAAGCGGCATTTTTGGGATGTGGTCATCCTGTACAACAGTCGCTGGCTGCATCAGCTTTGAAAAATACAAGGGAACTCTACCTTATTTATTGAACAATCAATACGATGAGCGTGCATCCCTAATCACACTCCTATTACCCGCTTCTGCTTATGGCCTGTGTGCCTTTCCGCTCAGCTTTTTATTAGCCAAAATACTTGGCGTTGCTACCGGCAGCATAAATTTACAATTAATCCTGACTATTTTTCTGTTATGGCTTGGCGCAGCCATCATGGGAATGCTAATTGCCTCATTTTTAACATTAACAGCCGATGCAATGGTCTACGAAACATTAATTGGAACACCAATTGTCTTGTTAGCTGGCTTATTTGGCAATAGCAAAATTCTAGAACCTATAACTAATTTTTCACAATGGCTAATTCCAATCACTGCACCCATTGCAACGTTAACTCGACAAGTCACTTTTAACTGGTTGTCGTACGGCGTAAGTCTTTGCCTATGGCTGCTTTTAATTAATATTATTGTTCAAAGAGTTAACTTTTTGGCTAGAAAGAAAGGAGCTCTGAAGATTCTCTAATGATTGCTACCCAATTTTCTTCACTATCTTTCTTAAATAACTGGCGCACAAAACTAGTTTACTTTTTCTTAACGCCGCTCATCGACCTCCTATTGCTAGTCCTAATTACAACGCAATACACTGGGACTTTTAATTGGAGCGTTGGTATTGCATCGATTGCAATTGATGCCGCACGACTATCCTTACAAACAATGAATGAGTTACTGGTTAAAGATGCAAACTTGTGCATCGATTTTGAAATGATTACTCAGCGCCCCTTTAGCCCGCGCTATTGGCTTAGTAAAGCAATCGTAGCCTTGATCATCGGCTGTTTACTAGCGATAATTAACCTCTTTCTTGCCTTCTGCTTTGGCGCACCACTAGCGATTATCATTCGCGCTTTAACACTATTACCCTTACTTTGCATTGATGGCATTATTTTAGGTTTTACAGCTTGGACAATTTCGTGGCAGATGAATGACCCTTATTTTGCCCAAAATCTGTTTAGTTCATTAATTGAACTCGTTTCCGGCATTTTGGTAATTATCACGGCTTACCCAGCTTGGCTAGCAAAAATTGCTGTGCTATTTCCCTTTTACGGACCAGTTAACTTAATTAAAACTGGACATGGTGCCCTTACAGCAAGCTATTTTACAATTATTATTTGGTTGTTTATCGGCATCATTGCTTATCTCGCTCAACTTAAGCAAATTCGACAAACTAAGGGACATCGGTACTAACAATGATTCGACATGCAAAAATAACAGACAGTTCAGTCATTCAGAAAATAAATTGCGAGCAGCTCGGATATGACTATCCGCTAACTAAGACGCAAACCAACATGCAACATTTGCTCGCTGACCCCCACCATTTAATTTTGGTAGCAGAAGATGCTCACGCAGGTAAAATCACAGGTTATGTCCACGCAGAACTTTATCAAGAAATTTACTTTGACCTCATGCTCAACATTATGGCACTAGCTGTAAGTAGTGATGCACAACACCGCGGTATCGGCACCGCACTAATGACTGCAGTTGAAGAATATGCCAGCGAAAAGCAAATCACAGCAATTCGCTTAAATTCGAGTACTAGTCGAACTGGCGCACATCAATTTTATGCTAAAATCGGTTACTCTTTTGATAAAACTCAGAAACGCTTTTCAAAAAGATTACCAAACAAGCTCAATTGAAAACAGTATGCCATTTAAATATGTGCTAAAAGTATAAAAAAAGTATAAAACAAATAAGGACTGATTTTTATGCCAGAAAAAATTATCAAGAATCCTTTTCTGGCCTAAATTATAATAAAGCCTGAAATTAAGCAAATCCAAAAAAAGGTCTTTGACTAAAAACTGTGTTACACAGCAATTAGCAAAGGCCTTTTAGATTAAGCAAATTTTATAAATACGTTTAAAATTGATTGACAACTAATTAAGCAAGCAAGATTGCATCATCTTTTAACTCCGCGCCAACATGCTTTTGGAATAGTTCCATCAATTTGGGCACCGTCATTTTTTTCTTTTCTTCTCCAGCAAGATTTAATGCTACGCGACCTTGATGAAGCATGATAAGGCGATTACCATAACGAATGGCATCTTCCATATTATGTGTAACCATGAATGCTGTTAACTTTTGCTCACTGATTAATTTTTCAGTTAATTGCATTACCGTAATCGATGTTCGCGGATCAAGCGCTGCCGTATGTTCATCAAGTAAAATTAAATCTGGTCGTTGCAAGGTGGCCATTAATAGCGTAATTGCTTGTCTTTGGCCACCAGAGAGTAACCCGATTTCGGCATCTAAGCGATTTTCTAAATTTAAATCAAGCTGAGCAAGTTGCCGCTTGAAAAACTGCCGATCCTGTCTTTTAACACCAGCACGAAAACCGCGATGCTGACCGCGCTTCATTGCTAAAGCCAGATTTTCTTCAACCGTTAATCTAACAGCCGTTCCCATCTTAGGATCCTGAAAAACGCGACTGATATTCTTGGCACGTTTAGTAACGGGTAGCTTACTAATGTCGGTACCATTTAAAATAATTTGCCCTTCTTGAATGGGTAAAGTTCCCGCAATGCTATTGAGCAAAGTTGATTTTCCCGCACCATTACTGCCGATAATTGTTACAAAATCGCCGGCTTCTAATTCAAGGTTAACTCCACGCAATACGTGATTTTCGTTGACAGTCCCTCGTTCAAAAGTTTGGTGTAAATTTTTAATTTTCAGTACTTGAGCCACTTTTATTCTCCCCTTTATTTTTGCGCGATAATTTAAAATTAGGTAAAGCCAAACAAACAATTAACACTAAAGCTGAAGCGAGTTTAGCATCTGAAGGTTCAACGTTCATCTGGAAAACTAAGGCTAAAATCAAGCGATAAATAATTGCCCCAATGACTAATGTCAGCATTCTCCCCCCAATTGCCAAATTACGAATTAATACTTCAGCAATAATGATTGAAGCTAGTCCAACAACAAGTGTACCAACTCCAGAATTGAGGTCAGCAAAGCCATTGTTTTGAGCTAACAGTGCGCCTGAAAGAGCAATGCAGCCATTAGAAATCATGTAGCCCCAGATTTTCATATTTTGTGTCTTAATGCCGTTAGCAGCACTCATTTCAGTATTGTCGCCAGTTGCCCGCATCGCCAAGCCGATTTCAGTTCTAAAAAATATCACTAGCAGTCCAATTACTAATAACGAGATAATTAGCCCCGTAACAATGACGGCGTTGTTGTGAGACAGGCCCAAGTTTTGTGCCATAGTGAAAATAGTTGCCTTGCCCAGAAGCGAAACATTGGCAGCGTTGAGCATTACTCGTGAAGTTATCGAGTATAAACCAGTCATCGTGACAATCCCTGCTAATAGTGCCGGAATCTTTAACTTGGTATTTAAAATACCAGTGACTAGACCAGCAACCATGCCACCGCCAAAAGCAGCAAGTGTTGCTAAAATTGGGTTAACACCGTTAATTAAGCACATTGTGGTAATTGCACCACCTAAAGGAAAACTGCCTTCAGCAGTCATATCTGCTAAGTCAAGAATCCTGAAGGTCAGGTAAACCCCAATTGCCATCAAGGACCAAAGCAATCCTTGCGAAGTTGCCGAAAGAAATAAATCCCAAAAAGTATTCATCATATTTGCTTATCCACTTGCCTTTCTATACTATTTAGGTGCCTTAATCGACTTGGGATCAATTCCTAGGGCCTTAGCCATCTTCTTATTAACCACTAATTTTAAATTGGTAGCTTTTTCAACAGGCATATCTTGAGGTTTTGCCTTGTCTGACAAAATCTTAGCTGCCATTTTACCTGTTTGTCTTCCTAGAGATTCATAATCGATTCCAATTGAAGCAAGACCACCATTTTTAACCTGCTCAGTTGCACCAGCTACTAACGGGATTTTCTTTTCTTTTACGACCTTACCAATCAGTGAAGCTGCAGAAGCAAAAGTATTATCAGTTGGAACATATATTCCTTGAACTTTATCAGCCAAAGTTTCTGTTACTTGTTGCACATCGTTAGTTGTATTTGCTGTTTTAACTATGACCTTAACCCCGGCCTTCTTTAATGCGGCGATTGCCAAATCAGCTTGGATTTTTGAATTAGCTTCGCCGGCATTGTACATAATACCAATGGCCTTTGCTTTAGGAACAATTGACAACAATAATTTGATTTGCTTATCAATTGAAACCATATCGGTGGTTCCCGTAACATTTTTGCCCGGTTTATCATTTTAATTGACTAACTTCGCAGCTTTTAAATCAGTTACAGCCGTAACAACAATCGGAACATCTTGAGTTGTATTAGCTAAGCTTTGAGCAGCTGGCGTAGCAATGCCCAATAAGAGATCAGATTTTTCATTAACCAACTTGTCACTCATACTCTTTAAATTATCTTGACTATTTTGTGCGTTTTGGTAATCAATTTTCAGATTTTTACCTTCAACATAGCCACCATCTTTTAAGCCCTCTTTAAAACCCTTGTATGCTTCATCAAGCGATGGGTGTTGAACAACTTGCAAAATACCAACGTGTTTAACCGCTGCACTTTTACCAGTCTTATTACTGCTGCAGCCACCTAAAAGCAATAAACTTGCCAAACTAATTCCGGTAATTATTTTTTTAATATGCATTATTTTTCCTCCATCATGTTTCGAAATATTTCAATAAAAAAATACCCACTTAATTCCTAAGTGGATATTTAAAAAATTCATTTTAAATTTAATGTTGCAATTAGCCACTTAGAAATCATGTGACTAATTGCAAACAAACTGCTTTAGCCATCATAGATAGATTCAAACTTACGTTTCGCTTGAATCCAACTAGATGAATCCAAACGTTATCTAAAGAAGCTAAAGAAGCTACGAGTATTCAAATGTAATTTTAGACAATTTCTACTAATCATCAGAATTACCTCCAACTCTCAATGAGAAAATTATAAGATATTTTTTAAATTAAGTCAACAACAAATGAGAGTGATTTGTTACTTCAGATTGTTAAGGTCTTGCCTGCAATCTTTATGATAGATAATTAATGTAATTAAAAATAGTATCTTGGGCAATTAACCTAATATCATAAAATGCAATGTGTAATAGGAAAAACAGAATTGAAACATGATAGAGGTTAGTCAATGAAATTAACAAAATAATCATCATTGCCTCTAAAAAAGCAACAAAGACAATTATTGTAAATTGTGATCTGAACAAAGCTGTATTTTTTATCTTCAATAAATTGAACACCATTTAGTAACATAGATCTCACATCAATAGCAAAAGTCATATCATGGCTCCAGTTATATAAATTATTGGAATTATGATTGTTTAAACAGTAAGCAGAGTGTAAGCAAAAAGCCCAGTTATAGTTAACTAACTGAGCTTTTTGGCTTAACTTAATGGCATTTATTTATATAGTCATATACTTTTATCTCTTAAGCCAGCCAGCAATATCCCATGGAGTAAAGGTATAGTCAAGCTTTCGCTGATAAGCACGTTCGTAAGCGGCAACTTTTTGCTGGTAATCTTGCTTCATCATACGTTTGGAATCGCTATTTGCATCAAGACTAGTATCAGGATAAATTAGCGGTAAAACGTGAACAATATATTTAGTCTGCTGAAAATGTGGTTGGGCTTTTTCTAACTTAGGTAGTGTTTGAATCTCAATAAAGGTTGAAATAATGGGAACATTTTGTTTAGCAGCGAAGTAGTAAGCTCCACGCTGCAATTTACGTGGTTTACGGTAATTCCACCACATCTCTTGTTCAGGATAAATTAAAACCCACTGATTTTTTTCTAGAGCACTGTGCAAATGCTGCGGGAAGTCATTACTAATGTAACTAGCTCTTTTAATTAGTGGAATTGTACCCACGTAATTCATCAAATAACGCAAAATGCCGGGTAATTTTAAGTTAGTATCCTCGATAGCGATTGCTAACTGGTGGTGGGTCTTATTAGCCAGGTGCTTAATTGGTAGCGAATCAATCTGGTTAAAATGATTAGTGGTGATAATAGCACCACCGCGTGGCAAATTTAAGTTTTCAAGCCCAGTAAAGGTAGTTGAAGCGGTTAGAATACTGGTTAAAATATAAAAAAAGAGGTGCCCGACTTTATTATATAGTTTGCCTTTAAAGGTCTGTTGTGTTTGCCAAAAAGAATTAACCAATGTAGTCCGTTCTTGCAGGGATAAAACAGGATCACCAACTTCAACTTTGGCGTTAAAGTCACCTCGTTCTGTTGCCTGTTTGATATTAGCAATTACACGTTCACGATTGTCTCCAATAATCATAAAGTAACTGATCCTTGTTTTTTCACTTGTGCCCAATTTTGTGGGTCGTTAATGGTTTTATCTTCTTTGGCAAGCATGAAGTCAAGTTTATGACTATCACGCTCGCGTTCACGTTCGGTGTAGTTAGCAAATTCTGCTTTTAGTTCAGAATAAAACTTAGTCTCTTGCGCACTATCCCAAAAGTATTGTTCATATTGAATATTGGTAAAATGCCATGGCTTAAAGAAAAGGTTATAGTGGATTAAACTGGGGTTCTTTAGTGGCTCAGTATTTTCATTAGGCATGGCATCCCATCTAGGATCAAGATAAAAAATACGTCCATCACAAATTTCATTCAGATAATCTTGATCTGGCGCAATACAGTCGAAATGATATTTAGTTAATAGCGCTGTAAAGTGCTTAGTGAACTTTTCGTCCCGAAATGCTTGGCTGTTGAGGACTAGGACACCAGAATTAATGTATTTCTTGGGGTCAAGTGCTAAAACTTCTTTAATATAAGTAATCATTTTGGGGACGTATTGGATTGAAGAATCCATGCAAGCCGCAAATAAATTATTACCTAGTTTGGTTTCATACAGTTTGGCGATGTCGTCATTTAGAATAGTATCGGCATCAATATAAATTGCCTTATCATATTGCGGAAACAGGTCAGAAATGAATAAACGATAAAAAATTGACATGGTGAAAAAATCAGCTTTAAGGTAGTTCTCCGGTCGATTTTGAATGGTGGCGACAACGTCATTATCAATTGTGAAAAACTCAATATGAACGTTACTTGTACCAATGTCTCGTAAGTCCTGCTGGTGTGTGGCAGATAGGTCTTGATTAAGAAAGTAAACAGTATAATCTTTGTCTGGATTAACGTGCTTAACTAACGAATTAAGCGAAACTGCCGCATATTTGGTGTAGTCATCGCTGATCGAATAAAAAACGGGAATAGTCATAAATTACTCTCCAATAAAAATTAATCTTGTACTAAATTATCTTTTAGCTGTAAATAACGGTTAAGAATGTCATCGTATTCGTGCAATTTTAGTACCTGATGCACGCGCTCAACCTCCCACGGCTTAACTGTCTGGGTATGAAATAGTGGTAAAAAGCGAAAGCTGGTAGTGAAATGCTGGATGACAGTGTCAGGTTTTAATTTATATTGCTCATTATAACGCCGTGGCGCAATTTTTTTGCTTTGAGCAAAGTGATTAAGTGCTGACTGATCTGGCATAAAAACATTTTTGGTCTGCAAGAGGTGCCGAACTCGTGCAAAAAGTCGTGTGCGCCTAATTTCTGGCATATTTAGCAGCAGTACTCCTGAGTTTAGATAGTCAAAAGCCTTATGCTGGTGTAGATTATGGAAGAAAAAACGCCCCCAGTAGTCAAGCACCCCAATTAATTCGGTAGCTGTTAAGTCTTGCTGATAAAAATTAGTAAGGCCGCGCCGCACAATAACATCTGCATCGAGGTAGAGAATTCTTGCTGGTAATTGAGGAATTTCGTCCGCAAATAGCCGAAGCATGGCATAGGGTGTAAAATGTGTTCCCATATTAGCTAGCGGCGGCTCTTTAACAAATAACCCAGTGCAATCAATTAACTTAAGTGTATTTCGGGGATTTTTCTTAGTTAATAATGAACTAAGATAATCGGCAGCATGCTTAGAAAAGGGGTGGAACTTTTTCTTATAACTTTGCGTATACATCGTCAAAATATAAAGGTGAAGTTCTTGGGCACCAGCATTTTTTAATAAAGATAGGGTAGCAATTAGTATCCCATCTTCCGCATTGTGGTCGCCGCAAAAAAGAATATTCATTAAAGAAACTCCTTAATTTATTTTATGGTAAGTACAGTAAGCATAATCACTAGTTGCCGCCCGCTGTTGCATGGCAGCAGTAATCTGTGTGTGTAATTTATGTTGTGCCTGCTTGTTAGTTAAACTAGTGTCAGGATAAAAGGGACCATCAAGGTAAACCACAATTCGTGGGCGCTTGCCCCGTTTAGGCTGATGATAAGTCGTGGTCATAACTAGACTCGGTGCTTGCAAAGCGACAGGAAAGTGCATACTAGTAGCCGGAAACGGGCGAATTTTGGTGTAATACGGCCAAACATGGGCTTCGGGATAAATAACGACTGCCTTCTTAGCACTGATTACCTTGGTAATTGCCTTAACTAAGTGGTCAAATTGCTTAAAATCACGGCCAACAGGTAAACCGAAGTAAGGTAGGATGAATTTCCCTAAAATAGGAATGCCCCAGTTAGCTTGTGCGCCGATAGCGTAATAATCCCCTGCAGGAATGATCCTTAGTGGTAAAACGACATCGCCAAATGCCTGAGTATGATTGCCAAAGATGAAATAACCTTGCTGGTTAACTGCCTTCAATTTTTCTTTGCCAACTATCTGCACTTTAAGGATAAGTCGCAGATAGATTAAGCTGACTAAATGAGCTAGTGGTCGAATACTTGCTGACCATATTTTGCCAGTCAGGGTAGTTGGGAAGATTTGATAATCATCAGATAAGTGGTAATCTTGCTGGCTGCTGGCAACGACATCGTCAGTTAAGTTATGATAATAATATTTACGTTTAACTATAAAAGCCTTCCTTCAAAAATGTTATTAAGTAATTTTATCATGAATTGCCTAATAATAAAAAGCTACACTTTCAGCTCCAATTTTACTCCAGCCCACTGGCCTTGAACTCAGTCTTTCTCTTGAGTATTTAGAATGGCTTGCCAATTATAATTACTTAAAAGATATGTTTTAGCTTGATCAAGCCAAAAGAAGATTTCCCTGCACCATTAATTCCCGCATACATGTACAAATCTAAGCTCATCTTATAAATTCTTTCGTATTAATTACTTTTTGTTATCGTAATTGTAATGCTCTGTTATAAATAGTATTCCCCCAAAATTTTTATCTTCTGGATTAGTTGATTCTGCCATACGTTCTATTATTTCATCTTCATTTAATTTGACAATCCTTTTCCAAATCATTAGTTTCTTTAAAACTTTCTTTCATTGAAATATCCCCAAATTATAAATCAGCGTTTACGAACTAATTCTATCACAAGGTTCCCTTAAACTTAGTTTTTAACCTTAATAATTCGGCATTTATAATTACCACAATTTATCTAAAAAACTCAATCAAAAAAGGCACTCAACTACTACGTTAAATGTCGTTTTCACATAATTAAATTTTGGCTTTTCCTAATAAAACCGAACTAATGACTACGGATAATGAGCTAAAGGCCATCGCCAGCCCCGCTAATTCTGGACTAAGCACTAATCCAACACCGGCAAACAATCCTGCTGCAATTGGAATGCCCAGAACATTGTAAATGAACGCCCAAAACAAATTGAGTTTAATGCGGTTAAAAGTCTTGCGACTCAATCTTAATGCGCGAACTACATCCATTAGGTCGTTTTTTACCAAAACAATGCCACCTGCATCAATTGCGACGTCCGTGCCGGAACCCATTGCAATCCCAACATCAGCTTGGGTTAATGCGGGCGCATCATTAATCCCGTCACCAACAAAGGCAACCTTGTCAGTTTGCTGCAATTTTTGAATTGCGGCGGCTTTGCCTGTTGGTAAAACACCGGCAATTACTTCATCAATTCCTACCTGCTGAGCGATTGCATGCGCCACTTGTGCATTATCACCCGTCAACATGACAGTCTTTAATCCTGCTGCCTTCAGTTGCGCAATTGCCTTGCTGCTATTCTTCTTAGGTACATCTTGAATAGCAACTAGGCCAATAATTTTGCCAGCTAAGCCAACGACTACAACTGTTTTTGCTTCTTGCTCAAATGTCGCAATCTGTTTTGTCAATTCATCCGAGATTGTGCCAGCAACCGCACTTGCTGGGCTACCAACAAATGCTTCTTTACCATCAATTGTGCCAGTTACACCCTGACCTTCAATTGCACGAAAGTTGCTGACTTTTTGCAAATGAACATGTGACTTTTTAGCAGCTTGCAAAACCGCTGAAGCTAGTGGGTGCTCTGATAACTTTTCCAAGCTAGCCGCAACTGCTAAAACCAGTTCATCACCAACAACATCAGTTACTTGAGGATGCCCTGCTGTAATTGTCCCCGTCTTATCAAAGACAATTGTATTCAAGCTATTTGCGGCTTCCAGCACCTCACCATTTTTAATTAAAATACCCTTTTTGGCACCTAAACCTGTCCCCACCATTAAAGCCGTTGGCGTAGCTAAGCCAAGCGCACACGGACAAGCAATGACTAATACTGACACCGCAAAAACTAAGGCCATTCCTGCACTTTTACCAAGCAAAAGAAACCAGACTAAAAAGGTAGCAATTGCGATAATTAAAACCGTGGGGACAAAAATATCGGCAACACGGTCAGTTAAGTTTTGGATTGGTGCATGACTATTTTGGGCCTTTTTCACGATTGCCACAATTTGCGCCAGCATCGTATCACGGCCAACTTTTTGTGCTTTAAATTCGAAAGTACCATTCTGGTTAATCGTCGCACCAACAACTTGATCGCCGGGCTTTTTACCCGCTGGCATACTTTCGCCCGTGACCATTGACTCATCAACACTTGAAATACCAGAAACAACGACACCATCAACCGGTATCTTTTGCCCCGGTTTAACTTGGATTAAATCGCCTGCCACCACTTCCGCGATTGGCACACTGACAAACTTGCCAGCACGTTTAACCAGTGCATCCTTTGCTTGCAAATTAGCTAGCTTACCAATGGCATCTGACGCATTGCTGCGCATTTTTGCTTCCAAAACTTGCCCGAGCAGTACAAAAGTAATTACAAACGCTGCACTTTCAAAGAAAACTGGCAAGTGCTTGAACATGGCATAAATGCTGTAAACATAAGCAGTTAATGTCCCCAATGAAACGAGCGTGTCCATGTTGGCGTGGTGCTTTTTAAATGATGCCCATGCGCTACTAATAAATGGTCCTGCCGAAATTAACATCACAAAGGTTGTCAAAATTAACATTGCCCATTCTCCGCCAGGGAGCATCCAGCCAGTAAATGGATGAAGCACCATTTCTGCTAGCATTGGCATCGATAAAACTAGTGCTGTCCAAAAACGCGTCGTAATCTTCATTTAGTAGCTCCTACTTAACAATCACTTGACCATGGAACATATTCATACTGCATGCCCAGTCATAAACCCCAGGCTTAGTTGTATCAATCTTTACTTCCTTAACCTGACCCTGAGGCAACTTTTGATCAATGCCCAAGTCAGAAAAAATAACATGATCAAGACAAGTTGATGCATCCGTGCGCTTGAACTTTAAAGTTGCAGGTATACCTTTTTTTAGGACAACACGTTCAGGAGAATAGCCTCCCTTAACCTCGATGTCCACATTTTGCTGATCATTGTTAACCACGGCTTGTTCCGCCTGCACTTGATGTTGACCAAAGAACCACCATGCAATAAACCCTATTAAAACAATACCAACTAGAAAAATAATAATTTTAGTCATGTTCTTTACCTCGTTAAGTTCATTTCAACGTCTACATTTGTAAACTATAATTAGTATATATCCTGGATTTACATTTGTAAACATTAACGCTTTTTGGGTAAAAAAATACTCGCTAAATTTAATTAGCGAGTTAAATCTTTAGTCTGCGTCAACGTGATTAAGCCACATTGCCAGCGAACGATCGGCTGGTTGACTGCCGACTTCAGCCAAAATATGCTTGAGCTGCGTGCGACTAGTAGGCACATTAGTCAAAACCAAATTCAAATATTCAGCAAGTGACAAGCCTAACTTATCAATTCCTAATTGCGCATTAGTAAGTGCACTGCTGTCCAAACTTATTGAAGTTAATTGCTCATTCATTTTAATTTCTTCCACCCTAATCCTTTCCCTCCAAGTTTATACTGCAAGTAGACATTCTAAGCAAAAAATGGTGTTAGTGCAAGGCTTTTGCGCTTCTCTGGAGCAGCTTATGCTATACTAATATCAGAAAGTAAAAACACAGTTCGGCTGGTAGTCCGGACGTGAGCGCACGCGATCATCAGTAACCTGCCTCCTTGGTTGTCCATCTTTCTTAAATTTTAAGGAGGATGACATTATAGTTCGTTAACTATCATCTTTGAAGCGCCATTTTATCAAGCTATCTTTGAGCGCCGTGTCGGCACAAGTTATGAAGCTGCTAAAGTCAATCTGGGGACTTCTGAACCCAAGACTACCCGAATCTATTCGCTGATTATTAATCATTGGAATGAAATCAAATTTTTTCGGCAAGATAGTCCTGAATTAGAGGTTAAAACTAAAAGAATTAATCCTAAAAGACGTCAACGCTTAGCTAAAAAAGCAATTAAAACCGATGGTCTTGGCACTAAAGCTCAAATTGCTTTACAAAAACAACTGGAGCAATTTAAACTATCTAAGAAAACAGCTCAGAGTCGGCAAAAAGCCCGAGTTGCTCAAGAGAAGTTTAAATTACGGCAAAAGAAGAAACGCGAAAAACATAAAGGTCATTAATTAGTTAAAAAGTTGCAAAACGGTTAATTTTGCAGCTTTTTTCTTACCATTATTAAATGTTATTTTTCTTGACCAGTTACTTAATCTCTAGTAAAGTATAGTCAATTATTAATAGTAAAAGGGCAAGAGTTTAATGGCAGACAATCAGTGTGGGATTTGTTGGCGAATCGAGTTCATTAATCAGCACCAGAACCCCTATTTTGTCAAGTAACTGTCAACAGGATATGTGGTCTTAGGCGATTAGTATGTTCACTAGCACCTGTTCCCAAGACACGCCCAAGCTTGAACCTGTTTGGTGGGTTGATCCTGAGGTGATGTATAGCTCAGAAGCGCAACCAAATTCTGAGCAATTACAGGTGTTAAAGAAATCATTACAAACCTCATTAGATGAAGTTTTAAGTAAATATTAACAAGATAGAGGAAAATTATGAAAGCATTTGTAATTGGAGCAACTGGTATGGCAGGCTCCGCTTTTGTCAAAGAAGCAGCTAAAAACAATTTCGAAATTATTGCTAATGGTCGTTCAACCGACAAATTGGCTAAGTTAAAGACGGAAGTGCCCAGCATCCAAACTGTCGCTCAAGATGCCTTCACGCTAACCAAAAATGATTTTGCTAGCTGTGATGTGATTGTTGATGCTTTTTCAACGGCTCCAGCACAAGCATATCGCCACATTGACTTAGCTGCTTACTTAATTTATTTATTCAGAGAAACTAATAGTCCGCGATTGGCCTTTATTCTTGGTGCCGGCAGCTTAATCACCGGTGCTGACCATCACCGCGTTTTACAAGATATTGAACAAGATAAGTCGACTAAACCTTGGCGCAACACCCCGAAGAACCAATACTTTGAGTACCAATTCCTGCAAAACGTCGATAATGTTAATTGGTTCGGTATTTCGCCAGCTAATCTATTTGTCCCTGGAGAAAAAGCCACTAAAATTCTTACTGGCAAAGATGAGCTGCTGTATAACGAGCAGGGCGAATCAGTTACTACTGCCGGAACAATGGCTACGGCTTTGGTTCAAGAGATTTTAACTCCGAAGTACCATCAGGATCGCTTCACTGTTGCTAATGGCTAGGCTAAGTTTATTTTAACCAAATTTAAAAGTGCTCCACAATTGTTAGACAATTAGGGGCACTTTTTGAATGTTTATAGTTATTTTTTTAAAAAGCAAAGAGCCCAACGTGTTCAATAACAGGTCATTAACAACAAGCTTAAAAACATTAATCCAAGATTGTTCCAAAGTTTGGCATATTTATCGTTAAACATCTCGTCACCTTTAACTTTCCTTCGTACCTTTTACTTAATATATTAGAAATGCCTATTCTCGTCCATATAAAATTAATATAAAAAATACAAACAAAAAACTGCTTGATTTTCATCAAACAGTTTTTTCATTTACACTAATTTATCTAAAAATTAGCGGTTTTAACATAAGTCTTGTTACCAACAATGTAGTATGAAGCACCGTGCAACTTGACCGGATTACCATAAACGGTAACCCTCTTGCCACGCTTCAAGATCTTCTTGTTAACGCGACTGCCATATCTGTTATAGACATACGCATTGTGCTTCAAGCTTACCTTGGTGCCCGTGATATTTTCAACTGCAATGTAGTAACCCTTATCAGTCTTATAGAAGTTTCTACCAGCAATACTTTGCACCGCCTGGTCAATCTTAACCCGCGTGCCAGCATTCAGAATAATGCCATTAGCTCGCTTGCCGTTTTCATCGTACAAGTAAGAGTTGTGCATTACCCGATCCTTAGTTGGATCAGCAGCAATTGCTTGGACTGATGTCAGATCACGCTTCGGCTTCTTAAAGTTTGTGGCTCTTAAGAAGTAACCATTATCAAGCTTGTAGTACTTCTTACCCCGAATATTAATTGGTTCACCGTAAGTCTTGACCGTCTTGCCGCGCTTGAATACCTTCTTAGTAACCCGCTTGCCATATTGGTTATAAACATAGGCATTGTGAGTCAACTTTTGCTTAGTACTCAAGACATTGCCAGTTGCTAAGTAGTGGTTATCATCCAAGATATAGAAGTCTCTACCGTCAATTGTCTTGATACCATATACTGGAACAACCGAACCTGTCTTATAGACTAATTCGTTAATCCGTTGACCTGCCTCGTTGTAGAGGTATGCATTGTGGTGCAAAGTTACGGTTTCACCCTTCTTAGTACCAATAGTGACTGAAACTGGAACAACTACCTTTGTGCCACCAGGCAAGGTTACCAATACCGAAGCAGAAAGAGTCTTACCAGCAACTGATGTATCTGGTGCTTCTTGCCACTTGTAGGTGGTACCTGCTGGCAAACTTGCCGAGTTACCGATTGCTTGTTCGGCATATTCAGTATCATTACTCAAGTCTTTACCTTGTGGAATCGTGACGCTGCCACCAATTGGTTGCGAATCATTACTTGATGATGAACCGTTATTGTTGCTAGAGCCATTATTCGTAACGTTTAGTGGTACCTTTACGACTTGCTTAGTGCCGTCACCATAATTAATAACTACATAAGCATCCTTCTGCCCATGGTTACTTGTATCAAGTGTACCTGTACCATCTGACTTACTTGCCCAGCTAAACTTAGCGTTTGGATATTCACGCAATAAGTCTGCAACATTCATTTCTTGACCTAGCGCAGCTTTAGCCTGCTCTGCTGTTGGTTGTTCACCTGGAGCTACAACAGTATTCGACGTTACACCAGCAACATCAAGATGTTGTACCCCCAGAATATTGGCTTTAACGCTTACCGGATCACTAATTGAGCCGTCTTTATAGTGGACTCTAACTTGGACATCTTGTTTGTCACCTGGCTTGTTTGGTGCGGCAGCAGCCCATGTCAAGTAACCAACTTGATCCCAATTAACACCTTTAATAATTTTCTTCATTTCCTCTAGATCGGTAAAACCAGCTGGACTTTTAGCCACCGGATTACCCGTAGCAGAATCATGAATTAAGTGTGTCAAGATTGGACTTATTGCATTTTCATCTGCAGCAACTGGATGGTTATTTTCGGCATTAGTACTATCATCAACCTTTAGGTCAATTGGTACAATTTGCTTAGTGCCATCACCGAAATCAATTACAACATAAGCAGTCTTGGTTCCTGCTTCACTAGTATCAACAGTGCCAGTACCGTCACTATTTTCTGCTAGTGAATACTTAGCATTCGGATATTGGGCATCAATCGCCTTCACATCATCCAAGTTCAATGCATTTTTAGCCTCAGCCTCGCCTGGAGTACTGTTTACACAAACCGTTGTTGGCAAATTATCTTTCTTGCGCGCACCTAAGACGTTAACATTAAGCTTAAATGGGGCACTGGTTGAACTATCCTTATAGTGTGCAACTACTTCAATTTGCTGGTTATTACCAACTGTTGTTGGCTGGGCATCGTTCCAACTCAAATGATCAATTAGCGTACTAGAATCATCAACGCCGCCAATTGCGACATTAGCCTTAATCCAATCTGGGTCAGTAAACTCGGGTACCTTCACTTCGTTATGCAGCCCATCGGCAACGTGAGTCGTAATTGGCACCGCTTCACTAGCATCAAGAACTCCATCATTTGTATCAGCCTGACTCTTCACGGTCAAATCGACTGGCACTACCTGCTTAGTCCCGTCACCATAGTCGACCACAACGTATGCGGCAGGATTGCCAGCCTTGCTGGTATCAATCGTACCAGTACCGTCATTATTAGCTGCCCAAGTGAATTTAGCATTTGGATATTGCGCTAAAATTTTTGCATTCTCAGCTTGATCAAGTGCTGCCTTCGCTTGCTCACCAGTTAACTCATTACCCGCTGTTACGGTTGTCGGTGTGTCTGCTTTTTTGGCACTTAAGACATTAACATTAATGTTAAATGGATCGCTGACCGACTGGTCCTTATAGTGTGCAATTACTGCAATCTGCTGGTTATCACCAACAGTTGTTGGTGCTTTATCAGCCCAAGTCAAGTAATCAACTATATCGCTGACATTAGCTACATCAGGAATTTGCATAAAGTCGTCCATCTTAGACGTATCAGTAAATTCTGGTGGCATAATCACACCTTGATCAGTCATGTGGGTAGTGACTGATCCGCTCGTAGCTTCTGGATGATAAGTAGCTCCAGCAGTCGGCTGTTCATTAACAGTCAAATCAACTTTAACTGTCTGCTGCTTGCCATCACCATAATCAATTAAGACATAAGCATCAGGAGTACCTGGCTTACTAATATCTACCGTACCAGTACCGTCGGATTTGCCAACCCATGAATAGAGCACATCGGGATATTGAGCATCAATTGCCTTCACGTCATCAATGTTCAATGCGTCTTTAGCACGCGTCTCGTCTAATTTATCACTATTGACAGTAATTGCTGTTGGTGTATCTGACTTTTGGGCACCGATAACTTTGACATTGATGTCCATCGTCTTGACCGTGCCATCTTTAAAGGTAATTTTAACTTTACCAGTCTCTTGGTCAATTGCCGTAATCACACTTGGTTGACCGTTAGTTGCCCATTCAACTTTAGTAACATTAGTATCTGTTCCTGTTAAAAATGAACTCGGATCCGCGAACTCAGCTGGTGTTTGACTGTGGTCAGTGCCAACATTAACTACATGCAAAACCACATCTTTACTTTGCGTAATGCTAGATTCTGACGTTTGTCTTGGTACTGTTAAAACAGAGGATACATCCTTTTCAGTGCCATCATGGAACTTAATATGAATAGTTTCAATGTAAGTACCTGGATTTTCAACCTTACCATCTTTAATATTAACTGGACTTGCAAATTCAGCAGTTGCATCTTTTGGCAAATCATTAACCATTTCTGCGGCAGTGATTGCCGAGCCGGTCTTCTTGGTAACTGTCTTACCAGTAACCGAGTCAGCGTGCTTTTCACCGTCTGAAATTACCCGGATATAGCCTGTCACAATTTTAGTTGAACCATCATCAAAAGTCAGCTTAACTTGCGACTGTTTCAAACCTGCAGTCTTGGTGGCATTTTTACCAAAGTCAGGATCAACCCATTCCGCTTTCGGATTACCATTTAATTCCGTAAAGTTATCAATCACACTAGCAGCGTCGACCGTACTATTGACATTAGTGCGCACTGTTTTAACATGTGGATTATTTTTCTCGGCCTCGGTTGAGGTTTCAGTTGTCGGGGCATCAACGATAATTTGCGTTGGGACCTCATCAGTTGAGCCATCAGCATAGGTCACTTTAATCATTGTTTGCGTAACACCGGCATTAGCACTTGAAGGTGTCGTTTCATATTCAAAATTAGTAGCATTAGTTAAATCAGCACTATTAATTACGGCATCCTTAGCGTTAGGAATTGCCTCCCCAACATTTAAGCAAACATTCTTAGCCCGTGGCCGTGATGCTGAATGGGCATCGCTAACAACGTCCACGACTACCGGCACATTATTGCTAGTACCATCTGGATAAGTGACCTTAACTACTGCTGCCTGAACACCTAATTTATTCAAATCATTGACTACTGGCGCGGTTTGCCAACTATAAGTTGTACCTTGCGGCATACTGTCTGCATTACTAATTGCGGCTTTAGCATCATCGTACGATGCAGTCTTACCAGCACCGTAAGCAATATCAGTTCTTTGACCTTGTGGGTCATTCTCCTGTGTTGGGTTAGCATCACCCACAATTACTGGGGCAATAACGTAGTCACTAGAGCCATCTGAATAAGTAACTTTAACCGTACCGACTGCAGAACCTTCATGCGATAAGTCAGGTTCATTAGCCCATTCATACGTAGTATCACTTGGAAAGTCAGCGTTATTTGCAATTGAAGCCTTGGCATCAGGGACGGTACCGTTTAAGTCAGCTGTCTGCGTTTGTGCCTTAGGATACTTAATTGAAGCAGTATCATAAACATTAACTAAAACGGGAATGCAGTCAGTCGAATCATCAGAATAAGTTACAGCAACCCAAGCCTGCTTATCACCGGTTGTTGAAGTGTCAACTGGGCTTTCCCACTCAAATTTTGCATCTGCTGGGAAATCTTCTGGCTTATGAATAGCATCTTTAGCAGCTGACGCATCTAAAGTGGTACCTTTGGCTACCGCAACTCCTTGAGAATCTTGTCCTGAACCTGCCAAACTTGCATGGTACAGATGATTTTCTTGTTTATTAATTGTGACATCAACAGGAATAATTTGCTTACCGTCAACATTTTCAGGGGTATGTTCTGCACCCTTCTTATAGTAAGTTAAAACAACATAACCTGGCACCGTCTTACTTGGAACTTGATCCGTGTAAGAAACGTAGCCATTGTCCATTGGTGTGCCCTGATCATCTTTTGCCCAAGAATAATCGACGTCGTAACCAGCATTATTTAAATTAGTAGTTAAACTTGTAGCGTCTTTTAGCGCATCCTTAGCCTGGTCAATTGACGGAACAACTCCATTTGGTGTTGTGGTTGTCTTAGTATCATCTTTTTCACCGCCAAGAACATTTACATGCACATCATCAATTTCCTTAGTTGAACCGTCACTAAAGGTTAAACGCAGCTTTCCAGTCTTTTCACCAGGTGTGCCATTAATAATGCTTGCAACATCAGTCTCATCATCCCAGTTAACACTAGTAACATTAGTTAAGTCACCAGCTAGGTATGAACTCCACTTAGTTTTATCGGTAAAATCAGGTACAAGCGGATCATTTTCGCTAGGAATATCAGCAGCATGGACCACAACTGGACCGGTTCCAGCAGTAATTCCAGATGAATTGGCCTGTGTATCGCCCATTGCCACTTTAGCATCTACCAACTGCGTACCATCAGCTTGGCCATCACGATGATATGTTACCAAGACTTTAACTTCATTAGTTGCTCCTGGAGTCAAGTCACTGACCTCTAACGGTCCTGAACCATCTGCCTTATACCATTCATAAGTTGGATCTAAGTTGCTAGCATCCCCGTCAAAAGCCACGGCATCCTCAGCTTGAGCGGCAGTTGGCAGCTCGCCGTGTGCAACCTGCTGCACATCACCAGAAGATATAGCAGTAACCACATCTAAAGTTACCGGAATATCATCTGTTGTGCCATCGCCATAAGTTACCCGAATGACGGCATTGCCCAACTGATTATCTTCTGGACCAACTGGATTAATGCTTTCAGCTAAATTACCAGCATCATCTTTAATGAGACCGCCGCTAGTTAAATTGCCTTGACTATCCATTGCTTGGTTTGGCAGCCAATTAACGCCCGTAATCGTCTTGTTTTCTGAATTAATACTGTCATCAAGCTCTAGCAAATCAGCAATCGTAGTCGCAGTATTATTACTGCCATCAACAGCATTTAACTTATCTTGGGCACCACCAACTGCGCTAGTTTGACCTTGGTGGATCGAGATTTTATTACTAGAAATATTGTAGCGACCAGCATCAGTCTTCTTCCAGCCATCATAAAGGTCTGTCCCTAAAGCAAATCCAGCCGAACCATTAAAGCCGCCTTGACTTTGAATAACCGTTTGGAAATCTTCTTTAGTGCTTAAATCTTGAAAAGTCTTGTCAGCCTTACCTTCAACCGAAATGTTTTCTGGTAAAGTTGGGTTAGCCAAGATTTTCATTTGGGCATCTGTCAAATTAGGATCAATAATGTTGGCGTTATCTGAGTCTTGGATAATCCACTTGTAATGATCAGTGATCATCCCCATCTTAGCCCCCGAAATATCGGTCATCGGGAAGTTAAAGTTATTGACATCACCGCCGCTGCTAATTAATTCAAATAATTTTGGTGTATCGGCAACCAGATTTAATTGATTATCTTCTCCTGGATTAACGCCATTATCAGAAGCATTATTCTTAATAATTGTGGTAGAGCCTTCATATAACTTCAAGTCTAACGGCGGAATGCCCTCATCAACGCGATAAAGGAAGTTAACCGTGGGATCGATTGTCAGATTAAACGTTGAATTAGCCCCAACTTCAATTCGACCATCATCAATTGTTCCTGTTCCCCGCAACGCACTATTAGTGTTGGCAATTTCAGCATTAACAGTTGCGTTATCTTGAATGATAAAAATATCGCAGATAAAACTGGTTGAAGTTCCAACAGTCGGTGCAAAATTAATTTTGACGTTTGAACCATCATTAGCAGTTGGTTCCGCATAATCACTAAAGATATTGCCATCTGTGTTGTAATTCAAAGTAACGTTATTTATAAAATTAATTAAGGCATCGTAACTGACATTATCACTTTCAACATTATTTAATGTGACCGCCTTACTATTGTCATAACCATAAAAGTTAAATAATGCCGGATCATCATTTGGCTTCATTCCCATTAACTTTAAGTCGTTAAAAGTTATCCCAAATTGATAGTAATCATCCTGAATAATATTTGAGCCAATATTTAATGTATGATTAGCCCCATTAATCACTTTATCAGTTGTAATCGTATATTTTTGATTATTATCTGTTGCTGTAATATCAGCCGTCAGATTAATCGTTGTAATATTTTCATCAAGCAAAGCAGTCTTAAAGTCTTCCCAAGTGGCCGCATCTGTGTCGTCACCTTGAGCAGCTGGCTTTATTTTAGTTGGAGTTGTAACAACTGGTTTAGCTGTTGACGCGTCAGACTGTACCGGTTGTGCAGCCGTATCAGTAGTTGTTGGCTCCTTGTTAGCTGTTGCTTGAGCAGTCGAAGCATCAGTTTCAGCTGGTTTAGCTGTCGGCGCTGTCTGTGCTGACTCAGTCGGTTTTTGCTCATTTTCTTTAGTATCACTGCTCTTTAAAAACGAACTCAAGCCTGAATAAGTAGCTAAGTTTGGCTTAGTATCCTGCTTGTCTTCCGAAGTAGTAGTAATATCTTTGTTTGTTTGAACTTCAGTTTCAGACTTCGAAGAAATCACATCTGCTTTAGTAGTTTGGCTGCTCATCGCCATAAAGCTAAAACCAAGTAATACAGAAGCTGTTCCCACAGTTAATTTCCGTATTGAGAAGCGATCCTTTTTGGCCTGCATCTCCGTTTTTCTTAGTCTTTCTTTGAAATTATTTTTTCCCAGCATATTTCTACCCTCTTATTTATTAGAAAATTTAGTTTCTATCTGATAGTGCTTACAAAACTAATGGTAGACCCTAAATCAGCTTTATACAAACACTATGCTTATACATAACAAAATTAGATATCAATGAAATTGCCCTTACTCCAGCTCTCGCATGTAATTAGCTAGATAAAAAATAACATTCAAAAGATTCCTTGAGGCTCTAAGTACGGAACCAAAAATAAGCATTACTTCCAACTGAAATAATGCTTATTTTTAATAATTAACAATTACTTGTACAAATTACAAAAATTAATATTTTCTATTAAAAATTATAAATAATATACAACTAGCTATTTTGTAAACAAAATTATTTAGCGCTTTTTTTGATGCATTAGTTCTACAACTACTTGAGAAAAAACGTAACCCAAAGCAATTGCCCCAGCAACCATCCCAACATGAATTGTTTTTTGCACGGCAACCATTGGCGAGTGACCAATCATCGCTGCCAAGGCCTGATAACCGCTAGCCCCGGGGACGAGCGGCACTAACCCACTAACAAACATCGTACTAGGCATCTTCTTTTTAACAGCAAAAATAATTCCTAAACTGCCAACGACAAAGGCAGCGATAAAATTCGCTAAAATTGCCCCCAGACCAAATTCATAGATAAACCAATACACGAGCCAGCCCACACAGCCAATTGCACCTGAAATGTTAAGCGCCTTTTTGGGTAAATTGATAAAAAGATCAAACATTACCGTTCCTAAATAGCTGAAAAGAACTTGAATTATAAAATGATAAAAAGTCATTATTGTTTGTCCTTTCCGCTACATGTAATGCAGCACAACACCGATGCCAAACGCCAAAGCACTCAACGTGATTAAACATTCCATCATGCGTTCAAGCCCTGAGAGTAAGTTACCTTCAAAAATGTCACGCACCGAAATAATCATTGGAATCCCCGGCACCGGCGGCATGATTGCCCCAATAATAATATTCTGCACGTTAAAACCTAAATGAAAATGAACGCCAATTACTGTACACAAGCCAATTGCTAACGCACCAAAAAATTCACTAATAAAACGAATGCGCACACGCGACGACAAAAACAGCGTCACATAATAACCCAAAGCACCAGCAACAAATGCTAACGGGAAATCCCGCCAATCATACGTTTGCGTAAAAATAAACATAAAAAAGGCACCTTCAAATCCCGCAGCAAGTGTCTGAACCCAAATAGGAAATTGTGGCTTTTCATTTTGAACTTTAATTAACCCCGCTTCAAGCTCATCTAATGTAATTTGATCAGCAGTATACTGCCGTGAAAGCCGGTTTACCCCGTTAATCCGCAACATGTTAATGCCACGCTTTTCAATTTGAATAAACCGCGTATACGACGCGTTTTTCAAACTAACTAGCACACCTGTCAGGCTAGTAAAGGCTTCAGCATTACTACTAGCGGCATGATCAATAATTCGTTTAGTAGTATCTTCCACACGCCACATTTCTGAGCCAGATTCGATTAAAATTTTTGCGGCTAAAACGCCAACGTCAATCGCCTTATTTTCCATTTTCATCACCATATAGCAGTGTAACAGACCACTACTGTTTTTACAGCATAATCCGACCCAAACGATTAACTTTCTTAAGATTTAGACAAAAAAAGCAGTCCAAGCAACTGCCTGTACTGTTTAATAATCATTATTTACCGTAATTAGTAAAAATCTGCTTGTAAATATCCACGAAATCCAAATACATTTGTTCAGAAACATATTCATTATCTTGGTGCGGTGTATCACTACCCGGCCCATACATTAAGTATGCAAAGCCAGTTGGGTGGTTAATCAAGAATTTGGAACCATCAGTCCCGCCAGACACACCTTCAGTTAAAAAGCCACCTTCATGGTATTCAGTATTAGCCATTTGGGCTTCTTTTTGCATCAAGGCTAACTGCTCTTTTGGCACTTCCTGCTTAGCCACATAAGATTGACCAGCAGCTTGGACAACCTGCAATAATTTAGAATCACGGTCACCAATAATTGGAATAATATCCATGTCAACACTCATCTTGATGTGACCATTAGTTGAATTATTGTAATTATCAATTACTGCTTGAAACTCTTGCAAGATCTTCGGGTTAGCTAATTCTGGAATTGTCCGCAAGTTAAGTTCAGCTTCGGCATGATTAGGAATGGCATTCACTTGGTTTCCACCTTTAATCGTATCAATGTTAAAGACGGTTTCACCCAAGACGTCATTCTTAACACCAGCAGTTAATTCCTTAATCCGCTTCTTAATCGCATCTAAGACATTAAGTAAATGTTCAACAGCATTATTACCCAAGAATGGCATTGAACTGTGAGCAGTTTTACCTTCTGAAGAAATTGTGAGATCCAATTCACCCTTATTAGCAAAAACCGTTCTAAACAAACCAGATGGCTCACCAATCAGTAGAGCATCAGCATCAGCAATGTAGCCTTGCTTTTGCAATTCCTCAGCACCTGGTTGACCAACTTCTTCACCCGCAGTTGCCAAAAGTCGAATGGTCCCAGGAATTTCTGCACCGCTCGCTTTTAATTCCACCATGGCAATCACCATTGCGGCAAGACCGGCCTTCATATCAGTTGTCCCACGGCCATATAGCTTGTCACCTTTTTTAGTAACCTTGAATGGATCAGTCTGCCAATTATCTTTATTAACGTCAACCGTGTCCATGTGGCCAGAAACAACCAAAATTGGCTTACCTGTTCCCAATTCAGCTACCAAGTTAGCCCGATTAGCATCATCTTTTAATGGTAAAATCTTATTTTTAATCCTTGCTTGATCAAGCAATTTCTTTAGATACTTGGCAACTGGTAACTCATCCCCGTTAACGGAATGCAAAGCTACTAAGTCTTGCAAAATTTGCATCTTTTGTTCTTGTTCCATGATAAATACCTCCTGTAAGTTTATTACTTAATTATAACTTACTTTTTTATTAAAGCATATTTAACCAATTTTGCAAGCAAGTACTTGCACGCTGACAAAAATCATGTTACTATCAACAAATACAATTTAGAAAGAGAGATTTTTATAATGAAATTCAAAAAATTTATTACTAGTCGCGGACCACTACTTGCGACTTTAGTTACCCTACTCTATGGTATTTTGGTCTTTGCCATTTACTTTTTTGGCTATCACGCCATGCCAACTAACGTTGATAAATTGCCAATCACGATTGTTAATCAAGATACACACAGTAAGACAATCGCTCGCCAATTAAAAAAGAGTTTACCTTTTGATACGATTAATGAAACTAAAAATTTAAGCCAAGCAAAAACTGATCTCGACCAGAGAACTACCTACCTAATTATTGATATTCCTCGAGATTTTGCTAAAAAAGCCAGTCAAAATCGTTCGGCTCAACTGCATTTCTACATCAATGATTCTAACCAGTCAACGGTCACCGCTGCGATGAAATCAACGGCTCAATCTGTTGCTGCTTCGTTAAACAAAAAAATTAGTACCCAAAAGGCAGTAATGCAAATCGCTGCACCAAAATTAAAAACGCTCAAGCGTAACTTGCTCAAGCAAGAGCAGCAAGCACAACTTGAAATAGCCCAAGCTAAACAACAAATTGCCACTAGTCCAGCTGCTATGCAACCAAAGCTTACTACTCGACTAAAGCAAAAAGTCGCGAGTCAAAAGCTAGCAACCCGTAAAAAAGCCCAACAACAAGAAAAACAAATTATTGCTCAAGCGAAAGCTCAGGCCAAACCAACTAAAGAAGCTGTAAGTGAGCAACTACACCGCCAACATGCATTACCAACAGGAATTAATTATGCTATGGCACCATTTTTCGCTATTTTAGCACTCTATCTCGGCACCATGATGGCCTCATTAACCCTATATGGTACCTACGCCAAATTCGCTAAAGAAATTGGCCGTTTCAAATCATTCATTAACTTGGAAATCACCTACATTTTAGTGGCAGCATTTTCAACTCTAATTACATCCTTTATTACCATGAAATTTGTCAATGTGCCAACCGCTAACTTTATGAACTTGTGGCTTGTACATTTTCTCTTAGTCTGTGCCAGTTTTAACTTTACCGGAATTTTCTATTTCTTACTAGGACAGATCGGCGCAGTTATCAATGTTATTATTACAATGTTACAAATTGTCGCTGGTGCTGGCATGATGCCAGTAGTCACGATGAACCCATTCTTTAAAGCAATCCACTATATTATCCCGCTTTATTACGGCATTCTAGGTGATTATACCAACTTTTATGGTGGACCAAGCATTACAACTGCCATCCTTGGTCTTGCAGCAATTTATATAATCACTTTACTAATAAGTCTAATAATTGTTACAATAATGAAAAAACAACCAATGTTAAAGTTTGAAGAAATTAGTTAGAAGCGATCAGCATGAGTAAGAGTGACGTTGACCAAAAAATTATTGCAGCATTCGCCAAATTAGCCGGAATATACGGTTATAAGGGTACGACTACTCGTAAAATTGCCCAAGAGGCAGGGATTAATGAAAGCACGATTTTTCGTCACTTTACCGACAAAAAAGGTATTTTAAGGTCATTAATTATGCAATATACCAATGAAATTACCAAAGTTAGTCACGACTTTACTTTGACCGGCAATTCCGAAAAAGATATTCAACATGTTGTCAGTATTTACCAATATTTCATTGAGCAACATAAGGGTATTTTCTTAATTGCTTTACGTGAAAATCGACAATTTCCTGAACTAATGGAAGCAATTGGACAGCTAATCACACTGCAACGTAACTTATATACCAAATTATTTGAAAAGATGCACCAACACGGTGAGATTGCGGATAATATCAACATTGCGGTTGAAGTCAATAATTTTTTACTGCTTAACTTTGGTCACAGCGTCTTTAAATTAGCTTACTCAGGACCCAATTTTCAAATTTCTGATCAAGATTATTTGACTAAAAACATCAAAGTTTTTACTAGTCATTTAAGAAATTAGCAATCAAAAAGGCACACAGCGTTTCGGCTGTGTGCCTTTTTTACATAATTATAATTCTTGATCTAGCTTAAGCAAAGCTTGTGTTACCTCAGCACACAATTTTTTACCTAAAATGCGTTCAACACTTGCTTCTGAACGTTTAACATAAGCAGCCGCATCTCGCTTAATTCCAATTGCCTTTGTGGTTAACATAATTTCCTTTAGGCGACTATCATGCGCGTCGGCTTTTTTAGCAATTAAATCTTTTTGCTCCAGCAACTTCAAAATATTAGTTGCCGTCGACTTACGAATATTAAATTCATGCTCAATATCTCTTTGATAAACCTTCTGTTCTTTAGGTACCGCACTTAAAAACTGAATAATCACCATTTGCGTACCTGTTAGACCAATCGTCCGCGCATAACGATCAACATTGCGATTAAAGGTATTTTGTGCTCGCTGCAAAGCTAAACCAAAATTTCTCTTCATTAGTTAATTCTCACTTAAATTATCCTTTTTTTGTTGCTTTATGTAATAAGTATACGCCAATCACAACCAAAATTAATAAGAAAATCAACCCAATTTGAGCACCATCAATCAGCTTGCCAGCCGTCCCTGTTTTTGAACTTATTTGCTGAACAAATTGCATGATTGCCGAAACAATTGACGTCCCAACGGCTCCAGAAAATTGCTGTACCATGTTGAACAAACCATTACCATCAGCGTTTTCTTCCTTAGTAAGCAGGTTCAAAGATGAGGTCATTGTATCACCCATGATTAATCCTGTCCCTGTCATAATTACTAAGTAAGAAATCAAAACGTTAACACCCGTAAAATGTTGGGCGAACAGACAAAACATAATACTGCCCAATAGTTCAAAACAAGCACCTGTCATAATTGGCTTTCTGGGGCCATAATTATCAAGCATCCGTCCACTGACTGGTGATGCAATTGCACCAATAGCGCCACCCGGCAAAAGTAGCAACCCTGCAACCATTGCTGAAACACCATTTACAATTTGCAAGTAATTCGGCAAAATAAACGACAGTCCAACTGTATTAACTTGGAAAATAAAGTAGGCAATAATGCCAGCAGTAAATTTGCTGTTCTTCAGTAAGCGAATATTTAGCAGCGGCTCTTTTACCTTGAGTGAATGCTTAATAAAGATGGCTAGGGCAATCAAACCGATAACTAGTGGCACAGCAAATTCTAGCGGCCGTACTAAAATTCCTGATAAATTACTGAAAGCTAAGATTAAGCCAACAAAAGTCAAGGCAATTTCAATAAAACCAGTCCAATCAAGCTTGGTGTGACTTAAAGGATATGGATCCTTGGTGATGCACAGAACACCCATAATAAAGGAAATAATCATTACCGGAATAATCAAAGTGAAAATGTAACGCCAGCTAAGAGTGTTAACAACCAGACCACCAAATGTTGGCCCTAAAGCTGGAGCTACTGCCGTAATCATTGTGCCAATTCCCATTAGGAGACCGACTTTATCAAGCGGCGTTCTTTCCAAAATAATGTTAAACATGAGTGGTAGTGCAATCCCAGCGCCGGCACCCTGCACAATCCGACCAACTACTAAAAAGATAAAGCCCATCGACTTTGTGGTCAATGAATCAATCAGTAACCCGATAATAAATAAGATTGCGGCTGTCACGAATAATTTTTTAGAACTAAAATTCTTCTTTAAATAAGCTGACAGCGGCATAATAATTGCAGCAATCAAAAGATAACCTGTCGTCATCCACTGCACCGTTGCCATATTTACGTTAAACTCTCTCATTAAAACAGGAAAGGTAATGTTACCTGCCGTTTCAATTAACACACCTGAAAAGGACATCAGGCCTGCTGCAAGAATTGATAAGATTAATTTTGCGTCTAATTTTCTTTGCATCTAATTCCTCCTAAATAAAATAGTTAGCTTGCTAACTATTACAAATAGCTATGTTATAACAATTTTTCATCAAATGCAAAGGGTTCTATAAAAGTAATCGTTTCCAATCTTTATAAGCAGACTTTGGCAAGTAAATCGGCCAAATTAAAAGCAGCAACAAGCATCTAAACTTGTTGCTACCTAAAATTTTAATAATTAATATGCTCGTTGTCCCTTCTTATAGACTGCCTTATCCTTTTGAGCCACAGCCTTAACATCAGTCAACGGATTTTCATCCAAAACCAGAAAGTCAGCATACTTGCCGATTGCTAAAGTACCATACTCATCATCAATCTTCATCAATTGTGCTGAATGCACACTGGTTTGTAAGGCTTCATAATTAGTGAAGCCTTGTTCTGTTAGCAATTGCAATTCAGTTGGCGTTTGGAAGTAATCATTAAATGGTGTTCCCGCGTCAGTACCCAAAGTAATCTTAACGCCGCGATTTTTAGCGTGCGTAATATTCTTACGCAAATCGTCTAGGGCATCACTAGCCTTCTTTACTTCCCAATCCGGCATTATTCCTACCGCATAAGTAGGAAAGGCCCAATCGGCAACCACAGTAGCTGTCAAATAGGTCCCTTGCTTAAGCATCATGTCAATTTGGTCATCATCAACATAAAAACCGTGCTCAATTGAATCTACTCCAGCCTTAATTGCATTGCCAATCCCAGCATTGCCCTCTGCGTGAGCCGCAACGATCAAGCCCTTATGATGGGCCTCCTCGACTGCCGCACGCATTTCGGCAACACTTAATTGCGGATCATCCATAAAATCATTCTTGGTCATTACACCACCCGTGGCCATAACTTTAATATTCTTAGCGCCCTTCTTCAAACCTTGACGGACAGCCTTGCGCATCTCATCAGGAGAGTCTACCAGATGAGCAAAATGCGGTGAGTCACCATGACCACCCGTCATCGAATAAGCCATCCCCGACGGCATAATTTCTGGGGTCTTAGTAATTTTACCCTCTTCAATCATCCGCGATAATGTAATATCAATATCATAAGTTGACCCACATTCACGAATATACGTTACGCCAGATTTAAGAAAATCATGCAGGTGCTGCACTGCACGGACAGTTGTCTCGACAACATTGGCAGTTGGATCACCATCATATGCAGTTGAACTATTGTTAATGTGTGTATGGCAATTAATCAACCCTGGCATCACGAACTTACCTTCTAGGTCCACTACATTGTCACCAGCAGGTGCAACGCCAGCTCCCATTGCCGTAATCTTACCTGTTTCGTCATCGACAACGAAGTAACTATTACTTGTAACTTTTTCTTCTTCACCATCATAAAGATTCATGTTTTGATATACAGTTTGTGTCATTTTAAATTTTCTCCTTCTTGCTTTTCCAATTGTTAAAAATCGTTATGTCCTTATTTTATGAAGCCGACCTTGTACCATAATTGATGGTCATTATTATTCTCTGCTGGCTTAAGCGAATACCCGGTCACCTTGTCATTAACAGCGAAAACAGAGTACGAATTAAACTCTGGGATTGCATATGCTTCATCATTCATATATTCTTGCCATTCATGGAACTTTTGTACCCGATATTTATGGTTAAAGGCCTTCTGTGAATCAATTGCTGCCAGCAGCTCATTATTCTTTTTGGTAACAAAACGCGTGTAATTTTTGGGTGAATTATCAGAATAAAGACTACTAGGCGATGCCTCACTGTCCAGATGCCAGCCAATCTCACACATATCAAAATCATGACTGTCGCCTTCAAGCTTAGTTACATAAGAATTAAATTCAGTCAGGCGATTCCCGATTAATTTAACATTTAAGCCAATCTTATGCCACTGTTGGAGATAATTTTGCTGAATGGGATTCTGAGTCGGATCAGTTTCTCTTGCCATATACCGAATAGTTAATGGCTTACCATTAGGCTGCACACGCCATTTACCTTTTTTCTTATAGCCAGCCTTATCCAGTAACTCGTTGGCTTTTTTTAAGTTATAAGTATAGCCACGAGCGTTTTTATCAAACACATCGCCAAACTGTGCGGGAATTAACGTCGGAACTCGAAAGCTTAAACCATGAGTATAATGCTGGTAGACCTCATCAGTATTCATTGCGTAGCCAATTGCCTGTCTTAAAGCCTTATTGTTCATTTTGGCATGAGGATCCATAACATTTTTATTCTTTTGTGCATCCCATTTACCAACCTTAAAGCCGATAAAATTGTAGCCTAGTGGAACTTTAGCAACAAAATTGACACCCTTAGTGTTTTTAACTTGTTCCCATTGCGAATTAATTACTTGTGCAACATCATAAACCTTGCTCTTAATAGCCTGAGAAGCAGAATTAGTAGCTAAAACTGAAATTTCAATTTTGTCCAGTTTTGGTCGACCTCGCCAATAGTATTTATTCGGTACCCAAGTAACTGACTGACCACGAACGATTTTCTTTAACTTAAACGGCCCAAAATATAACGGGGATTTTCTAATCTTGTCAGATGACTGTAATTTATCAAACGGTACATCCTTTAGATAATGGTATGGTTCAGCTGTTTCCCAGAAAAAGTTGTTGCCTGAATATTCCATTCCCGGCTTCAATTCGTCAAAATGAATTATTACCCGACGCCCCTTTTCACCATCAGGCATTTCAATCCCAGTAATTGTCTTAGCTTGGCCTTCATGATAAGCTTTCATGCCCTTAATATTTTCAAAGGAATTGGAATAATTCTGCGATTGTGTACCCTTGTTAGCCAAAATCTCGTATGCGTACTCAATATCCTTAGCTACCACCTGCTTGCCATCAGACCACTTAACGCCCTTCTTGATATTAATTATTGCCGTATTGTTTTTCCTATCTAAGCGAATCGTGGCAGGACCTTTATCATTAAACTTGTAATGATTATCAGTATCAAACAAGCTTTCATTACCAGGACTGGCAATATCATTGTCAACGGCAGTATTTTTAATTTCGTTAGAAAAAATCCCGGTAAAGGGTGTATCTGTCTCCTCCGCAATTTTAAGCGTTCCACCCTGCTTCACTTTTTTAACCGGTGTTTTAATTGGAAACTTTTCACTAACCTTCGTGTTATTGTTATTACCGCCGCAAGCAGTCAACCCAATCGCTGCTGTACCAATAACTGCGGCTGACTGCATTAACTTCTTAAATTGAAAATTCATTCTTGTACCTCTCATTACCAATAAAAAAAGCCTCATTCAACTTAATGAATAAGGTTTTCATCTTGTAGTTCAACCCCATTCATTAGAACGCGAATAAGGGCTTAACTACAATCAATTACCAGTTTTTAGTAATTATCTAGGTCAAGTCCTTTACGTTCAACAACAAGACTAATGATTTTAATGGGGAAATAGCTCTAATAGTAATTTGCTTAATAATATTTGCGTTTTCCATTAGAGCCATCTCCTTTTTATTAATTTATATTTAACATATTAACAACATTTTAATGTATAGTCAACTCATATTTCAATATTTGCACCAAAAAAGCATCCCCAGTCATTGAGGATGCTTTCTTAGTTTAACTTACCTTGATACTATTTCTTAAAATTACCAACCAAGATGTAGCGACCATGACGTGTATGGTAGTACTTCTTGCCCTTAATTATTTTGGTACTGTAAATCTTAATCTTTTGGCCCTTGCCCAGCTTTTTATCACTGAGGCGATGGCCGTTCTTGTCATAAACATAGGCATTATGCTTTAAGCGTAATTCACTACCTTTGAAGTTGCCGGCTGCAATATATCTGCCGTGCTTCGTGTTGTAGAACTTGCGACCATTGATATAAATTGTCTCGTAGGCCTTCATCTTCTTGCCACGCTTTAAGACAGTCTTGCCAATCCGCTTACCCTTTGAATTATAAACATAGGCATTGTGACGCAATTTGCCTTCAAAGCCGACAAAGTTGCGCGCAACTACATAATGGTCATCACCGATGTAATAATAGTAACGGCCGTTGATTAATTGCTTATCACCGTAGGTCTTAACCTGCGTGTCGATTGCAATAACAAGATTGCTTATGCGATTGCCATTCTCATCGTAAACATAAGCATTGTGACGCAGTTTCTTAATTATCGCGTTAGTATCTGCGGCACCCGAGGTTGATGTAGAAGCAGAGTTTGAAGCAGATGGCGTATTAGATGGTACATAGTTACCACCGCCACCATTGTTATCCCAGTCATTAGCAATCGACTTGCTCTGGCTAATTGAAGTGCTCTCACTCTGACTGGCAACAATTGAGGTTGACTTACTGTTACTCATACTTACGCTAGTTGCACTAGAACTATCGCTGATTGAAGCACTAGCACTAATGCTAGTGCTAACAACTACCGAAGTACTCTCACTTTGACTAGTTGAAGTGCTGTGACTTGCCGAACTATTGCTACCACTAATCGAGGTACTGAGACTCTCACTTGCACTACTTACAAGCGAATTGCTGCGACTCATACTTGCACTTGCTGAACTATTGCTATCACTAATTGAAGTGCTGAAGCTTTCACTGGCACTATCAGCCTTTGACTTGCTCTGGCTTTCACTGGTTGACCGACTCATACTTGCCAAGTAGTTGCTGGTACTAATTGAAATACTAAAGCTTTCACTCTCACTAACAACAACTGAATCACTAAGGCTAAGTGATCTACTGTAACTCTCACTTGCACGATCAGCTACAAACTGACTGTCTCTTTGACTAACTGATGTACTCAAACTTGTTGAATATGAACTGTTATTGACTGAATTACTGTAGCTTTCGCTGCTGCTATCAGCCCTTGACTTACTTTGGCTTTCGCTAGTTGATCTACTCATACTTGCCAAGTAATCACTCGTACTAATTGAGTTGCTAAAACTCTTGCTCTGGCTGGCAACTACTGAGTTACTATCACTGATTGAGACGCTATAGCTGCGGCTAATACTTTCAGCGTTAGACTGACTATCACTTTGACTGCTTGCAGTACTAATCGATGCAGATTGATCGCTAGTACTAATTGAAGTGCTAAAGCTCTTGCTTTGACTGACAGCTACTGAGTCACTATTACTAATCGCTTCGCTATAACTGCGGCTCATACTATCTGCCAATACTTTACTATCGCTTTGACTAATCGAAGTACTTAAACTAGCTGAATAATTACTGTCATTAATTGAAGTACTATAACTTTCGCTAGCACTAGCAGCCAGAGATTGACTGTCTCTTTGGCTTGCTGACATGCTTAAGCTGGCTGAGTAAGAACTATTATTGACAGAATTACTATAACTATCACTCAAGCTGTCTGCCTTAGACTTACTTTGACTCTCGCTTGTTGAGCGACTAACACTTGCTAAGTAATCACTAGCGCTAATTGAGTTGCTGAAGCTTTCGCTTAAGCTAGTAGCTCGCGAATTACTTAAACTAAGAGATCTACTATTGCTTAAGCTAACATTAACAGCTGTTGAATTGCTGTCACTAACTGAAGCACGATAACTCTGGCTAGCACTTACAGTTATTGAGTCACTGCCACTCAGTGACATACTGTAACTTTGACTACTACTATTAGCTAACGATTGACTATCACGTTGACTAGCAGAAGTACTATAACTTGCCAAATTATTACTATCACTCAATGACTTGCTGTAGCTCTCACTAGTACTATTTGCCAGTGACTGACTATCGCGTTGGCTAGCTGACACGCTTAAACTTGCTGAGTAAGAACTGTTATTAACCGAATTGCTATAACTATCACTCAAGCTGTCTGCTTTTGACTTACTGTTGCTCTCACTTGTTGAACGACTGACACTTGCTAAGTAATCACTAGCACTAATTGAATTACTGAAGCTGTCACTCAAACTTGAAGCTACTGAGTTACTCTGGCTTAAGGACTTACTGTAACTTTGACTGTTACTGTTAGCTAATGATTGACTAGCAGAAGTACTTAAACTAGCTGAATAATTACTGTCTTTAATTGAAGTACTATAGCTGTCACTTGCACTAGCAGCTAGTGACTGACTATCGCGTTGGCTAGCTGACACGCTTAAACTTGCTGAATAAGAGCTGTTATTAATCGAATTGCTATAACTATCACTCAAGCTGTCTGCTTTTGACTTACTTTGACTTTCACTTGTTGAGCGACTGACACTTGCTAAGTAATCACTAGCACTAATTGAATTACTGAAGCTGTCACTCAAACTTGAAGCTACTGAGTCACTTTGGTTTAATGACTTACTTTGACTATCACTAGTACTATTAACTGCTGAATTACTATTACTTAACGAAACATCATAACTCTGACTATTGCTATCAGCAAGCGACTTACTATTACTCTGGCTCGTAGAAGTACTTTGGCTTGCCAGACTATTGCTATCACTTAAGAAGTTACTGTAACTCTCACTAGTACTATTTGCTAGTGACTGACTGTCGCGTTGACTAGCCGAAGCACTCAAACTCGTTGAATAAGAACTATTATTGATCGAATTGCTGTAACTTTCGCTTAAGCTGTTAGCCTTGGACTTACTGTTGCTCTCACTTGTTGAACGACTAGTACTTGCTAAGTAATCACTAGTGCTAATTGAATTGCTAAAGCTCTCGCTTAAACTTATATCCTGTGATTTACTTTGACTTTCACTCGTTGAGCGACTAGTACTTGCTAAATAATCACTAGCACTGACAGAGTTACTGTAACTATCGCTCAAGCTATCTGCCTTAGACTTACTTTGACTCTCGCTTGTTGAACGACTGACACTTGCTAAGTAATCACTAGCGCTAATGGAGTTACTGAAACTTTCACTCAAACTAGACACTACTGAATTACTCTGGCTCAATGACTTACTATTACTCTCACTAGTTGAAGCATTAGCATTACCTGAAGCACTAATTGCCGAAGCAAATGAACTTTGCAAACTCTTAGACATGCTGTCACTCTGACTGGTAGCTGCTGAGTTACTTTGACTTAATGATGTATTATAACTTTGGCTAATGCTATCAGCAGTCGAATCACTTTGACTCAATGATTTACTGTAACTTTGACTAGCACTATCAGCAAGTGACTGACTGTCGCGTTGACTGGTCGAAACACTTAAACTCGTCGAGTAAGAACTGTTATTAATAGAATTGCTGTTACTATCACTCAAGCTGTCTGCTTTAGACTTACTATTACTTTCACTCGTTGAGCGGCTGGTACTTGCTTGGTAATCACTAGCGCTAATTGAATTGCTAAAGCTGTCACTCAAACTTGAAGCTACTGAATTACTCTGACTTAATGATTTACTGTAACTTTGACTAGCGCTATCAGCAATCGATTGACTATCACGTTGACTATTTGCCATGCTCTGGCTTGCAAAATTATTACTATTAACTAATGAATTGCTATTGCTCTCACTAGCACTATCAGCAAGTGACTGACTGTCGCGTTGACTGGCTGAAGCACTTAAACTCGTTGAGTAAGAACTGTTGTTAACAGAATTGCTATAACTATCACTCAAGCTATCTGCTTTAGACTTACTGTTGCTTTCACTTGTTGAGCGGCTGGTACTTGCTTGGTAGTCACTAGTGCTAATTGAATTGCTAAAACTCTCACTCAAACTTGAAACTACTGAGTTACTCTGACTTAAAGATTTGCTATTACTCTCACTAGTTGAAGCATTAGCATTACCTGAAGCACTAATTGCCGAGGCAAACGAACTTTGCAAGCTCTTAGACGTGCTGTCGCTCTGACTAACAGCAGCTGAGTTACTTTGATTTAATGAAGTACTGTAACTTTGACTAACACTAACATTAACTGAATTACTCTGACTTAGTGACCTACTGTAACTTTGGCTGGCACTATCAACAAGTGACTGACTAACGCTTTGACTCGCAGAAGCACTTTGACTTGCTGAGTAAGAATTACTATTAACCAAATTACTATAACTATCACTAATTGACTGGCTATCACGTTGACTAGCTGATGCACTCAGGCTAGCAGAATATGAACTGTTATTAACAGAATTGCTGTAACTATCACTTAAGCTATCTGTCTTAGACTTACTATTACTCTCGCTCGTTGAGCGACTGATACTTGCTTGGTAATCACTAGCGCTAATGGAATTACTAAAGCTGTCGCTCAAACTTGAAATTACTGAATTACTCTGACTCAATGACTTGCTATTACTCTCACTAGCACTATCAGCAAGTGACTGACTGTCGCGTTGACTGGCTGAAGCACTTAAACTCGTCGAGTAAGAACTGTTATTAACAGAATTGCTATAACTATCACTCAAGCTGTCTGCTTTTGACTTACTGTTGCTTTCACTTGTTGAGCGACTGATACTTGCTTGGTAATCACTAGCGCTAATTGAATTACTAAAGCTGTCACTCAAACTTGAAGCTACCGAGTTGCTTTGGCTTAATGACTTACTATTACTCTCACTAGCTGAAGCATTGGCATTACCTGAAGCACTAATTGCCGAAGCAAACGAATTTTGTAAACTCTTAGATGTGCTGTCACTCTGACTAGTAGCTGCTGAGTCACTTTGGCTCTCACTCGTTGAACGGCTGGTACTTGCTTGGTAATCACTAGCGCTGATTGAATTACTGAAACTCTCACTCAAACTTGAAACTACTGAATTGCTCTGGCTCAACGACTTACTGTTACTCTGACTAGTACTATCAGCGATTGATTTACTATCACTTTGACTGTTTGCCACACTCTGGCTAGCCGAACTGCTACTACTACTTAGTGACCTACTAGTACTCTCACTAGTACTGCTTGATAGTGACTGGCTGTCGCGTTGACTAGCTGAAGCACTTAAACTCGTCGAGTAAGAACTGTTGTTAACAGAATTGCTGTAACTATCACTTAAGCTATCTGCTTTAGACTTACTATTGCTTTCACTTGTTGAGCGGCTGGTGCTTGTTTGGTAGTCACTAGTACTAATGGAGTTACTGAAACTTTCACTCAAACTTGAAACTACTGAATTGCTCTGGCTCAACGACTTACTGTTACTCAGGCTAGCTGAGGCATTTGCGTTGCCTGAAGCACTAATTGCCGAAGCAAATGAACTCTGCAAGCTCTTAGACATGCTGTCGCTCTGACTAGTAGCAGCTGAATTGCTTTGACTTAGTGATGTACTATAACTTTGACTAGTACTTTCAATCACCGAGTTACTTTGACTCAAAGACTTGCTGTAACTTTGGCTAGTGCTATCCGCAATTGATTTACTATCACTTTGACTTACGGAAGCACTTTGACTAGCTGAATTATTACTATTACTTAACGAAGTACTGTAGCTTTGGCTAGCATTATCTGCTGCCAATTTACTGTCTCTTTCACTGGTTGAGCGACTAACACTGGCCGTAAAATCACTATTGCTAATCGAAGCACTAAAGCTATTACTAAAGCTATCTGCCTGTGACTTGCTCTGACTTTCGCTGGTTGAGCGGCTGGCACTAGCCAAATAATCGCTATTACTGATCGAAGCACTATAACTATTACTTTGACTATCAGCCTTAGACTTGCTTTGACTAGCACTGGTTGAAGTACTTGTGCTTGTCAAGTAATCACTAGTACTAATGGAGTTACTGAAGCTGTCACTTAAACTAGCAACTTGCGAATTACTTGCACTGTTACTTTCACTTGTCGAAGCATTAGCATTACCTGAAGCGCTAATTGCCGAGGCAAACGAACTTTGTAAGCTCTTAGACGTGCTGTCACTTTGACTAACAGCTGCTGAATTACTTTGACTTAGTGAGGTACTATAACTTTGACTAGCACTAACATTAGTCGAATTGCTCTGACTTAATGATTGACTGTAACTTCGGCTGGCACTATCAGCAACTGACTGACTATCACGTTGACTTCTAGAAACACTTTGGCTAGCCGAACTGCTACTACTACTTAGTGACCTGCTAGTGCTCTCACTGGTACTGCTCGATAGTGACTGACTGTCGCGTTGACTAGCTGAAGCACTTAAACTCGTCGAGTAAGAACTGTTGTTAACAGAATTGCTATAACTATCACTCAAGCTGTCTGCTTGTGACTTGCTTTGGCTCTCGCTTGTTGAACGGCTGGTACTTGCTTGGTAGTCACTAGCGCTAATTGAATTGCTAAAGCTTTCACTCAAACTTGAAGCTACTGAATTGCTCTGGCTCAACGACTTACTGTTACTCTGGCTAGTCGAAGCATTGGCATTACCTGAAGCACTAATTGCCGAAGCAAACGAACTCTGTAAACTCCTAGACGTGCTTTCACTTAAACTGTCTGCCTGTGACCTACTATTGCTTTCACTAGTTGAGCGACTGGTGCTTGCCTGGTAATCACTAGTACTAATTGAATTACTGAAGCTATCACTCAAACTTGAAGCTACCGAATTACTCTGACTTAGTGATTGACTATAACTTCGACTGGCACTATCAGCAACTGATTTACTATCACTTTGACTAATTGAATTGCTTTGACTTGCTGAATAAGAACTGCTATTGACAGAATTGCTGTAACTTTCACTAGTACTGCTTGCTAGCGACTGACTGTCACGCTGACTAGCTGAAGCACTTAAACTCGTCGAATAAGAGCTGTTATTAACAGAATTGCTGTAACTTTCACTCAAGCTGTCAGCTTTAGACTTACTATTACTCTCGCTCGTTGAACGGCTGGTGCTTGCTTGGTAGTCACTAGCACTAATTGAATTGCTGAAGCTTTCACTCTGACTAGCAGCTTTTGAGTTACTCAAGCTATTGCTCAAACTTTCTGATGCAGTAGAGTTGCCTGACGCACTAATTGCTGATGCAAATGAATCTTGCAAACTCTTGGAAATACTATCACTTTGGTTAACTGCTGCAGAATTACTCTCGCTTAACGATGTACTGAAACTTTGACTGGTACTATCGGCTATCGATTTACTATCGCTTTGGCTCCTCGAGGTACTTTGGCTTGCGGAACTATTACTATTACTGATTGAAGCGCTGAAACTTTCACTAGCACTAATTACTGTTGATTGACTGTCTCTTTGACTTGCAGAAGCACTTAGACTAACTGAATAAGAGCTATTGTTAACAGAATTGCTGTAACTTTCACTCAAGCTGTCAGCTTTAGACTTACTATTACTCTGGCTTGTCGACTGGCTAGTGCTTGCCACATAATCACTAGCACTAATAGATTTACTGTAACTTTCACTCGTGCTAACTACCACAGAATTACTATTACTTAATGATGTGCTATAACTTCGACTGGCACTCTCAGCTGCAGAGTTGCTAGCACTAATTGAATCACTATAACTTTCACTCTGACTAATCGCCTCTGAATTGCTTAAACTATTACTCAAACTTGCTGATGAGTTTGAATTGCCTGAGGCGCTAATTGCTGATGAATATGAACTTTGTAAACTCGTAGAAATGCTCTGACTGGCACTTTCTGCAGCCGACTTGCTCTCGCTTTGACTGGTCGAAATACTCAGACTTGCGGAACTGTTACTCGTGCTGATTGAAGTACTGAAGCTCTTACTCTGGCTGTCTGCAACGGATTTACTATCACTTTGACTTGTAGAAGTACTTGTGCTTGCAGAACTGTTACTACCACTAATTGAGGTACTAAAACTCTCACTTGCACTATCAACAACTGAATTACTCTTGCTAATTGATGTGCTAAAGCTTTCACTCTGGCTGTCTGCAACGGATTTACTATCACTTTCGCTTATTGAGGTACTCGAACTAGCTGAGCTGTTGCTTGTACTTAATGATGCACTGTTGCTGGCGCTCAAACTATCAGCTTCTGACTTGCTTTCACTTTGACTTGTAGAAGTACTTGTGCTTGCAGAAATATTACTGTTACTGATTGAAGTACTAAAGCTCTCACTTACACTAGCAATAATAGAATTACTCTTGCTAATTGATGCGCTAAAGCTTTCACTCGCACTGGCTGCAGCTGACTTACTGTCACTTTCGCTTATTGAGGTACTCGAACTAGCTGAGCTGTTGCTTGTACTTAATGATGCGCTAGTGCTGACACTCAAGCTATCAGCTTCTGACTTGCTCTCACTTTGACTTGTAGAAGTACTTACACTTGCAGAACTATTACTATCGCTAATTGAAGCGCTGAAACTCTCACTCGCACTGGCAACATTTGAATTACTCTTGCTAATTGATGTGCTAAAGCTTTCACTCGCACTGTCTGCAGCTGACTTACTGTCACTTTCGCTTATTGAGGTACTCGAACTAGCTGAGCTGTTGCTTGTACTTAATGATGCGCTAGTGCTGACACTCAAGCTATCAGCTTCTGACTTGCTCTCACTTTGACTTGTAGAAGTACTTACACTTGCAGAACTATTACTATCGCTAATTGAAGCGCTGAAACTCTCACTCGCACTGGCAACATTTGAATTACTCTTGCTAATTGACGTGCTAAAGCTTTCACTCGCACTGGCTGCAGCTGACTTACTGTCACTTTGACTCGTAGAAGTGCTCAGACTTGCAGAACTGTTACTACCACTAATCGAGGTACTAAAACTCTCACTTACACTGACAATTGCTGAGTTACTTTTACTTAGTGATGCACTATAGCTCAAACTATCCTTAGCATTCGAATTACCAGAAGCATTAATCGCCGACTCAATTGAATTTTGTACACTTGTTGAAATACTTTCACTCAAACTAGCAGCAGTTGATTTGCTGGTAGAATTACTTAAACTAGCAGAACTATTACTCTTACTAATTGAGGTACTAAAACTCTCGCTTGCACTGGAAACAATTGAGTTACTCTGATTAATTGAAGTGCTAAAGCTATTACTCTGGCTATCTGCAATAAATTTACTGTCACTTTGGCTGGTCGAAATACTCAGACTTGCGGAACTGTTACTATCGCTAATTGAGGTACTGATGCTAGCACTCAAGCTGTCAGCCTCTGATTTACTCGTGCTTTGACTAGCTGAAGTACTCAAACTAGCAGAACTATTACTATCACTAATTGAAATACTAAAACTCTCGCTTGCACTGGCAACATTTGAATTACTTTTGCTTAGTGATGCACTATAACTCAAGCTATCCTGGGCATTTGAATTACCAGAGGCATTAATTGCCGATGAAAACGAATTTTGTAAACTCTCAGAAGTACTGTCACTTTGGCTGATTGCTGTCGAATTGCTCGTGCTAATTGAGGCACTATTGCTAGCACTCAAGCTGTCAGCCTCTGATTTACTCGTGCTTTGGCTAGCTGAAATACTCAAACTAGCAGAACTGTTACTATCAATAATTGAGGTACTAAAGCTCTCGCTTGCACTGACAACAATTGAGTTACTTTCACTAATCGAAGCGCTGTTACTAGCACTCAAGCTATCTGCTTCTGATTTACTCGTGCTTTGACTAGCTGAAGTACTCAAACTAGCAGAATTATTACTATCGCTAATCGAGGTACTAAAGCTCTCACTTGCACTGGCAACAATTGAGTTACTTTCACTAATTGAAGCACTGAAGCTCTCACTCTTACTATCAGCAATTACTTTACTATCGCTATCACTGAGCGACCTGCTGATACTTGCACTATCAACCGTTGACTGACTCTTGCTTTGACTTAATGAAAGCGAACTAGCTGAACTTGATTGACTCATTTGCGAATTATCAACCAGCAAACTTTCAATCTCTGAGTGTGTTGCGGCATCGGATAAACTGCCAGCTTCAGATAATGAATTCTGCACACTAGCTGAAAGCTGCTGTCCTTGCGATGTTAATGAGGAATTGAGTCGGCTGGCTTCCGAAGTCATGCTAGGATTCATACTGTCACTATTGTTACTTGCTGACTCACTTGCCGAAGCAATATAGCGTGAGGCTGATAATGATGCCGAATTATAATTGACTTCACTCTGGTTTAATGCAGAAGCCGCTGCACTTGAAGCCTGCGAGCTTGCTGCTAGGCTCTGTGAATTAACATTAGAAATTGCATCCAACTTACTTTGAGAAGCTGACAAACTTGCACTGACTGATGAAGAATTTTGCGCTGAGGTGCTTGCTTCATAATTCGAATTTTCATTTGAAACCGCTGCATGCATTGAAGAATTACTCTTACTTAGATTTAAGTAGCGTGAAACCGTTGAAGAATAATTCTTACTGGTAACTTCCGATGCACTCAAACTAGCAATAATACTATCTGACAAACTTTCAGAAGCATTAAGCGAAACATGGCTCAAACTCATCAATTGCGAGTCTTTCAGTGAATTGCTGACACTAATTGACTTGCTCATTCTAGTAATATCAGCCTTCATACTAATAATCGCTGAAGTTGCTGCCGAGTTCGATAAACTCATATCAGCAGATTGTCTTTGCCATAAACTCAATGAAAACGAATTAAGCTGTGAAGTAACTAGCGACGTATCATTGCTATCTTTAGCACTTGCCAGCGATGCAGCATTGCTTTCATCCGTTACTTTCCTACTTGTGGAAGCAAACCAAGTGCTCGTAGATTCACTATTAGCAGTACTTACTGAATTAGCATTGCTACTGTCACTTGCTCTTGATGCCGAATTACTTTCAGCCTGACTAATTACCTTACTTTGAGAATCTGAATCATCAAAACTTCTATTCCTGTAAGCCGACAAACTAAGACTTTGACTGCTAAGCAAGCTAAGATTGCTTGAAGCATATATGCTATTGGCAAAACTTTGGGCATGATCACTAGCTACACTAGCTGAACGAGATTGACTGTTAGCGATATAAGACTGCAGCATCGCACTGTCACTATTAGCAACAGAAATATTATTGGAAGCAATGGCCGAATTATTAGAAGCGTTATCAGAGCCGCCACCGATGATTAAACTATTAAAAGTATCATCATCGTCGCCATTCACTTTTGAATCTTGCGTAGATGCTAAGCTGCTGGCATACGAATTAGCAAGCGATGCAGCTTGTGAGCCTTTTTCATGTAAACTTGCTGAGCCAGAAGAATCACGATTGTTACTGGCCAAACTCTTAGATTCTGACTGTGATACATAATCAGTTAACGATGAATGATTGGCACTGGTATTGTTAAAATCATTGGCAATCGAGTTAGCTTCTGAATTAGCATCAAAATTATCTTGCAAGTTAACCAATGAATTTTGCGCTAAAGTCGTCTCTTTAATTGCCTGCGATTGTTGCAATTGCGGTTTAACATAGCTCGCCTGACTGGTCGCACTTGTTGAAGCTGATTCAGTGGTTGATACTGAACTGGCAGTAGACTGTGATTTAACTACTGTTGAACTCCGCGGTTCTTTTTGACTATCAACAGATGACTTTATGTCTGCGCTAGCTGATTGTTTAGGTATCGCCTTAGATTGTGTTTGACTAAGCGCTTCTGCCGTACTAGTTGAATTACCTTGTGCAGTCTGCTCATAATCGGCTGCACTTAGTTGCTGGGCGCTCTGAGAAGCAGGAATTACTGCTGAATTAGCATTAACAAGTAAATGTTCATAATTTGTTGTTTTAACCTTCGGCACATTAGTTGCCGCATGAGCCACTTGCGGCGAATTCAATAAGCCGCCTAAAATACCGCCAATTCCGGCTGTACTCGCAGCTAACAAATTTCGCTCAAGCGACCTCATCTTTTCTATTTTCTTCTTTTTTGTTAACTCTTTCTCTAACTTTTTGTTTTGATCTGAATTTACCATCTTATACACCTAACTTAATAATCGATAACTCAGATTTCATGACGGTTACCCGTTACTTGGCGCTAAACTCAATTAACTCCACTAGACCTGAGAAAGCAATTTACATTGCTATCTTGAATAACAATAAAATTACGCTTACTACCAATAACTAATAGCAGCTCTTTTCTAACACACACTTTTTATACTATACAAGCCGCAAGACTAGCGACTTAGTTGTAACTATTATAATAATTATTTCTATAAATTCAATGGTACTTTTTACACAATAATTATCGATAATAATAACCAAATTGCATTTAGCAATTTGTATATGGTGGTTATTTATTTGATTGAATTTAAGGGCAAAGCAATAAACATACGATTCTAATTAAATAACCTTATTGCTTATAATTAATAAAAATAATCAGCAATAATTTAAAAAAGTAGTAAAAGTATCATTACTTTTATTAAACTTAACGATATCTTAAGATTTTCTCCTTTCAGCTATCTGTAAATATAATATACAGTTAAATATATTTATAAATTATATATAAGTAGTCATAAATATTAGAAACTATATATTGTATTAAATAAAAAGTATCCTAAGTTACTCTTTAAAATAACTTAGGATACTTTATTCTAATAATTATTGATTATTCTCTGCGGTTGCCGCAGCCACAATTGCATCTGCTTTAGTTGCAAAATTTTGATAGCTATTAGCTAAGTCAGTTGCTGCGCTAATTGCCGCAGCTGCCTTAGACAGTTCACCATTTAATTCAGCACGATAAGCTGCTTGTCGGGTAATTGTTAACTTAGTCAGCTTCATTAAAGCTGCTCTGGAACTAAGCCACTTATTTTTAACGTTTTCCAACACTTCTTGTTGCAGAACTCCGCTTAGTTGCTGCGTTACAAGAGTATTGATCTTACTTTTAGCATCTTGATATGCCATATTCAGTTTATCAAGGTCTGCAGCTAAGACCACACCGTGACTAACCATATCGGCCATACTATCAATCTGATCTTTCAGCTGCTGAGCATTGGTCAGTTCAGAATGCTGGTCAAGCTCAGCCTTTGCCCTACTTGCTTGATCTTTTAGCAAGCTATTAAGCCAAGACTTGCAAACATTCAATACTTGTTCAGCGTAAAAATCGCGAGCTTGATTAGTTGGTGTATAATCATCCCGATTTTCAACCCTATTAGAGCCAAACTTGCTGTCAATATAACCATTCCCGCCAGCTACTTGAGCATCAATCTGCGCTTTCGTAGCTGCATCAGTAATGTTCAGTGTATTAACACAATTTTGGCCATAAGCTTTCAACTCAGACTTGGCTGCTTCATGATTAAAGATATCAAGCGCATTCCCTCGATAGTAATTAACTGTATCAAAGTCGGTTGCCTTATCGATATAGTAAACTGCATCATCATGTGCCGTCTTTATCTTAGTCAAGAATGGTTGCTGGTCGTCAATACTTAATCCTGATGCTTTAATTCGAGCATTTGCGGCTTCCAAACCACTATCCAGCTCTTTCTCTGTAGTCAGCTTCATCTGATCCAAGCCCATAATGTTGCCAATATAGACTGTTGCTGATTTACCTGCGATTTCGGGGTCAAAACCAATAAAGTTAGCCTCTGGCGTTAAGTCAACTGCAGCACCACTGTGAATCCCCGGCGTGTCAACTGGGAAAGTAATGCTAAACTTGCCATCTGGATTAGCCATTGCACTGTATACGTGGCCCAAATCACCATTAACATCATTGGTTAAATTATATGGATCTGAGACTTGACCGTCAGTATAGATATTCGGCAAGCCCCTAATTTGCGCCTTTACGTAAGGATACATCCCACAAGTCATCAGTTTACTGAAGGCATTTTCTGGCTGCACCGGGCCATCCGTCTCGGCGTTGAAATTGTCTACCTTACCTGTAATTGTAATTGAGCCATCCGCATTTTGGTGATATGATGCCTGTCCCAGTACGCCGTTGTCATCTTCAATATCCAAGAATCCACCTTGGTTAGGTGATACCATCGTGATATTGTTGTAACCCGGATTTCCCTGGTCAGAAAACGCATTACTAATTACTTGACTAAAAATAGTATCAAGCATGATATTTTTAGTTTGCGAATCTTGCAAGTATGACACAATATCGTCTGTCTTAAAGGCTTTCTGCAAAATTTGCACAATTGCCGCATTATTTGGATCAGCGACTAAGCCCTTAATAGCTTTGATTGCATCATCTGAAATAGTCTGATTTCCATTTAAAACCGAAATCTTATTAACGCCAATTGTTTGCAGGTTGCCGACGGACTTTTTCTGTACATTTAAGATATGAAATGGTGGCAGCGTAATTGGGTTAAGCTTATCAAAGTTAAATACCTGCCGCACATTCTTAATGTCGATTTCGCTATCACCAATAATACTTGTACCAGGAACTTTATTATTAGAAGCATTTAACACCAACTTTTGCGGGTTATTAACCGTCAAAGCATCACTGCTAGCAACATCAACCAAGATTATTTTCTTATTACCAGCACCATAACTAGGATTATCAGGATGATTCGGATCATTCTGCAGCTCAATATCCAGCGTTCCGTTGTTTAAGTCAGCTTTACCAGTGATATAAATTAACGTACCTGAATAGTCCTGCATATTTTTGCCAAAGACATTCAATGCAGCACCAGGGCCAATAGTTAAACTCCCCTGGTCATAAATTAATGTGCCTGCTTTCGTTGAACCGCCCGCACTTTGACTAATATCACCGTTAGTATTGATGTTAATCGTACCATTGTCAATCAGCTTAGCTTTATTTCCGCTTTGACTAGTCATCATAATGGCTGCGGCTCTGCGTTTATCCAAGCCTCCAGTATAATCATCCGTGCCCACATTAATCGTTAATTGAGCTCGCTTATTGACTGTTACGGTACCAATACCATTAATAATTGCAATTCCACTAGCTTTGTTACTATGTTGAGCATTATCGCCATTATTACCATCATCTTTACGTGGATTCAGGGTAACATCTGCACCACTGTCAATTAGAATGTTATTCGTCCGACTTCTTCCGTTAGGACCACCATTATCGTCAACTCCATTGTCAAGCTCGAGCACATTACCGTCACTTGTCGAACCCACGAACTTACAATCCTTAGTAAAAATCAAATTTTGTCCTGGCTGATACAACTCAAATAATTGCTGGCCACCACCATCACAACTATAACTCTTACCATCAATCGGACTGACATACGACTGAACAGCGTCCCCATTAACCGTACCTTTAATATAAATATCGGAGTACTGACCACTATAAGTAACTTGCGAACCAACAAAATTAACGTTATCAAGTGTTAACTTACATGGCGTCGATGTGCCATCAACCGAATTATCAAGACCATAATAACTTTGCGAATAAATATCTAGATTACGATAAGTTAAATCAGTAGTTCCCCGATTGGCAGTATCAGTCAAGCTATCATCTGGCCGTGGACCAGAATAATGCAAGTCAAGGATGAAGCGTTGGTTCTTTGTCGGATCCGACTGGATTAATAATTGTCGTTCAGGAAATTTAAGGTTAGTTTTACCACCTGTGACATTGGACGCAATATTATTTTCAAGATCGATCTCACTAACATTTGCATCTTGAATCGCACTAACAAACTCTTGCCAAGTTGTTACCTGACGAGCCAATCCTGCTAGTTGTGGCTCAGCAGTTGTCTTAGCTTGTACTATTACTGGCTGATCGACGGTCTGACTGGCCTTGTCCGCACTTACTGATGGCTGCTTAGTTGAAGTTGATGGCGTTACCGATTGGTTATCTGTCACAACTGGTGCCGAATTTTGTTCAGTTGCAGCAGGTACAGTAGATGACGCTGTCGCCGTTTCAGTTGACGTTGCATCAGCTGCTTTGACTTGGTTTGTAGTGTCCTGTGTAGTTTCTGGCTGCTTTACTGTAGTTTTAGTCTGATCTACACTGCTGGACTTAGCTGATTTAGCTGACTTTTTATCACTAAAAAATCCCTTCAGCCCCTTATAAGTAGAAAGATTTTCCTTCTTAGTCGGCTCAGCCGACTTTTGCGGATTATTAGTTGTTTCTTCCTTATCCTGTGTCGGAGCCGCAATTGTATCAGCCTTTACCGCTTGATTGCTCAGCCCTAAAAAAGTCACTCCTAATAACACCGATACCGCGCCAACACTTAACTTTCTAATGGAAAAGCGTTCACGTTTTGCTTGTGACTCGTCTTGCCTAATTCTTTTAGCAAAATTATTCTTACCTACCATAATTTTCCTTTCCGTATATCGCCTTCAGCAACATACTTCGCACTTTATACATAAGCGAATTTTAAAGTATTTAATCTTCAATGTAAATATATTCACAAATACTAAACTGACTTTTAAAATAACAATTATGTAAAATTACGACAAATTTATAATAGGTAAATTTTTTATCATGTCTAAGCTCTATTATCTAAGCAAAAAATTAATAACAAGCTTTCCTCCTTTCGACCTTTTTTAAAATCAACTCTTCCTTAAATCATGAAAATAAATTGTATACTATTCTGATATTAAAAAGTGTCTGTACCCTTTATCCTGTTGATGGGTAGTATTCTTTAACAGGATATTTTTATACAAAAAAAGGCCATAGCTTCGGCTCAAACTTTCCAATACCACTCAGGAAAGATTAGAGTTTTTCTATGTCCTCTATTGATAATTATTCTACTAAACTTTTACTTGCTATTAAAGATCCTAACCTGACTTTTTCTCATTTTATGATGCTTCTGATCATCTTTCCAAAATCTTGGTTGCAGAACTAGCTCTACCTTTAAACGCAATCGTCAAAATGTTCTTAATGCTGCTATTTCTAAATATTCCAATGACTGTGTTGAAGGTACTGATCATAGAATTGAACAAAGAGCTATTTTATTTAGTTAAATCTTAAACTTTTTGACCATATTTCGTCCTAATAACATGAAACAACTGCTGCTTAAACCAAGTTGAACTACTAAGATTGTCATCATTATGCCGACCATAATAGCCTTTAGAAACAATATGTTGGTCAGGATAATTGGTCTGCAAGAAGTTCTGCAAATTAAGATAAGCCTGACCATCATAATCATCATTTCTCATGTAGCCAAGATAAAAATTAGTATTACTAAAATCGCCATCTTTTAGTCGTTGCCACATCACATCATTCATCCGCTGGCACGCCTCATGATCGTCACTGCCCTGCATTGCTAGCACCATATCAGTTGAACAATGGAAGTCATTGGGTCGATTAATCCGTAAGTTTTCTGCGATTGTTCCTAATCCCAGTAATATTTTGGCAATCACAATTGCACCCGGATTAAGAACAGCACCATAATATAGCGATGCATATGTTCCCATTGACATACCAGACAAAACAAGTTCTTTAGTTGTGAAGTGCAATTTGGCTAGGCTATCCTTAATTATCGTTAATATTTTATTTTCAATCTCCTGATCGCCTAGATAAAAGGTGCCGCCCTCAACTCGCATGTCTGAAATTAACAAGTATGGCACACCCTTAGCGTGTAACATCCCTCGAGCTTCAAATGCCTCAGCTGTATGATAACCGGCAAAATAAACTGTAAGTGGCGGCTTCATATTCCCCGGATTAAATAAGTAAGCGATTTCGCCATTGAGAAATCCGCGATCAATCAGTGACTTACCACCAAGCTCCATTAAGCCATACTTACCGCGCGACCGTCGTTGATGCAACGTACCAACCTTTACTGTGCCATAGCCACGTATATAATAATAAATTGTGTAATAATAGCTACTGCCAATATCACTAACTGTAATTCTGCCGTGATCAGCCTTTAGTTGCGCACCACTTTTAGTAAAAGTGCCAATTAAATGGTTATCCATTGCAAAACACTTAATTTCGATTTTCAATTCTGCAGATAATTCTGTTTGAAACTCTATTATATAATCAGTTGCATATCGCTCAGTAACGTACGTACTGCGCGCCGTTCTACCTAAATACTGCCAATCTGAAGAATTGCTGGTAACACTTAAATAAGTGTTACCACAATAACTAACACTATTTTGCATTGGCAAACTAATCGTAATCTCAGCAGGATATAAACGGTACCCAATATCCTTATCAAAAAAGTACCGATTAACATCAGTTGCTAAATCTGCTTGGTCAATACTATAAGCCCCGCGCAAATCTAAAATTTGTTTAATATCTTCAGGCACTGAGATATCCTGACTATATAAAATACGGTGTGCTGGCAGCTGCATCAATAGTTCTGCGTTCATTAACCAAGGTGAAGTTTTATCAAGATAAAAATACGCAAATAAATAATCATGATTGAATATGCGATTCTTAAAAACTGGTGATAATTTATGATTAGCCATATTAGTCGGATCAGACCACATATAAGTACATTCAGTTAGCTCATTTGCCAAAGTCGTTAACGGCTGTATTCCGCTATGTAACAAATATGTTTTTCTAGCCATTTTTTAGCACCTTTTTCCATTGAACTAAAACAGTTCTAAGCGACATTTTTTGAATTAATCGAACATTCTCAACTACCGCAACGTTCCACTTATCTAAATTAACCAAAAACCAGTCTATTGGAGCCTTAATTGCTAGATCTGGCTTAAGTAAAAAGCCATTTTTTCCTTCTTTAACTAAATCGTTGCTTTGACGAACAATTTGCGGAATTCCTGTTTTAACTGCCTCAAGCTGTAAGTCAAAATTCGTCAGTAAATCAGTATCCACATAAACATGCGCTTGATTAATAAGCTGCAATTCTTGCTCATACTTCAAATTATTAGGGCAAGAAAAGCGGTTGAGTGCTGCAATCTGGTCAACATCAAGCTCATCATCATCTAAATCAGCAAGCGCGGCTTCATCATCCAACTCGCCAACTTTTTCCTTAAATTCAGTAATAAATTTGGACGAAATCTCTTTAAAAACCGCAATTTGCTGATCATTAGCATCAGCAATTACCTTTATATCCTCATGTTCTTTTAGTAAATCAAGCAGTTGGTAAAAACAATTTTTCAACTCATCATCACTAATACTGCCAACATGCCAATACACTAATTGAGTTTCTAATTCCATACTTGTCCCCAATGCAAAATCACTAAAATAAGGTGGGATTACCTGCTGCAACGGTACAAACTTGACTCCACATTGTTTAATTCGCCAAGCAAAAATCTCAGCAAGCGTTTTGCTTTGAAACAAGTACATATCGCGCTGCACAAGATTGCTAAAGTCATTACTAGTAATTTGGAATTCATTGGTAAAATAATAACACACTTGTGTTTGTAACAAAAAGCGGCGTAAAGCAAAGCTATCCTCACTTGGCTCAACTAATATTCGCTGCGCGCCAGCTAAGTGCGGCAACACAAACTCATACTCTACTTCAGCTAAGTTACTATAATTTGCTTTTTGGAAACGAAACTGTTGCCGCGGTGGAATTGTCACTGTCAAATCCTCATGCTGCATCATTACTAGATCACTCGTTGCATTAAACCACAGCTTTTGCGTTAACTGACCTTGCTGATTAAACACGCTACGACTACTGCGAAATCCTCGGGTATCATAGCGATCACGTATATGACCATTATCTTCAAAATAATCTACTGTCTGTAATTCACCTTTAGTACCCAAAATAACCTGCATTACGTGTTGATCACCATCAAAAACATCCACGCAGGTCGATTCCACATACACAACTACCTTTAGGTTATATTTATCAGGAATATTTAAATCAGCTATTGTCAAACTCGCACCAGCAGTATTGATCGCCCTAATCTCATCAAATAAATAAATTACTGGCGTCTTAACTCTAGCTAAACTAGCAATATAAGCATCTGCATCATCATTTAATAGTAATAATTGATTATCAAAATTTTCTTCTTGCAATCGTGCAGACAAACTTAATAACGTATTTTCTTGATAAAATTCGTTATTAGTATGTAAATCAGGAATTATCGTTAACATTTTTTATCATCAACTCTATTTCAAATCAATCACGTATTGTTTTTCAGAATTTAGGGTTTGGAATTCCTGCTCAATCATATCTAAAATCATAATTAAAATGAACAGGTTACCAATAAATGGTGTTAAGTTAGCCAATTGTGGCCACCATAATCCCAATATTAACGGCCAAATACTGAGAACAATTAAAATTGAGCTACTAGCCCATGTTAACCGCGTAAATTTATGCATAATAAACTTTTCTGTCTGCATCCCCGGAACAATTCTGTAAAAATAACTTCCGCTTTCCTTAAAACTTCTAGCTTTAACGCTGGGCTGTAAGGTAATTAAGCCAAAAACAAAGTTCAATAGAATAATAACCACCGCATAGAAAACTATTCCCGCAGGCTGCCTAATTGAAACCATGTTTAAAACCAACTCTCTAACTGCTAACGGGCTATTCTGAGCTAATAAAGGTAGTAACATAAACATTGACGTTGAAAACATAAACGGCATCGCACCAGCAGTTAATAATTTAATCGGAAAATACGAATTGGCATATTCACTAGTTAGTTGCGGATCACGCAGTGGTATTCGTTCTTCTGCTCTAATTAAAGCTAATCCGTAAAAAACGATTACTATTGTAGTTAAAGCTACAATTCCTAAATTAATTAACGTAAAGTTAAACCGCTTTGTACCCCAACCTCGAATTAATAACGACGGCAATGATAACACCAGTTGCGGCACCATTAATATGGCAGAATTACCAATTCCACGCTCTGAAATAATATTAGCAAGATAAATTGAGATCATACCACCAGTTACTAGTATTAAAATTGCTAAATAAAAACTAATATCATAATCACCAAAATAAACTGGTAATAAAGCTTTTCTAAAATTAGTAACATATAACATTCCTTGCAAACCAGCCACAATTAGACTAAAGACGTTGGTCACGATTCCCCATGTATGTTGTGAAACCTGACGCAGGCTTTTTAAATCAAGCGAATTAACTGCCTGAACCATAATATTAGTGGTCATATACGGGCCAATCCCGAGCATTAATAGTGATGGCCTTGTAGTTTGTGCCCCAGTATACATCCCTAAAACACCAATTAATGTATTAACCTTTAGGTATCTAGCAGCAGCGCTCTGCTTAACAAACGGAATAATTATGAACTGACCCAAAATATAAACTGTTACTAACAATAATGTCCAAAGTATTCGCTTACGCAAAACTTTCTTATTCATCACAAGCAGTCCCTTTCTCTATTCTAGGCAAAATAAATCTGCATCCCTTTAACGCTACTACCACTAACTTCGGAACAAAGGACATTACGCATAATATTACGAATAATATCATCCTTCATTCGATTAAAACTGGCTAACGCTTCTTTTTGATACTCAAATAATGGATTAGTCTGACCCGTTGACCTTTGCGCCGTTACCGAACGCAAAGCTTCAAGATTATCTACTTCATCAACCCACGCATCATCAATCGCCTTGACAATTGCTAGTTGCAGATAATATTGCCAAGCATCTTCATTAGCAATTTTGCGTTTTTTAGTTTGCAGCACGCTCAAGGCAGTTCTACTCAAAAAGCGTTCACGTTCACCATCAGAAGCTGACTCTAATTGCGCTTCATTTTTAAATTCAGACGTTATATTATCACAAACAAAATCATTAATCGTTGCCAAATCAATATCTACTTGACTAAGAAAGTTCTTAATTGCTTTTTGCATACTGTGAATCACAACTTGGTCGAGTTCTTGGTTCATCTTAATAATCTGACCACGCGCCTTGTACACAGCTTCCCGCTGCAGACGCGCAATCTCACCATATTCCAAAACCATAAACCGTGAAGATTGTTCCTCATACTTAACACTCTTTTGTAAGCGTGTAAAAAAGCGCTGATAACGACTACTATGCTTAATTTCTTGCTGTTCATCATGCTCATGACGAGCAATCTTTTTGGCAATCCTTTTGGAAGGAAAACGACCCACTAATTGATCCTGCAGCGACGTATAAAAGATCGTGGTTCCTTCTTGACCTTGACGACCAGAACGACCACGTAATTGATCATCAATCCGCTTCAAAGGCATCTTTTCTGTCCCTAAAACCAGTAACCCACCAGCTTGCTTAGCTTCTGGAGAGAGCACAATATCAGTCCCCCGGCCAGCTAATGAAGTCGAGACTGTAATCATTCCTGCTTGGCCAGCAATCTTAATCATTGTTGCTTCTTGCGACACCGACCACGCATTCAGTAAACTATGTGGAATATGAGCCTGCAGTAACATTTCCGAATATAAATTTGACAGCGTTAAAGAACCCGCTTCAATTAGAACAGGTCTACCTTGGTTGTAGCTTTTCTTAACTAATTCCAAAGATGCCATTAACTTACCTTTAGCAGTATAAAAGACCTTATCAGGCTCATCTTTTCTAACGCTCGGCTTATTGGTCGGCACCTCAATTACACTTAAGCGGTAAACTTGCATCAATTCTTGCTTATCATCCTTAGCCGTCCCCGTCATTCCTGATAATTGCGGAAATAACCGAAACAAATTCTGATAAGTAATTGTTGCAATAACCTGATCTTGCTGGCTAGTCTCCAAGCCTTCTTTGGTTTCAATCGCTTGCTGAATACCAGACTGCATCTGCATTCCCTGCATTTTACGACCACTATTTTTGTCTAACAAGACAACTTCATCATCTTCGACAATATAATCACGGTCACGCACCTGCAGCTTATTAGCCTGCAAGGCAAAAACAAGGTGACAGTATAAATCAGCATATTCCTTACTTAAAATATTCTTTACTTTAAAGAATTTTTCTGCGTTTTTAATACCATCCGGCAAAAACCACGCATTTTTACGATCCTGACTCAACTTGTAATCAAGATTTTCCTGACAAATTTTAATAAACTTATCAGCTAATTCAGGAAAATTAGATTTGCCTTTTGGTCGCCCCGAAATAACTAACGGCGTAGTTGCAGAATCAAGCAGAACGGCATCAACCTCATCAATCAAGGCAAATCTAAACACGGGCATAAATTGCTGTGTAACCGAACTAACTAAATTATTAGTTAAATAATCAAAACCAAATGTACCACCATCTGTATAAACAATGTCATTGGCGTAGACTTTTTTCTTATCTGCAATTTCGTCATCATTCTCTTTGCTTTCCTCATTATAGCCTACACTTAGACCTAACCAACGATAGACTCGTCCCATATTAAGTGCATCACGCTTAGCTAAATAACCATTCGCAGTAATTAGAAAGTTACCATTACCACTCAAGCCATGCAAATACATTGGCATAGTTGCGGTTAGGGTCTTACCTTCACCGGTCTTCATTTCGATAACGTTGTGATATTGCATGGCAACAGCACCAAAAATTTGTACTTTATAAGGTGATAAACCTAAGACTCGTTTGTCAGCTTCACAAACTACCGCGTAGGCTTCAACTAATAAAGAGTTAAGCGATGCACCATCCTGAATTCGCTTACGAAATTCTGCAGTCTTAGCTTGTAAGTCCCCATCGCTTAATTGTTCATATTCAGCTTTTAATTTTATGATCTGGTCTGTTTTGTGCCAGTATCGATGATTTCTAATATGCATGATTATTTCAAATTAAATAGTGGTAACAACATGCCAGCTAAAATACTGGCACCAACCAAAATATTCATCAACGCTACCATCAATTCGGCTTTCGTTTTGCGTCGTTCCTTCATTGAAGGCAATTCTTTCTTCTCATGCGCAAAATCTTCTTCAATTTTTTTCGATAAAGCGTTTTTCATTAGCACACCTCAAAAAACTATTAAACAATTTCGGCTTTCTTTAATGGCACTGTTGCATGACGCAGCTTCTTATATGAAGTCTTGTTCATCTTGACAGTATCAATATAAGAAATTGTGTCTTTTAAAATATTAGCTAAATTACCACGCACTTTGCCCGTATTATCCATTGGGTCTTCTGATAGATAAAACTGATTATGTGATTTAGTATTTTGTAGCGAAGACAATTCAACACCCAAAAAGTTAATATTAACTGTATCATCCTTAGTCAGCCATTTACTTAACTGGTCAACATAAAAGTCAAGTAAATTATTATATCGCGCAATTACCTCATGCTTTTTAGGATCTTCAACCGTAACAAAATTAAGATTACCTTCATAATAAAAGTAGCGGACAACTGGTTGTCCCTGCATATCAACAAATTCAATCTCTTCTAATTTGCCATTGGCATAATAAAGGTGACTATATACTTTACCATCTGAAGCATATTCTTCGATATAGTCATAGCTGCCATCTGGATTCAAATAACGAATATCCTGGGCAGCCCGCCGAGTATTAGGAAACATGTATTCTCGCGCAATAAAAATTCCTTGATCATCAACAAAAAGACTGCCATCTTTTTGCATTTGTACATAGTCCATGCTGGGAATATTAATTTCGTTAAAATACCGATAGCTCTTAGGGTCATAGGTACGACCAGTAAGATGATCAATTAAGGTTGTGCCGTTAATCCCATTTGCCTGCAAAAAGTTCCGCATATTAGGCATTGAGGTTAAACAAAGCAATTGACCATTACTTTGTTTTAGTCTTGCTTTAACTTCTTTTAAAACGTTACCGCCTAAATTATTAACTTCATTAATTAGTTCGTAATCCATTGACTAACTTCTCCCACTCTTTTGCAATTGCACTGTTACGATATTTATCAATTCCAACTTGCGTATTACGACGCAGTTTCAAATAATCGGCATTAAGTAACCGTGTGATTCCTTTTTTTATTTGCGCAACATCATACTTTTCATCGTCACGCTTAAAGTCTTCAATGAAGCCATTTTCACCATCGCGAATCAATTGTGTTGCCCCAAAGCGCGCATTAAACGTTACAACTGGTAAAGCCGCGTTTAATGCTTCAATATATGTCAAACCAAAACCTTCAGAAAATGAAGTTGAAACAAACGCATCATGACGCGGATATACCAGCTCCAAATGCTGCGATAAGCCCCGTACATGAACATAACTTTCAGCGTGATTTTCCTTCACAATTTCCTCAAGGTGCTTCTTTTCTTCACCAACACCATAAATATCAAAACTGACATTCTTACCTTCATTATGTAATTCAATGACGGCTTTTTCGGCAATATCAACGTGCTTTTCCTTGGCTAGTCGCGATGCGGTAATTAATTTCAAACCATCAGGCTTGCGATCTTTAATCTTCTTCGGCTTATCACTAATGCCCCCAACCGGAATCGCCCAAATTTTGTCAGCTTCATCAGGGAAATCAATTAACAAATCTTGACGCTGTTGCTCAGTCGAAACAACAATACGGTCAACATGTTTAATATGGTCAAGTAGGTATTCATAATAATTATTCCAAAATGGCTTAGCAGGATCATTACGATCAGCTAAGTGGTCGGCATGGATCAAGTAAATAATCTTAGCATCAGGCATTGGCTCATGCATCAACGCCTCGTCAGCCCAATCGCCACGATCAATATAGAAGTTACTCTTACCACCGAAGAAGCGATCTAATTGCTCAAAAAAGTAACGGTATAAGCGCACAATATTGGCAAAGTAGAGATGTTCTCCATGCGCATTATACAAATGAATATTTTGCAGACGCCCTTCCTCGTGCTCATTATTGATTGTTTCATAAGAAGCCTTTAGTTCACCTGTTTTAGTACTAAAAATCTGCGTCTGATAAGCACGCACCATTAAGATCTTACTTTCAGGCTTCTGCTTATTTTTCTCTTTAACAAAATGATGTACGATATGCAACCCAGAATCCGTATAAAATTCATTCATGCGCATGGTATTTGTTGCATCTGACAAAACTCGCACCTTTTTAGCAGGGAAAGTTTCAGTTAAACCATGCTTTAAATAGTCATCTCCTAAAACAAAGTACTCCCACATATTGATGACATTCTCATTCTTGAGACGCCACTTGGACATTGCCTTGTGCAGTTCTGGCACTTCTGCTAAAAAGATAAAGCGGTAAGGAATACCTGCCTCTTCAAATCGTTTGGCACGGTAAAACTCAGAGTGTTCAATTCCCGAATTACCCATACCCATTGCTTGGTTAACAAAAAAATCCATTTTTTCTCCTTATTTTTCACTAATAAATTGGCGAATTGTCTTGACCAATGCTGCCGTTGACTGATTATTCTCAATTTGTAAAATATAGCCACGATCTCTAAACTTATTAATATATTTTGCAAGTTGCACTAGCTGTTCAGCGGTAAATTGCACCTGACCATCAACTTGAACAGGAACAAAAACAAATAAATGATCTTCATGTGCCGCGTAAGTAATCGTCTGTATTGCTGAAGTATACGTACGAACACGAACATGTAACTTATTGGCGCTATTAGCTCCATTATAATGAACTAAAATAGTACGAGCTAAACAAATATCATTAACACTAAACGTATATTGATCAATAATCCCGTTTTTAGCAAGCAATATATGTTGAAAATGCAATTGCAAATTGCCCAAGCTTATTAAATCAAACTGATATGCTGTTTCTTTAGACTCCAAACTAAATTTAGCTTCTTTAGTTGTAAAAATTTTATAATCAAGTTGCTCTTTACCGTTGAAAGTTGTTAATGCCAACGCCAAAGAGTCATCTGGCTCTTCCTGACTAAATATTTTGAATTGATAGTCAACATTATTTAGCAATTCTGGCAAAATAATATCTGACGCAGTATTATCATTATGCCATGAGATTAATGATCGACCTGGGGAAATAATCGCATTGCTGTATAACAAATCTTCATCTTCAAAGTGAACTTTAGCACCATACATATAAATATATTTCATGCTTTGAGGTCTGAAAAAGAAGTGCACAGTTAATAATTCATCTTCACTCATTACTTAATCAAATCCTTTAACATTAATACCGGACTAGGCTGTTTTTCTTCAGCCATTATTTGCTGGTTATGCTTAATAAGCAACTGTGATAATAGTAACAAAATATTCCTACGCAATCCAGTAATATACTGATTTTTGTTATCTGCAAGCTGAAATTGTAGCTCGTCAGAAAAGATCTCTACCGTTGCTGGCGGCAAGCCACTAAACGAAAAGCAAACATGCTTAATCCGGCTATCGTGGGCAAGCTTCTGCCAAGCAGAATTAATTAACTCCCAGTCATTTTGACCACTAAGACCAACTACCTCGCCTCGCTTAAGTATCATATACTTATTAATCTCTACTCGATTAGCTGCCAAATATTTATCAGCAATTAACATCAAACGCTGGCGACTGAGCTCAGCTGCCGGCTGCACAGCTGGATACATATTCAACGTTAAATAAGCAACATAACGTGTGTGCTCCTTAGTTAAAGAAACTAAGCTAATATACTTCCCAGCCTCAACTACAGGCGGTGCATACTTTTCGATAACTTTTTTATCTGCTTCATCAGTAAACAAGATACACTGATTGCCTTGATCCCAATGCCAGTGCCGACTAGACGGATAAAACTCAATATGTGAGGGAAAACCAATTGTATGATCGGGATTAAGCCGAATCATTAAAACAGCACTACTACCAAAATAAATCATTATTTCTGGATTACCAGTTTTATAGACGAAGTCATGTCCTGCACAAAGTTCAATTACTTCTTCTTCAGTCATTTAATCCTTCCTTACTTATGCTTAAACCAAGATTTTACTGATTGCTCATTATACATAAACCGTGTTGCTACCTTACGTCCATGACAAATCCGCCCATCAAAAAAGGTATAAGCAATATAATTAACAATTGCCATTTCAAAAAAGCCAAAATGAGTGTCACCATGACCTAAATATTCTTGAACAGTATCATCAGTATAAAGCTTCATAAAAATACTCAAAAATTCAAGTAAAGTTGCACGCGTTCCAGCAAGAACACCAGCATTTAATAACTGCAGATACTTATTTTTTTGTGTGAAATCTGCTAGGTAATCTGGCTTACCATCATCGTTGATAATATAAGTGTTCAAATCATTATTTTCATCACCAATATATAAGATATTATCCTCAATCTCATTAAACGGATAATTCAGCATTTCAACATCGCCAATGTCAACCAGCGCTGCCTGATCAATCTCACGATGTGCTAATAAATACTCATAAGCAAATTCCCATCTTGTAAAAAACCACTTCAACCCTTGATAAGGATAGTGCGCAAATGGTTGATACTGCGTCACCTTAACTAAAGGTGGTAATTTTTGTTTATTTTCAAAATTAACGACAATATCCGTCTCAATGCCGAACTTACTAACAGAGGCCACTAATCTTTGCGAAATACCCACAAGATCAACTGGTTTATTAATGTCTTTGGCTAAATATTCACCAATAACTACATTTTTCATGACAATTCCATTTTCCAATTTTCAAATAAAAAGCATTCCCAATAAAGTATATTTGGAATGCTCTTTTAACGTCATTCAGCTTACATAAGATTATAACCTTATTTTATCACTAAATTAACTTATTTTTTATTAAATTTTGATGCTAAGACATATCTGCCATAACGAATATTATAACACTTTCTGCCCTTTATTGTCTTAGTACTATATGTCTTAATTTTCTTGCCTTTCTTCAACACTTCTGTACCAATTCTGTAACCCTTACTGTTATAAACATAAGCATTATGCTTTAACTTACGTTCAGAACCAATCACATTACCAGCTGCTAAGTAGTGACCATCTCGTAAATGATAGAACTTGCGACCATTAACGGTAATTGTTTCGTAGGCTTTAACCCACTTGCCCTTCTTCAAGACAGTCTTACCAACGCGCTTACCACGTTCATCATAGAGATATGCATTGTGGTGCAGCTTACCTTCAAAGCCAATGAAGTTACCTGCCGCCATATAGCGATTATCACCGATCGAGTAGAAAGCACGGTCATTAATCATGACCTTTTCTCCATAGGTCTTAACTAGAGAATCTCTAGCAATATCAAGCTTGCCGATCCGTTTACCCTGCTTATCATAAATGTAAGCGTTATGATGCAATCTTCTAATAGTGTAATCATCCGTACCTGTATTACCAGCTGTACTGCCGGTTACAGTACCAACTGAGCTATTACCGCCAGTTGGATTAGATATTGGTGGTACGTAAGTACCGCCGCCATTATCTGACGAACCACCAGAAATTGAAGTGCTGCTTGCATTTGAACCGCTAGTATTTGAAGAGCTACCGCTAGGAATTGAATTACTATCTGAAGCTGAACTGCCATTATCCGGCTTATTAATACCGTGATGGTGCATATTGCTATTAGAAGCATTACTTGCAGCAACACTCATACTTGCTGAAGCCGAGTCACTGCTACTATCGCTAGCACTAACGCTAGTTGAAGCTGAAGCACTCATACTTGTACTAGTTGAACCAGACTTACTTGCACTGTTACTAATCGCCGAATACGCACTGGCAACTTGAGAAGCTGAAGCACTCGCACTCATTAACTTAGAAGTTGTTCTAGAAGTCTTTAGTGAACACTTAGCACTCATCGCCGAACTCATTTCATAAGCGGACAAACTTTCGGATGCAGTAGCTGCTGAAGCACTAGAGCTCATTTCAAATGCTGATGCACTCGCATTGTCACTAGCACTGGCTGCTGAAGCACTCATATCATGGCTCATGCTGTTGGCTGAGGCACTTGCACTTGCTGCACTGGCACTCATGTCATGGCTCGCACTGGCTGCCGAAGCACTCATATCATGGCTCATGCTGTTGGCTGAGGCACTTGCACTTGCTGCCGACGCACTCATGTCATGGCTCGCACTGGCTGCCGAAGCACTCATATCATGGCTGGTACTCTCTGCCGAGGCACTCATATCGTGACTGGTACTTGCTGCCGACGCACTCATGTCATGGCTGGCACTGGCAGCACTGGCACTCATGTCATGGCTCGCACTCTCTGCCGAGGCACTCATGTCATGGCTCATACTGTTGGCTGAGGCACTAGCTTTGTCACTTGCACTTGCTGCCGACGCACTCATGTCATGACTCGCACTCGCGGCACTGGCACTCATATCATGACTCATACTGTTGGCTGAGGCACTTGCACTTGCTGCTGAAGCACTCATGTCATGGCTGGTACTCTCTGCCGAGGCACTCATATCATGACTGGTACTCTCTGCCGAGGCACTCATATCGTGACTGGTACTTTCTGCCGAGGCACTCATGTCATGGCTCGCACTCTCTGCCGAGGCACTCATGTCATGGCTGGCACTTGCGGCGGCAGCACTCATATCGTGACTGGTACTCTCTGCCGAGGCACTCATGTCATGACTGGCACTTGCGGCAGCAGCACTCATGTCATGGCTTGCACTTGCTGCCGACGCACTCATTTCATGACTCATACTGTTGGCTGAAGCACTGGCTTTGTCACTTGCACTGGCTGCACTGGCACTCATGTCATGGCTAGTACTCTCTGCCGAGGCACTCATATCATGGCTCGCACTCGCTGCACTGGCACTCATATCATGGCTCGCACTTGCGGCACTAGCACTCATGTCATGACTCATACTGTTTGCTGAAGCACTGGCTTTGTCACTTGCACTCGCTGCACTGGCACTCATGTCATGACTCATACTATTTGCTGAAGCACTGGCTTTGTCACTTGCACTTGCGGCAGCAGCACTCATGTCATGGCTGGTACTCTCTGCCGACGCACTCATGTCATGACTCATACTGTTTGCCGATGCACTAGCATCTTGACTGGCACTTGCGGCACTAGCACTGGCATCTTGGCTCGCACTGGCGGCACTAGCACTCATATCATGACTCATACTGTCTGCTGAAGCACTGGCTTTGTCACTAGCACTTGCGGCAGCAGCACTCATGTCATGGCTGGTACTCTCTGCAGATGCACTCATGTCATGGCTCGCACTCGCTGCACTGGCACTCATGTCATGACTCATACTGTTGGCTGAGGCACTGGCACTCGCAGCAGTAGCACTCATATCATGACTGGTACTCTCTGCCGAAGCACTCATATCATGACTGGCACTCTCTGCCGAGGCACTCATATCATGACTCATACTGTCTGCTGAAGCACTGGCTTTGTCACTTGCACTCGCTGCACTGGCACTCATGTCATGGCTAGTACTCTCTGCCGAGGCACTCATATCATGGCTCGCACTTGCGGCACTAGCACTCATATCGTGACTGGTACTCTCTGCCGAAGCACTCATGTCATGGCTTGCACTCGCTGCACTAGCACTCATATCATGACTCATACTGTCTGCTGAAGCACTCATATCATGGCTCGCACTTGCGGCACTGGCACTCATATCGTGACTGGTACTCTCTGCCGAAGCACTCATGTCATGGCTTGCACTCGCTGCACTAGCACTCATATCATGACTCATACTGTCTGCTGAAGCACTCATATCATGGCTCGCACTTGCGGCACTGGCACTCATATCGTGACTGGTACTCTCTGCCGAAGC
>NZ_JAQTIG010000005.1 GCF_029433515.1 Lactobacillus sp. ESL0679 | reverse complement strand
TCAGAAGTTGGTTGAGCAACGCCTTTAACATTAATATATGCTCCAGGACGTCGCTTATTCTGCGTTTTCCATGTTCCGCCTGCCATTTAAATACCCCCTTTAAATTTCTTAATTGCTGCTTGCAATTCTTCAATCGTGTATGTCTTACCATCTTCTAAAACAGTACGTAAGATGTCCTTATCAACGGTTGCAAACAAGTTACTATTAAGAATAGCTTTCTTCGTAAACCTGTTTTCTTGCTTAGTAATAGTGCTAAACGGTTTTTCCTGCACTGTTTCAGTTTTTGACTCCGCCATTTACATCTACCTTTCTTTGTTTAATCGTTCTATCTTGCTTAATTGCCCATGTCCAAACCTCAAATTTGACTTCTAACACAGTGTTAGCTGTATCAATTTCAAATTCGCGATTATGAATACTGGCAAAATTAGTTAATTGCGTAAAATTGTTTAGCAGCTTATCTTCCACACGCTCCATATCTGCATTGGGGTGATCAGGATCAGGAAAATATACTAATTGATAGTGATATTTTCGGTCTTGATTCTCAAATAACAATGATGCAGTTGCAGTTAAAATTTTTTGAATAAAAAAAGACGGCTCCTGAAAGTTGCTGTCTTGGTTCTCTGTATAAATTACTGCGTCTGGAAAAATTGCTGCTATTTCGCCTGCTATTCGTTTTGTAATCGTCATGATAATAAGTTCCTAAACTTAACTAACAATGGTGTAATTAAGAATGGCAATTGACTTTCAATCTGGTTCTTGGACTTTTCCATGAAGAATTGTCCTGGTACCCAACTGCCACCGCCACGAGTTCGGTGACCGTTCTCAACGAAGGATGCATATTCAGTGTTGTTACTGAGTTTCATGCTCCAGCTCATGCCGTCATAGTGCGGGCCAGCTACAGTCCAAGAGCGCCTTAAATTGCCAGTATCAACTGGCGTATTAGCTTTGAACTGCTTGAGTGACTGCTGACCAATTCGGCCAGCACTCTCGCCAATTGCTTGTTTAAGCTGGCCACCATTTACGACATTCGTAATCTTGTCAGTGAATGCCTTGAACTCAGCATCATCAACCGTTCCCAAACTCATGCTTTCTCATCCCTCACCATTGCTAGTTCTTGATGACTAGCATAACCGGTATAGCCTTTGCTGGCTCGCTTATACTGAACCGTTTTGCCATTTACATCAGTTACATTGATACGACTACCTGCTGGAATATCTATGCCTGTTCTAATCAGCAATTCTGCATCATATTCATCAGTACCGAAAAACGATTGTGTGCTGGCTTTTTGCCCTTTTAAGATAACTTTGCATGGCTCATCAGATACAATCGTCACGGTTTCGCTATCAGTGATAGCGCCATGCTTAATTGTTCGTTTGCCAGTAATCGTTGCTTTATCATACCAAAGCAGTGGTGCTGCTCTGGTCAGTCCGCCAAACATACTCATTGTGGTGGTAACCTCCTAAATCTGTTCAATATCGAGCGATAATCATCGCTGATGGCATTAACTACCTGCAAATCTTTATAGACCTCGCTTGGTTGCTTAAACGTAACTGAAACATCGCCCTCGGTGATTGAACCCACGTTGCTGTCGTCCTGCTGACTGTTAAGCCAGCCGTGAGTATCAAGCAATTGTACAGCTAGACTAACAATTGTGCTGCATAGCTCCGCTGGTAGCTCGTCAATCGGTGTATTGCAGTAAGTAGAAACATCATTGACTGCTTTCTCAATCGTAAAGTCAACGGTGCTGTCATAGCTAGGATTATTGTCACTATTGGGTAGCAGCAGTTTAGTCTTCTTAACTACGTCATCGTATTTGGAGTAGTCTTTGTAGTCCATTCAGGCCACTTCCTAACTACTTGCTAGACTTAGTTGCCGTCTTCTTTGTGTCATCTGTCGAATCTTCTTGCGTACTTGGTGCAGCTGATTCACTTGAAGGTGTGCTTGGCGTTGATACAATTGGTGCATCTTTAACCGTAGCAACCAATACTTTACTTGCATTCTGCATATATGGTGCTGAAATTTTTGACGCATAAATGCTATTAATTTGTTTCGACACATCACGTGTATTTTCTACAAGCAAATCGCGCTTGTTATAAATCTTAAATGCACGTCCAGTATTGAACTCAGTAATCTTGCCATTTTCGTCTCGATCACTGTTAGCTTTAATGTCATCACTGCCAGAATAGACAACTACAACTTTACCCTTAGCCATCTTGTCAGTAGTAACAACAGAAGCACCGAGTGCTAACGGCACTGCACCACTAACAACCAATTGCGCACCTGTGTCAGAACCACGTGTGTAATCACGTACAGCACGGCTAATTTTAAGCGCATCTGCTGGATTGGCAATAATTGTGTAAGCTGGGCTTCCACTCTGTGTACCGAACGTTGCTCGGAAAGTATCAATCCCATCAATACTTAGCGGTACATTTGATAATGTGTTGCTTGATGTGAGTGCAGCCGCCAGCAGTTTGTCATCAATTCCTTGTGCAATCGCATTTGTTAACTGATTAACTGCTTGCTGAACTGCAGCACCAACCGAATTAAGAATTGCTTCATCTGTAAGTTGTACTCCTAAACCAATTTTAGAAACCTTTGTTGTCGTGAAGCCTTGCTTCAATTGCGATACCGGAATTGCTTCGCCTTCACCTACATCTTGCGCACCACCAATCGTGCCCCAGGTTGGTACCGTCACAGTATCTCCCGGCTTACCAACTAATGTGTTATCAACATCAGCTAACGGCAAGAATGCCATTTGTTTTGTATATCCATTTTCAATAATCGGAGCTAAGACTTCTGGGTCTAAAAACTCTTGCGTTGTTGTTAAATCTGCCATATTTTATTCAATTCCTTTCTTGAATTCTTCATTTTCTCGTTCAAAAAGTTCTGGGTTATCATGTTTCAGTTGAACGCGCTCAACAAGTGATAGGTCTTTAAATGCCTTGGTATTAGTTGCAGGGCTGCCGCCAGCTGGATTATATGGTTGTGTGCTGCCTTCATCAAATAGGTAAGCATCACTCTTTTTAATTGCAGCAATTTGCTCATCTAAGCCAATCAATTCACCTTTATCGTTTAACTTAATATCGTCCATATTCAGCAAACCTTTAATTGCCTTAGGATTGCGTACCTTATCAGCTGTCAGAGCTTGATTGATTGCATTGGTCAGCTTAGTCTGACTTAATTGCTCATTAAGCTGCTCGGTATCTTGCTTATACTTGTCTTGCAGCTCCTTAAGCTGACCAGAAACATCATCATTGTCCCTGACTTGCTTCTTTAGCTTGCCCAAGTCTTTATCTCTGTCAGCAATTTGTTGCTTCAAGCTCTCGTTTTCCGTACTAAGCTCCGCAGATTTTCCTTTAGCTGCATTAATATCTTCGCCATTCATCGACATAACCTTGTCAATGACTTCTTCACTCAAACCTAATTCTTTTAAACTATCTCTTTTCATAACTGCTCCTTTAACATCTTTTTACGAGTTGACTTCTCGCAAGGGTATAAAAAATAAGCCTTTTTATGCCATGCTCAGGGCAAACAAATAGCGGTTAGTAGATTTTACTAATCGCTATTTACACATATCTTACTATTCCGTTCTTATCAGGCTTCTCATCCATTGCTTGCATGTATTCAACATATTCGTCCTTAGCCCATTGAGGTGCTTTTGGATTAATACCGTCATCAGTCCAATATTTAAGTCCCTTAGGTTGACCTATCATTCTAACTTCCTCCTTCTAAAGATTTTCATCTTCAGGAAAGCCGTACAATTTATTAGCTTCTTTAATTTTCTGTCTTATTTTTTCAGCGTGTTCATTATGATAAAAAGAATCAGGTAAAGCTTTGACTTGTCTTATAAGATCTTCATGTTTTTTCTTTTCTTCTTCAGTTTGTGGATGATCCCTACCGATTACTTTTCCACCAAGAGGCATGTGCCATCTTAAACCAGAATATGGTTCTTCATCAGTCAATTTCATCAACCTCCAAAAAAATCTTATTATCTTTCAGATAACCATCTAACACTTTAAACTTAGTTCCTCGCTTAAATAATACTTCTTTTTCAGCTTCAAGTCCATATCCAGCTAAGTCACGACCATTCTTATGATGTTTAACAATAATTTGTATATTATCATCAGAAGCGTAAACCCCTTTACTTGCTGATGTATAGCTTGGTTCTTCTACTATTTTCCCAGGCTGCCATTTTTTTAAAAATCTTATGATATCTTCTTCATTAAATAACTCTATTGAACGCTGTAATTGCTTATCAGATTTATATTTAGGCAAGTTGTTTAAAGCGGAATCAAGTTTCTTCATAGTCGCTTTATCAAAACTATCAAGTTTAATACCACGCCTAAGTTTATCATTTATTTTATACGACCATGAAGACAGATAGCTATTCAAGCCCTGTTTTTCATCAAAGGTAAGTTTAGCTTTCTTAATCTGATTACGTTGAGCTTGCTCTGTAGGTATAACTTTAGCTTGATCTGATTTATTAAGGACTTCCAAAGCCATTTTTTCGAATTCCTGTTTAAAAGCAAGAGCCTGTTTACCTGGCGTTGGACCATAAGCTTCTGTCATAATTTCAGCAAATGCTTCAACATGACTATGCTGCTTTTCTAAAGAGCTTTCTGCATATCTTCCTATTGCTTTTACATCAATAGGATTGCCTTCATTTGCTATTCTAGTAAATAATTCATCAGAAAAGCCTTTCCCCATGAGTTTAGACAATTGCCTATCTATATGATGACAAAATTCATGCAGCATTATATGATTTGCATCTGCATTATCTGAGAACCAATGAGATTTTACGTTTGCTTCAACTGTTCTCTTTAAATATTCACTGTCTTTAAAGAATAACGTATTCAAGCCAAATTCAACCGGCGTGTAGTCATGGACATAACTTGAATACCAAGCTATTGTATTCCCCATTTTTGACTTTGGATAAGCATGCAAAACAGGTATCTTATCAGGAAACGCACTATATAGATCTTTGAACTGATCAATTGTCTTTATAGTTTCCTTCAAAGCAATATTAGATAATTTAGTTCTACTTGTCTCTTCAAATTGCATCCCATAATTGCTACTGATATAGTTACGCAGCTCATCATTAGTAGCTTTGTCGATATCAATACCCAATGGCTTAGGCTTAAACAAATCGGCAGTATACTTTTGAGATGTTTGCTCTTCAGTAATAGGCTTAACTGGCTTAGATAGATAATCTTTGTATTTCTTTATCCAATTAAAAACAGAAGATTGTTGCTTTTCATCGCCCTTATAATATTCGCCAAGTGTGTCTTTGACATCTTCATCATCCCAACGCGCCATTTTGTCTAATGATTCAGAACCTAATGTGCGTCCTTCTGGCGATTCAAAACTAATCTGCTTACCAAACATATCAGAATCAGAAACTCTAATATGTTTTGGCCACTGCGTCTTGTCCATTGGATCAAACTTAGATTCTGGTGCAACGCCATCAACATATTGCTTCTTCCAATCTTGAAAGCTCATGCTATCGACTAACTTGCCTTTGCCAGTTTTTGGGTCACGCATCCAGCGTGTTTCAATGTCTGGCAGTGTATTGTCATACGGTACAGTTGTGCAACGACAGTAAGGATGAATTAGTGGGTAATTCTCACCGTCAATTCTATCCTTAACATTAAAAATCTTGCCATCTAAATAACCACACTGCTCGCAGGTATGCGACTCAAGTGTGGCCATATATTCGTACTGTTCAATTTTCGAATCTTCATAAAACTCAGCTGTTGCGTTCTCAGCAGCGTGTCCCATTTCCGTAACAACTAACCGATGAATCTGATTGTTCGTAACATCAGCAAATCGATCTTTGAGCATTCTTGTAACTCGATCAGCAGAATAACCAAGCAATGTTCCTCTTAGCAAAGCGTCTGTCAGTTGGTTAGGCAAAACATCATGGTAATTCTTCCAAATTCTCTTAGAAAAGTTACTACCTTGCCAGGGCTGATTAGCAATTTGCTTTAATTGCGTTTCGTTAAAGTGTGTGAAATCAATGCTGAAGCCATTATGCGAATCCTGCCAATTATAATTCTGATGCAGGTAAGTGTCTTGAAACTGGTTTGCTAACGCGTCCCCCATTCTGTCGGACTCTTTGTCCGCAAATTTACCACCTAATTCCTGCAGTTGCTTGTTAATGTCCTGTAAACGAGCAATTCTGCTCTTGAAATACTCGTTGTCTAACTCTTTATCAAAGCCGCCTGCCTTAGCCTTCTCTTCAAATTCTTTAAGAGTCATCTGCCAGTTAGTCGTATTGATATGAGCTAGTAACTTTCTTGCACTAGGCACATCAATGTCATTGTTTGCTGCATAACGTGCCAGGAACTTGTCAATTTCTTTTTGAATCTCATTAAACAACATCTTCATTCTACTACGAAGTGCTGCTTCATAGTCTGTGGCATTGTCTAACTGTCGTTGTTTTAACTCAAGCTGTCGGTTCTTCCAGTAATTTCTAGTCTTCCTTGTCGTCATCTGGACCACCGTTTAACTTACCAGGCTTATCATGCTCATCATCACTAGCATATGGATCACCTGCAGCAATATCTTGCTTCTGGTCTTTCAGTTCTTGCTGCCAATCATCAACTAACGGATTGTTCTTTGCAATTGCTTCCTTACTGGTGTAATTTGCCAGCTGAGCAATTGTTTGCGCTTGTGTTAAATCATCTTCAACCTGTGTTCTCGTCCATGTCTGCGTGATTTTACGCCCTTCTGGATTAGATAAATTCAGATAGTTCATGATTGCCCTAACTAATTCGTTAATTGCATCTCTGAAATGTGTCTCAGTATTAGCTGCTTTCATTTCCAAATGTGAATACAACATTTTGATAGCTACACCACTCGCATTAGTTGATTCAAACTTGCTAGGGTCAACTCCTTGACCATAAAGGAATATGTCTTCACGAGTGATTTTCAGTGCATCATCTCGAGCTTCTGTTGGTATATCAATCGTCAGCTTATCAACGCCAGACTTGTCACCCAAACCATCATTTTCAAACTTTATAGCACTGTGCTTTCGTAAATCAGCCATAAACTGATCTAAGTCAGCCTTACCAAAGTTAGTCAGAACTAATATTACTTGCTGAACATCGTCAAGGTCATTCAAGAAGCCATTGTAAATGTCATCGTAGGCATCAATCAGACCTTTGTATTTCAACAAATCAGGTTGTTGATACTTATTCTTTGGGAATGCAATAAATGGCACACGTCCTAGCTCATGCTTGTAAACATTACTCTGACCTGTTTCATAGCCGGCTGTCATGTCGTAACTAGTAAAGCAATTGTACGGCTCCAATTCGAATCGATCTGCATTATCAACTTCTCTATATACTTGGCATTCTTTATCTGTCCAATACTCATGAATATTGAAATACTTACCTGTATCAGGGTCCAACTGCCGATAACTGCGAAGCACAGCTAATAACTTGCGATTAAGCTCAGTCGACCATATCGGTGTTATCTGACTAGGTTCAATCACACCATATCTGAAATTACCGTCTTCATCTATCCAATAGTGCAGCCATGCAAGACCAGCATTAGCTGCGTCAATGACCAGCTGGTTCAAGGCTAAATTAAAATTATCGCCTAACACTGCACTAACTTTATCGCTATCTGCCTGACTGCCTACATCAATCTGTGGTGCTACTGTAGCTACATAACCTGCTTCTTGGTTAACTAATAGTTGATGAAAGTTTGAACTGACACGGTTATCTGCGTGCCTTAATGGCTCGTCCTTGCCGTCTTTATTCATCTCAGACTTGCCTCTGTTCTTGTTAGTAATATCATTCTGCGTCTTGTAATAGCGTAACGATTTCTCATAATCTGCAGTAAAACGGGCTCGTTCTTTTGCAGTGCCCAATATTAATTCTTGTACTGCCTTTATTTCCAAGGTACATAACCTCCTCTCTTCATTGCTGTTCTCATACCATATCTGACTGCATCAATTGTATGGTCGTTACCGTCTGGATACTTTTCGATGAAATTCCCCATACCATCACGTTGATATTCATAGCCTTGAAACTCCCTTGCTGCGTTAGGGCATGCTCTAGGATCAATTACAATCTCAGATAAGCCTTGCAGCCACTTATAAGTAAAGTCACGACTCCCAGGGCCTTTCTTAACGCCCACAACATTCAAGCCTAAATCACGCAATTCTCCAATTGCATCAGGTGAAGCTGAGTCCGCTGAGATCATTTCATTCCTTGGATTTAACGGCTTAATCTTTGCAGCAGCTTCACGACTCAACATTTGCGTTTGATAAATTTCATCAAGCAGGAATATCCGCCGCCTATTTGGCTCATAGGCAATATCCAGATATGCTGTTGGGTCCTTAGCATAACCAAAGTCCATGCCGTGATAAAAGTCATCAAAGTTAGCACGTTCTTCCTGCGTAATAACTCGGATAGTAAGATTGTCAAATACCTCCGCACCTGTACCAGTTACTTCACCCAAATATTCGTGCTGATAGGCTTTTTCATTATCATGTTTGAGCTGTTCAGCGTCAGCAATAAACTCTTTACCAAGCCATTCTTGCGGGACTGAGCGGTAATCAGACGAATGTACTAATGTATCTTTTCGTAAACTTTGCTGTTCTGTTGCTTCGTTGACCCAATTACGCTGACTAGCTGGTGGGTTATAGCTGCTAAACGTAACAATGCCGCTGCCACCTCTGTTAAGTGACTGGTTAATGTTACGTATCTCTTCCATGCCCTTGAAGTCACTGATTTCTTCAAAGTGCTTGAATTTCGTGTAGCCATGTCTAAACTTCTGCGACTTAATCTTTTGCGGCTTGTCAGCACCTTTAAAACGTATTTGCTGACCTGTCGGTAAATATGTTAGCTGCATTGGACTGGTTGAGCTTGCCCAGTAATCAGCAACGCCTAGCTTGTCAATCGCCCACAGATATTGGTCAAATACCGAATCACGTAGCGTTGCAGCAACCTTACGAATAACCACTGCATTGGCTTCTGAGTCTTGCATCATGCCCAGGATAATTACGAGCGAAACAAAAGAGGACTTGGTCGAACCACGTCCTCCTTTTAGCCAATAATTAGCATATTTATGATGCTTTACATCTTGATAGACCGAATAAAAAGACGGCGCAATTAGCTTTGTTAGTCTAACTGTCATCGTCTTCGTTCTTTTCTTCGTCTGGTACATCGTCAATAATCTTTACTGGACTTGCTATATTCGCATTAACCTCATGCTTCTCTGTCCACATTGCTGACCGCTTGCCTAGCAGTTCTGCTGCTTTAATCCTGTCTCTTGCACCAACTGGAACATCTTTGTAAATTCCTTTAGCAGTTGCCACGTCTTCGACCTGTTCGCCTCGCATGACAGATGACAAATACTCAAGTATTTCTTGCTGATCAGCAACTTTATCGCCAGAAACTTTCTTCTGCAATTTTTGCAGGTATGTCGAAATTTCAACTTTCTTCAAGTTTTGTTGTCCAATCGAATAGGCTGTTTTTTTCGAATACCCAGCCTTTCTCGCTGCGTCCGTAGCGTTTCCCGAAATAATATACTCTTCTGCAAATCTCTTTTGTTTAGCAGTTAAACTCAATATTTATCATCTCCTTTCAAGCTAACTTGCTAAGTATTTATCTATGTTTTCTTTGATTTTCTTAGAAAAAGCAGCATTTTCCTTACTCATTTTCTGAAATTCTTTGTCACGATCTGTCATGACCTTGCTTGTTTCTTCATCGAATTTATCAAAATCAGTTGCATCATTCGCTACACATTTTTTTATTTGACTTATTAGCTCTTCTGCTATTTTTGCAGCATTTTTAAAATTAATACAATCTTGTGGTGCATCGCATTTTTTCACTTCATCAGCTGCAAACATCGTTGTACGATTTTCTTGATCATCATAATAATTAACAACCAAAAAATTATTAATAAGTTCTATACTTGTTGCTGAATTACACGTAAATTCTTCAATACCATTTTTAAGTTTAATTGTTACTTTTCCCATTTTTAGACTTCCTTCACAAGCTCATATGTTTTCTTGAAAATGTCAGGCTTGCATGGATAAAGCTCACCATTTACGCCTTTAATGATGTAATCACCTACATTAGCAATCATCATGCCTTCAAGTGTTTCAATTTTCAGCACCGGATGCTTCGAATCTTTATAATCAACTCTTACCGGATCAAGTCCTAACTCATCTTGCAATTTGTTCATTACATCAACATCGTCTAAAAATTTAACTGCATCGATAACTACGGGTTTCTTTCTATATTTCATAATTATTTTTCTCCAAACAAAAGACGGCTGATTAAACCGTCCATAGCTATTAAGAATTATGCTAGAGGCTGGACTCGAACCAGCGACATAAGGTTTGGTTACCTCTTTGCTCTACCGACTGAGATACTCTAGCAATAGCAATGGCAGGAATCGAACCTGCATTATAGCTGACATAGCTATCCTCGTACCTAACGCACTGCTGCCTTTTGTATTTGCACAATTTTTTCGCCTGTCAAAGCTGCTTTTCCATCACCGCTTCGACAATACCACTATACCCCCTTATGGCTCCATGTGTTCGCCACCGTTTCGCCAGGCTTTCGCCACCAAATCTCCACCGTTTCGCCACCTTAAGCAAAAAGCCACGAGAATAATCCCGTGACTTTTTTATTTACTCGGCATGTACGCTATTAACACCGAATTGCTATCTCGCTCACGTTTGACACTCTTAATAAATAAATACTCGCCAGACAGAATAAAACTGAAAACATCCCGTTTTACCTTTTCAAAACAATCATCATAGATAAGCAAGGTGTGCATTAATTGTCCTCCTTATCCACGCCTTGTTTCGCTTCATCAAATGAAATTGTCTTGTCTTGATCATCTGAGTTTTTATCTATTGACACATAATCGTCATCGTCAGGCTCATCAAACAGGTCACCTTGCCCGTCTGGAACCTCGCCATTGTCATCAATCATTTCCTGTTGGCTTGCTTCTAACTGGAAACTTAATCCGCCAGCCTGTGCAATCTCACTTAGTTGGTCCAGTGACATATCTTGTGCGTCTGCAGTAACTGTGATAGTTACCGTACCGTCTTGCGCCTTAAAATTTTTGATCTTACCGTTAAAATCTAACGTTTTACCTGCCATGTTGTTCTCCTTAATTTAAAAAACGCCCATTTTTTGATTTAACAAGCTGATATTTACTCTCTTAATTCAAAAAAGAGCAATTTTTTGATTATCTACCATGCTTTATCTAGTTTTTTTGTTCCTAATACTACATATCCATTTTGCTGCTTATAGTCAGTCACAAAGGTTACTTTTACAAATAATGAGTGTCCTGTATATCTTTTATTCTCATACTCTCGCAGCCGTAATATATCGCCCACTTTGAATTTTTCTTCATGATCGTCTTTTCTAATTTCGAATTGCTTTGAACCGTCTATTTGAGCTTTAAAATATTTAGGCTCAATTTTTAGTTCAAACATTTTAGGAGCAGGCTTACAGTAGTCCCACCAGAATTTAGTAATGCCTATAACATCTATAATTTCGCATCCAATAAAATGCTTTCTTTGCAGTTTCTCTAAGTCTTTAAAGGTAAAGGGATCTGGCGTTGGCCCATAAAGCCAAGAACCTTCAATTTTTAATTCATGTTCACTATCAAATCGTGCGACTATTTTACCGTTATCAAAAATACGTTTTTCTTCAGTCATCAACTGGCACCTTCTCGCAATCTTCAAGATGATATTTTTTAATTTCAGAATCGGTAAAATGAAATGAATCGTCATCTCTAGAGCTTAAACTTGCAACAATACATGTAGAATCGCCACACTTACCAATTTGATACCAAGAACTGGGATAAGTATGTGGTACCTTTACATACCATTTCTTTTCTGGAACTCCAAACTTATCCCAAAAAGTACTTACTCCCCCAGTAAACTGAATCAAGCACTTTAATTGCTCAGATACTTTATTGCCTAGCGCATAACTCTCAAATTCATCTTTGGTCATAGGTAAAGCATATCTATTACTTTCCCTACCCATGTTCAATATTTTGTTTTCAGATCTATAAACTTTCACACCATTTTGCTCAATGGTTCTTTTTTCTTCACTCATCGCTATGCCTCATCCTTATTTAATAAGCCTAAAATTTCATTCGTATCATCAACAACATCAGATACCAAGTCGCTTAATAATTGATGCGCACTAGCATTCTCACTAAGTTCCATCTTAGTACCAGCCTCAATCGCTTTATTTTGTAATTCGTTAAGCTTAGTAATTACTTTTTTATCCATTATTCTTCTCCATATTCATTTCACACTGTTTAAAATATAATTTTCCAGCTCTTTCGCGGCTTTATTAAAGGCTCTAATGTATCTATCCAAGCAAGCCTGACTGCAAAATATCATTGTGCCTTTTCTAATAGCACTAAAGTTAACTAACCTTCTGCATACACTACAATATTCATATTCAGTCATGCTATGCCTCAAATTCTGTAACTACTACCTCAACTCGTGCAGGCTCGCCATACAGTTTGGTTGTTTTACCAGCGATAACTTGCTTATCATCTAAATAAAGCCCCTCAGCTTTAACAACTCGCTTTCTAGTTGCCTTGTTTACGCCAGATAAAGGATTCATGCCATCAAGAACTATCTTCTCGATGTTGTCCTTATCTGGCTTTTTTGTCGGTCTTTCAAGTCCCGCTAAACATCTTCTCTTTTTCTTCTTAGAAAAATATTTAGGTATCTTGAAATACGCCTTTATGTCGACTACCACAGGTACAGTAATCATTCGCACTTGTCTAGTAGCAGCTTCGCGAACTCTAGCTTCATAGTCCTTTGTTTCTTGTGGCGTATAAATGTGGATATGACCTCCCCTTATGGTTGCTCGCGGACGTTGCTTGCCAAACGGGTCCCCCATGATCGTAAATTCATACCGTTTCAATTGGTTTCTTCTTTCTTGTATACATGCAAGTCAGGGATGCGTGTGCCGAAGCGATATGCCCAAACCTCAATTCTGTCGGCGAATTCACATAGTGCGTCCTGCTTCTTGTTGTAATAAGCAGTTTCGGACAATTGCAGTCTGTCTTGAACCTGCCAATTCTCCAAATCTTGAATGTACAAACCATGTAGTATCGTTTTGTTACGTACCCCACGATTGATATTTTCGCGACAGTTATCTATCGCCTTGATAATAGCCATACACTTGTTCTCGCAATCCAGAATCAACATCATCTTGCTTTCAGCACTATTGCCTCCATGACTGCTCACTCCTGTCGGGTCTAACTGTGGTGAACTAAGGTCAGTCTTATGCATACCAGCCTTATCAAGATAGTGGACAAAGGTTTTAGTCAAAAAGCTGCTTACTTTTTCAGCTGTTTTAACTCTGTCAATGTCCAGCTCCTCTAACTCATTGAATTCCACAATCACAACCCCTTTACTTATTACTTAACAAAAATCGTTTCGTTGTTGCCCTTAACCATATAGTTGTCGCCTCTATCAAGGTCGAACCAGTGATTGTCAAAGCGGTACAACTTAAAACCTAGCTTGCTGAATGCACGCTGATCTGCTTTAAAGTTTTCACGCACTTTACCAAACGGCTTTAGATTTTCTAACTGCTCCAGGAAAAACGGACAGCCATACGGGTCAACTAACATATAGCTAAACTTAGGCTTTAGCTCTAGACGGCGTTCCTTCATAACAGCAGATATTTTTCTGTAGTCAACTTTAAGTTCTTCTTCAACTTCCCTGACACCGTACCCAATTTCGATATATCGGGCAATACTGTCAGCACTTTTACTATCTGGATTCATAATCAGAATTATCTCGTTCAGCTTGCGAATGTCGTCAGCATTGCCGCTCTTTTCAACTTCATCTAAATTGTTGTCATACCGGTCCTCAAGATAGTGAAGCTGGTCCCAGGGGATTTTAGTTCTAGTCATCTTTAATGACCTCCAAGTTGGGAATATCTGCGTCGTACTTAATCTTTTGAACCTCAAGCGCTTTTGCAAATTGGCACAATGCCTGTTGCTTTAAGCGACCATAATTTGTCTTGGCATATCCTACTTTTTGCATTACTTTCCAGTCCTCAAGTTCATCCAGATATACTTCAGACAAAATTGCTTTAAATGGTTGCTTAGGCTTGTTAGGCAAGCTATCTATTGCCTGATATACTGCTTTGCACTTGTTCTGCATATTGTAGATATGCTTCATTTTTTGTTCTGCGCTGTTTCCGTTATGCGAAGCAATGCCAGTCTGGTTTATTTGACTTGTCTTTAAGTCGGTACGATGGTACCCTGCTTCAATCAAATAATCAGGGAAAACAGTTTGAAAAAAATTTCGTACATTCTTGGCTGTCTTTACATTATCCAGCTTTGTAATTTCTATTTCTTCACTCATCAGCTGGCACCTTCTCGCAATCTTCAAGATGATATTTTTTAATTTCAGAATCAGTGAACTTAAATGAGTCATTAGGTACACATTCGATATTTGTAATAATCATTGTAGAATCATTGCATTGACCTATTTGATACCACGAGCTTGGATAAGTATGTGGCACTTTCACATACCACTTTTTTTCTGGAACAGGGGTACCGTACTTATCCCAGAATTCGTCAATACTAATAAAGTTTATCAAGTCCCTAGTTTCTTCATAAAAATAATTTTTTATAACTTTTTTAAAAGTTGATTTAGTAACTGGCGTTGGTGCCATTCCACACCTTTCCCAATCCCACCATTGCATTGGTTCATTATAGAAAAGTACATATCCATTCTTACTAAATATTCTTTTTTCTTCAGTCATCATTCTGTTCCTAACTTTCTGCCACACCAAGGACAGTAATCAACTAAAAATTCCATAGTACTATTGCCATAGCTTGAATATATTTTAATCTGCGCAAACATTTTTCCATTCTTATCTTTGCGTCTATGCAATCTAACCAGTCCACTTAAATCATCATCTTCGCCATAAATTGCCGCATTGTCTTGACAGTATTCACATTTGCTCTTTGCCATTGTTCCTTATCTACTCCCGCCAAACAGTCCTCGAGCTAATCTAGTGTTAAAGTCCTGATTAACCCAAGCATTATCAAAATCAAAGCAAAAACTGGTGCTACACTCCTTAGTACAAAAGTAATAAGTTTTACCTTTAAATGAGACTTCCCAGTTCTTTCTTGCAAATTCTCTACCACAGTAATCACAAATATTCATAATATTGCTCCTTACATAAGGTCAGCTAATTGTTTAATAGCTTTTGCTTTTTTAGCTTTTGCTAAATCATATTCCGTTTGCCAGCGTATATCTTCTGAAGAGCCCGCATCTGTAAAACGTATGTCTGACCTACATTCAGACATAATCTCATTCATGTGTGCAATAGTTCCTCTTAGTGAACGCTTTTGAAAATTTCTTTCCTGATAATCCATAGTATCGCTCCTTAAAATGGCAAATCATCGTCACTGATGTCAACCGTATCGCCACTACCTGCGAATGGATCTCTACCACCAGACTGATTATTAACACCATTACCATTGTTATTTGGCGTGTAACCGCCTTGCTGTCCTTGATTGCTATTCTTTGAATTAAGCAGCGCAATCTGATCTGCAATAACTTCGGCTACATAAACTCTCTGTCCATTCTTGTCATCGTAGTTTCTAGTTTGAATACGACCGTCAACTCCCAGCATTGAACCCTTGTGGCTGTACTGGCTGATAATTTCTGCCGTCTTCTTCCACGCTACACATTGAATAAAATCGGCATCACGTGAGCCGTCTTGGTTTTTGAAGTTTCGGTCAACTGCCAATGTGAATGACAAAACGTTTGCTCCACTTCGAGTCGTTCTTAATTCTGGGTCCCGTGTCAGGCGACCAACTAATACTGTCCGGTTAATCATCTACTCCATCTCCATTACTGTGTCACTCAGCTTAACTGGAACGGCTCCAGCTTCGATTAATTTCTTTCTTGCTTCAACTACACTCGTTGCTATGTCAACGCCTCTGTGAGTGCCCACATCAACCGTTACCACAATGTAGATATAACCCTCTAGTCCCTGCTTGACTACTTCAACCAATTCGTAGCACTTTCCGTCCTTAGCCTTGTAGGCTTTAATTTTCTTATTATGCATTTACTATCTCTACTTTCTTTCCTAACTGGAAACCACTCAACATAAACTTGGGTTCGCTTTCATCATTACAAACAATAATGCCGCCATCTTGCATGGCCTGTTTAGCCCAATAGCTAGGATTGTTCTCATACACCCATTCGGGTATCTCGCACATGCTGCTCATGTTACAGTCCCCGGCGTTTATCTCTAATTTTGCTAAAGTCAATCACGTGCCCTGCTCCGCCTTCTTGCATACGGCTAACAAGCCTTGAATGGTATGTCTTGTAAAGATCGTCCATGCTCAGATTAGTTGTTGTAATAATGCGCTGATTGCTTTCATAAATATCAAAAATCGTATCTTGCACAAAGCTAGTCGCTTGACTGTTGGCGCTCTCTGCACCCAAATCGTCCAAGACTACCAGGTCTGCTTTGTGAACCAATTCAGCCACATGTTTAGGTGACCAAACCTGAGTCTTGTCGCCAAACCAATTCTTCATCTCACGAATTAGCTTATTTACGCTTAAGAATAAGCACCTTTGCATTGGTTCTGCGTTGTCGTTTACGGCGTTGAGTATAGACATAGCTAAGTGAGTTTTGCCCGCTCCTGCGTTACCGTAGAATAAGCAGTTAAACTTCTTATCAGGCTGTTTAAGATACGTACCAGCAACTTGTCTAGCAGCCTGCTTGGCATAGTGTTCACTTGTTCCTGTGTTGCTTTTGAAAGTCGCAAACGTGTAGCCAAAGGTATCAGCACGGTCAACCAGCGATTGTCCTTTAAGATAGCCGCGAAATCGGCTTACTTTATACTCTTCGTGCATGCGTTTATCTTGGGCATCGCGCTGCTCAATTGTGCATCTCATGCAAAACGGCTTAACCTTTTTAACGCCCTGGATATAAACAAGACTAGTTCCATGTATTGGACACACTTCGTCAGTGCGTTTAACCGCCCGATTAATTGTGCCAATCATGTTTCCCATTGAATTTGACATGACGCTCCTTTCTAGAACGGTAAATCATCTTCATCAACGTCTGGTACTGTAGCTAACATGCGTGGGTCTATCTCATGCTCTGAATTAGCAATAGGTGCCTTTTCATTGAGGTAACCCTCAAACTTAGGGCCAAATAAAGTATCCGGACGTAAATATCTGTACATCTTCTTGTCGTTAAGCCATTCTGCGCATTTGGTATCAATTACTTTCTTAAAATCGGGCACATCGAAGCCATCATTTACACGGGCGTTGATAAGACGTTGCGTAGACTTATTCGTATATTTAAAATCTCTATGCGCTTTCTTGTTTAAGTAGTCAACAACTTGCTTAAAGACTGAATTATTTTTCTGCAAAACAGGTGGTTCTGCTTTAGCAGGACTATCTATATCTTTACTAGTTACTTCTTGATAATAGTTACTATTAATATTAGTTAGTGCCGGATTTCCCGAAGTACGGTTTTTACCGTGTTCGGTGTTTTCGGCACTTTTTGGCGAATTATTGCCGATTTTACCGTGTTCGGGAAAACCGCCATCACGGTGAACATAATCCGACAAAATCCAACTTTTACCAGCAAATGAACCATCTTTATCATGCTTATTTACAATTTTTAAATAGCCGTAAGTTTGAAGCTCCTTTATGCCTGTTCTAAGTGCTTCTTCACCATCTTTGGCATGCTTAGCAACTTCTTTAAAGTAGAATTGCCAATTGTCTGATTGCCCCCACAAGTAAACAAAGATGCCTCGTGCTTTCCAACTAAGTCGGTTATCGGAAACTATTTGTTGGCTAACATTAACGTATAAGTTTCTTTTGTTTCTAAGAATTTTCACCATGCTATGCACCTGCTTCCGGGGTTTGTTCGATGTTACCGACTGCTTTACTAAGTGCTTCATCTTGGGCATCAGGTTTGCTATTAAGCCACTTCTTATGCAGTCCACGCTTATAAATCTGAGCATAGGCTAACTTACTTTCGCCGCCTAATTCGTGTAAGGTTGCCTTGCTGTCGGCTTTACCCAGCGATGCTTCTGCAAGCACCTGTACTAGCTTAACTTCGCCTCGTTTGTCAGTGATCGTGTACGCCATCAATTCATCATCAGTAAACTGCTTAGCGGGCGCTTCTTGCTTCTTTGGTGCAGCCTTTTTGCGACTAGGCTGCCGTCTTTGATAGCCACCACCAGGATTGCTGTCTTGCCCATCAGGGTCTTCGTCCCGGTCAGTAATGTTGAATAATTGTTTATAGAAATATTTTTGAGCTGACGTGCAAGCCTTTTGAACGGCTTTCTCACCGGTATCTGCGCCAGCCCCTGGCATTGCACCTACAAGCGTTTCAACGCCGTCAGTGATTGTGAAAGTGCCCAACACATACACAAAATTATTTACGCCACGGTTTTTAGTCGGCTGCTGTTCACGCTCAACAATTTCAAACTTGGGAATGATCGAAAAACCATTCTCTGACGTTACCCGTTGTACAGCTGCTTTAATTGCTGCTTCTGTTTGAAAAGAATAGCGCTGGAAGTTGTTATTTCCATCTTTGGCAATTACACCAATATCCTTGTTGGCTTTAGCAATCTTGACTGCCAGTGGCACATAGTCTTTAGGCTGCTTTTTATTTTCTTCTGCCATGTGCTTTCCTCCTAACTGATTGTTGTCTTACGGTTAGGCTTGAGGTGCGCACCAGCTACTTCTTTACCGTTTTTCAAGTCTTGATAAATCTTCTTACGGTCAATCTTGACAACTTCTTCTTTGATTTTGTATTCTTGCGGCAATAAATTGCCGTCTGAAACAATTGTCTTGTCACGATAATTGCGTGGCTTTAAGATATGGTTCTTAGTTTGCAGCTTCTTGATTTTTGCTTCATCCAAGATATTAGTCATGTACTCTTGCAAGTTATTAATTCTGTTTTGATTAAAGTGTTTCTGGTCAGTCAACTTTCTAATTTTTTCCGTTAAGAAATCGTCTTCTGCTCCACACTTTTCAATAACAGCTGCTAAGCTATCTAGCTTCTCTTCACGCGTCAATTCAAGTGAGTCAAGCGTATCTTTCATTGTTACTGAGTCGAGGTCGTCTCGGTCCATGACTTGCTTAATTGCATCGTTAATTTCAAAGAGCTTCATCATTGCCACCTGCCAATCTATCAACTAAACCTTTAACGCCCTCAAGATTTTCTAAAACTAAATTAGTTAGTTTCTTTTCGTGGGCAGCAACTAGATGATTCTTTAATTGCTTGAATTGCTCTGTATTTTGAAGCGCTTGTAGGTCTTGACGCGTCTGGTCATCAACTGACAGCTTGCTGAATTGCGTATCAACTAAGTCTCGTGCTTGATCATGAATTTTATCGACTAAGAAATTTTTATCAATCATTATTTGTCCTCCTTAACAGGCTTGGAATATGTATCCCATAAAGTATTTGCAAAATCATTATTTGTATATATGACACGTCCGCTATTAAATAAATATCTAAGTGCTTCTCTAAATTCTTTAAAGGTTACTGGCATAGCTTCATCTGTATCGTCTAAGAACCATTCATTATGGCATTTATACAGGTTTGTTTTACCAATTGTAAAAATTCGCTTTTCTTCGTATGGAATTGCCATGTCCCAAATTTTTTGCTTTATTTCAGTTTCACTGAAAAAATAATTAACAGCATCAAAATCAGCACAGGATAATTCCTTTTCAAATAATTCCGTCTTAGTAAAAGGTTCTGCATTACCTCCATCAAAATAAATTGTATTTTCAACAAAGTTAATTGACTTACCATCAGATGCCTCTAAAATTCTTTTTTCTTCGCTCATTTATAAGTCCTCCATATTCTGCCCATCAAAGAATTGCTCTGCGATGCCGTTCCAATAGTCATCATCAGCTGCATTCTCAACAAAATCTTCTATCATGTCTTTTGCGTTAGCGTAGTCAATACTCTGTGCAAATTCATCAGCTGTCCTAGACTGCTCTAACTGCTTGATTACAAATTCCTTACCGTCTGGATAATCACAATCTTTGTCGCCAAAGGTAACTAATTCGTCAAAAACGTCAAAGGCTGTCCATAGTTCTAAGCCGCGGTACTGGTCAATTGCTTCCTGTTGTCGCATCAGCTTCTGGGTCATCTGTTGCCCAGTTATACTTTTTGCTTCCATGTGTTATACTTTCTTTAGATTTATTATTTCTAAGTCGTTGATAGTCCTAATATCAACGGCTTTTTTGTTTTGTTCACCCGTCATTTTTCGTCACGCTTTAAAAAGTAAACTGCACTGATGAACATGCCAATTGCTGCAACTAACAAACTTGCACCCACATCTTCTAAGAAGCGTGTAAAATTCGTCAGCCACAATCTGTTAGCATCGTAGAAAGCAAACTCGATAATGCCCATTATCAGTAATGCCATTAATGCTTTAACTGCATCTTCTTTATCCTGTTTTACTTTAGGATTTTGATTAAATTTCATTTTTTATCTCCTTAAATTACTCTCGCATTCCAATCGATTTCGTGCCGATGGTCTTTCATCCATTGCTTTGCCTCATCTTCATGAATTCGAAAAGCTTTTCCTTTGCCAGGATGAATGTCTTCAACCCAGCTTGGCTTAAACTCATAAAAAATATTCTGCTTAATCCAGTCTGGCGTTTTTTTGACGTATTTTTTATTAAACTCGTTAAGATTAATAATTTGACCGGTAGCAGCTTCTACCATAGCTTTTCTGCGGCTTTGTAATTTAGCAATTACTTTTGCTTCCACAAGGTCAGCAATTTTATCGATAGACTTAGTTGACAATTCAACACTTATTGTTTCTTCCATTACTTTTCGCATCCTTTCTTAACTGCAAGTGATAAAATTTATTAGTACATGTAATTTTTAATATGAGGTCAATTATTATGAATGAAAGTGAATTTGAAGATTTACCTATACCTGAAAAATGTCCATATTGTTTAGAAAGACAAATTCCTAAAGAATGTTTTAGCAAGCCATATCCAGACTCTGCAGAAAATCTCATAAACATTTATGATGTAGATGATTTACCAGATATTTTTCGCGTATTTCAATGTCTTAAATGTAATAAATTTTTTATGCAAGTTTATACAATTGGTACAAATAATGAGGGCTACCTTAGCTACATTCCAACCGAATATGAATTAGCATTAGATAATATAGATATTGAAATTAATCAATCCATTAAGGACCTATCTCCAGATTTTGTTGAAATATATAGTGAAGCCTATCAAGCTGAACGATATGGTCTAAAAAGAATATGTGGTGTTGGATATCGTAAAGCTATTGAATTTTTGATAAAGGATTATGCGATTGATAACAATCCAATAGACACTCCCAAAATTTCTGAAATGGCTTTAGGTGCTGTTATAAATGAATATCTTTCTGACATTCCTAAGTTGAAAAATATGGCTAAAGTCGCAGCTTGGATAGGTAACGATGAGACTCATTACTTAAAACAACATCCCAGTAAAGATATTTCAGATATGAAACAATTTACCAAAGTAACTGTTATGTTTATTGAAGCCGAAATTTCTGCTCAAGAAACTCTTGTTGAGGCAAAAAATCCCACTTTTGCTGGTATTAAAGAAGATGCAGTTTCAGATAATGACTTACCTTTTTAAATTTTTTCTTTGTTCGTTAAACTTATCAAATGTATTTATTAGTTTTGATACAGCCTCAAATTGAACGTCGATTAATGTTTGTGAAAAATCTAAACGTTGATTTAAGTCTCTGACTTCGTACTCTAAAGACCTAATTTGTTTATCTTTTTGCTTTAAAACCTCTGAGTAGTCATTTGATGATTGCTCTTTTTTTCTGTTTTCATCTTCCATTTAAGCCAACTCCTTCTTAATTTCTGCCATCCCCTTATCGGTATACAGCCATTGCGGCACCTCTTTGTCCGAATTCATTGACTTTGATGCCGCCCATCTGCCATATTGGTTTTGACCAGGCTGCTCTGCTTTCAAGCCTAGCTTGTTAGCTGTGCGCCCAACCATGTTCGCGGAAACACCTAACTTGGCAGCAATTTGCCCAGCTGAGTACTCTTTCTGTTTCATAGTAGGCAAGGTCATCTCGCCAGTTAGGACCTTAGCGGCTTGTGCCAAAAGAATTTGTTTAGTTGTGTCAGAATTGACTTCATCTGCAATTTTCAGCAGTGTTCTTGCTTTTCTGGTTGCTGCATTGTCTTCCATAATTGAAAGCCTTCTTTGTTGAACTAGTGATGGCTCATCATTCTTGATTGCTACTCGCATGTTAAAGTAGTTATCGACTAACTGGTCGTATATATCCCACGCTTTGTCATCGTCTAAAATTTTCAATAGTTTTGCGTAACCACGTTCTGAAAGAAGATAGATATTATTTGAATTTGCAAATGACTGCTTATTAAATCCAAAACTCGATGGCTCAAACCCATTGAGTTTTTTTAAGTCAATTAAATCAAGGTTATCTTTAAATCTTTTGCGATTATCGTTAATTCTTCTATTGATTTCTCCGAGTGGCTGATTATGAATTTGTGCAATGTCCTTAACCAACATTGCTTTTTTGTCCTTGCCGAATCCGCCTTCAATTCCTGTGAATTCGAGCTTGCCGATATGTTCGGTACCTAACACTTTTAGTTCTTGCATTTTGTTTTTCCTTTCTAAAGCTTGTAATAATGAATTACTCCTAAAATAAAATTACTGGCTTTTTCTCCATCTCTTTTGCCGTTAATAAAATCTCCTGCCTCTTGTTTAGTTATTCCAAAAGTCTTGGCTAAATCAGATACATTAAATTCACTATTTTTGATGAAGTTTTGAACCAGCTCCCTCCCGGGATCAATTGTTAGCATAGTCTCACTTCCTTTCTAAATTTATGAAATCCCCTCCTACTTTTATGAGATAATTTCAATAGAAAGGAGGCAATTCAACATGGATATTTATGATAAAAAAGATAAATTGTTATTTAGCGCCGTTAACTTAGCCTGTAGTCAAATTACTGCCAACTCAAAATTTCTTAAAAAAGAAATTACCAGAAAAGATTGTATTAAACTGGTTGAGAATTACTGGCAAGATTTAATTGGCTTAAAAACTCCTGGGGAAACAAACGGCGGTTTTCCTGAAGAAATGCTAGCTAAAATCCCAACGGATGAAGAACTAAAGGATGACAATTTACCTTTCTAGTTTTCTGCGCCAAGTATCATACAAATCAATTGCTAATCTGATACTGTCAAAGCTATTGGTATAAAGAAGTCTAGCTATGGTTTCTCTTGCAAGCTGATCAAGTTTATATTCTGTTATGCCGTCAAAAGGACGTTTGTTATTCAATCGTCCTTTTTTATTGTTTTCCATTTATCTCACTTCCTTTCTTTGCTGAATTGATATTTACAATTTAGTAAGCAAAAAAGTAATAAAAAGTATTGCATTTTTTATAGCAAAGCTATAAAATTGGTGCATAAGAAATAAGGCGTTATGCAAGTCCCCACCTGTAAAAATCGCTATTTATTACTTATTTATGAATTACTTTTTTTATTACATTTTAGCTTACGATATAATAATAACAACTAAGCTGTAATAAGTCAACTATTTTTTACAGCTTTGCTATAATTATTTTTCGCAGCTCTATTTGAGGTGCTATAGAAATGACCGTTGTTTTTGATAATGTTAAAAAATTAGCCAAAAAATATGGCTATAGCTTACAGAAAGTTGCAGAAAAAGCTGGAATAGGTACTAATGCTATTTACGGCTGGAAGCGATATAATCCAAGCCCAGACAGCTTATCCAAAGTTGCTAAAGTATTACATACTACTCCAGAATATCTACAGGGCGTCAAGCCGACATCTAAAGATGATGAGCTTACTTGGCAAGATTTTGGTATGGCTTATGGTGGACGAATTCCTGATGATTTAAAAGACATGTACGATGCCTTGGCTGAACAATATGTTAAAAATCATCCTGAAGTTCTTAAGGATACGTTTGATGAAGAAGATGATGAACTAGATGATTGAAGTAATTGAGCCTGTAATGCAATGGCTAGATGACTATGCTAAACGTCATCGAATAAATTTGATTTGTGAGAGCGACTTAGGTCCATACGATGTTTCATACACCTACAGAATACCGCGTACAATTTACTTTAATGAAAATTGGCATTCTATAAAAGAAATGCCTTTTATATATGCTCATGAAATTTGGCATGCCATATGTAATAAAGAAGATTTGATCATTAATTGTAATCTTCAATCAAATATTGATGAAAACGAATGTAAAGCTAACCGTTTCGCAATTCGATTATTGCTTAAATATTGTAGACAGAATGATGTGAACATCAATTCGTCTTATGAGTTTGCACGTTCATTTGGTGTACCTAGTAAACTGCAATATCTTGTAGATGATATCTTTAAAAAAGAATTCGGCAAACATCAAAAAGCATTTTTTTAGTGTCTAAAAAAATAAGCGTATTAATTATTAACTTACTTTGATAAACTATGTTTGTAATTAATATTTTTCAAGGAGAAAAGTTATGAAAAAGAAAATATTTATATTAGCCACAGCTTTGTTGGCAGCTACATCATTGACAGCCTGCAGCAGCAATAACAACGATACTCAAGGGGGAACTAAAGTTTCTAAGTCTGCTCAGAAAAAAGCACAGCCAAAAATTAATTATTATAAAATTGGTGACACAGTTAAAGTAGGTAAAGTCGAATACACACTCAAATCTGCTAAAGCAGTTAGCGAGCGTAACGAATTTGCTGATACTAAACCAAAAAATGTTATTAAAATTGTTTATCATGTAAAAAATGATAGTAAAAAAGATTTGCCTATTGGTACGGATCTAAATGTTTACGGTCCAAGTAATACAAAATTAAAAAATTATCCTATTAATAACAATACCTTGGATTCGGTTGCAGCAGGTAAAGAAGCAAACGTTACAACGGGATTTGGTACAAAAAAACTCGGCACATTTGAATTACAATTTAAGTCATTAGTTGACTTTGAATCAAAAGCTGCAAAATTTAAGGTTACTATTAAATAATTAGTGTCCACAAAGCCAGCGACAGTAAACCTATGGCAATAGTTTTTAGGGGAGAAAGAATGAAGAAAAATCGTTTAGCAATTAATACGTGGACGGGAGTTCTTGATATTATCAATTGTGTATTATTTACATTATCCTGGTTCGTAATTTTTGGTTCTGCATTTTCTGATGCAATGAGTGGTACTCATAATACTTCTGGAATTGGTACGTTTTTCTATGCAATGGCATGGATTGGCGTGATTCTGAGCATTATAGCTTTAGTTTTATCAAAAAAGCATGATATTTCAATGGTAGGCTCAGTCCTAAGCTTAATCGGTAATGCACTATTTGGCTTTACTGCTGCACTTGCATTTCCTGCAATTGTAGTTTTAATTGTCGGCATTGTGTTTTTATTTTTACAGCACCCAGCAAAAAATAATTCTGCAGAAAATTAATTAACTATACTAAAAAACTCTCAAGAACGCCGCGACCAAACATTGTTCTTGAGAGCTGAATTAAATGTAAACAAAAGATGCTGAATTAGTATCAGTGCTTTTTGTTTACACTTAATTTTAACATATTTAAAGGAGTGATTTAAGTGGCTATATATAAGCGTGGCAAAACATGGACTGTGCAGGTATCCTGGTACATTCTTGATGCTAATTCTAAGACTGGGAAAAAGAAAAAATATAAAACTAAAGGTGGCTTTTTAACCAAAGCAGAAGCCAAAAAATGGGAAATTGAACAAATTTCTGCCAAAAATTCTAACCAAATCACCAATGCAAATCCGATATTCGTTGATTTTTTTTGGGACTGGGCTGCAACCTACCGACTTCCAGGAACAACCGATGCAACTAAAAGACGTTATACAAGTCAAACCAATATTTTAAGAAAATACTTTGGCCTAACTAAAATAAATAATATTAATCGCAATGATTATCAAAAATTCATTAATGATTATGGCGAAAATCATTCTAAGATTACAGTTAAGAAACTACATGGCGTAATCAAAGCATGCATTTCCGATGCACACGATGAAGGAATCGTGCCACAAAATTTCACTAATAGAATTAACGTTGTCTGGAATGACAAAAAAACACATCATATTGAATATTTGTCAATTGCTGAAATACAAGCTTTGATTGATGTCACTAAAAGCTCGTTAAATCATGAATTTACCACTCCATACATGATTTTAACTGCCATATATACAGGAATGCGACTTGGCGAAATTATGGCTCTAACATGGTCTGATATTGATGAGAAGAATCAGACAATCAATATCAACAAGTCCTATGATTATATTTCTCAAAAAATCAAAGCACCTAAAAATAGCAGTTCTAAAAGGACAATCTATATTTCAAAATCATTGATTAAAATTCTCAATAATCTAAAGCAAAATGACCACAAGTTTGTATTTGCTGAAAGTAATAATACGCTGCCAAGTAACAATGCTGTTAATCATGCACTCAGAGTTCGTATGAAAAAAGCAGGTATTAACAAAAAAGGATTCCATTTTCACAGTTTAAGACATTGCCACGTAGCATACTTAGTGGCTCATCATGTTGACTGGTATGAAATCAGCAAAAGACTTGGACATTCAAATATCGGTATTACTATGGATACGTATTCTTACATGATAGATGAAATGAAAGCCACCCAACAAAAAATATTAGCTCAAGCTTTAGATTCTATGGATAAACCACAAAAATTGCATTTAGCATAGCTTGGCTAACAATTGGCTAACATAGTAAGTTGAAAGTGTTAATTTATAAGGCTTTACCGCCATACTTCAATGACCCCGGTGAGATTCGAACTCACCTCTACGGTTTAGGAGACCATTGTTCTATCCAGATGAACTACGGGGCCATACAAAATTAACTTTACCAAATTTACGTGATAAAAGCCAATTTTTTTAGTAATTAATATTGCCTTGTATAATATGGTCGCGGACTGTTGGCATCGGCCAATTTATCTGCTGCAAACACGAACGGGGTCCAGATTGCCAAGGCAATCAACATGTTAACAATGCACAAGACCACGGCGCGCCAATCATAGTTGCAAGCTAAAAACGGCCCAATAATCGGCGGTAAAATTCCCGGGACAGCCGCTTGGACAGGATTAACTAGACCGAGCATGCTTACCCCATAAGAAAAGGCAACATTAACTAACGGTGCCACGATAAACGGGATAAAGTACACCGGATTAAGAACCACTGGCAGTCCCAACACGACTGGCTCATTAATGTTAAAAATTGCCGGCGCTAATGCCACTTTGGCAATTGTTCGGTAGTCGCTGCGTTTGGAAAAAAGCAAAATTGCAACTATCAGCATTAATGTTCCACCGGCACCACCAAACCAGGCAAACACGTCAAACGAACCGCGAACCCACAATAGTGGTGCAGGCTTACCATTACGCACAGCCGTAATATTAACATTCTGCGCCGTCAGCCAAATCGAATCTAGCATTGGCGCCATCACGCTTAAGCCATTAATCCCAAAGAACCAAAAGATTTGAACAAGCAAGGTTACGAGCATCACCATGCCGAAGCCTTGTCCCATCTTAACTAACGGCCACTGGATTGTATGTAATAACCAATTACCAAAGAAAGTACCGGTTACTGCTTGAAAAATAAAATTAATTGCACCAACCACAAAAATTGCAATCGTTGCCGGTACCAATGAGTCAAAAGCCCGTCGTTCCGCATAAGGTAGATTAGCCGACAAATGAATCATAATACGCGCTTTAACACAAAACGCATAAATTAAAACGCCAATCGTACCAAACAAAATTGCCGTAAAAATACCAGTAGTTGAAAACTGCTCAATGTCAAATGCATGTTGCATCACGACTTCATGACCTGCAACTTGGACTTTCGTCAAATTGGCAATGCTCATTGCTAAAGACGACAATGAAACTACGGCACCAGCAAGTGGGTCAACCTCTAAGATTTTGGCAAAATGATAACCTAGTGACAATGCTAAAAAGAGCGCAAATAAAGCAAATGTCCCGCGCCAAACCACATTACACATTAACGCTAGTGGCTGCATTGTCCATGCAAAAGTCTTCCAACCTAGATTGGTTTTAGCTACTGCAATCAAGCTTTTTATCAACACGGCGGCCGAACCCGCAATGGTAATTGGCATGACGGAGATAAACGCATCCCTTAGCGCCACAAGCCAACCCACTTGCCCAATTTTATTAGCTACTGGCAGCACATAGTCTTCCAGCCAAGCTACTAATCGACTCATTGTTTCCCCTTCTGCTTTAAATAATGTGGGTGATAACCCTTATTTTTATTTTGATGTTTTTTATGCTTTTTCTTTTTAATTGGTGCTGGCGCAGCAGCTTCTGCAGTAACTGCCTTTTTAGCCTTTTTCTTGCGTGGTAATTGCGTTACCAACTTAAAACCAGCAAAGTAAACCCGTTCTAAAGTGGTACCATCGCCCAAGAGCTTCTTCAAATCACGAAAATCATGGTCATCGCCAAGAGTTACTACATAGCCATTGGCTCCCATGCGACCTGTTCGACCAGCACGGTGTAAATACGTATTGATTTCACTCGGAATGTCAAAGTTAATGACATAAGTTACGCCAGGAATATCCAATCCGCGAGCGGCCAAATCAGTTGCTAGCAGCAATTTATTTTTTCCAATTTTCAAATCATGGAGTGCTTGCTCACGTTTTTCCTTACCAAACTCATTTGCCAATAGCGTAAATTTTGTTTTAGTATGAGCAAAAATTCCGGCAAAACGCATCATCGTTTGGTTAGAATCAAAGAATAAAATTCCCTTGAAGTGATCTAGCCGTGTCAGCCGCTGCACAAAGTCAATCTTATGCGCATTGTCAATTTGCAAGAAATAATTCTTAACAGTTGTTTCCTGCTGGCTGCGCACATCAATCAATAAGAATGTCCGCCCCAAAATTTCTTCGGCTTTTTGCGTGATTTCCGATTCCGTCGCACCAAATAACAAAATTTGCGCATCAGCGGTCATGTTTTGTCCTAAAGAGCTAAGTAGTTCCATCTTACTGAACTCTAAAATATCATCAGCTTCATCAATAACCAGCGTTTTAATCTGTTCTACCCTAATGCAATTACTGGAAAAGAAATCAAAAAAGCGTCCCGGCGTTGCAACGACAACTTCTGGGTGTTTCTTCTTTAAATTATCTTCCTGACGCTGCCGGTTGCCAGCACCAACTAAGCTAACCCCTTTTAAGCCTAAAGCATGGACAAAGGGATTAATCGCATGGCGGATCTGCACGGCTAATTCGGTCGTTGGTGCGATAATTACTAAGCTGTTGGACATTCCTTGCTTAACGCGCTCTAATGCTGGCAGTGCATAGGCCAGCGTTTTACCCGTTCCCGTTTTAGCTAACGCCACCACGCTAGCGCCGTTTAAAATCGCGTCACGTGTCTCTTTTTGAATTAACGTTGGCTGTTTCAAGCCTAATTTATTTAAAACTGTTTCAAATTCTTGCTTCATTATTGTATTAACTGCCCATATTTCTGTTTATATTGTGTTACCGTGCCGTTGTAAGCAAACATAGTAACACCACCGTCTTCCAACTCGCGGACATTTTTAACACGACCATTAGTCGAGTACCGCCAAAAAGTATATTGAAGTTTATTCGGCTCACGTTTGCTGGTTATAATAAACGAGACGTCAGCTGGAAAATACTTTTTGTACTTAATCGGCAAGTCAACCATCACCCGCTTACCAATGTTAAGCAATAGCTGCGTGAATTGTGCCATCTGTTTAATATAGACCAATCGCTGTTCGCTTACTGCTGGCTCAACCATAATTGGCAAACTGCCCGTGTTTAAGCCGACTTTTTTCATAAAATAAGTATAGTGCTGCTGGGGTGTCGACTCATCACTATACGCCACACTTGTGCCAAAAGCTAACTTAGTTCCCAAAATTTGGTCACGATAAGCCAAGTAGTCATCATCAAAAAATGACCGTCCCTGCGTGCTGCGTAAATAAACAAACGAGATTCCGTTTGCCTGTAATTCATGCATTGCAACATAACCATAATTCTGATTAAGTTCCACACCAATTGCATTTGAATTAGCATCTGGCGGCAATGTCGTCTGCCTTTTCAAATTAAATAACCCATTAAACAAAAGCGTAATCGCAATTGCCAGCATCAGCAAAATCGCCGGTAGTGTATACTTGTGATGAAATCGCTTCATTTAATTCTCCATTATTACCACAACGACATCAATTATACCAACACTCTAATTATAAGCGAACAAACAAAATTTTGATAATTTTACCTCAAAAAATAAGCGATTAACTTAAAAAAGTTAATCGCTCGTTTAGTTTAAAATTTCCAATTACAATTCAACAAGATAAACTGGCTTTTGGCCATTCAAAACTCGCTTAATATCGGTCATACTGTGCTCAATCATGTTCTTAACTGACGTCTTAGTATAGTAAGCTGAGTGCGGTGTAATGACAACATTTGGCATCTTGGCTAATTCTTGGTAAGTCTTTGGCAATTCAGAAATATCATCAAATTTCTTCATAAAGAAATCATTTTCTTCTGTCAAAACATCCAAGGCAGCACCGGCAATTTCATGATTCTTTAAAGCATCTACTAGGTCTTCAGTGTTAATGAGCGGCCCACGGGCATCATTAATAATAATTGCCGTGTCCTTCATTTGCTTAAATTGCTCGGCACTAATCATATTAACAATTGATGGGTCAAGTGGCGTATGCAAAGTCAGAATATCTGATTCCTTAATAACTGTGTCAAAGTCAGTGTATTCCAAGAAAGCCTCGTTAGCTGGGTTTTCAATTAAATCATTACCGATAACTCTAGCGCCCAAGGCACTGAAAATTTCAGCAGTTGCCGTACCAATTCGACCTAGACCGATAATTCCGACTGTCTTATTGTAGATTTCGTCACTCATCAGGTTTTCTTCACGAACAAAGTTCAGGTCGCGCTTTTCATTTTGAAGGATTTGACCCCAGTTACGAAGCAAATACATGGCAGAAGTCAGCGTGTTTTCAGCAACAGCTCTTGGTGAGTAAGCCGGTGTATTAGTGACAAACAAGTTATATTTGTGGACATAGTCCCAGTTAATAATATTGTAGCCCACTGACCGCAAAGCCAATTGTTTAATGCCAAAAGAAGCTAATTTCTTATAGACTACTTCTTGGTCAATATCGACAACTTGCATCATACTGACACAATCAAAGCCCTTGGCCATGTCAACTGTTGACGCATCCAAAATCTCCTCGCTTGTTTCCAAATCGTCTTCAGGGTGATTTTTGCGCCATTTATCAACGTAAACCATTTGCTCAGGTGTCATATTATATAGTAAAACTTTCATTAGGATAAATCCTCCTTTAAACAAAAAATCTTTGCTTATATTTTAACTAATATTAGCAAAGAATTAAAGTTTTATTTTAGAATTTATTTAAATCTATATTAAATTTATTTTTACTTATTAACCTCAAATGTTTTTTGCATATCAGTATGCCAATTGAAATAAAAGTTCAAACCAAACGCAATAACTAGTAACAGTAGTGATACCATCATAATTTCTTTAATACCTGCATGAAAAATCGCCCGCATTGTCGGCAATAATCGTGCCGATAGCAATTTTGCCGTTTTAGCATCACTTAACTCATTCATCATATGCATTGTAATACCGGTATGCTGCTGGACACCGCGTGCTAACGCCATGTTCATAATAACGCCGTACACAGCCGACATCACTGTTTGCGCCAAAATTCTAATTAAATAAGAAGTTGACGTCGCTGTTGCCATGTTGGTCATCCCCGCATCTACCTGCACTTTAACTTGCAGCGCGACAAAGATAAAGCCAACACCAATTCCAGAAAACGCACAAACAAAGGTCAACCATTGCAGCGGCGTTTGCAAGCCAGCCAAAAACATCCCGCCAACTGAAATCATGATGCTAATAATCCCAATTAATACCAGCGTAAACGTGCGCACCCGATCACTAATAAAGGAAACACTCTGCGACGCGGTAATATCAACAATTGAATTCGGTACCAAGGTCACGCCACCAACAAGCGCTGTGGTACCTAAGAGCGCTTGAGCCCACATTGGCAAGTAAGTATTGACAGCCAAATATGCGCCCCAAGTAAACGCAAAAAGTAAGAAATCACCATCTAACGCCTTATTTTTGAAAATCGACAAGGGAATAATTGGATTGGTAGCCCGCTTTTCTCGCCATAAAAAGCCACCAATGAAAATTAAACTAACTGCAACCAATAATGTAACAACTAAGTTACTGGTCAATCCTAGAAGCTGAATTCCCATTAAAAACGTTAATAAGCCCAGCGCCAATAATAATGCACCAGAAAAATCAAACTTACGGGTAGATTTGGGCGTTATCGGTCGGAAATACAGCATACTCAAGATAACCGCAATAATTCCAATTGGTACATTCAGGTAAAAGACCCAGTGCCATGACATCGTGTCAATAATGGTACCACCAACGAGCGGTCCCATAATCGCAGCCACGTTGAAACTCGCGGTTAAATAGCCCAAAATTCGCGTCCGCGTTTTAATATTTGGATAAATATAACCGACAATGATGTACGGCAAGGATCCCATACCACCGGCACCAATGCCCATGACCAAACGGGCAACTAGAAAGAAGAAAATATTCGGTGCCAGGCCTTCAAAAATAGAGCCGATAATGAACAGTACCAATGATATTTCAAACGCCAACTTATTAGTAATTTTTTCACCAATTTTAGTCCACAAGGGAATCGAAATCGACATCCCTAATAGAAAGATGGCAACAATCCACCCCATAAATTGAATCCCATGCAAGGCGGCAACAATTGCTGGTATCGCGGTGTTAATCACCGTACCATCCAGCCCCGACATAATATTGCCAAGCATCAGCGCCAGCGTGACATATTTAATCTGCTTTTTAGTCATTCTTGCTCCTCAAAATTAAATCACATAAAAAGTCCTACCACGTTGCAGTGATAGGGACTTATTTTTCTTGTTTCAATTATGAAGCTATCTGCTAAAAAAGCAAGAGGGATAGACTTAGTTTTTGAATTAAATTTAGTATGCCCGTCGGCCTTTTTTATAAACGGCCTTATCTTCCTGAGCAACTGCTTTAATATCTGCTAGTGGATCAACATCCAAAACCAAAAAGTCAGCGTATTTACCAACTGCTAGCGTGCCATATTCGTCATCGATTTTCATAAGTTTGGCGGAATTGACACTAGTTTGCAAAGCTTCAAAATTGCTAAAGCCATCATCAGCTAGTAATTGTAATTCCACAGGAGTCTTAGAAAAGCCGTTAAATGTTGTCCCAGCATCTGTACCCAATGTTATTTTGACGCCGCGGTCCTTAGCGTGAGCAATATTCTTACGCAAATCAGCTAATGCCTTCTTCGCCTTGTTCATTTCCCAGTCAGGGGCAATTCCAACCGCATATTCTGGAAAGGCCCAAGCTGCAATAATTGTTGGTGTCAGGTACGTGCCCTTTTCGAGCATCAAATCAATGGCTTCATCATTGACATAAAAGCCATGTTCAATCGAATCTACACCGGCTTCAATTGCATTCATAATGCCGGCAATACCTTCGGCATGAGCCGCAACCGTAATTCCTTTATGGTGTGCTTCTTCAACTGCCGCCTTAATTTCGGCAACATTAAGTTGAGGATCATCCATAAAGTCGCGTTCAGTCATGATGCCGCCAGTTGCCATCACCTTGATTACCTTAGCACCACGCTTCAGTCCTTGCCGAACTGCCTTGCGCATTTCATCAGGAGAATCAACAACATAGCCAAAGTTGGGAATATCACCGTGTCCGCCAGTCATCGAATATGGGCGCCCTGATGGCATCACTTCAGGTACATTGGTGATTTTGCCTTCATTAATCATCTTAGCAATTGTCAAATCAATGTCAAAAGTTGAACCGCACTCACGCACATACGTAACACCAGACTTCAGCATTTCATGCAGGTGCTGAACAGAATCAACTGTTGTTTCCACCACGTTAAAGTCAGTTACGCCACGCGGATCTGTTGGGTCCATCACCATATGGTCGTGACAGTTAATCAGTCCCGGCATAACGTACTTTCCTTGTAAATCAACTACTTTATCAGCCTGTGGCGCATTACCGCTGCCTAAAGCAGTGATTTTACCGGTTTGCTCATCAACTTCCAGCCAAGAATTTGGCTGAATACTATCTTGCTCACCATCGTATAAATTTAAATTTTGGTATAGAACTTTCATAATGTTCTCCTTTAGTTTTATTAAATAAAACCATTTTATGCTCTTTTAAGCACGAGGACAACTTCAATTTAAAAACGTATTGCTTCCTTAATATGCACGCAAGCCCTTCTTGTAGACGGCCTTATCTTTTTGAACAACTGCTGTAATATCAGCTAACGGATTTTTATCTAAAACCAAGAAGTCTGCGTATTTGCCGGCTTCCAAAGTACCGTATTCATCATCAATCTTCATTAACTTGGCATCATTTAAACTTGTCTCTAGGGCTTCGAAGTTAGTAAAACCTTGCTCAACTAATAACGGTAATTCCTGCGGTGTCATCGTAAAGTCGTTGAATGGCGTGCCGGCATCTGTACCCAAAGTAATCTTGACACCAGCGTTCTTTGCCTTAGTAATATTGCCGCGCAAATCTTTCCAAGCTGCCGAGATTTTAGCCATTTCCCAGTCAGGAATCTTGCCGGGAGCGTACTCAATAAAGGCCCAAGCACCAACAATTGTTGGCGTTAAGTACGTACCCTTTTCCAGCATCAATTTAATTTCTTCGTCATTAACGTAAAAGCCGTGTTCAATTGAGTCCACACCTGCCTTAATCGCATTCAAAATCCCCGGATTGCCTTCAGCGTGGGCCGCAACTATTAATCCCTTGTGGTGCGCTTCCTCAACTGCCACATGCATCTCAGCTTCACTTAATTGGGGTTGATCTAATGCATCATGCTCAGTCATTACGCCACCAGTAGCCATCAGCTTAATTGCCTCAGCTCCATCTTTAATTCCTTGACGGACAGCTTTGCGCATTTCATCAGGAGAGTCAACTAAATGAGCAAAATTTGGCATATCACCATGCCCACCAGTCATTGAATAGGCTTTTCCAGATGGCAAAATTTCTGGTACCCTGGTTAATTTACCCTCTCTAATTAGCTTAGTTAGTGTAATATCAACATTATAGGTACTGCCACATTCACGAATATAAGTGACGCCAGACTTCAGCAAATCATGCAAATGTTGAACAGCACGAACTGTCGATTCAACCACATCAGCAGATGGATCTCCATCATAAGTTAATGGATCATCATTAATATGCGTGTGGCAATTCATTAATCCAGGAATAACATACTTGCTTCCTAAGTCAACCGTTTTATCAGCCTGCGGTAATTGTCCCGCGCCTGTTTGGATAATTTTGCCCGTTTTATCATCTACCAGCAAATAATTATCCGCCTTAATTTCATTATCTTTGCCATTAAATAAATTAATATTGGTAAAAATTGTTCTACTCATCAAAATGCCTCCTATTTTGGCAATTAAAAAGCACCCGTCCTAATTTAAGGACGAGTGCTCGTGTTACCACCTTTAATTTGTTTACCATTTACACGGCAAACCTCACTAGCTATCTAACAATAGCTTGCATTGCTAACGGCTGCAGCACCGCTGCTGACTAACTATCGCCAGCAGTCATCAATTCGAAGCCCATGTTCACTACCGTTTGCCTAACGACTTTCACCATAACATCGCTTCTCTTTTAAGACTCACAAATAATTACTCTGCTTTTCAAGATGTTTTACTTTTATTTGTAATTAATTTATCATCATTATTTAATGATGTCAACTAAAAAATCGAATTACCACTTACTGTCTTTTTATCTTCAACATTATGCTCAATCACATCCCAGTGCTCCTGCAATTTTCCGCTCGCAATCCTATAAATATCACACACCTTATTGACGTGCCCATTTTTGAGCGTACATTTGAAAAACACCTGCACAATATTTTCGTCACTAGTTACTGCAAGCATCTCAATTTTAGGATTAAACTGCCAAAATTGTTTAATAAATGCGATAAAACCGCTCTTTTTATCGGCAACTTCTGGACTATGCTGGCGATAATCGTCAGCCATATAATCGTCTAAATTACTTAAATCGCGATTAGTAAAAACCTCATTGTAAAATTTTTTGATTAATTCTTTATTTGACATACTTTTCCTCCATCTGACTTTACTCAAATATTGTACTAAGTATTATTCTTATTCGTAAGCACTTTTTAAATTTGAAACAAAAAGCTACGTTAATTTTTCAAAAATCTGGCAAAATAAGTTCAAAATTATAGAAATATTTTGCTATAATTAATTCAAAGATGAATAAAGCTAAAGGGCGGTGGCTGTTTAATTCCAAGGAGATGGTTGCCTATGGAGACATGGAGCAAATTATTGAAAGGAAAAATAGCCGATGAGTGTTTACGAAGCATTAATGCTGATGTTTACATTCGGTATGTTTATACTTGCGGTGTTGTCATATATCGACAAGCATGACAAAAAATAAGTGTACTAAAAAAGCCGTCCGATACCTTTTGGCGAAGATTACGACGACTTCTTTAGTCTAATATAATTATGCCACCGCCTTTGAAGCGGAAACATCTTTTAAGAGCCAAGTTCCAGCTTGGCTCTTTTCTTTATACGATTATTTTAGCATATTCATATTTGAAAATGAAATTTTACGCTAACCTAACCTAACATTATATTTTATGTATATCTTATTTTAAGTACTCCCGCTAAAATTGCTAAGCCATTAAAAAGTCCTCTCAGACTATAGTGAGAGGGCTTTTTTATCTAATTAAGTTTAATATGCTCGTCGTCCCTTCTTATAAACGGCTTTATCCTCTTGGGCAACTGCTTTAATATCATCTAATGGATTACCGTCAAGTACCAAAAAGTCAGCGTACTTACCTTCAGCCAAAGTACCATATTCATCGTCAATCTTCATCAATTGTGCAGAATGGACGCTAGTCCTCAATGCTTCATAATTGGTAAAGCCTTGCTCTGCCAACAATTGTAGTTCAATCGGAGTCATTGAAAAATCGTTAAATGGCGTCCCGGCATCAGTACCCAAAGTAATCTTAACGCCACGCTCCTTAGCGTGGGTAATGTTCTTACGCAAATCACCAAGTGCATCACTAGCCTTCTTGATTTCCCAATCAGGAACCTTACCTTCAGCGTAAGTCGGAAAGGCCCAATCAGCAACAACTGTTGGTGTTAAATAAGTTCCTTGCTTTAGCATCAAATCAATTTCTTCATCATTAACGTAAAAGCCGTGTTCAATCGAATCAACACCAGCCTTAATGGCATTCATGATCCCCGGATTACCTTCAGCATGAGCAGCAACAATCAGGCCCTTGTGGTGAGCTTCTTCAACAGCCGCATGAATCTCGGCAACACTCAATTGAGGATCGGTCATAAAGTCGTTCTGGGTCATAACACCACCTGTGGCCATTACTTTGATGGACTTAGCGCCTTTCTTTAGTCCTTGACGGACAGCTTTGCGCATTTCATCTGGTGAATCTACTAGGTGACCAAAATTTGGCATGTCGCCATGACCACCAGTCATTGAATATGGCCGCCCTGATGGCATAACTTCTGGGACCCTAGTAATTTTACCTTCATCAATCATGTGAGCAATTGTAATGTCAACATCATAAGTCGATCCACACTCACGAACATAAGTAACACCAGACTTCAACATCGTATGCAAGTTTTTAACAGAATTAACAGTCGTACGGACAACATCAGTTGCCGTACCACCAGTTGGGTCATCTGGGTCCATAATCATGTGATCATGGCAGTTAATCAATCCTGGCATGACATATTTACCTGCCAAATCAACTGTCTTGTCCGCAGTCGGCGCAGTTTCTGTTCCCAATGCCGTAATTTTGCCAGTTTCATCATCAACAACCAAATAACTATTTGTGGTGACTTTTTCCTGTTCACCATCATAAAGATTCATATTTGTATATGCGGTTTTAGTCATTTAAAAGACCTCCTAAAAATTCGTTTTTAATTATTTGACCAATTTACCATTCTGGTAAACTTGCTTATCTTCTTGAGCAACTGCCTTAATATTCTCCAGTGGATTTTCTCTCAGAACAAGGAAGTTAGCCTTCTTGCCAGCAGCCAAACTACCATAATCTTCACTTAATTGGATTAATTCAGCAGCATACTTGGTTGCACCTAGCAAGGCTTGAAGCGGTGTTGCACCAACTTCAACAAGCAATTGCATTTCTGTAGTTGTACCATTGTCAAAACGATTAAATGGTGTGCCAGCATCAGTACCAACAACTACACGGACACCTTTTTTGATTGCTTTGCCAACATTTTCAAAAAAGTCCTTCTTAACTTTTACGTTTTTGGCAATCATGTAATCAGGAATCGAACCCTGAGGTGCATCAAAAATACATTGACAGGCATTCAAAGTTGGTACTAAGCAGGTCCCTTGCTTAATCATCAAATCCATCTGTTGCTCATCAACGTAAATTCCATGCTCGATTGAGTCAACACCGGCTTCAAGCGATAATTGAATACCACGATTACCCTGAGCATGAGAAGCTACTGTCATATGCTTAGAGTGTGCCTCTTCAACTGCTACGTTTAATTCCTCAGCACTTAACTCGGTATCATCAACACGATCGGTTGGTGACATAACCCCACCAGTAGCCATGACCTTAATGTTTTTCGCACCATGCTTAAATTCTTCCCGCACGCCTTGACGCATATCAGCACCACAGTTTGTCAAATGTCCCCAAACTTCTTTACCATCATCACCTTCTGGGAAGTCACCATGACCACCCAAAATACTCATTGGTCTACCGGAAGGTACAATTTCAGGACCTACAACTCGCCCTTGGTGCATTAACTTCATTAACTTAATATCTGTATCACTGACAGCACCACAATCGCGAATTGCCACAACCCCACTGCGCAATAAAATCTTCAAATTCTTAATTGCATTAACGGTTGCTTCTGTTTCCGATAAATAGGCGGTATGGTTATCCAGTGGATCCATCATGATATGCGTGTGAGCATTAATCAAGCCCGGAATCACGTACTGTCCTTGCAAATCGACCTTTTCATCGGCAGCAGGTGCTGGGCCTTTACCACTAGCTCCCACTAATCCTTCGTCATTTACTAGTAACCATGCGTTATTTTGCATTTCTTCATTTTCTGCATCAAACAAATTACAGTTTGTATATAAAGTTGTCATCCTTTACTCCTCATTACACTTTTATTTATTTTTTAATTTAATGATTATATTTTATGATTATTTTTAATATTTTACAACATGATTTTTGAAAAAGTTGTTGCTAAATCTAAATTTATCTTTTATAATCAATTTCATACAAATTTAATTTATTTTTTAGGAGTGATTAATTTATGAATCCAGCAATGTACGCTGCACTTTCCTTTGCAGTAGTGATGTTATTTATTATGATTGGTGAGTGGGTTTCCTCACTGACTAATGCGTATGTGCCATCAGTCTTTATTACGGCCGTCTTGTTCGCCATTGGATATTGGACATTTTTACCAAAAGACGTTGTCGCCAAAGCATCGTTTGGTCCTGATTTCGCTAACATTTGTATTTCATTGCTGCTTGTTCACCTTGGTACTCTAATGAACTTAAAGGAATTAATCCAGCAGTGGAAAGCCGTTTGTATCTCATTGTTGGGAGTTGCTGGGACATTGCTGTTAACCTTAACGATTGGCACCAAAATCTTTGACTGGCATACAGTTATCGCTGCTGTACCACCATTAACTGGGGGACTTGTTTCCGCATTACTCATGACTAACGGTCTAAAAGCCGTTGGCATTACTTCTTTAGTCGCATTGCCGATCGCCATGTTTGTCATGCACTCAGTTGTTGGTTATCCATTAACAGCTTGGATGCTTAAGCGTGAAGGTCGCCGAGTTGCTGGTGAATATCAAAAAGGCAATATTAAAAAGCCAATTTCTGTTGAAGAAGAAAAAGAAGAAACTGGTAAAAAATCCGGCTTCAAGTTGCCAAAACAATATCACACTGCTGCTTTTATTTTAGTCAAAGTTGGTATCGTTGCATTACTGGCAAATTGGTTCTCTTTCTGGTTGAAATCTTCATTTAATGTTGACCTAAATGCTAATGTCGTCTGCCTAATCTTCGGTGTTATCGCCCACCAATTAGGGTTCCTTGAAGACAGCGCATTAAACAAAGCCAATGTTTTCCAATGGTTAATGTACGGTTTGCTTGCTTACATCTTCTCTCAATTAAGCATCACTACTCCACAAATCATTGGTCAAGTTTTCGTACAAATTATCGTCTTAATGCTGCTAGGGATCTTGGGCATGTTCATCGCATCTGCTATTCTTTCTAAGCCATTTGGCATGAGTCCCGAAATGGCCTTTGCGTGTTCACTCACGGCTCTTTTCGGTTTCCCAGCTGACTACATTTTAACAACCGAAATTTGCCATAATGTTGCTAAGGATAAGGATGAAGAAGCAGTCTTAGTTGATCAAATCCTGCCCAAAATGCTCGTCGGCGGTTTTGCGACCGTATCGGTTGCTTCCGTCATCATCGCGTCTATTTTCTTGAAGCTATTATAAAAAAACTAAACACCAATTTATTAAAAACGTCTTTCCACATAACTATGAAAAGACGTTTTTTAGTACAAATTATTCAATTTTAAAATGATAATACCCTGAACTCATCTGCTTTAATGCTACAGTTGTAGAGTCAATATTGAGCTGTCTAGCAGTTGTCAACAGCTGAAATTGCCCATCAGAATCAATCAACTTCGATGCTGTTTGGTGAAAGCCATTCTGCTCATAAAAATGCAGCCGGCGGACACGCTGACAATAATTCTTAGCTGTTTTGATTACCGGCTCAATGTCCAGCGTTAATTGCCGCTCAGGAAATCGCGCCCTAAGCTGCTGTAAAACACGCGTACCATAACCTCGATTGCGCAAGTCAGGACTGATCGCTAAATATACTACATAAACAGTTTGTGCACTAACAACATAGTAAATCAGACCGCAAAACTCGTTATTGTCATAAAACGCTTGAAAATGCACACATTGATGCAAAGCCATCAAGTTTAACTGCCACAGCGAAAAGCGTTCCCACTTAGGAAAAGCTGCTAAATATAATTTTTTAGCTTCGCGATACGAATGACTAGAATAAATTGCTGCCTTAAAAATTAAAATAATATCATCTTCTTTTCCACTTAAAAGTCATTACCTGTTAATAGTAGCGCTATTTATGCATAAGTTAACTATTTTCTCTGAAATAAACATAGTCATTTTAGTCAAAACGCTCTAAATACCTATTAATGCTAGATTTATGAAAGCTATAATTCGCCAGCCTATTTGCAATATTTAAAATAAATTACCAATTAATTAAACTTTTTAAAATTAACTAGTTCACTAAGTAAAAATTTATGATAAGATTGTTTTTAGTTATTTCAAAGGAGAATCTATGAAAAAATTAGAACAAATCCATTATCAAAAATTTATTTTTCCCTTAGCGGTGGGGCTAATTATCTGGCTAACTACTGCAATCAGACCCGACGGCGTTAGTGCCCCAGCCTGGAAGATGTTAGCCATCTTCGTTGCGACAATTTTAGGTTGTATTACTCAGCCATTACCCATTGCTGGCGTTACGTTACTTGGTTTTACCTTCACTATTTGTACCGGACTAGTCCCATTAGCTGACCAAGTAGTTAATGGCAAAATAATTGCTAAAGGCGCGATTGATGCTTTCAGTAATTCTTCAGCATGGCTAGTAGCTATGGCCTTCATGATCTCACGCGGAATTGTTAAGACTGGCTTAGGTCGTCGCATTGCCCTTTACTTTGTTAAGTGGTTTGGCAAAAAGTCACTTGGTCTTGGTTACGCTATTGGAGCAATCGATCTGATTGTTTCCCCTGCAACCCCTTCAAATGCAGCACGTGCTGGCGGTGTTGTTTATCCGTTAATTCAGTCCCTAGCTGATGCCTTTGAGTCTAAGCCTAACGACCCTTCCAGAAAAAGGATGGGTGCGTACTTAACCTTCACGGAATTTCAAGTTAATATTATTACTTCCTCACTGTTTATGACAGCCTGTGCTCCGAACTTAATTGCAGTGTCACTAGCTGGTAAAGCAGGGGTCACGATGAGTTGGATGGGCTGGCTCTTAGCAAGTATTGTCCCCGCAGCAATTTGTTTAGCTGTTGTCCCGTACTTCATCTATAAGATGTATCCACCCACTGTTAAAGAAACACCCGATGCCAAAAAATGGGCCAATAAACAGTTGGCTAAATTAGGTAAATTTACAATGCCGGAAATTACGATGTGTATAATTTTCTTAATTACTTTGTTATTGTGGATGCTCTCTAGCAGCTTACATATTGATGCTACACTGATTGCCTTTATTTCAGTTTCCTTATTGTTGTTAGCTGGTGTGCTAACGCCCAATGATCTATTACACGAAACTGGTGCCTGGAATATTTTAATTTGGCTATCAATTCTTGTCTTTATGGCAGAAAAATTAACTCAGTTTGGCTTTATCGGTTGGATTTCTAATAGTATCGCTAACAGCTTAAAGGGTATCAACTGGCTCTTAGTCTTGATCATTTTAGCCCTAGTTTTGTTCTATACTCACTACTTATTTGCTAGTGCTACAGCTCACAACTCGGCAATGTACCTGCCTTTGTTAACAGTTGCTATCGCCGCTGGCGCTCCTAAAGCAGTTGCAGCCCAATTTTTAGCCATGTTTTCAGCAATTATGGGCTCAACCACGCATTACTCTAGTCCTGCCGCTTCCGTTCTTGCCGCTTCTGGTTACGTTAAGCAAGACGAATGGTGGAAGATGAGCTTTATCTTTGGTCTTTTCTACATTCTGGTATACACCATCATCGGCTTAGGCTGGATGAAAGTAATCGGGATGTGGTAATTTAAAATTTTAAGTATATTAAAAGCGACTGCTCACAATTATGTGAACAATCGCTTTTTTAGAATTATCAAAGAATAAAATTGTCATAAATGCCTTTATCAGCTATCAGGTCAACAATATCAAAATCAGTTAGGTCAATAGTTTCACCGCACTGCTCATCAAACAGCTCATGGTATCTAGCAAAGAGCTTCCATTCCTTAAACCACTTTTGACAATTCATTAATTAGCTAACGCCACCAATATCTTCATTAATACCCTTACTCTTCCCCTTAACCAGATAAATAATTTGTTTACCCGCAACATAATAGACTAAGCCGCAAAATTTTTCATGATAATAAAGCGTCTTAAACTGGACGCGCTTGTGCAGCGCCATCAAATTAAGCTGCCACAACGAAAATCGTTTCCATTTGAGAAAATGCGACCCAATATAATCTTTTGTCTTCACGGTACTCATGATTAGGATATATAACAGATTTAGAAATTAAAATAATATCAACCTTCCTTTTGGATTGCAGTAATTGCGGCAAATTCCGATTGTAATTTTGGCAGTAAATCGCGGTAAATTTTGAATAATTGCTGATACTTAGGTAAATTAGCGGGTGTTGGCAAAAACTTGTCTTGCACATCGTGCTGCTGTGCTGCATCTTTAAATGCAGTAATCTTCTGCACGGCTTTGAGCCCAACAATATTCGCTCCCAAGCAAGATGATTCAACATCAGCAGGTACGATAACGGGATATTCGAGAATATCTGCTAAGATTTGACACCATAATTTTGATTTTACCAAGCCCCCAGCTGCAAGTACAACATCTGGCTGCCCAACAACTTTTTCAAGAATTTGCAAAACATGCTTCAGGTTGTAAGCAATGCCTTCAAGCACGGCCCGGATCATATCACTCCGGTCGTGCACTTGACCCAAGCCGAAAAAAGCGCCGCGAGCATTGGCATCCCACAGCGGTGCTCGTTCACCACCTAAAAATGGATAAAAGATTAAGCCATGAGCACCAGCGGGAGATTGAGCTGCCAATGAACTCGCTTGCTCGTATGGCAAGTTACTTCCCTGCGGCAACAAGTTTCTAACCGCCCATTCATATACGCTGCCACCGCTGTTAACTGAACCGCCAACTACGTAATGCTTACTGTCGAGCAGATAACAGAATGTCCTTGCATGTTCATCAAGTACGGTATGGTCGGTAATCACTCGCAGTGCACCAGAAGTGCCGACAGTCAGTGCCATCACACCCTGTTCAGTTGCTCCCAAGCCAACGTTGGATAAAGCACCATCAAATGCTCCCTGAATAAAAGTGACATCTTCAGGACAGCCAATTAAGCTGGCATACTTAGGCTTAAGCTTAGGCAATTTTTGGTACACATCAACAATTGGTGGCAGCTGCTTGGCCGTAATTCCAGCAGTCTGCAGAGCAACTTCATCCCAAGCTAAATCTCTTATGTTAAACAAACCTGTGCAACTAGCAACCGACATATCCATTTGCCAAGCGCCAAATAAATGGTAAATAACATATTCCTTAATGCCGCAGTAATAAGCAGCTTTTTGAAAAATCTCTGGCTCTTCGCGCTTCAACCACATTATTTTAGCCAATAACGACATGGGATGGATGGGCGTTCCCGTATTTTGATAAATCTTCTTCCCCAGCGGCGTTGCCTTTAACTCTGCCGCATACTTCGCTGAACGGGTGTCGGCCCAAGTCTGCAACCGCGTTAATGAATGAAAATCCTTGTCTAAGGCAATCAGACTTTGATTAGCACTGGAAAAAGCGATACATGCCAAATTGTCATTCTGAAAATTCACTTTGGTCATGACCGCACGCAAAACCTCGGCAACCGCATTCAAAATATCTGCCTGATTTTCTTCTGCCATACCCGTCTCATCGCGAAACAACTTGTAACCCTGATGACTGCTGGCAACCACCTGATTGTCATGGTATAGCAGCGCCTTAGTGCTTGTCGTACCAATATCAATTCCAATTGAATAATCCACAATTTCCTCCTGTGTCGCTATTGCTCTTCTTTTAAGTATAACGCGTAATTGGGCTTTTAAGCACATTAAAAAAGTCTTCTCACATCGTTAGTGAAAAAACTTTTTGGGGAAAATTTATTTAATAGTGTAGCTTACTTGTTCTGCAATATCGCGGACCTCAGTGATTTTTGTCATAATTGCAAGAATATCACGAGCTGAATAATTAGTTTCAATTTGAAGGCCATTCTTCAAAGTTGATGGGCTACGCAAACTTGAAAATAACTTTTTCTGCAAACTTGAATCCTGCTTTATCTGCGTTAAATTACTGCTATCCTCATCCCAAAGATAATCCAGTAGCGTAATCAAAGCCGCACGCCAAGATGTCACTGAATAACTGGTATCGCCAATAGTAAGTGAAGTTGGTTTTCTACCAGTAATATTGACTTCATCGGTAAGATTATACTCACCAGCTAATACCTGCTCAGCTTGCTTCTCACTATAAACCTTCGGTTTAGGAAAAATCTGCAATAATTCCGCAATTAACCGTTTAGCTCTAGTAGCTATCGCTGTTTCATCCCAATTAAAATAACTTTGCGCAACTTCACGAGTTAAATTAATGTTTGAATCACGGTAAAATTCTTTCTTTTCTGTAAAAGTCCGATTGCTCATTTCTTGGTTGTACTTAGTCAACGTCAAGTTACCCAAGCTGCCACCATATTGCTCATTAACCCGATCCGCATTTGTGACCTGCACACGCCAGTCAGTTGTTAAATGCTGCGGCATAATATGCTCAACTTGCGCATCTTCAAAGTTAATTACTTCTTTAGTGCGACTTTCTTCTAGCATTACGAGAGTTAACTTAGCCATGTTATTACGCAACTTATATAGATTAGTAGTCATCAGACTAGCTTTTAGTTCACTGTCACTTGGAAAAGTATTCTTCAAAAGTCTTAATTCTCGGTCCAATAAATGATCGTCGCCTTCACAAAGCGCCACCACAATCTTATTTAAACCATTTGTCGGTCGACTGCAAATTTTAATCCGAAACAAATAATTCTCAAGTATTGCCACAAGTTCAATAATTTGATCTGAATCGATTTCTTCATCTGCTAGCAATTTCAATAAATATGGATATAAAACCCTGCTGTCCATGACATTAATGTGCAATAAAATTTTATTTAATGCTGGCGACGCAGTATTTGCCTTTAATAACTGTTTGTAAACTCTAGCAAAATTGGTCAGCTCACGTAAAGCACTCTCAGAGCTCAATTGTTTATCATAAAAGAAGTTCTTGTAGGCAGATTCTTTTTTTATATGCTTTTTCAATCAAGTATTAAGAATTCTCATTCTATCCCCCAAATATTTACGCTTCTTGATAAAAAATATGTTCTTTTTCCAACATATTTTTCAGCTCTGCTTTCCAATTATTAGAATGAATAATCCTTCTTTCTTCCAAATGATTTTCTAATATTTCTTTTTTTGTCAACTTCGAAACTTCTTCCCATGATCTATTAAAAATATAGGTTGCATTACCATACATTACAGAATCAAATACATAAATTTTAGCTTTTTTGAATTCATATACTAAATATCCAGTATATCCACCTATGCCTTGATAAATTTTGTCAGGTATAAATCTATTTATGTATTTAAATCTCTCGTCTATTCTCTTACTTTCACTTTTAGAAATAAGTTTTCGACTTTTTCCTTCATTTATTACTTTCCAAATCCTTTCTCCCTTTGGAAGAATTTGCCAATTAACAGTTTCTTTAATAGATTCTATCTTTCGAGATTCTTCATTAATTTCAAAAGTTTCAGCTTCAGAAAATATTTCAAGAAGCAAATTAATTGCAAATTTTATATTATTAAGCTCATTTTTGTTATTTATAAACTTTTTACTAATAATAAGTTTTTTATCGATACATACGAATTTGAAATTCTTAGGACTTTTAAATATTCTAGGATACCTTTCATACGGATCTTCACTTATCCCAGAATGCAAATTTCCACCCCAATCTTTTAAAACCCATTCATGTGTTCTATAAGCTATTTCTTTTGGCTTGCTTTTATCTGGTATAAATTCTCCTACAGTATTTCGCTGCGACATTTTGCCTATATATGGCCTTGGAATAAATAATTTATCACCATTTACCGAATCGAATTTTTCGTTAATTATATTCATAACATTCGAATTTAGTCTTACTCCCAACATAAACTCAGCATCTTGACTTATATCAGATAAATATTTTTCAACTTTTCTTATACGTTTCTTTGTTATTTTCATTATAATACTCCTAACTAAAAATACTTGATTGCTTTCTTATACTCATATTTCTATTCTTCCATTCGTAATTTAGAAATAATCTGATTAACAATTTCTTCAATGGTTTTTAAGTCAACTACAAACCATTCTCTAGGTTGAAGCATTTTTCCATTTGGAGCTGGAATTTCAACATTCAAGCGATACTTTTTTAATGCATGATGAATAGCTGTTTCCAAAGATTCAGGATTTAGATTCACAACTTTCATTTTTTCAACTATTTGGACAGGTGCATATAAATATGTTGACTCATTTTCAGCATTTGCAATTCTTTTTTCAACTGTACCTGCTGTAAAGCCAACCTTATAAAGAGAATGGTTAGACTGAATTTTTCTAACAACAGTATTTGAACTATTGGATTTTAAAATGTAGACATAACCAGTAACATGATCATCTGCAGTAAATTTAAAAGTTGCATCAGGTTCAGTTACTACTTTTCCATGTCTACCGTATAAAGAAGCCATTAGTCCATTTCTTAAAGGGTAATTTTCAGTTCCATTATCATAAATCACATGTAATCGTGCATTCGTCTTTCTCGAATTGTTACCTTTAGTTTTATATTCTTCCCCGACCGCTTCAATGTATAAAAGTTGTCCATTCAACACGTAAAAGCCATGCTCTACCAATTGATTATTTCGAAAAGGTAATAATTGACGAATACCTGAAGTTATTTCTGCTTGAACTTGTTTAAACAAGGATTTGTACTTAGAAAATCCATCCATAATCTTTCTTTTTGAAATTTTATCTGGTTCATTTTCTCGTTCACGTTTCACTTCATCTAATTTTTTAGTAACAAACAATTTTTGATTAACCTTACTTTTATTACTGGAGAATAAAATTGAATTATCACTTAAAATTTCATCTAAACTAGTAAATTTTTGCTTTTCATGCTTAATTTCTGTCTGAATATTTTTTAACGAATTTTTCTTTAGTAAATCTTCTTCATCATATGATTTAAGTAATGCAATTCTATTTTTATCTTTTCGAATACCTTCAAGTCGACTAGCCAACTTACGTTCACTCAGTCTCGATATATCTCTCGTCTTTTCTGGTTCTCTATGATTCTTTTTTACCCAATTTTGAATTTCAATAAAACCTTCAACTTCGGGATCATAAGTAATTGCCTTTTTCTTTTCCTTAGGTACAATTAATTTTTCAAAATCTGGATCATTAAAAATGTCATCTAAAGAGCGAATTAATTTATCAGTCATTTTGAGACCTTCTTGCCCGCAAATCCGCAATCTTGGCCAATGCATATGCCATTCTAACTTCTAAATCATCCTTAGAATCTTTATTAGGTAAACGATCATATTTAGCAGCAAACTCTTTAGCTTTATTATATAAATAAACTAATTCATCATTATCAAAGTCGTATTTATGAGCATCAATAGAACGCTCAATAACTCGCAAAGTATCGGAATCAATACTCTGTGACATAACATCATAAGCACGTTGAAATGGATTAATCTTATCTATCAAATTAATATCTAAACTATCAACATTGATAAATTTATCAGCCATTCGTAAAAATTGATTAGTATTACCTTGACTATCTTTAGTTTGATCAACTTTTGCGTGACGCAAAACAGTATCTGCAACAACATGCTGACGAACTTCTTCCACCTCGTCATTAGATAAATCTGGATAACGCTTCATAATAACTTTAGGAATAAGAACCTTATTCATTATTTCTGGCTCAGCATTAACTGCAATACCTTCCTTAACTTCATTATCTTGTAAAACTGCAGCTTTTAAATCAGGCATATCATTTTCAATAATACTTTCAACTCTAGGAGTAGAAGGCTCTCTAAAGCCACTAATAATAATTTCACTACCATTCTTTGCTTTATCGTTATTATGCTTGCGGCTTTTCAAATGAATTTCTGGTGCTAAAACTTGTTCCATTAATAATGAAGCTGTAATTGCTTTAAGAATTTGGTTAACTGCATATTGTACATCACTATCTTTTGCATCAGGCTGCTCAATCATATTAGTAAACTGCGCATGTGTTTTATTAGAACTATCTCGTGTAACTCTACCAATTATCTGAACAATCTCAGTTAATGAGCGACGATAACCAATAGTTAAAGCTTGTTCAGCCCAAGGCCAATCAAATCCTTCTTTTGCCATATTAAGTGCAATAATAATGTCTAAATCGTCTGGTCCCTTTAAGGTTCTTAAATATTCTTGAACCTTGTCACGACCTTCTTCATTAACCAAATCAGCAACTTTTAATATTTTACCAGTAGCTTTAGCTTTTACTGTATAAATTCCAGTAGCTTCATTTCTGTCAATTATTGTTCCAATAGCATCAATGATTGAATCAACTTCACCATACTTGTCTTTAGTTGATTCACTAGAATTAACACTAGGAATATGTATTATTGTCTTTTTAGACGTGTCTAATGCTTCATCTAAGGCATCTAAATATGATCCTTGATAAAATTTATAATCAATACCAAACGATTTTAAATATTGATAGCCATCGAGCTGTTCATAATAAGTATAATTAATCTTATCAAATTCTTGTTCATCTTCTGGTGAAAGAATCGGTGCTGAATCTCCTCTAAAATAAGAACCAGTCATTGCTAAAATATGAGCAGACGAGTTATGCATGATGTTTTTCAACGCACCGCCAAGAACAGAACTATCTTCTGAAGATACATGATGAAATTCATCAATTGCAACTAGAACATTATCAAACTTATGATCATCAGCAATTTTTTCATAAGCAAAACGTAAAGTCGCATGAGTACAAATCAAAATTTTACTAGTATTATCATCTAGAAACTCAACTAGCTTTTGTACTTTCCCCGCATCACCACCAGGTAAAGTTAAATCATATTGGGAATCAACTTCCCAATCTTCATAAAAACCATACTTAGTAAGATTAGTATTCTTAAAAGAACGTCCAATTGAACGTTCTGGCACAGCAATTATTACCTTTCTAATTCCCTGATTAGCTAATTTATCTAAGGCTACAAACATTAAGGCTCTAGATTTACCAGAAGCAGGTGGTGATTTGACCAAAATATATTTTGAATTACGATGCTGATATACACGAGCCTGCATTTCACGCATACCTAACTCGTTAGTACTGGTACTTTTACCTGTCTGATGATAATTAATTGAAACTACATCTTTATCTTTCATGATCTATACCCTGCTGTTTATCACAATCGGTTAAAAACTTTAAAATTGTATAGCTTAAATTCATAATTAGCCTATTTTCCGATTCATTTAAATTATCTATATGTTTACCATTATTGATATGCTTTACATTATGATTTTGTATTTTGCTATAAATATCCAAGCTATTAATTAGTAGATTTCTAATTTCACTATCACAATTATGATTTTGTAACCAAGTTCCTAAATCATTACTCTGTTTTTCTAATGATTTATCATTTTTCACAAGATGCTTAATTAACAACTCAATAGTTAATCTAGCAGAATCTAACGCTTCTCTATTATTACCTTCATCAAAAAATGAATAACATTTGGACCAAACTTTTTGAATATTTTCAGGATAATCTAATAATATCTGAGCCATTTTAAAACGAGAAGATTTTTCATCATAATTTTCATCAAGCTGATTGATTTTTTGAAGAAGAACCGTGTCAGACTTTACTTCAGTACAATTTCTTAATCCAAGTAAAAAATCCACAATTTGACTACTATGCATCGAAGTTAAATTATTTGATAAAATTTCTAATTTATTTTCATACGAGTCCTCCATCGAATAACTTCTCCAAATTGGAAGATAGTGTAGCCCATAATTATTTGTAAAAAATTTCAGTAACCCAATAATTCGATTAGCCGAAAAAGTATTAGCTAAAATATCCTGAATTTCATCAACTAAAGCAAAATTAAAGTTTTCATTTTCCATCAGTATTTCTCCCCCCAAAAAATTACTGTTTAATTACTTTTCTTGATACATTTTAAGTAATAAACTCAAACGTTCGTTATCATCCTTAAAATCACGATCACTATAAGCTCTATCCACAATGTAATCTAGTTCTTGATGTGCCTTAAGCAATCTCACATTCATAGGCTTAGGATTCTTAGCAGCCAATGGTGAACCATATAAATCTGCTAAAGTGCCGCCTTCCTCTTCACGAATATCTAAAATTTCATAAACTTTATCTTCTATTTCATTTTTTCTTCTAACAGAAAGTTCAGGTATAGGAAATGTATTATAAACAAGTTCTGCAGAATATCTATAACTTGTCCCCAATTTACCAGCAACAGTTCTAATCCATATCATATGAATTTTAGATTCTAAAATACCTAACAACCAAATTGGCGAATCATAAATAACAAAAGTGGCGTATGAAGGGATGATGTCACTATTAATATAACCAATTGGTAAATAATATCGATTTTCTGATGACACAACAGGTATGATCATTGCAGGCTTATTTTTCCATCTAATCTCACCAAACTTGAATGGTGTAGCTGCCGCTTTTCTAGTTACTAATCTTTTACTATCTAATCGATATTTTTCCACATTATCAATTCTTAATTTTACATCCGGTATAGATTTTGCCAATATAATCTGCGATTCTTCAATCCAAAGACAATATTTATATTTACCATTTAAAAAGTCAGACGCACTTATATACTTCTTAAACAATTTTTGAGAAGACGGATTATTATTAACAAAAGTTTTATATTCATCTACTGAAAAAGTAAAATTATTATTATCATATGCAGCGTTGCCTTTTTGTAATTTAGGTAAATTATCATTTCTACTTACTTGTGGCTGGACTACATAAGAACCTCCTGAACTCAAATAAGGACTTATGTTAGAAACGCTTTTTTTAACATATCCCGAATTCTCATATATAGATTTATTAAATTTTTTATTTATATCTTTAATACCTGCTATTGCTACTTCAACTCCTGCTGAATTTTTGGCATTATTACTCCATTTAAACGAAGTATATACAAATGAAATGTCAATACCTAATTTAAAAATAACTGGCCATAAGATTGCCACTTGTTCACCTTGAAAAATTGAATCTGTTGTAACAAAAGCGGCCATTGATATTGTCTTTTTTATAAACTCAGCTGCTTTTTTATACCAAGAGCAAACATAATCTAATTTTTTGTATTTAACATTATCTTTAAAAACCATTTTTAAGTCTAATTTATTATCTTTCGTTTGATTTCTACTGCCAATATAAGGCGGATTTCCAAACAAATAAACTTCATCATCAGCTTTATGAGGCAATATCTCGTTCCAATCTAATCTTAGTGCATTACCACAAATAATGGCACCAGCATGTTGTAAAGGCAAAGTTGGTCTAACTGCATCTGCAATTTCTTCATGAAGTTTTACATTCATTTGGTGTTCAGCAATCCATAATGATAAGCGTGTTACATCACAAGCGAAATCATCAATTTCTATTCCATAAAATTGATCCAGTGTTACAGAAGGAACATACATTGTAGCAATTCCCATATTATTCAATTCCTTGATAATATCTATTTCTAATTGCCGCAATTCTTTGTACGTAATAATTAAGAAATTACCTGAGCCACAGGCAGGGTCCATAAATTTAATATGCCCGATTCGATCATATAATTTTTGTAACTTTTGCTCATTTCCCTTTGCATCTTCAAATGATTTTCTTAAATCATCTAGGAACAACGGTTTTATGACCTTCATAATATTAGGAACAGAAGTATAGTGCATCCCTAAATGACTTCTACTATCTTCACTAGCTACTGCTTGAATCATTGATCCTAAAATATCAGGATTAATTTGATTCCATTCAAGTAATTCACCAGCATCAATAATTAACTTACGAGACTTTTTAGTAAATACTAAAGATTCATGATTAGCTTTGAATAAATCTCCATCAACATAAGGAAAATCATTTAACCAGCTAGGTATATTCTTTGGTCGCTCAGATTTTGGATAATCTAGAACACTGAATAACTGATCGACAAAATTATCAAGATCACTACCATCTTCTTTAGTCAGTTCCTTAATTCTATTAGTGAACAGGTTCTTAGGAAAAATGGTAGTATCTTCAGCAAATAGACAAAATAGCAATCTAATTAAAAAGAGATCTAAGCCTTCTCTTGTAGCACTAGGATTATCCTTAACAATTACATCATATAATTTTGCAAACCGTTCAGCAGCTCGAATATCAGCAGGATTTTCTTTATCAAAATCAGCTTTTTCAATGCCATTCCATGCTAAAAAGAATTCAAATTTTTGTGGTAACTGCTGAAAAGGAATATCCAATGTATCTTTTGTCTTTGTATCATAAGCTAATAGCTGTTTAAAGTTAGTCACAACAATATATCTAGGCTTTGAACCGATTTGATCAACTTTATCCTTAACATCAGTATATGACTGCATTAAGTTTTTATTGTCTATAACTGCCTTGTAGTACAACTTGTTTTTTAAATAAACTTCGTTATCGTCTTTGGCTAAATTATTAATTCCTTTGCGAAGTTTAGTTATAGTTGCTTTAGGAATATTATACATACTCAAAAAATCATAAATAAAGGTGTCATGATCATCTTTATCTATGATTTTTGTAAGTTTATCTTCTATTTCAGTTATTAGCATTAATTGTCTCCTGCGCTTTAATATAATAGTCTTCATTATCTATTATACTAGACTATCAGTATTAGAGTACATATCCTCATGCCTGAATTTAATTAACAATTATTGCCTTCTTAATTATGAGATGCTTTATCCATTTTTTTCACAATAAATTGCGAAGTTTTCTTTTTAATTATTAGAGACTCAATTTGATTTTTTTCAAATTCTTTTCCAGTACCAATTTTAACTTTATGCTTGTATGACTTAATCTCTCTATCTGAAGTTTTAATTTCTTCTTGTATTTTTCCTATTTCATCTAATAGTCCTTCTTCAACAAGCTCTTTTTCACTATTATTTTTAAAAACCACCACACAATCAGAAAACTTTTGAATTTCATTATCATCAGGAGATATTTCTTTGCTTCCTGAAAATATCATTTTTTCAAATTTAAAAGCTAGAGAATCCATTAACATATAATTATATAATAAATTCTCATTATAATTACATTCTAATATGCTTGTCTCAGGTATTACTGATAAAAATCCTGATCCATCTAAGAAACCTCCATCAAGTTCAGTAACAATTACATTTCTATATTTAAAAATCAATTTTACCCAACTTAAATTTGATCTAAATTGATCTAAAGAAAACGAATCAGCTTTTATATATGAATCCCTATTTTCTGGTCGTTCAATATATATACAATAATCTGGTTCAATATCATACATAAATCCACTATTTTCTTCATATTCGAAATATTCCCAATTATTAATATCTTCTAATTTCATTTTATATTTATCAATTATCTTTAGATCTAAGCCAAATCTTTTTTTCCACAAATCGCTAACTAAGTAATCTTTTGCCGTAGAGTTTATTGCCGTATTTGTATCATTTACTCTTGTAAAAATTTGACCAGCATGGATAACTTTCTTACATTTTTTCATTTGCTTATTTTGTTCTAAATATACTGGAACCATGTCAGTATTTTTAATTATTAAGACATCAACTTCATGTTCTTCAAAGATAAGGGTTTCAACCTTAACTTCTGGAATTCTATTAGTAGCAATTGGTAAAGAATTTATCTTATCAGTTAATTTTTGCGTATTTAAGCGATTTTCATCATTCTCAATGCCAATTACTCTATGCTCTTTATCTGTTACTCCAAAAATCAAGTAACAATCCTTATGGTGCCTAGTATTTACAAAGCTAAAAATGTCTTTAATCATTTCATCTCTTTTTTCAGGAATATACCATTCTTGCTTAAAGTCATGATATTCATCTTCAGGCATATTTAGTTCATATTCAATTATTTCTCTTAAATACATTAAACTTACCTCGATTAATTTTTAATGCTTACTTCCCTAAAAATCAACATACTTACCTATTAAATATTCTAAATTAACCAAAGGTACTGACAGAGTCTTAGCTGTATAATATTCAATCTTGGTAATTTCGCCAGTTTGACTTTTACAGTTTGGTCCCACTGGCACCCAAGCCATATCTCCTATCTGATAATCATCATTATCAGCTAAAAACTGCCTATACCGACTATCTTTTCCATATAAGCAACAGTACACAACATATATTTCGCACTTTTAGGATCGACATAATTATATTTTTCAGGACTTAGAACATCTATGCTGGCACTAGACCTTACATATTCATTTAAGTATTTAACTAACTTGTAATAATCCTGTGGCAATCCATTTTTATCAAATCTGCCTGAAATTATTTTTTGTGGCTTCTCTGTATAATCAACTGTAATAATGTAATTTTGATCTACAATTACTGCACTATTAGGGCAATTATCAGTATCATCGAACAAATCAATCAAATCTAATTTTCTAAAAATTATCGCGATTTGACGATCATGATAACTCTGCACTTCTTTCCTACCTAAAAAGGATTTAAAAATCTTAAAGCTATGCTTCCTACGATCTAATATTAAATGTTCTACGCATAATACTTCTTGGCTGCTTTTAAAATTAATAGAAGAATTATAGTCAATTTCAATTCTAGTAATCTTATTTGTTCTTCTTCTGCCATCAAACAAAACATAGGATTTTACTCCAACTTGCTTTCTAACATAGTCAGAAATATCCGTAAACTTCATACTAAAGTTTCCAGCAAGTAATTCTTTACCTTCAAAGCCATATATCAGCTGCCAACTACCAGTTTCATTATTAGATTGCTTGATATTTTGCTTGATAAAGTATGACAAAATTTTTGCTATCACCTGCTTGGCCTTAGCTTTTTTAATAACATAATTTTTACGAAAATCATTTTTCAAATCCTGATTAGGGCCAGCATATGTACTACTAACAAAAGTAATATAGCCATCATTCTCAATCGTGACAATTTGCTGCACTTCATCCCCAAGTTGCGGAACATAATGTAGCGAAGTTCGATCAGAACAAATAGTTATGCGCTTTAAGTCACCACTCACCTTCCCATTCTCCCTCATTACTAATAATGTGCTTGGTCTTTTCAATTGGAAATGGTCCTTTTTTACGCCTTAAATATTCCACTTTAGTGACTATTCCATGCAGTTCATGATCATCGTCTCCAACCGGCACAACAACGCAATCACCTACTGAAATATTTTTGTCGTCAGATAGATAATAATAGCTCGGCGAATTTTTCTGCAGTCGCACACTACAAAAGATATAGTCACCATGATGCTTGCTAGGGCGGCCAAAGTACAGATGATCAAGTAAGCCACCTTGACCATGATAATTAATAAAGTGCCGCAATCGTTCTACAAAATCTGGATAATCATCTGGCAATCCATCTTCAGTAAAATCGCCTTTGATTACTCGAGGTTGCGCATGTTGATACGATATCGTAAAGCGATAATGATTGTTTCTATCAAAGTAATTACTGCCGCCACTTGCAAACAGCGCCTCAGGATCAAGACTGTCTAGAAGATTGGTCACGCTACTATTCAAGCGAAATTTTTGTTCAACTCTATTACCATTACTGGATTTTTGAAAATATGTAAGAGTTTTTGTTTTTCGATCAATTGACAGTTTTTCATGATAATGCAGCCAAAAAGGCTTATGATTAGCTGTCTTGATAAAATTAATCTTGTCATTGCGATGATAATCAAGACAAATTATGTCTATTTTATCTGGCTTCTTACCACCATCAAAAGCTGCAAGCTCAGGCATTTTTAAGGCTATCCGCAATAATTTAGACCAGCTAGATTTTTCTTCTCCAAAACTATCTAACGATCCAGAAAACGTAAATGTCTGACCAGCTGTATTTGTGAGTTCTAACTGCCAGTTCCCCACATCTGTAGTCACAATTTCATCATGAATTTGTTTAAAATAATTCGCTAGCATCCACAGAATATGCTGAGCAGTATCTTGATTTATCTTAAAATTTCTTTTTTGAGCCTTAGTGTAAGTCTTGGCCATAACATCATAATTATAAGCAGTAAATTGAACATTACCATATTCATCAAGATTCAAGACTTGTTTGCTTTGCGTGTTATCTTGAAAGTTAAGACCTAAAAGATTTGAATTCAGCTCCATCTGCCTGATCTGCCCATAAAAAAGTCTCGAATCATTAACAGTTAAGTTCCACAATTGTGTTAAGGCAATCAGGAACCAAGATCTATTCTCAAATTTAAGAATTTGTTGCGCCTGATTATTTTCCAAATTATGAAAATATTGCCAGCGCGCAAAAATAAGTGAGCCTAACTGACTAACATCAGTGATTTTGCTTACAGTCTTAGCCAGCGCTTGATAATCAAAAATTGCATCTCCATATTTAAGCACTAAACCTGCACTATTTATCTTAAAGCCCAAACGATCACAATCATTATAGAAATTAAAATCAATTAATTCATGATAATCAATATCTGGATCACTAAAGTTTTTCCGCCATCTATCAGCGAATTCATGTAACTGCTCAAGATACTTCATTATTATGCACCTCGATTTTAAAGCTAACTATATTACCATTATAGACCACCTTATTTTTTAGTTATAGGTACCAATGTATTTAAACTATAAAGTATTTTTTATCTTAAGCTCTATAATATTTTTTAGTAAATAAGTAAATTAAGTTTTATTTACGTTGTTGTCTCTTCTTAAATACTATATATAATGATCGCTTATTGTAGTCTACACTCAGTTCTTAATATACTTAACTTTGGGTAGAAAAAAAGCCTACCAAACAAGAATTAATTTTCCTACTTAATAGGCTCCTATAAATATTATCAATTATTACTTACCTAGTTGTTTTAGATATTTACTACCATTAACTTCATAGTTATATTTATGTTTCAATTTGTTACGTGTATAAACTTGAAAATATCCCATATTGTAGTAGCTCTTCATTACACGTTTACCATGTATCTTCCGTTTTGACAGCCAATTAACGCCAACTTCCTGATAATGAAATTTAAATTTATTGAAATTATAAACTTTACCGCCTTGTTCTTGACTTTGGGTTACGTATAACTTTTTAACGCCTTTTTTATTACTGCTACAAATTGTTTTTCCATTTATTATATAAGCGTGCTTAGTAATTTTTACATGAGTCCATTTATTGTTGCCCTCATACTTATACCAGTTTCCTCTTAATTCAGTTGGTGTAGCATTATGCCCTACATACTTAGCCTGAACCTTTGTCAAATTTATTGATCCAATAATTACCAGCACTATTGCTGTGATCATTACACTCAATAATTTTCTAGCTTTCATTGTAAAACCCACTTTCATAATAATTATTTCAATTAATTATACTTTTTTCAGTAAGCGCTAGCAATATTGATTAATAAATTAGCAGGAAATCACCATGCCATTATAGACTAATCTAGGTGCTCTTTAGTTTTTAGTTATAACTAATAATTAAGATGCATAAAATCAATGTGAAATCTATTTTATTCTTCTAATCCTTCATCAAAATAATCTTCGACACTCACATTAACTACATCTTTATCTTGCAACTCTACTGGCAACTTAGTAAATAAATATTTGTAGCAAGTATGTTTATCAAAGATTGCAGAACGATCAGCCAAACGCGCAACTGTTTGCTTAACCTTGAATTGATCGCGCCATTTGCATTCACCAATCAATAATTTTTTACTATCCAACGATTCCACAACTACATCAATTTCTTGGACGTTGCCCTTTTTATCTTTGCCCCACCATTTGCCAAAAGTCTTAGCAATAAATGGCAGTTGCTTGGCCATATTCATTCTTCGTAAGTATTGTCTAGTAATTTCTTCAAAAATTGGTCCAACAAAATCACTTAAATCCTGCATTGCAGCCATAGAATAAATCGTGCCATTGCCTTGCTCAATTTCATCCCGCACACTAAAAACATACCGATACCAGAAAGCTAAGAAGTTCTCAGTTATCTGATACTGACTAGTTTTACGCTTGAGTGGATTTGCACCAAATGGGACAATTCGCTCAACATAATTAAGTTCGCGTAAAGTTACTAAATATCGAGATGCCACACTGCTCTCTAAACGCGTGAAGCCAACAATTTCATTCAGTGTGTTAGCTCCACTAGCAATTGCCTGCAGCACCGAATTATAATTGGCTGGCTCCCGAAATTCCTGCTTCATGAGCAAAGTTCCTTCATTAAATAAATAACCAGTCATCTTAAAAAATAGGTTGGTTATATTTTGGTGAAAACTTAACTTAGGATTGATCAATGACAGGTAGTATGGGGTGCCACCCACGCACGCGTAATATTTAATTTTATCTTCACTACTAACAGCAGGATAAAATTTAGCAGCATCGTAATAATCTAATGGATTAACTTTTAATTGTCCAGTTCTTCTACCAAATAATGGGCTCTTTTTACCTAAAACCTGATTTTCCATAAAACTCATTGACGACCCACACAAAATCAAGAAAATATTGCTTTGCTTAAATTGATAATCAATAATATGTTGCAAAATCGAATTCAGCGACTTATTAGCTGTTGCCGCATACGGATACTCATCAATTACTAAAACTAAATGTGATTGGGCAAATTTTTCATCAATTATTGCAAATAATTCTTCCCAATCCGTTACGGTCGGAAAATTATTAATTCCAAGCTTCTCACCTAAAATTCGCGAAAACTTTTGTAAATTAAGTGAATCATTTACTTCCTCAGCTGGGAAAAATAACGAGTTTTTGCCCTTAATGAACTCATTCAGCAATGCAGTTTTACCAATTCTTCTTCTGCCATAGACAATTGCCATTTGAAATCTATTCTGCTCATACATTCTTCTAAGGCAGCTAATTCTTTTTTACGTCCAACAAACATTATTTACTCCTGCAAATTATACTAATTTAGATTATTATAATCTAAATTAGTATAATTAAAAAGTAAGCTTTATTTTTTAGTCAAAAAGATACTAATCTAAATTATCATAATCTAGATTAGTATCTTTAATTTATTATTCTACTCTCTCTACCACTTTATAGCTCTTAATTTAGTTAGTAAATCTAAAAATTCATTTTTAAGTATTTCAACCTTAGTACTACCAGAACTAGTCATCTTCGACTTAGTTAGGTTTATTTCCCATTTTTCAGAATTATTCCCACGATATATCCAAACCAATCCATTTGTATACAAGTTTTTATAAATATGAGAATGTTTCTTACTTATATCATTTCCTTGCCCAATAAATTGTGGATCATTACTTGAAATTTTCGTGTATGGTGCTTTTACTTCAATAAAACCATATGCTTTGTCACTATTAGTAACGTTTCCATACTCAAAATCATTTGAAACAACTGCCAAATCAGAAAAACCACCCTCAGTGTTAAGCCTTGGTTCATTATCACTCGTTATACTATCAATAGCACATAAAGTTAATCCATAATTCGTAATAATTTCATCAAGTACGTTGAAAGCAATTATTTCAATACCCGTTTCAATTCTACTTTTTGTTATTACATCATTTAGTTTTTTTTCGTAATATTTGTAGTTCATCATTTATATTTATTCCACCTTTACCTCATTAGTTTCTGTACGTGACAATTTAAAAGAATTGCCAAGATTATCTATGTGCCTAACAAATCTTTTTTTAAGCCAACCTTCACTCTTTACCCCTCCAGCGTTTACGCAAAGACTTAATACTTGTGACAGATTCACTAGTATCATTAATCAATCCTAATTCTTCTGCTTTAGCAACACTCATTGCATTTTCTACTTCTTTAGGTAACCCATCTGCAGAGTTTAAGCTATCTTCTGCCATAATTTTGTCCTCTTTTATCACAAATCATTCTTGCAAGTCACATATAAAAAATATTTCTTAACCCGCATATATTTTTCAATTTAGAGTAACCCTAATAATTTTGCTGCTGTCTCAAATACTTCTTCATCTGACCGTTTACCAACACAAACAATATCAATGATTTGAATTGATTCATTACTTTCCTTAAAAATAATCCTCAAGCCAAGTCGACGCATTTTTATTTCCCGACACATTGATAAATCATATTTTTTCTTTGCGAGTGGCTTACCAGCTTGTAAGCCACGCTCTTGAATTTTAACTAAACCCTTTTTAACTTGAATTTTTTGTGAACCATCAAGTTTGCGATACTCTTCAGCTGCCTCTTTAAACCAAGATAATTGATACATCCCCAAGCATTACTCCCATTCATCCGAAAGTTGCTCTAGGCCTTGCTCCCAATCTTTGCCAAGAACTTCTTCATTAGACAAATGTGGTTCATTCTTTTTCGCCAAACGTTCAGCAACCTTTTTTTGATATGTTTCTTCCGCCGCGTTGTCAACAATCTGCCCCGCCTTTTCAACTAGATCAATAATCTTGTTATACTGGTCAATATCTAGCATGACGCCAACTTCTTTATTGTTGTTCAACACATAGACTGGTGCTTGATTGTCTTTTGACAACGAAAAAGCCTTCATTGGTGCCTTTTTGACATCAGAAATCGAAGTTAAAGGTACATTTATTTTTTTCGCTAGCATCATTGTTCATCCTCCTGTAGTACTTTTAATCGTACTAATTATAACACTAAAAATAAAAATTCAGATACTAAAAAAGTGCAATGAAATTTTTTACTTTCATTGCACTTTTTTCTATTTTCTCGTTAACACCGTAACTGCTTCGACATGTGGCGTTTGTGGGAACATATCAACAGGATCAATCCGGTTGAAGTCGTAACCCAGCTTTTGGAATTCTTGCAAGTCGCGCACAAGCGTTGCGGGGTTGCATGAGATATATACAATCTTCTTCGGACCGGTCTTAACCGCACCAGCAATAAATTCTGGCGTCAAGCCCTTTCTTGGTGGATCAACGAAAATCACGTCGCTGGTAATTCCCTTATCAGCCCAATGTGGCATTAAGTCTTCGGCCTTGCCAACAAAGTACTTAGCATTGTGAATATCGTTCATTTCAGCGTTGTCATTGGCATCCTTAACGGCATCCCGCACAACTTCAATCCCGCGCACACTCTTCACGTGCTTGGCAACACTCAAGCCAATCGTTCCGATACCAGAATAAGCATCGATCACTGTATCAGTTGGTTGCAGGTCAGCTTGCTTAATTGCCAAGTCGTACAATCTTGGTGTTTGCAGCGAGTTAATTTGGAAGAAACTCTCTGGTGAAATTCTGAACTTAACATCACCAATTTGGTCAACAATCTGCGGCTTACCAAATATTAAGTAGTCAGCCTTACCCAAAATAACATTTGTCTTCTTCGGGTTGTAATTCAAGACTAAGCTTGTAACACCCTCGATTTTCTTGATTTCTGAGGCAATTTTTTCTAATTGAGGGAAATCCTTGTGCAGACAAACCAAGATGACCATCAGTTCACCATTAGCCTTACTACGGCGCACATCAAGATAGCGCACCTCGCCCTTATTATGAATTTCATCATAAGCTGGTACCTTGCTGGCACGCAAAATGTCACGAACGGCAACCAAAACGCGGTCAATTTCGGGATCGGTCGTAAAGAAATTAGTCAATGGCACCAAGTCGTGTGAATGCCGTCTGAAAAAGCCAATCTCCAATTGTCCGTTAACTGTCCGCACCGGCACCTGCGCCTTGTTACGATAGCCTGTCTCTTCTGGACTTGGCAAAGTCTGACCGACTTCAACATTGTCCAAATGAGCCTTTTGCAACAAGTTGACCACCTGATTACGCTTGAATTCCAACTGTTTGTCATACTTAATGTGGGCCAGTGATGCCAGCCCAGTTTGCACCCACTGGTTAAGCTTGATATTTACCCGGTCAGGGCTTTCCTTAATAATCTTTTCGATTTTGGCAAAAGCGAACCGCTTCTTGACCTTTAAGATTTTGGCACTAACCGTTTCACCTGGCAGCGCATTGGTGACGAAGACCGTCATCCCTTCATAATGCGCTACTCCCATTGCCTCGTAAGATAAGTCGGTGATTTCTAAGTCGATAATTTGATTTTTTTCCATCTTTCGTCCTTTTTTACAAACACTGATTAACATCTCTATTTTACAGGAAAATGCGAGAAAAGTATTGCGATAGCATAAAAAATATTTTTTCTATATAAAAGATAGATTTTTCTAGTAATTTTATAGCTTTTATATATAATATAGTTAAGATTAATAGATGGAGGAACCAAAAATGACCAAAATTAGTCAAGTAAATTTTAAAATTCCTGAAGAAGAGAAAAAAGAGGTTACTGCAATTTTTAAATATTATGGTCTTGACTTAAGTACAGGAATAAAAATGTATCTTAAAGAAGTGCAACATACAAAAAGTATTCCCTTAAAATTACGGCCAGTTACGGAACTTACTCAAGCTATTCAAGAAGCGGAAAACCAAGATTATGCTGGCAGCTATAACTCAATTAATGATTTTATTAAGGCAATGAATAGTGAAGATTAATCCTACCAAGCGGTTTAAAAGATCTTATAAATATTATGCTAAAAAACATTATCCAATGAACAAAATCATTGATTGCCTTAAAGCTATTCAAGAAAATAATCAATTATTTTTAAAAGTACATAAAGATCATAAATTATTTAAAAATTTTCGTGAATTACATATTGACCGCCAATATAATGATGATTGGTTATTAATCTATAGTTTCGATAACAAAAAGAAAGAGTTAATTTTAGTATTAATCGATTTAGGTACGCATGATAATTTAAACAGATTAGTCTAGATTTATCTCCTTTTACTTCACTAGGTAGCCTAATTGTGTTAATTTAGTAACAAGTCAAACCAAATAGAAAGGAAATTCTTATGAATAATTTTGATACTAATCCAGAGCAACGGCGGCAAATCCGCAGCATCTCTGACACTAACAGTTTTTTAACTAAAATGTACGCCTTGATGGGCGTGGCAGTTCTGGTTTCCGCTCTTGCCTCTTACCTGACGATGACCGTCTTTAGAAGTGCGGTCATGCAAATGCCGGTGGCAATGATGTGGGTAATCTTGCTGGTTCCTTTTGCCTTATCAATGGGCATTAGCTTCAAGGCTAATCGCAATCCTCTAGCCAGCTTCATCATGTTAATGATTTTAGCAGTGATTTATGGTTTTGAATTTGCCCTAATTGCCGGCTTTTACACAGGGACGCAGCTGACAACAGCCTTTGTTTCCTCAAGCGTCGTCTTCATTGCAATGGCTGCCTTTGGCACTTTTACCAAAAAGGACCTAACTAACTGGGGCGCGTATTTCGGTGCCGCACTGTTTGGCTTTTTCATCGCATGGATAGTTAACCTGTTTTTGCATAATCCAGCAATTACTTACATCTTTTCCTTCATTGGTGTAATTATCTTCACTGGTTTAGTTGCCAGCGATGCCAACAAGATGAAGCTAATTTACAACAATTATGGCAATCAGGTTTCAACCAACGGTCTGGCCGTCTTAGGTGCCTTGCAACTCTACCTTGACTTTATTAACATTTTCCTCTTTATTTTGGAAATTTTTGGTTACGGTAATAACAACAATTAATTTTTATTCACTAATTTTGCATGAAAAAAGGCTAAGCACAACGGCTTAGTCTTTTTCTTTGGGGTAAGAAATTAATAACTAACTACTTTAATTATGAAATTTTCTTCCCTAACATACTGATTTTTACCAATAATATAATACTTCTTACTACCGATCTTAACACCAGCACCATAAACGGTTACTTGAGTACCATTCTTCAAGAGTTTTCTATTAGTGCGCTTGCCCAATTTGTTGTAAATATAAGCATTATGCGCTAACTTTTGCGTTTCACCCGTGATATTAGCAGAAGCAACATAATAACCATTGGTCAACTTAGTAAATCCACGACCATTAATCACTTCCGTACCAGCTATTGTCACAACCGAATTAGTCGTCAAGGTTACTTGGCCAACACGTTTGCCTTGATCGTCATAAAGATAAGCATTATGCATTATCCGTTTTTCATTCTGCGCTAACGTTACTTGATTTGACTTACCAAGATTTACCATTACAGCTAAGTTGGCTGCTTTGATGTATTGTCCTGCACCAATGATCACATATTGTTTATCAGCAATTGTAACTGGGTCGCCATAAACGGTAATTGTGGCACCCTTCTTGAGCACCTTCCGCCCAATCCGCTTACCAGACTTACTATAAAGATAAGCATTATGGATCAGCTTAATAGCCGTGCCAGTAATGTTACCAGCAGCTAAGTAATACTTTTGACCTTGCTCTTGCAGAACAAAGAAGTCATGACCATTAATCTTTTGCATGCCGTAAGTATTAACTATCGAACCAGCTTTCAGCACTAACTTATTAGCCCGCTGACCAGTTTCATCATAGACGTAAGAGTTGTGTAGTAAAGTTTGCTTCTTACTTTCTGGCAGTGGTGTCGGTGTTACCGTTGAACCATTATTTGAACTGCTGCTGTCATCACTATGCAAAACTTGATTAATTGTTGCTGTATCAGTGTAATGCTTGATGATTTTATCAATCGCATTATTGCGTTCGGTAATCATACCATCGTGATCAGTTGCATGATCAATTGCACCCTGATCCTTAATTGCTTCGTTTAACAATTCGGCAATTTTATCCTTGAGCTTCTGCTTATCGGCTTTACTATAACTAGTGTTACTGTCAATAGCTTGATCAGCTGCGGTGGCTGCATCTTGAACGGCTGACTTAGCAATATCACGCAGCCAATTAGACAGATCATTATTAATATCCGCACCAGTTGCTGCATTATCTAAATCTTCCAATGCTTTTTGCTTAGCGTTAGCCAATTGCGTTGGACTAATTTCTCCTGCAACTAGCTTTTCCTTAGCCGTGGTGTAAGCATGATCAATCTTAGTGATTGCATCTTGTTTAGCAGTAAGTAAATCTTTACCCTTGCTCAATTCACTTGCAACACCAGAAGGATCAGTTGCTTGGTTAACCTTGTCTTTAGCTGCCGTTAAGTCATCCTGTACCTTTTGCTTTTGCTCCGTCTTTTCTGCCTCAGTCAAGTTTGAATGATCAACTGCTGCGATGGCATTGTCAGCTGCTAACTGCAATTGTTCTTCAGCCTTGTGCTGCGTGTCAAGAAGTGTCGTACCAGTTGTCACAGTACTAATCGCTGTCTTGCCATCTGATACAGCAATATCAATTCCAGCTTGATCAGTTGCCGCATCTACTTTACCTTGAGCATCCGTTAAAGCTTCTTGCACCTTTTGCTTCTGCTCCGTCTTTTGCTCGTCGGTTAAATTAGAATTGTCAATTGCCGTGTTGGCGTTGTCAGCTGCATCTTGCAAATCCTGTTTTGCCTTATTCTTAGCAGCTTGCAAGTTCACATCTGTTACTACCTGTTCAATCGCTGTCTTACCATCTGACAAAGCCGTATCAATTCCAGTTTGATCAGTTGCATCATCTACTTTACCTTGAGCATCTGTCAAAGCTTCTTGCACCTTTTGCTTCTGCTCCGTCTTTTGCTCATCGGTCAAATTAGAATTATCAATTGCCGTATTGGCGTTGTCGGCTGCCGTTTGCAAATCTTGTTTTGCCTTATTCTTGGCAGCTTGCAGGTTCACGTCGGTTTCTACCTGACCAATTGCTGTCTTGCCATCTGACACAGCAGTGTCAATTCCTGTTTGATCAGTTGCCGCATCTACTTTACCTTGAGCATCTGTCAAAGCATCCTGGACCTTTTGCTTCTGCTCCGTCTTTTGTTTATCGGTCAAATTAGAATTATCAATTGCCGTATTGGCGTTGTCGGCTGCTGTTTGTAATTCCTGTTTGGCCTTATTCTTAGCAGCTTGCAGGTTCATGTCGGTTTCTACCTGTTCAATCGCTGTCTTGCCATCTGACAAAGCTGTTTGAATTTCATCACTAGTTGTTGCCTGACCAATATTATATTGTGCATCTTCCACTGCAGCAGCAACATCTGCCTTCCTTGCAGCTTTATCTTCATCGGACAAGTTAGAAGCGTCAATTGCTGTATTGGCTTTATCGGCAGCATCTTGCAAATCCTTAATTGCCTGATTCTTCTCAAGCAGAATTGCAGTCGTCTTTGAAACATCATCAATTGCTGTTTTGCCATCTGACAAAGCCGTATTAACTCCAGCTTGATCAGTCGCTGTATCTACCCTACCTTGAGCATTTGTCAAAGCATCTTGCACCTTTTGCTTCTGCTCCGTCTTTTGCTCATCGGTCAAATTAGAATCGTCGATTGCCGTGTTGGCATCATCGGCTTCTTGCTCTAACTTATTCTTAGCATCAGTCTTAGTGTGATCCAATGCCTGAGTATCATAAGTAGCAATATCTTTCATGCCATCCGTCTTAATTTGATTAATCTTGTCAGCCTTGCCGGCAACATCCCCAGCAGGTGCATCAACCTTGTTAATGGCACTTGTTGCCTTATCAGCAGCAGTATCAACTTTGCCCTTCAATGCTTCCTTGTCGGCAGCACTCAAAACATCATCTGGAATTTGGTCAATCTTATCCTTGGCTGCTTGGGCTGCATCGTTGACTTCTTTATCAGCAATCAACTTATTCAATGCAGTTCTACCGCTGTCATAAGCATTAACTGCTGTTCCTAAATCAGTCGCGCCATTGAGATCATTAATACCTTGTTCAACTTTCGCAATTAAATCGCTGTATCTGTTCTTTTCATCGGCAGTTAACACTAAATTACCATAATCAGATGCCAAGTCCTTCGTATTTTCGATTTCATTATTGAAGTATGGGTGATTTTCACTATTTTCTTTGTTTAAAATAGCGTGAACCTTATTAATCCCATCTGTTTTAGCAGTGTCAAGGTCAGAATCATTATCAGTTGCCTCAATGCTTTGCTTGATACCAGCATAAACACCGTTAATATCAGCAATTGCTGCCTTCTTTTGTTCCGGCGTCAGACTCGACTTATTAACAATGGTAATTGCCTTAGTTTGTTCATCCTTAACAGCATCAAGGGCTGCACACTTCTTGCCGTCAAGTTGCGCACTCTTCAGAACATTGTTAATGTTTGTCTTGCCTGTGGATAATTCTGTATCGGCAGCAGTTGCATCAGCAGCAGCCAAAATCTTGGCCTTGGCCTTTGTAACTTCAGCGTCCACCGCAGCTTTTTGGTCCTGCTGCTTATCTGCTGGCAAGCCCAGTTGTTCAATCTTCTGTTTTGCGTCAACAGCATATTGCTCCAGCGCCTTAATGTTGTCATTCTTATGGTTTAGCGTTCCTTGATCCTTAGCGGCATTAACAATTGTATTAATGCCTGCCTCGCCAAAGTCGGCTACATCGCCATTTGTTACATTACCCTGCTCAGCATCGGTAATTGCCGCTGTCGCATCTGTCAAATCGGCAGCCGTAGGATTAGCTGGTAATTGAACATTATTAATCTTGTCAACGGCTTTCTTTCTTGCTGCCTCAATTTGGGCTTTCACAGCGGTCCTTTGCTTATCGGTTAAGCCTAAGCCATCAATTGCACCGTTACCATTTGCACCGTTAGCATAAGCATTAATTGCCGCAATCTGCTTGTTCTTCTCAACTATTAATTGTGCTGGCAAAGTTGAGTTAGTAATTGCTGCATCACCAGCAGTTTTGGCTGAATCAATCTCATCATTATCCGCTGCCGCGTTAATTGCTGAAATAGCTGCATTCAATGCATCGTTTACTGCTTTATTAACGGCCGCAACTTCACCGGCACTCAAATATGGGTTAGCGGCATCAGACGGATTCTTAGCAAGCTCTGCAATTTGCGCTTTAGCGGCATCAGCCTTTTTCTTTAAATCTTTAATTGCGGCATCCTTGTCACCATAAAGTTTAGAAATGTTCGCAATTGTTGTTACTCCCTTGTCCTTAGCAGCCGCCATATTGGTGATTGGATCAGATGTGTTCTTGGCTGCCTTAATCTTATCTGCCGCCTTAACTCGTTCAGCCTCAATTGCGGCCTTCTGCTCCCTCTTTTCAGCAGGTGAACTCGATGATGCATCAATTGCTTGATTTGCCTGATCGGCAGCATTATTCAAAGCCGTCAAGTTATCATTCAAGGCTTCTTCGACATCCTTAGCAGTGCCAACAGCGGCAATAGTTGTTGCGCCAGTTGCTGCTGCTGAGGAAACTTCAGTCGGAGTTGTTGCCTGATTAATGGCTGTTGTTGCATTATCAAGAGCAGTCTGAACTTGGTCGTTCAATTGCTTGTATTGGTCTTGATCTATCTTGCCATCATTGTAAGACTGGGCAATCTGCTTCTTGACATCATCTGCTTTATCTTGCAAATCAGCGATGGCATTCGTTGCTGCTTGACTCAATTCTTCATCAGTTGCATGACCGCTAATATTACTAATGGCGGTCTTACCGTCAGCTAAAGCCGCATTAATTCCAGCTTCATCGGTTGCGGCATTAATCTTATTCTCTGCCTTCTCCAATTCGCTATTAACTAAACTCTTAAGATTATCTTTCTTAGCTTGATCCAACTCCAACTGATCAATTGCAGTTGCGGCATCTTTAGCAGACTGCTCCAGTTCAGCGTTAGCCTTGTTCTTCTTATTCTGCAAGATGGCATCAACCAAAGCTTGGTCAATATTTAAAATTCCAGCACGTTCCCTAGCTGAAATTGATTCAGCATCTTTAGAGCCATTGATTTCAGCAGCTGCCTTAGTATAAGCAGCTTTGGCTTGATCTTGATATTTTGTTACTTCCTCAGGAGTTAAATCATGGTTATTAGCAATCTGGGCTAAAATCCCTGGATCTCCAGTAGCTGCATCACCGTTTAATTCTTTATCAAGAGCCGCAATCGCAGCATCTTTAGCGGTATTTAAATCAGCAGCATCTTTAATATTTTTAATTCCTGCTAAAGCTAAATCTTTGGCAACCTTAATATCTGTATTATTAGTCGCCTTATCAATCGAAGTAGTAGCAGTATCCATAATCTTCTGGGCTTTCTGCTTATCTTCTTCGCTAAATTGCCCTGCATCAATTGCTGCTTGAATTTCTTCTTTAGCTTGACGCTTTCTTGCAACCAATGCTGCCTTATCAACTTCTTGATAAATTGTTGATTGGCCCAATCTTTCAGCTTCAGTAACTGCCGATTCAGTTGTTGCCGCATTAATCTTATTGTGAGCGTCAATCGCAGCTGCATCAATTGCAGCTTCGGCAGCAGCAATTTCAGCAGCATTCAGACCGCGATCAGGATCATTAACCTCCTGTTTAGCATTAGTAACTGCATCATCAATCTGCTTATTGGCAACATCCTTAGCAGCAGCTAAACTAGTATCTTTTTCTGCCTTTAAAATTGCGGCTTCACCAGCAGCTTCAGCAGTCTTAATATCAGCCAAATTATCCTTGGCAGCAATCTCCTTTTTACCATCATCACGAGCCTTGTTAATTTCCGTAATTGCTTCTTGCTTAGCATCATCAGTCATTGACGAATTATTAACTCGCTCAACTGCGTCCTGAGCCACTTGGTCAAGCTTATCTTGGTATTCCTTAATTGAACTATCAAGGTCTCCAGCACTGATTAAAACGTTTTGCATGTTGTCAATACCATTATCACGCTCAGTATTAACTTGATTAATCGTTGCTGGTGTTGGATTATCAACCTTGGATAGAGCAGCAGTATACGCAGACTCAACTTGAGCAATTAGAGCCGCCTTACCGTCACTATCAATGTTATTCTTTTGGTTAATTGCCTCAATTATGGCATCATGCTTGGCCAATAATGCTCGTTCAGCAGCAATTTTAGCTGATTGCAAATCTGCGGCATCTTTAATCTGCAACATTGCAGTCCGACCATCAGTTGCCGCTTGTTTAACAGCATCTGTTGTCTCTGCCGCAGCAACTTCGGTTTTGGCCTTACTTAAAGCATCATCAATCTGCTTTTGGTAATCTAATTTTTGGCTTGGCCCTAAATTACTATCTTGCTCAATGTGCTCTTTAAGTTGCTCAGCCAAATTATTCAAGCCAATTGGATTACCATCATTATCTAACGCGGTATCTTTAGCATCCGCAACTGCTTGATTAGCAGTGTTAGCAGCATCAATTGCCACACCATTCATTGCCTTGATTCCAGCATCCTTATCAATCGTGATTCGATCGGTTGAGGTATCTTGATTGACTTTGTCAACGGCATCATTGTAAAAGTCATCAATCTTGCCCTTTAGCTCAGCTTGCTTAGCGGCATCAATCTTGCCCGCGGTAAACAATTCATCAATTTTTTGCTTATTATCTGTCTGCGAAGTCGTTAATTCTTGCACTGCCTTGGCTTTAGCAACTGCTAAATCGGCAGCTACTTGAACTTTATCAATGTTGGTCTTACCAACTATCTTGGAGCTAGTAACATCATCTGGCGTTGTTGCAGCATTGATGTTATTAGTTGCAGCGGTAACTACTTGGTCAATTTGATTCTTATAGGCTTCCTTCTCGCTAGCACTCAACTGCTCAGCTGGCAAATTGTCAATCGTATTCTTAGCAGTTTGCGCATATTGGTTAAGGTCATTGATTGCAGCAGTTTGCGCAACCTGCAACGCAGCATCCTGCTTATTAGCATTAGTTACAATGCCATTAATATAATTTTCGGCAGTTACTTCGGCATCATTAATTGCGCCCTGTGAAGTCCCTGCTTGAATATTGCTAATTCCTTGATCAACTTGATCTTGGATGTCCTGCTTATATTTAGCTTTGTCGGCATCGCTCAAGTTAGTACCGTCAATTTGATCATTAGCGGCTTTTTGTGCATCCTGTAATTTAATAATTGCATTATTCTTTTCAGAAGCTAACGTCTGGTCTGTCAATAAATTATTCAGCGCAGTCAGACCAGCAGCAGTCAACGTGTTAACCGCATCTTGACTAGCTGCGTGATCGATTTGATCTTGATAACCAGTGTCCTTGCTGTTAGTCAACAAGTCCTCTACTTTTTGAATTTGCTCATCACGTTCGCCAGCACTCAAGCCTGACAGGTTATTAATTTGATCTTTGATTTCTTGCGCCTTTTGCTCAAGCTGTGCCTTAGCACCAACGCGGTCAATGCCCACAATGCCAGCGGTTGTTACTTCCTGCAAATTATCTTTAGTTGTGGAACTATCCGTTATCTTGTCAATTGCCGTTGCTAACGCGGTATCAATGTCTGAATTAATTTGTCCAACAACAGAAGCATCATTAGGATACATTGCGGCATACTTCGACTTTTCACTAGCAGCCTCATTTTGCAACGAGATTAACGCGTTCAACTTGTCAATTGCCGTTTGGGCTGCCTCTTTTTTAGCAGTCATGTCAGCTTCGTCCCCAGCAGTGCCCACTGCATTAATTGCGTCTTGGGCAGCAGTTAACGCATCTTGAACCTTAGAGTTAGAACTGCTTGCAAGTTCCTGCTTAGCCTTATCATAAGCTGTCTGCAATTCAGTAGTCGCAGCAGCATTATGCGTTGTAACAATCTTGTCAAGGGCGGCTTTACCAGTAGCCAAATCACTAGTGCCGCTGTCAATCTGCTCTTCATAAGTTGCTGACTCATTTTCTAGTTCATCGGCCAAACTTGGATACTTTTGCTTCAACGTGTTTTTATATGTCCGCAACTCTGAAATCGTCTTAGCAGTATCAAAAACTTTTTCAGTATTGGTTTTTGCATCTTGAAAGGTTTGACCAGCAGTATCCAAATCAGTAGCTGCGTCAATTGCGCTTATGCCGTCTGTAGTAGCAGACTGCAGTTCATCATCATACTTCGTCTTTTGCTCTGACGATAATGCCAAAACATTTTTAATCTTATTTGAATTAGTGCCGGTCTCCTTAGTTACGGCTGCCTGGGCCTGCGCCTTGAACGCAGCTAAAATATTTTCCTTAGCCGTTGCTACCGCTGCATCAATGTCATCACCTGTTGCTTTATCGATGTCATCATTAGCATCAGTAACGGCAGCTTGAATTTTCTCATCATCAGTGGTACCTAAATATTGGTTAGCCTTTTGGGCATATTCCTTAACTTCTTGTTTAGCTACATCCCGTGCAGCCTTTGCGTTTGCTGTTTCAGCAGCAGTTACCTGCTGCTTAATTGCCGTAATTGCCGTGTCGCGACGATTAATTATTTCATCCTTATCAGTTGTACCGTAAACCGAATCGGCAGAAGTTGGATCATTAGCCGTTGACTTATTGACCCACTCATCAATTGCGTCAAGATACGGCTGCATTTTAGCAGTATCCTCACCAAATAAGGTATTTATCTGCTGCTTAGCTGCCGCTGCCGCATCATTAATTGCCTTAACTGCATCTGCTTGCCGCTTAGCTGCAATTTCATCTACAGCGTACAATTTTGCTGTTTGTGGATTTTGTGGATCTTCTAGTGATGGGTCACCTTCAACGAAGTTCTTAGTGGCAGTTAACGTTGCCGTGCTACCAGATGTAATGTTAGTAAGTTTGTCTTTAGATACCGTAATAGTAAATTTAAACTTACCTTGATGGGCACCACTAGTTTCTGGAGTATCAGCGGAAACAGCCGCATACTTAATTCCTTGATCAGCCTCTTTGTGGTACGGACTAGTTATCTCGCCTAACCGTTTGCTATCAGGCATTACTGCAGAAATATATGCACCACCTTCGTTAGCATAACCGGTAATTATTTCATTATCGTCATCATCAATTTCAATATCGTCATCTGTAATGGGATCGATTGCCAAGAAACCATCATTAGCACTAATAAACTCCAAAGTTGGTAAATCTTGATTATTAATTAACGCAATTGCAGCACTTTCATCACTTGAACTAATCCCCTCAATCGCAGTATCTAACGTTGTTAGCGTACCATCAGTATTGCCTTTAAAGCCAAAGGTTCTGAAGGCATTCGAAACTGTTTCACCCGGTTGCTTTAATCTAACACTGTTAAGCGTGAAGTTACCCGTTGAGATAATATTGGCAGCAGTATTGGTTCCTCGATCAAGTAGGAAGTCATCAGGGTTAGTAATTGTCGTCCCATTACCCGGATTAAGTAGCGTTAACTTACCAGTACCAGGGTTGTCAGTTAGCTTAATCCTAAAATCACTACCAGTAATCTCGGAAGTACCGCCAATGTTCATCAAAGTTCCGGCAAAATTACCCATATTGGTCCCAGTAATATTAAAGTTTGCCTTTTTGCCAACAATTAAGTTACCACCAATATTAACTAAAGTACTTGCAGGGCCCTTTTTCTTTTTATCACTAATGTTACCATTAGTTACAATATTTAAATTACCACCGTCTTCAACCGTTAAGCTAGAACCGCTATCAGCCAAGTTAATTGCCTTAGCCTTACGGTTATTGATTGTTCCGGTGTAATCAGTCGTACCACCAACATTAATGTTGATATTACCACCCTGCTGAATATCTACTGAACCTTGACCACTATATATCAAGATCCCATTAGCAGAATCACTATTTTCAACACTATTTGCACTATCAGGCATATTACCGCCCTTAGGATTTAGAGTGACATCGGCCCCTGACTTAACAATTACTTCGTTGTCATTGGCTAATTGCTCACCATTGATTGTATCTGAGCCAGTTGCCCCATTAGTCATTTCAATAACATTACCGCTATATGTTGTCCCCGTAAATTGAGTACCATTTTCAAAAATCAAGCGGCCGCCTTTTTTGGTAAATTCAAATAACTGCTGATTAGAAGCTTCAGCATTATAAGTACCCCAATCATTGGTATAACTTTTGACCGTTTGGGCTGTATTAGTGCCATAAAAATGCACTTCTGTATGCGCACCAACATACATCATCTGCGAGCCAATAAAGTTAACATTCTTAAAATTAACAATTGCTCGGGTATTACTACTCGTCTGCATCAAACCGTAAAAGGTCCGACTGTAAATGTTTAAGTTTTCATAAGTAATGTTTACATTGGGGGTAATATTAAAGTCTCGTGGCCGATACATTTGAAAGTCAATGGTGTATCGTGGATCGTCAACTGGATTATCTGGGTCAGCGACTGCAGACTTAATTACCAAAGGTCTAGTAGCGACAGTAATATCACTCACCCCAGCAGTTGGAGCCTGAATATTACTAATAATATTAATCTCATGAATATTACTGTTATTGAATGCAGCAAGTAACCCGACCCAAGAACCGACATTAACCGAAGACTCCGTAGTCGTTGCCAAGTTAAGCGTCTCGAGTAAGCCCTTTGCTTGTGGCTTTTGTTTTTGCGTTGTCGTCGCTGCTGCAGCGTTATCTTCATCACCAGTGGCAATATTAACCGCTGTATCAGAGTCTGGTTTTTGATCATCCTCATCTGGCTTAGTAGCTTGTTGATCAGGTGCTATTGGCGTCTGGTTCTCATCCGGAGTAGTTACCGGCTTTTGTTCATCAGTAGTTGGTGGCGTTTGATCATCTTTGTCTGGAGTTTTAGCAGGTTCCTCTGGCTTAGCTTCTGAAGAATCATCCCTCAAGAACGACTTTAATCCAGCATAAGTCGTTAAGTTTTGGCTGCTCTTATTCGCAGAAGTATCAGACTTAGCTTCTGATTTCTTGTCTAATTCAGCAATTTGTTTTGCTGAAGCACTTTGTTTTTGTTCTGGCTGCACAGTGTCAGCCTTTACAGTTTGCCCCTTAACGCCCATAAAGGTAAAACCGAGCAAGACCGACGCAACGCCGATTGTTAGTTTTCTAATTGAAAAACGATCTTTCTTCGACTCAAGACTCATTTTTCGTAATCTCTCTTTAAAATTATTTTTTCCTAACATTTTTTGCTCCTATGATAGATATATAAAATAAATATATTCAGACACTTTACAAAGTCATCATATTCTTTTATAAATTCTTAATCAATTAAAGCGCTTCATTTTATGTATTAAACAGATTAGCATATATCTTTCATTGTTAAATCAAGTAAAATCAGGAAATAATTTTTCAGTGTAAGACTTTATGTCATGATAATAATTGCATATTACAATTGTTAAAAATAAAAAATAGTGTTACTAATCTCAAAAGATTAATAACACTATTTAATTATTCACCAACGTAAAATTCAATTCGTTGCTGTAGATTTTTAAAAGTAACAGGACAGTAATCGCCAATCTCACCATCAAGATTAACCGGCAACTTTTGACCAGCACTCTTGCCAATCAAATCGATTTTCAAACTGCGTGTCTTAGTATAAATGATATCTGGATCATCAACATGTTTACCGTTTAAAGCCAGTGCCATTAAGCGCAACAGTTTTACGGGATCAGATGGCTTAACAATAATTAATTGGAATAAACCATCGCTCAACTCTGCATCAGGCATAATTTGTTCAAAGCCACCGATGGAATTAGTCATCCCCAGCAAAAGCATTGATAATTTGCCTTCATAGACACCAGCATCATAAGTAAGACGCAATTCATTTTCAGTTAAATGCGGTAACATTTCCGCACCCTTAATTAGGTACGCCGCATAACCCAAAGCCGATTTAACTTCTGATGGTACACCATAAGTTAGTTCTGTTAATGACCCACAAGCGGCAATATTAACAAAGTACTGGTCTTCACTAGCAAAAGTGGCCTTACCAATATCCATTTTGCGCGTTTTGTTATTCAAAATAACTTTAGCAGCTTCTTCAATGCTATCTCGCGGAATGTGCAATGCTCGCGCATAGTCGTTAGTTGTCCCTGCTGGAATAATCGCCATCTTTGGTCGTTCTTCCAAAAAGGCAATCCCGTTAACTACCTCATTAATGGTACCGTCACCACCGGCTGCAACAATCAGGTCGAAGCCTTCAGTTGCCGCCCGCGTGGCTTCTTGCTGAGCACTTTTCTTTTCTGGTGTAGTCCTAAAAGCGCTCGCCTCATAGCCAGCACGTTCCAAGACGTCTAAAATATCAGCGACATTTTTAGGCATCTGTTCGTGACCAGATACAGGATTATAAATCAATCTTGCTTTTTTAGTCATAGTTACTACCTTATTACTTAAAAATCAACATTAACGATTGTTTAATTCTTCATTCAAAAGCTTGTTAATCACCTTTGGATTAGCCTTACCACGAGTTTGCTTCATAATTTGACCAACAAGGTAACCAATAGCTCGATCCTTACCGTTCTTGAAGTCTTCAACTGATTGTGGGTTGTTATCAACAACTTCCTTAACCATTGGCGCCAAGACACTGGTATCTGATAATTGCACCATGCCCTTATCTTCAACATACTTCTTCGGGTCAGTCCCGTTAGTAATTGTTTCCGCAAAGACCTTCTTGGCAATCTTAGAAGAAATCGTCCCGTCTTTAATCAGCTTAATCATTGCAGCCAAGTGCTCTGGTGTCAACTTAATGTCGGTTAATTCAACCCGATTGTCATTCAGGTAACCATTAACTTGGGTATTCATCCAGTTAGCAGCTAATTGGGGATCAGCACCAGCAGCAACCGCCTTGTCAAAGAAGTCGGAACTTTCTTTAGTTTGCAACAAAACGTTAGCATCATAAGCCTTCAAGCCGAAGTCATTAACATATTGGTTGTAGCGTTCTTCAGCTGAACGTGGCAAGGTCTTAGCGATCTCGTCAATCCACTTTTGACTAATGTGATCTGGAGCAAGGTCTGGTTCTGGGAAGTAACGATAATCAGCGTCGCCTTCCTTAACCCGCTCAAGAACAGTCTTACCAGTTGCTTCGTCAAACCGACGTGTTGATAATTGTACGCGACCGCCTGACAGCAAAACTTGAGCCTGACGCTTTTCTTCATAAGCAAGTGACTTACGAACGTGTTCAAAAGAGTTCAAGTTCTTCATTTCGACTTTGGTACCAAGCTCTTTTTGGCCAGCAGGACGAATGGAAATGTTGGTATCAACCCGCATTGAACCCTCTTCCATCTTAACGTCGGAAGCACCAGTAAACTGGACAATCTTACGCAACTTTTCAAGGTAAGCGTAACCTTCATCTGGGTCGGCAATTTCTGGTTCAGAAACAACTTCGAGTAGTGGCACACCTTGACGGTTCAAGTCAACGTATGAAAAACCATTAGTACCGTGAGTGTTCTTACCAGCATCTTCTTCGATATGCATTTCGTGAATACCGATGCGCTTCTTTTTACCATGGACTTCGATTTCCACATAGCCATTGCGAGCTAATGGTTGGAAGAATTGCGTAATCTGGTAAGCCTTAGGACTGTCTGGGTAGTAGTAGTTCTTCCGGTCAAAATGTGTCGTTGGCAAAATATGAGCGTGTGTAGCCAAGGCAACCATAATTCCTAAACGGTAAACGTCCTTATTAACAAACGGTAAAACCCCTGGCATTGCCCAGTCGATAACGTTAGTTTCAGTGTTAGCTTCAGCACCATAACTTACTGGAGAAGGTGAGAAAATTTTACTCTTTGTCTTTAATTCGAAGTGGACTTCGAATCCAATCGTTGATTTAAAATTCATCAGTTAATCCTCCATTCCGGCTGGTGTTTTTTCATAAAACTTGTTCGTCCGCTCAATAAAGTCAGCCGTCTTAAAAATGCTGCCTTCATCAAACCGCTTAGCCATAATTTGGAAACCAACAGGCATCCCGTCAACCAATCCAGCTGGGACACTAGCTGCTGGAATACCGGCCAAGTTAGCAGAAATTGTCAAAATATCGTTGTTGTACATCTTAATTGGGTCAGAAATTTCGCTGCCAATGCCGAATGCTGGTTCAGTAGTTGTTGGCCCAACAATAACATCATTATTAGCAAAGATTTCATCAAATTCATCACAAATTAAGGTTCTAACCTTAGCAGCTTGTCTAAAGAAGCGGTCATATGACCCAGCTGACAAAGCAAATGAACCCAACATAATCCGGCGTTTAACTTCAGTACCGAAACCTTCTGAACGTGACTTAACATAAACGTCAAGCAAGTTCTTAGTATCTTCTGCACGATAACCATAACGAATGCCATCATACCGCTGCAAGTTTGATGAAGCTTCACTTGAAGCAATGATGTAATAGTCAGGAACAACATACTTAGTCAATGGCAATGATACTTCACTGATAATTGCACCAGCATCCTCAAGAGCATCGATTTGCTTTTGGATAACGTCGTGCATTTCACCATCAACGGCAGCCATATATTCCTTAACAACAGCAACCCGCAGACCCTTAACATCTTGACCAATAAATTGGGTAAAGTCAGGAACTTCGCGAGTTGATAACGTTGAGTCGTGATCGTCGCTGCCAGCAATTACGTTTAATACTTCAGCAGCACTCTTAGCGCGCTTACTCATTACGCCGATTTCGTCAAGTGATGAACCAAAGGCAATTAAGCCCCAACGTGAAACACGGCCATAGGTTGGTTTAATACCAAAAATACCATTAAAAGCAGCTGGCTGTCTAATTGAACCACCAGTATCTGAACCAAGCGCAGCAACAACTTGACCAGAAGCAACAGCAACGGCAGAACCACCGGATGAACCACCAGGAACCTTGTCCAAGTTCCACGGGTTATGAGTTGCGCCAAAGTATGAATGCTCTGTTGAAGAACCCATCGCAAATTCGTCCATGTTAGTCTTACCAACAAAGGTTGCTTGTGCCTTCTTTAATCTTTCAATAACAGTGGCGTCATAAACTGGAATGTAGTTGTCCAAAATGTGACTAGCAGCTGTAGTCTTAACACCCTTAGTGATGATGTTATCCTTAATGGCAATTGGAATACCAGCAAGTTTATTCTTAGCAAAGTCCAAATCAGCAGCTGGCTTTGCATCATCTTGAACAGTAATCCAAGCATTCAGTTTATCGTCAGTTTTCTTAATATTTGCAACAGTATCTTGAGCAAGCTTCTCAGCTGACAAGTCACCCTGTGCAAGTTTTTGGTTTAATGAGTCAATATCTTCATTTAAGTAGTTCATTACTCGTCCTCATCCTTATTAATAATTACAGGAACCTTGATGAAGCCGTTGGCTTGTTCAGGAACATTCTTCATTAATTCTGCACGATTTTGCCAGTGTTCTGGCTTATCTTCTCTGAAAACAGTGTCGCGATCAACTACTTGCACTGTTTCGGCAACGCCATCAGTATCAACTTCTGATAATTGGTCGGCCATGTTGATAATTGAACTCATTTGTTCGGTAACTGTACCAATTTCGTCTTCATTAAACTCAAGTCGTGACAACACCGCCACGTGCTTAATTGTGTCTTCTGTGATTTCCACTATTAGACCCTCCTTATTCACCGCCATAAATATGGACTTGATAACTACTATCTGCTGTTTCTTTAGCAACCAATGCCTGAATATCATTAACAGAACCAATTTTAATTTCAATCGGCACGTCATTTGCCAAGTATTTCTTCGCTGTTGATAAAACTAACCGCGTAAAACTCTGCACCTGCTCGTAGCCATAAAACTGGGTGGTAATTGAAATATTTTCTTGATTTAACTTGCCGTTTTCATAGCGTAAGGTTGCTGTTACACCACTGATATTCGGGAAATAATCTTGAATTGATACCTTAAAACTATTGAAACTCGAGGCATCACTACTATTAATTGCTTTCTTATTGCCAACAGTCGGCAGCACTTCCGTTTGTACGGAAATAGATTTCCATTTAGTTATTTTACTACTATTAGCAGCCGCTGTCCCGCTCAAAAAGTAACTTCCACTAACTAATGAATCTTTAGCAGCCTTAGAAAATAGCCCAACTGTAATCGGCACATTCTTTAATGCTTTACGCTGACGCAAGCGAGCAATAATTTGCGCTGCTGCTTGTTGACCAGCCGATTTTTGCGCGGAGCGCGAAATCGCTGCCTGATATTCAGCACCATCTTTAGTCTTTTGGTAATAATCAACCGAGTTCATCGCTAGACCAATACTAATCCCATTAATATGGTAGTTAGAACCAGACCCTGTTAAATAATCCTGCTCTAAAATTTCTTCCAAATAGTATGGGTTGTAATTCTTCTTAGTGCCTTCTGTCGGGTTAAGTCCTTGCGGATTAGACTTGGACTTACGTCCCAGCCACTCATTAGCCGTTGTTGCACTAATATATTGACCTTCCTGAAAGACATTGGAATTAGTAGAATATACACCCTTGGAAATTTGGACTAATCCGCGCTCAAGTTCACGCGTATCAACCGAATTATCATTAGCGGTTGCAGTTAATCCAGAAATCGGACTGGTAAGATAATGACCGTTCTTCAATAAAACCGTGTAACCATTACTCCCCGTGTCAGTTGTTTGATACGTTTTAGCCTTTGAAGTAGACGAGGTCTTCGCATTATTGGCCAAATCCGAGTTTTTCAAATTACCGCAAGCTGTCAAGGTTAATGCTGCTCCCAGAAGCGCTAAAACACGCACATATTTTTTCAATTTAGTTATTCCTTTATTTGATTTGGGCAATTGCTTCTTCTTCGGTGAGAACCGGAACCCCAAGCTGTTGTGCCTTAGCAAATTTGGAGCCGGCATCTTTGCCATAAATCACGTAGTCCGTTTTACTAGAAACCGAACCCGTTACTTTGGCTCCTAAAGACTGCAGTTTCTTCGTAAATTCACTCCGTGTGAAGTGAGCAAGCGAACCCGTCAGCACAACCTTTTTATCTTTAAAGTAATTGTCGGGGATTTCGGCAGCTTCTTCCGCAGTTGCTCCCAGATAATTCATATTGACGCCGCGGCTAGCCAACTCATTAATTAATTGGTCAACTTCTGGCTGGGCAAAATAAGTCGTCAAAGATTCAGCAATTGTCATGCCTATTGTAGCGATTGCGGCAACATCTTGCACGCTAGCAGCCATAATCTTTGTCATATTTTTAAACTTTTGCGCAATTAAGCGGGCAGCCTTGGCACCAACATGGTCAATACCAAGTCCTATCAGCAATAATTCAACCGAGTTTTGCTTAGAATTGGCAATTGCTGTTAGCAGATTATTAATTGATTTTTCCTTAAAATGATCCAGTTTAGCCAAATCATCTGCGTCTAAACGATACAGGTCCGCAACATTGTGAACTAGGTCATTGGTAATTAACTGCCGGACAATTTTAGGTCCCAAACCATCAATATTCATCGCTGGTCGCGAGGCAAAGTGAGTAATTCCTTCCTCAATTTGAGCTGGACACGACGGATTAACGCAGCGCAGCGCAACTTCACCCTCAAGATGAATCAACTTTTGCTTGCAAGAAGGACAAGTTGTTGGAATTGGGTATGGCTGCGAGTCTTTAGGCCGCTTAGCAAGGACAACCTGCGAAATTTCCGGAATAATATCACCGGCCTTGTGCAGTAACACCGTATCGCCAATTCGCACGTCTTTTTCCTTTAATAAATCAGCGTTATGCAAAACCGCGTGTGAAACAGTCGTTCCGGCTAGCTGCACGGGATCCATGATTGCCGTTGGTGTTACAACACCGGTGCGACCCACAGTCCATTTAATCTCATGAACCACGGTTTCCTGCTCTTCCGGTGGGAATTTATAAGCAATTTCCCAGCGTGGAACCTTGATTGTGTTGCCCATCGTTTGCTGCAGACTTAAGTCGTCGACCTTCAGGACAATCCCATCAATGCCATACGACAGCGTGTCACGCTTGGCCGTATATTCGTCAATAAAGGCAAAAACATCAGTCATCTTGGCTAACTTGCGACCAGTTTCATTAGTATGAAAACCCAGCCGAGCCATTTCACTAATCGCTTGGTGCTGACTGGTAATTTCCTCAGGTGGATTTACCCAAGTGTAAATAAAGGTACTCAAATGTCGTTCTTTAGTTACCTTGGCATTTAACTGCCGCAGCGAACCTGCCGCTGCATTCCGCGGATTAGCAAAAGCAGCCTCGCCCTTTTCATCACGCTCGGCATTTAATTTAGCGAAGGCTTCCTTACCCATGTAACACTCACCACGCACTTCCGTCGTGATTTTTTCTGGCAAAACCTGCGGAATATCAGCGATATAGCGGGCATTAGCTGTCACGTCTTCACCAACACGGCCATTGCCCCGTGTTGAAGCTCGCACCAACTTACCAGCCGTATATTCAAGATCAATTGATAAACCATCGATTTTCAATTCAACATTGTAGGCAACTGGATGACCCACCAGCTTTTGCACACGGTCATCAAACTCCTGCAGTTCTTTTTTGGAGAAAACATCCCCCATCGACAACATTGGAATTTCATGATCTACCTTAGTAAACTCAGAATCAATCTGGCCACCCACTTTTTGCGTAATTGAATCCGGCGTCACTAATTGGGGAAACTGCTGCTCAAGTTCAACTAAGTGCTGATACTTCTGATCATAAACATTATCTTCAACTTCAGGTGCATCTTTAGAATAATAGGCTTGCGCCCATTTATTAAGCACTGTCCTAAGTTCAGTGACCTCTTTTTTGGCCTCATCAAGAGTTAAATCTGCCATTGTCTTCCTCCTGATTAAATCTTTAACTATTAATTTAATTATACCTTTTTAATTGGTGCAAATGCTGCTAAAAGCCGCTTAATTCCCTTACCAGTAAAGGCAATATCAAGCTCCATATCCTCGCCCTTGCCGTTAACCTTGGTTACAACACCGCGGCCCCAAGACTTATGTTCAACTTGATCGCCAACATTCCAGCCCTTCTTTTCGGCGCCGACAGCACCAGCAGGCTTAACTTTAGGAGTGTAGACCTGCGCGCGTGCTCGCTCATCGGCCTTGGCAAACGGAGCCGTTTGTGCTTGATAACCACTGGCAATCACACTACCAGCATTAGGATTTTCTACTTGCATATCTTTTGCGTCAATTTCTTCTAAAAATCTTGACGGTGGATTATTTTGCATGCGCCCAAACATCATTCGCGAATACGCGTTAGTCAAAAATAGTTCTTGGCGTGCGCGCGTAATGCCAACGTATGCCAGGCGGCGTTCTTCTTCGAGTTGGTCGTCCTCAAGCAGCGCCCGTGACAACGGGAACAAGCCATCTTCCATTCCGACTAAAAAGACAACCGGAAATTCCAACCCCTTAGCTGCGTGAAGCGTCATCAAGGCAACTTGGTCATCATTATTTGCCAAATCATCTTGGTCACTTAATAAGGAAACTTCCGCCAAAAAATCACTCAAGGGGCTGTTATCATCGCTTTCTGCTTCATATTGGTCATCAAAGCGTTTGGTAACTGACAAGAATTCATCTAAGTTTTCCAAACGTGTTTCAGCTTCAATTGTATGCTCATTTTTGAGGGCTGCAGTATAACCAAAATCCTGCAAAATCTTTTCTGTTAAGCCAGTTACACTCTGGTCTTTAGCAGACTTAATGGCATCGCGCAGTTTAGCGCCAAAGTCACTCAATTTAAGTGCGGCTCTAGTGGAAATTCCGGACATCCCCAAGTGATCAAACGTGTCAAGCAGTGACAAGTTATTGTCCTGTGCTAACGCCATAAACTTATCAATCGTCACCGCGCCAATTCCGCGCTTAGGTGTATTGACAATCCGGTTAAAACTCATGGCATCACTTGGATTAGCTACCAATTTTAGATAAGCCATAATATCCATGATTTCCTTACGGTCATAGAACTTATGTCCACCCACAATTTGATAAGGCACGTTGGACTTTACAAAGGACTCTTCAACTGTTCGCGACTGGGCATTTGTCCGGTATAAAACAGCGAAGTCACGGTAGGAACGGTGCTTTTCCTTAACTTCTTCTTGAATTTTGCTAATGATAAAGTGCGCTTCATCATCACCACTTTGAGCCTTATAATAGGTAATCTTGGCTCCTTCACCCTGATCGGTCCACAAACTCTTGGCTTTACGATTGCGGTTATTTTTAATCACGGCATTTGCGGCAGCTAAAATATGACCAGTCGAGCGGTAATTTTGTTCCAATTTAACGGTCTGCACGCCAGCATCCTGATAATCATGCTCAAAGTTCATGATATTTTCCATGTTGGCACCGCGCCAACCATAAATTGACTGGTCAGCATCGCCAACCACACAAATATTTTGGTATTGCGCCGCTAATTCGTGACACAATTCATACTGCGCCTGATTGGTATCCTGATACTCGTCAACTAACAGATAGCGGAATTTGTTTTGGTAATAATGCAATACAGTCGGGTCTTGTTCAAACAAAACCAGCGTCTGCATGATTAAATCATCAAAGTCCATAATTTGATCGTGCTTCAGTCGCCGCTGATATTCCGAATAAACCTTAGCAGCCATTTTTTCAAACGGCGAGCCCGCACTTGCCTTGTATGCACTTGGCGTTAATAAGTCGTTTTTAGCATTAGAAATTGCGGACAAAATTCCCCGCGGCTCATACATCTTAGGGTTAATGTTCAACTCTTTTTCAATATGCTTGACCAAGGTTAACTGCTCGGACGAGTCAGCAATCGAAAAGTTGTGGCTATAACCAATTTTATCTGCATCACGGCGTAAAATGCGCACGCACAGCGCGTGGAAGGTCGACATCCAAATATCATTAGCACTTGGTCCTAATAACTTTTGCTCACGCTCGCGCATCTCACTGGCGGCCTTATTGGTAAAAGTTATCGCCAGAATATTCCACGGCAATACGCCCTTGACCTCAACTAGATAGGCAATCCGCCTGGTTAAAACGGAGGTCTTCCCAGAGCCCGCACCAGCAACGACTAAGAGGGGCCCTTCGGTAATTTGGACGGCTTTTTCCTGCTGCGGATTTAATCCTGCTAAAATTGATTCTTCGCTCATTCTAATTCCCTTCACAAAAATTTTTTCATAACTAGTTTATTGTACCAAAAATAAGGGCGCTAACTGGGAGTCCCCGCCTTTTAATTATCATATTGGTCAAGATTGTACTGCTTAATTAAATTGATTAACTTATCCGCGTAATTAGGGTCGGTGGCATAGCCGTCTTCGACTAGTGCCTGGGCCTGCTTACGGTAGTCTTTGGCAGCCAGCACGTGCCGGTACTGCTTATTATTCCAGCTGGTACCCTTTTGGAAAAGTTCGGCATGGGCTCGAATTGATGCCTCATAGGAATCATATATTTGGAAACGCGCCTTAACTACAATCCATTTGCCCTTAACATACTCTTTAGTGGTTAAAATCGCCGACGTATTGGGATTGGTCCCCTTAACACCAAACAGATTATTATATTTTTGCGATAAACTGCTTTGGCCATAGTCACTTTCAAGGCAAGCCTGAGCAATTGTAATACTCGGCAAGAGGTCATAAGACTTGTCAACTTTCTTAGCAATCGGCCCAATTTGCTTAATAAAAGCCTTATGCTGTCTAATAATTTTTTCTCGGGCTTCTTCGCGAGCAAGTTGCTCCTGCCTAATCTGTTCAGATTGAATTGCCTGCCTACGATAATACCGAAAGGCCACGAAGGCAATAATTAATAAAAATAAAATAATAAATGCGCGCAAGATGATCTGCCAACTAGATTGTGCCCTATGTTTACGTCGTTTCGCCATAAAATTTCCCTTACTTAAAACATGATTACTTTAAGTATAACCTGTCTTGGTCGTAAATTTTGCAATGTAATTAATTTTTAAAATAAAAAGAGCTACTCTTTACAGAATAACTCTCTTAAACAAAAAATGGAGCCGTAGCTCCATTACTTAGTGCGGGCAAGAAGACTCGAACTTCCACGATCTAAAAACGATCACAAGATCCTTAGTCTTGCGCGTCTGCCATTCCGCCATGCCCGCGACACAAACAATACTATAACGCAAAATCAACTTTTGCACAAGAGTTTTTTGTACCTTTTTTTAAAAAACTAATCCACCATCTGTTCCTGAACATAGCGCGCGTATAATTTGTGTGTTGCTAAAAGTTCTCGGTGAGTGCCGTGGCCTGTGACTTGACCGCGCTCGATGAAGTAAATTTGGTCGGCACCGACAATTGTCGCTAACCTGTGAGCAATCACCAGCGTGGTTCTACCAACCATTAGCTGGTCAAGCGCTTGCTGAACTTTGCCCTCGGATTCCGAATCAAGACTAGCAGTGGCTTCATCAAGCATTAAGATCTTGGGATCCCGCAAAAAGGCACGAGCAATTGCTAGCCGCTGCTTTTGTCCACCGGACAATTTAATCCCCCGTTCGCCAATTTCGGTTTCCAATTGTTGGGGAAACTCACGAACAAATTGGTCGGCATACGCCAAAGACAACCCGCGCCATAAGTCATCATTAGTTAATTTTTGTTCTAAACCATACTGCAGATTGTCGCGAATTGTCCCGGAAAAAATGGCACTGTTCTGCGAAACATATCCAATCTGCGACCGCCAATTGTGCAAGTTAATTGCTCCAATATCTTGCCCGCCAATCGTAATCTGCCCACTATCAGGTTGATAAAAGCGCTCAAGAAGAGCAAAAATCGTTGATTTGCCACCACCACTAGGCCCAGCAAAGGCAACAACGGTGTTAGGCTGCGCGCTAAAAGAAATTGACCGCAAAACCGGTTCTTCTGGATCATAACTAAACTGCAAATTACTGGCGCTTAAAGCCTTGCCCTCGACATCAACTTGCTGGTCAGTCTGGTCCTTTTCCGACTGCAATTTTAGAATTTCCTGAATCCGTTCGGTTGACCCCATCGCCTTTTGCACCTGTGAAAAGAAGGTCGCAAAGTTGGCAACTGGTGCAATCACATTGAATAAGTAAAGAATAAAAGCTACTAAAGTCCCCGAAGTCAGTGTTCCTTGACTCAGGCGCACGATTCCGTATGCTAAAATCCCCGCAAACACCGCCATCATGACAGTGGTCATAATGGGCTGCAAAACGGCTTCAACGCGGGCATCTTTAATCCCAATGGCAAAAATACGAGCAATAAAATTTTTCCCGCGTTGTTCTTCAAAATGCTCCCCGTTGCTGGCCTTAATTAGCCGGACCTCGGACAGCTTTTCACTGACATCACCATTAAATTCAGCCGTCGCCGTCTGCAGTTTACGTCCAAGACGCGCCATCACGCGGCCAATCGGAATCAAAATAGCAACCACCACCGGCACACTGATAAACATCAATGCTGCCATGCGCCAATCCATCACAAACAAGATAATGATGGAAAATAGCAGCTGAATGGCACCAGTAATAAAATTGGGAAACTGTGAAGCAATCAAATCCTTAATAATTCCCGTGTCATTAACTAAGCGCGAACTGCTTTCACCGGCTTTATTCATATCAAAATAAGAAACCGGCAGCTGGAGCAAGTGTGTCCATAACTTCTCACGTAAGTTTTTTACAGCACTTTCGCCAAAATAACGCAGAATATAGCTGCCGATAGTACCAAAAATTAATTGCAACACAAAAATCGCCACTAAAATTAGCAGCATCTGCACATTAAACTTGGCTAGACTGCTCGTATCCACTAATTGCTTAGTTAACAGGGGCAACAGTAGATTAGTGCCACTGGTAATTAAACTGAAAACAAGGCCCAGGATAAACAGTGCTTTCTTCAGATTAAGTCCCTTTAATAATTGGAAAAAATCCCGCAATTTAACTTGTTGCGCTTTATTTTTATGTGATGCTAATGCCATTTAATTACCGACTTTCGTTTAAATAAACAAAGAGTTTTTTACTGACGGAAAAACTCTTAATTATTATTTTTAATTATTTTTCATCATCTTCATTATGCCAAAAATCACGCCAAAAGTCGCGGTTGCATTCATGACCATAATGATTGGCACACGAGCGGTCGGCTTGCTCCCAATTACGGCAATGATGATGCCAGTGATGCATCCTGCGACAAAATTGCTCCCGCTCCTCTGGTGAACAATTGCGTTCGCGCATCTGCATACGCCACTTAGCCATTGCCGCAATCCGCGTTGTTGGGTCAACAAATTTCTCTGCTTGCTCCTTGAAATCGGCATCCCAACCAGACGCAATTTTTTCTAAATATTGGCTAAACTTGGTCTGCTCCTCAGCTGTTAAGCCCGCAAAAAAGTCGGCATCGGAATTTGCTTGATCTTCATTACCTAAGTTAGCAACCCGCTCTTTACCGGCTGCGGTCAAGTATACCCGTTTGACCCGTCTGTCATCAGAGTCAGTTTCTCGCTTAATCTCGCCCTTAAGTTCCAGCTTTTTTAATAGTTCTGCTAATGACCCCGGCTTAAGCGCCAAGACCTCGGCCAAATAATTTTGCGTCAAACCGTCTTCTAGATTTAAAACAGCCAAGACTCTCTTTTGCCCAGAAAATGGCTGTTTATTTTGATACATAAAATAGCGACTGGCGCGCATAATAAAGGTTAATTGTTTCATTAATCTTTGATTTGTTGTACTCATTTTTACTCTCCTTTAGAAATTTTGTTAGGTACCTAATTTTTATACCTTGAATTATAGTTTGGTGCCTAACAGTCTGTCAAATAAAAAAAGCCATTGCCCAGCTAAAACTGCTGTTCAATGACTTATTTATTAACTAATTTTAAGTTGCCACCGCACTTACCGCAACGATAACAGTGAATATTAACTTGGCGAACTCGGGCATATTCCTGGCCACATTTTTGGCAAGCATAAAGATACTTGCGCTTTTGCCGCTTAGCTAAACCAATGTCAGGGGCAAAGCGTGACCCACCGACTTTATTTAACAAGTATTTAAAGTCGCTGTCGCGGTGATGATAGCCCCGCCCACTCAAGTGCAAAAAATAGTGCGTCAACTCATGCTTAATAATGCCGATTAATTCTTGGCGATATTTTAGAGCCAAAAAGTGCGCGTTGATTTCAATTCGATGGTCTGTTAGGTGGTAACGCCCGCCAGTAGTGGTCATGCGGTAATTAATTTTCACTTGATGCATAAAAGGCTGACCAAAATCTTCTAAGGCAATTTTTTCGACCAACCTTTGCAATTCCTCTTCAGTCATTATTACCTGAAAAAGCGCGCATACATAGCTGCTTCGCGTTTAGTTTTAATTCTAACTTTCAGTGCTGTCACAAGTTTGCGCTTGAGCGGTTTAGCCCCTTCCATCCACGTTCCCGTAAAGACATGAATTGTCTTGCTCTTAGCTGAGGGATTGCACAAAACGCCATCGGGATAAACATGAATGCCAGTTTTTAAGACTTGTTCCTGATTGTTGGCAACAGCACCATACTTTTCTTTTAGAATATCGGCAACTGACACAGTGTTAACACCTGCTAATTGATCCTGACTATTAAAAGTGAAATCGCGGTCGTCATAGTAAGCCAGCATATCCTTTAATAGTGGGTGCTTAGGTTCGGCACCAAACACAGCGGTAAACGGATTAGCCCGATTTTCAAAGCCTACAAAGGCTTGATTATTCAGTAAAGAAGTCAAATCATCCAACACTAAAACGTCAGTATCTAAATAAATACCGCCCATTTCGTAAACAGCCTTGGCACGAATATAGTCGGACACGAAGGCCCATTTTTTAGCCTTGTAAGCCTGCTCAACGTACTTATTTTCATGAATGTCAAAATTCTGCTCGTTCCATTCAATAATCTGATAACCCTGCAGGTGCTTTTGCCATGTTCGCATGCATCGCTGGATGTTCTTGGGCTTAGGATTGCCGCCAACCCATACATAATGAATAATTTTAGGAATCATCTTTAACCTCGTTTAAGAAACTTTCTAATTAATTGCATAATATCTTGATTAAAGTCAAGTCGCATCATAAACATTAACGCAATGTAGAGCACAAACATGATGATTGACTTAATTGCCATATCTAAAAACGCTGACGAAACCAGCTGCGGTAATAACATTCCTGCCACTAACACGATAGCTGCAATGACAAAATATTTGGGCACTTCTTTAAAAGAATATCGAAAGTCATAGCCATCGCGCACAATCCACAACCGTAAAATTAGCACAACAAATTCAGTAATTAAAATTGCGACCATTGCTCCAGCAGCACCATAAAATCGATCTAAAAAGAAACTCAACACAACTTCCAAAACCGCGCCAACAATTACCGGCAGCGCGTAATCCCGATCGCGATGGTTGGCCAAGGCAAACTGATTGGCAAAGACCCCACCTGTCGGAATCATCACAATTGTTAACGTAAAGAAGAACATTAACGGAGCCATCGGTGTAAATTTAGTGCCAAAAAAGAATGGCACAAATTCCCGTGTATTGGCCATGATAATCACCGCAAACATGGTGCCCAGCCAAATAGTGGCCTCCAGCGATTTTTTCAAAACAATTCGCTGTTCTGCCTTACCTTCACTCGCCATCTTCGGCATGATTACCAGCGAAATACTAGTGATAACTCCTAGAACCATATTGGAAATTCGCTGCGAGTTATCATAAAACGCCACCTGTGTTGAATTTTGAAAGATACCCAGAATTGGCTTATCCAATGAGGTATAAATTTGGGTGGCAATCTGCGGAATTAACAACGTAATGATGGCTTTAATTGTAGTTTGATACTTATAAAAATGCTTGACTGGCCCACCAACAAAGCGGTGAATATCAAACCAAAAGACAAACGAGCCTAACATTGTCGATACCGACATAATCAACATGTACTTCCATAAGTCTCCTGGAGTTTTAACCCAAAGTAAAATTAAAATAACTGACACCAACTTGACCGCCGTGTTTTTTAAAACAACGCGACCAAATGCGGCAAGTCCCTGAAAGAACCATGAAATATCCACTTGGGCTGAAATTAAATACGGCACCATCAATAGTAGATAATTCCAATATTTAATATGAAATAAACTGGCAACTGCAACTACCAGAACAATGGTCACAACCCCGGCTAATGCCTGAAAGTACCACAGGCCCCAAAAGGCATCGGTCAGCTCCTCTTTGGTACCAAATGCTCGTGTTTGCGCAATTGTCCGCATCCCAATATATGAAATCGACAATGTACAAAAAATCATCAGAAACTGCATGATATTGTTTACATTGCTGTAGATACCATAAGTTTTGGGCCCTAAAATTCGCGATAAATACGGCACCGTAATTAGCGGTACTAACACAAGGAAAATTTGGTAAACCGCATTATATAAAATATTTAAAAATGTTTTTTTCACAATTTTTCCTTTAATAATTTTGCGTCATGAAGTCAAAAATTTGCTTGCAAGCTGATTGCGTAGGTGCTTGATTAGTTAACGAGCGCCAATACTGCCGCTTAATTTTGTAATCATCCTCGTCCTTCGCTACCTGCTTGAGCGCCTTAATCAACTCATCTTGTCGCTTAACGCATTGTCCCGGCACAACTTCTTCATACGGCCCCATGAGTAAGCCGCGCGCTTGTTCGTATTGCTCAAGATAGTTAGTAATAAAAATCTCAGGCTTGTCCAAAGTCAGATAATCAAAATAAATCGACGAAAAATCCGTTAGCAGAAAGTTGGTCGCGCCAAGTAATTCGTACAAATCATAATCATTTTCAACTAAATAATCATTATTTAAAAAGGCAATATTAGAAAACTGGCTACTTAACTGGTTAAAAAGCCGCATTTCATAGGGATGCAGCTTGACAATTAAATACTGGTGCTGCTTTTTGAGTGCTTTATTTAAAGTTGCCCCATCAAAGTCAGCTAACGCCAAAAAATTCCCTGCCTTGATTTGGTCAAGGACATTTTGATCATCTAACTCATAGCGAAACGTTGGCATGTAAATCCCAACTTGTGCTTGCTCATCAGTAACATTAAACAAGTCATGCATTAACTGCTGCTTACTAATTGCCGGGTGGCTCAAGGCATCAAGCCGCGGGAAACCCAGCTTACGGTATTGCGTGGCACTAATGCCAACACAGGCACTCATCAAGGTTTCATATAAATCCGAGCTTGAACAAACGACGTCCGCCGTTTTACGCCATAATTTAGAATTGCGCCGATTGTCCTTAGCCTGAGTATTATTAGCCATGAGCCCCATTCGCTTCAAGGGAATGCCATGCCAAAATTGAATATTAACCTGACTCTTGCGAATCTTAAAGGGCTGGTGCGTCGTCAAAACAAACTTGGCCGCACCGATTTCTCGCCAAGTTGTAAAGGATAAATGCGACGTCGGCCACGGTTCAACCAGCGTAACCGTGTAATCAGGATGATGTGCTCGCACATATTTAGCAAATAAATAACCATTAGAACCTGAGCGCCCAGCTCCATTCAGAACGACAATTTTTTTGTTATTTATTTTGGTAAAATGCGCCAAGAATCTCATTACCTGCAAGTAAAGCCGAAACAAAAAACTTTTCATAATCAATCTTTCCTAAATAATCTCTGCTTTAAGCCTACAAAAAAAGCTCGAGCGAACTCAAGCTTTTTTACGTTATTTTTTAAAAATTTATAGTTTCGGTAACTAAGACAGCCTCTTACCTATCTGATTGCCAATCACTGACAAAGTGAAGCAAACAATAAAGTAAAGTACTGCTAAAGCCGCAAACATCGGCAAAATATAGTTGGCATTTTGACCATAAATAACTTGCGCGTGCTGCATCAACTCTGGCACCACAATAATTGTGGCTAGCGACGTATCCTTAATTAAGGATACAAACTGACTAATAATCGTCGGAATCATGTTTTTGTATGCCTGCGGCAAAACTACGTGCCACAAGGCCTGTACAAAGCTCATCCCCGTTGAACGCGCCCCTTCCATCTGGCCGGGATCCACTGACTTAATACCCGAGCGCACAATTTCCGCAATCATTGCCGATTCAAAAACGGTCATCGCAATAATTGCTGCGGGAATTGTCTCTGGTCGCAAGCCAAAGTTTGGTAAACCAAAATAGGTAAAGAAAATAATTAATAATAGCGGCACATTACGGATAATATCAATAATAAAACCCACAATTTCAGAAACAAATTTAATCTTTGAATACCTGATAATTCCTAATATTGAACCCAAAATAAAGCTCAAAATCACTGAAATCACCGAAATATAAATTGTTACCCAGAGGCCCATAAATAAGAAACGAACGTTGAGCCACGAAAAAGCGTTAATCCAATTTTGCATTGTTCTGCACCTCCTAGGCCAATTTCTTTTCTAAATGCTGCATATAATAACTCAGCGGTAACGTGATAATTAGGTACAAAACACCAACTACTAAGTAACTGTTAATTGTATCAAAAGTTGTTGATGCAATTGAGTTTGCCTGATACATTAGGTCAAATCCAGCCACAAAAGCAAGAACCGACGAGTTTTTTACCAAGTTAACAAACTGGTTACCAAGCGGTGGAATAACAATCTTAAAGGCTTGGGGCAAAATAATGTAACGCATCGCCTGCCAGTATGTCATTCCCGTTGAACGCGCGCCTTCCATTTGTCCGCCTGCTACAGATTGAATACCTGAACGAACTGTTTCCGCAATAAAGGCCGAAGTGTACAGAGTTAGGCCAATCGTCCCAGCGGTAAAGCCGTTAATTTTGACAACATACATTGGAATTACAAGGTAAAAGAACATCGTAATAACTAACAAGGGAATGTTCCGAAAAATTTCGACGTAAGCTCGACCAACTACTTGTAAGGTTTTATTAGGTGCAATTTCCATAATAGCGAAGATAGTACCAATAATTAAGCTGAAGAATAAAGCAATCACACTCGATAACACAGTCCACCCTAGGCCAACTAACAGTTGATTACTAAAATGAGAGAAAATATTAATCATTTGCGATACAACTCCTTATACTTAAATCCCGGTACATCACCAAACCATTTTTTAATCAAGCGGTTGTATTCGCCGTCGTGTTGCATTTCTAAAACTGCCTTGTCAACGGCTTCAGTAAATCCAGTCTGTCCCTTATTAACGGCAACTCCGTATGGCTCAACTGTAAACGTGCCACCACGAACCTGAAAGCCTGGATTTTGTACAGCAAGACCAAACAAAATTCCGTTATCAGTTGTCAAAGCGTCACCTTGGTGGGACTTGAGAGCATTCATCGCCTGAGCATAATCTTGCAATTCAATTACACGAGCCTTTGGCGCCACCTTTTTAACATTAGCTACCGAGTTAGCGCCAACCACCCCAATGACCGTCTTGCCGTTGAGATCTTTAACACTATGAATTGGTGAATTTTTCGGTACTAATAATGATTGACCTGCGTCAAAATAAGATTTAGAAAAAGAAATTACCTTTTTTCGTTCCGGCGTAATTGACATTGTCGCAATTACCGCATCCACGTTACCGTTTTTCAGCAGTGGAACCCGTGATTGTGAAGTGGTCGTTGTAAATTCAGCTTTTCCCGTTGGCCCTAAAATATGCCGCGTAATTGCCTTAGCCATATCAACGTCAAAACCCTTTTGCTGGCCATCTTTGACATCAATCAGGCCAAACAGCTTAACGTCACCCTTAACACCCCAACTAATTGTATTAGTGCGCTTAACATTATCTAGCACTGATTGGTCGCTTAAACTGCGACCACAACCAGTTAACAAGAGCAAGCTAGCTAAGAGAGAAAACAACCAAAACTTCTTTTTCATGATTGTCCCTCCTTAGTGTGAAATAATTTTACTTAAAAATTGTTGTGCCCTTTCCGTCTTAGGCTGTTTGAAAAAACTTTCACTTGCATCATCCTCAACAATTTTACCTTGATCCATAAAGATTACGCGGTTGGCAACTTCCTTCGCAAAGCCCATCTCGTGAGTAACAATTAAGGAAGTCATACCACTTTCCGTTGTTACTCTCTTCATAACTTGCAAAACGTCGTCGATCATCTCTGGGTCAAGCGCAGAAGTAGGCTCATCATACAAAATTAATTTTGGCCGCATGGCCAAAGTCCTAGCAATTGCCACCCGTTGCTTTTGCCCACCGGAAATTTGTGAAGGCATATTATGAGCCCACTTCTCCAAGCCGACCATTTCTAATAATTTGATTGCTTGTTCTTTATTTTCTTTTTCCGGCATGTGACTGACAATTCGCGGTGCCAACATAATGTTTTCCAGCACATCTTTATTCTTGTATAAATTAAAGTGCTGGAAAACCATCCCGACATCCCGCCGTAAAATATTTAAGTCAGTTTTTGGATCCGACAGGTCATGATTATTCACAATGAGCTGTCCCTTTTGAATAGATTCAAGGCCGTTGACCGTTCGTACCAATGTACTCTTACCGGAACCAGAAGGCCCAATGAGGACCACCGTTTCGCCCTTGTCAATCTTCAAATTAATGTCGTGCAGTGCATGAAAATGGCCATAAAACTTTTGCACATCATGGAATTCTATCATCGACATTGTTATCGCCTCTTTCATTATCATTGCAATAAAATTTAATTTATAACTAGATACATTTTACTATACCAATTAATTTTTTAGAAAAATAACGCCTTATTTTAAGTAAAAAATTAAATATTTAATATTAATTTAATTTTTATACAAAAAAAGACTCTATCAAATAATAGAGTCTAATTATAGGTATCAACCAGTTTTAACAATAAAAATTACTACTTTATCTTAGTTAGATTTTGCTATCTAACCGTTCTATTTCCATCCAATAATATAGTTTGACCTTGAATGTAAGAATTTTCAGGGCTGGCCAAGAAATAAGCTAAGTTAGCAACATCATCTACTTTGCCAATTCTTCTAACAGCAATTTGCTTTAATAATGGCTTCAAGCTTTCCTTAGTTGGATAATGCACGCTTAACAAACCTGAATCAATTACCCGCGGAGCTATTGCATTGACAGTTACACCCTTAGGGCCCAATTCTTTGGCCAATCCTCTCATCAAGCCTTCATCTCCAGCCTTTGAAGCAGGATATGCCACGCCACCACCAGTACCACTTAATGCGGAACCCGAGGTAATAAAGACCATGCTGCCCTTATTTTTCAAAAATTCCTGATAAAAGGCTTTAACGGTATAAAAGGCACCTGATAAATTAATGTTAATTACTCTTTGCCATTCCTCAACAGAAATTTCATCTACAGTATCTGCATACGCAATACCGGCATCAATCACCAAACTATCAATTCTACCAAAAGTTGCCATTACCTTAGTATGAACATTTTCAAGTGCAGTATAATCAGACACATCGGTTTTAACAAACAATGACTTCTGATACTTACTCGTCAATTCATCAGCCACAGCTTGGCCCTTTTTCTCATCAAAATCCACGATAACAGTATTAGCACCATTTTGCGCAAACTTTTCCGCAATTCCCTTACCAATTCCATTAGCAGCACCAGTTACCAATATAACTTTGCCATCAAATTTTTTCATTTTGTATTTCCTCTCATTCTTATTCAAAATCCGCATGTCTAGCAAACATTGATGCGGAAGTTTCACCAGTTTCATCCATTAAATTAATTACTAAGCTATCAAACGTTAGAAATGCTAACTGTTCAAATGAAGATGCCATTGGCTGCTCAAAGCCAGTTTCATCAGCAATTGTTCCCTTAGCTTTTCCTGGTAGAATCACCAGATAATCGGCTAACCCAGCTATCGAAGAATTTTTGGCAGTTGTAAACAAAACTACCGCAACCTTTGCATTTTTAGCTTTTTCTGCCAATGCCTTTAAGCTCGCTGTTTCTCCTGATCCCGAGCAAATAATTAATAAATCACCTGGTTGGGAATGCGGCGAACTAATTTCACCAACAAAACTTACAGAGTAGCCTAAATGCATCAACCTGTTGGTAAAAGCCTGAACTGCCAAACCTGAGCGACCTGCACCTGCCAAAAAAATATGTCGTGCCTGCTTAATTTGTAAAACAACATCTTTTAGTTCATTCGTATTTAAATGTTTCGCATAGTCTGTCAACTGATTTAAAATATCAATCGTATAATTTTTCATGTTAATTTCTTTCAAAATTTTTATTTAATTGCGTCAAGTAATTTTTGATATTGCAGATGGAATTGCTCTTTACCAAACAGATAACCGCCCACAACTAGTAAATCTGCACCAGCATCCCTACATGCTTTTGCCCAAGTATCAGTAATTCCACCATCTACTTCAATTTGAATATTACGATTACCAATCATTTTCTTCACATTTTTTATTTTTTCAATTGTTTGTGGTAAAAATGTTTGTCCTGGCTCACCGGGATTAATTGACATCACCAAAACATAATCTACCTCATTCAATAGATATTTAATTTCAGCTTCTGAGGTGCCCGGTGCAAGTGCAACACCAGCCTTTTTTCCGGCTTTTTTTATTTTTTGTAAAACATAATGAATTTGCGGTGTCGACTCAAAGTGTACGCAAATCATTTCGGCGCCCGTATTGATAATGTCTTCAATATGTCTTAACGGATCTGCAACCATTGTATGAATGTCAAAAGTCAGATTACTGTAGTCTTTCATCGCTTTTACTTGATTGGGACCAAATGCAATGTTGCTGACAAAGTTGCCGTCCATCACATCCACATGTAAAAGTTTAATGTTCTCCTTTTCTATCTGATCAATTTCGCATTGCAAATTTAAAATATCTGCACCAAAAATTGACGGTAAAATTTCTGCCATATTTCAATCTCCTTTAATTAAAAGATAGTTTTCAGCCAGTAAATCAATAAGTTCCACGGCTCAGACAAAGTCAAATCAGAAGATAAACTTGATACTTTAACGCCACCTGCTTTGATCATTTGAGTGGCACCAGGAGCAACCCAAGCCTCAAGATACAACGTAATTGCACAAAAGATTGTTCCAATTAAGACAGTTCTAAATAAGTTACCCTTGGTGACTAACGAGCCAGCAACTGAAATATAGATAATTGACATTAACAGTCCTACTGGGAATAACTTAATATTAGGCAAAAATAGTGCACAAAGAATTACCAGTGGGATTGTAATTACAGTAGCTGTTTCAGTGGTCGGATCACCAAGTCCTAGCGCAATATCCATCCCGATATGTAAGTCAGCTTTTTCACCCAATTGCTTAGACATCGTTGTCCGCGCTGCTTTACCAACTGGAGAAATTCCTTCCATTAACACACTAACCATCTTCGGCATCAGCACCATTACACTAGCAATTCCGATTGCCATGTTAACTGTATTAGCTAAACCTTGATGTGTTAAAACAGCTAGCAATAGTCCTACAATTGTCCCAATGATTGATGAATCGCCAAAAACACCTAAATGCTTGTTTGCATCCTTTAAACTAAAATCAATTTTATTTAATCCAGGAATAATATCGATTAACTTGTTCACTAGCCAAGAAAACGGGATTACCCAAGCAGTGTAAATAATTGTCGTACAGGTCGTGCCTTCTAGGCCGAAGTAATCTTCCCATTTTTTAGCTAACTTATCACCAATAAACAAAGCCGCAACTGACATTAAAACAGTAACTACAAGGCCAAGCCAAAAGTTGTTAAACAAAACATATGCTAAAGCACCCGGAATCAAGAAATGCATGTAATTCCAAATATCAACATTCATTGTCTTGGTTAAGCCAGTTCTAACAAGTACAATATTGATTAAAATTCCTAACAAAATAGCCAAGCCAGCAAATGGAGCTACCCACGAGGCAGCACCAATAGCAGGCCACCCAATATCAGTAATAGTATATCCAGATCCTAACTTAGAATAATAATCAACAGCTGGCTTCAATGATGATGTCAACAGATTAACTACTAAGGATAACCCCATAAAGCCAATACCAACAGTTAGTCCGGATTTAATGGCTTCGCCAATTTTCATTCGAAAAATTAATCCCAAAATGAAAATAATAATTGGCAGTAAAGCAGTTGCACCAATGTTTATAATTGTTCTGAAAATCTCTGCTAATTGTTCCATTTTTTCACCCTCTTAATATGGTTTTTTCATACTTATTAGTTAGACAGCTCTAATAGTTTTTCACCTATCTTTTGCTTTAATTTATCAGTCCCTATTCCAGTAATAAACGCAGTTACGTTCATCAATGGTGAGTCTATCTCACCACGATAATTATTCGTCGTAAAAACAATATCCGCGTTTTTACTCATCCCTAGCATTTCCGTCATACTGCATTTAGAAATACTATAGTTTGTTATTCCGTATTCTTTACAGACATCTTCAATTTCATTGGCCGCAATAGTTGAAGTCGCAATCCCACTTCCACAAGCTACCAAGATGTTTAATTTTTTCATGGTCTTCACTTCTTTTCCTCTTGTCTAATAACCTTTATTACCTCTGACTTCGTTTTAGCTGCACCTATTTTTTTGACAAAACTTTCTTGCTGAATTAAAGAAATTATTTCTTTTAGAAGATCCAGATGAGTGCTATTCGCGTTCATCCCTAACAAAAACAATAACTTTACATCTAGTTCTGTATTTGCATCATCCATTTGTCTGACTTTGATTGAATGATTAAGTGTAATTACAGCCACAAACGGCTTTTGAATATATTTAGGATCGCCATGCGGAATCGCCACCGCATAGTTGTCAAGCTTTAACCCCGTAGGATAATTATTTTCTCTTGATACTAGATAATCAAAAAATCCAGGCAGTACAAAGTTATGTTTTTCCAAATCATTAGCAACAAACTGAAATAGTTCCTGCACATTGGCGACATCTAATCCCAGATAAATTGTTTTTTCGTTTACATACTCACTAAAGTTCAAGCTTTACTCATCTACTTTCTCAAAAAATGTTTCTAAAATTTGTTTAACTTCTTCTTGTGAATTTGAATAACTAAGTTGCTTAATTAACTCTTTATCTTCTGAAAGTTGCTTGACTTTAAACAAAAGGTTTAAGTGTTTTGTTTTATTAGGAGTAGTTAATAAAGCGATTAAATGAATGTTTCTACTAGCATAGTTAATTGGATACTTTGAAACTAAAATACTTAAACCCAGCTTTTGCTTAATGTCACTTGGATTAAGGTGCAAAAGAGCTATTTTGTTGCCAATCAGTATATATTCAGGTTGACTCTGATATTCAGCTTCCAGCTTTGGCAAAAATGTCGCTGTGATAATTTCTTGCTCAAATAGAGGCTGAGAAACTAATCGCATAATTGTTGGCCACGATTGTTTTCTTTCTAAATAAACAATTGCAGGCTTCACTGTAATAGTGCCGCTATTTGGCTTACCCTTCGGGGTAGCTAATAATTGCTTGATGCCCCGTTTTAATCCTCTAGCATCACTGACTTTCGAATATTTTTGGACCACATTAATTATTTGTTCATAGTTAATATCACGATAGTTCAGGTTAAATAATTCCTTAAATACAGCGTTTCTTAAGCTTTGAATATTATCGGCATCCATCAAGTTTTTAATCACAAAGACCTTCTTATTGGATTCAACCGGTACTGTTGAAAAGACAATATCATGAGGCAGAATAAAATTTTTATATTCTCTCACTGTACAAGCTGGATAAAAACTAAATTCGGGGAAAGTTTTTTCTAAAGTGGCCTGTAAAATTTTAGAAGCAGAAATTCCATTGGGACAGATAGTTATTGCTGTCATAATCTTGTTATTCGTTGTATCAAGATTATTTTCCACTAAGTGCCCGCCAACGAATAAAGTAATATAGGCTATTTCTTCGTTTGAAATTTCATGGCCAAAAAATTGGTTAATTGGTGTTACTGATTGTCTAACAATTTCATGTAAAGACGAATACTTTTCAATAATCTCTTTATATAACGGGTTATAAGTTGGAAAACCATACTTTATCCGAAAATATGCAGGCCTAAAGTGGTTAAACAATTTTTGGATTAATTCGTCCTTATTTGGTAATACAATAAATGAATTTTGTTCAAAACTATAAATAAACTGCCACAGGGTATTTTTTAACTCTGGACTGATATATGAATCTGTCGAACTTATTTGGTCACTAACATTTGAGCTCAAAATGCATAGTGCAATAAAGTGCAACTCATATTTAGGGATATTTGAAAATACAGTTTTATTATTTATCAAGAATTGATATTCATCTGTCTGTTCAATATCTTTATCTTTACCAATCTGAGCATTCCTAATTGTTTTGCCTCTTTTTATCCTTTTTAAAATCAAAGACAGATAAAATGTTAAGGAAATAAAATTCTCATCTGTGTAGCGTTTATTCAGGGCTTGCTCAATTTCTGACACATCTTGTTGAACCTGACTTAAATTTTCAAAATTAATAAAACTTGTCACTACATCACTTTTGAATTTAAACGTTGTACAAATTTGGTTAACAGCCTGCTGCAATCTAATTCGCTTTGTCCATTCATTACCTGCAATAAAATAGCCCAATTTTCTAGTGTTTTTAATATTAAGATTTACAGTTTGTAATTCTTTACGCAACGAATTAATATCCGTTAGAACAGTATTTTTACTTACTTTCAAATTAATAATTAAATCAATCAGTGAAACTGGACTATCTCTACCTAAAATTAGAGTGATAATGATATTGCGTCTTTCTTCTGGACTAAAATAGATGTCCTTCTTATCATCATTTAGAAAATAAGAAGCTGTCTCCTTATCTACGTAATATTTTTGTTTACTACACCGAATTTTCGGCAACTTCTTCAATACCAATTCTTCGTTTATTTTGGCAATTCGATATTCAGCCTGACCTTTTGTTAAAGCAAAATCCTTTTGCAAACTTTGAGAAGTAATACTTCCTTCCTGAATAATTCTTAATAAAATATTCTTGTCCTTTGTATTCAAATCCTTTCTCACCTCCATCCATTTTCAATTATAAGCGTTTACAACGTTTACAAAACAACCTTTAAGCCCAATTTAACATGCCAAATTTTAATAAACTGTACCCAAAATTTACAAGCAAAATTAATGATTTTCAGAGCAAAAAAGACCACCACTAAATTTTCTAAAATAATTTAGAAAAGATGTGATGATCTTTTTAGTTATATTAACTTAGCTTAACTAAGCCTCAATATCATGACTTGGTGTCCTAGTACCAAAATTAAAGGCAACAATAATGCCAATAATTGTCAAGACTAATGTAAAGTACAAACCATAATGCACACCATTAGTAAAGGCAGCGGCATGACTACTACCTTGATAAGCAGCTTGTCCTAAACTTAAGAAGCTAGTTGACAGCGCTGTTGCCAAGGCACCAACAATCTGTTGCATTGTGTTCAAAATGGTACTACCATCAGCTGATTCTGGTCCTTGCAATGCATTCAAGGCATGAGTTTGTGCTGGTGACATTGCTAACGGACAACCAATCATCAGGACAATGTGGGCAGCGACAACGTATGCTAATGATGACTTGTCATTTGAGAAAATCAACATTACAATTCCGATTAATGCAATGATAAAACCAGCAACTGCGGGCTTCTTAGCACCAAACGAATCATACAAGCGTCCAGCAAATGCTGATACAACTGCGTTGATAATGCCTCCTGGGAGCATGATCATTCCAGTTAATGCAACTGACAGTGACAAACCTCGTTGCAAGTATTGTGGCAAGAGATACATTGCTGACAAGATAATGGCAAAATCAAGCATGACGCTGATTGCGCCGAGAGCAAAAGCCCGCTTATTAAAGACGTGTAAATTTAAAACTGGTACTGTTAAGTTTAATTGTCTTCTGGCATACAAAACCAAAACAACAATTCCAATTACCAATAATCCTAAAACAATTGGTGAGCTCCAGCCTAAACCACTTGCCAGACTAACACCCATTACTAAGGTAGAAAAGCCGACAACTGATTCAATTATTGATAAGAGATCAACGTGCGGCTTGGTAATTTGACCCACGTTTTTCAAAGCAAAAATTGCTAAAACTAAAGCAATTACTAAGAACGGGACAAATAACCAGAAGACAAAGTTCCACGTAAATGCACCTAAAATAATTCCCGTTAATGTCGGGCCGATGGCTGGTGCCAGCATGATGACTAACGCACACACACCCATGGCTGCACCTAACTTTTGCGGTGGGAAAATTAACATTGCCACAGTAAACATTAATGGCAATATCAAACCAGTACCGAGTCCCTGAATCATTCTACCTGTTAGTAAAATTGCAAAATTCTGTGCTGTTGCGGAAACTACCGCACCAATAATAAAAGCTGCTAGACCAAAAACAACAATCTGTCTAGTTGTAAACCATTTAGTTAAAATACTAGAAAACGGTAAAATAATCCCAATTACTAGCATGTATCCTGTAACTAAGAGTTGTACTTGACTCGCGCCAACGCTGAATGCCTGCATTAATTGTGGCAAAGCAATATTGAGTGATGTTTCAGATAACATCCCCACAAAGGTCCCAATTAACATGCTTGACATTACAAGCCATGGCCTGTGGACTTTAACAATTGCGTCCATTTTCTTCATTAAAAACTCCTCCTAATCGCCCACTTCTTGAGCGGCTAGATTAGGATAACAAAAAGAAAAATTTCTCGTAAGTTTGTTAGCCCTTTCAATTTCAAAAAGTTGGTTTAAACTATTATTTAAGGAGAACTTTTAATGACAAAAACAGAAAATTATAACTTAATCTTGCAGCAAGCACAAAGCCTGCTAGAAAATGAACATGACTTAATTGCCAACATGAGTAACATTAGTGCCCTATTGTTTAGTAGTCTGCCCAATGTTAGTTATGCCGGCTTTTATCGCTATCAAAATGATGAATTGATATTGGGACCATTCCAAGGTCCAGTTGCCTGCATGCACATCGCTCTGGGCAAGGGCGTTTGTGGTACCGCAGCTGCAACTCGGCAAACGCAAATTGTACCTAATGTCCACAAATTTGCGGGACATATTGCCTGCGACGCCGCAACTAATTCCGAAATCGTCGTCCCAATGGTTAAAAATGGCCAATTAATTGCCGTTTTAGATTTAGATAGCAACGATTTCTCAACTTTTGACGAAGTTGACTCAGAGTTTTTAGAAAAAATTGCGAAATTAGTAATGAAGTGAAATCTTTCAGTATTAAACAAAATATCCTTGTAGGAGTGGTTCTTACAAGGATATTTTGTTATTTTAAAATTATTATTAGCAATGTTATAAATGAAGCTAAAAGAGAGTACATTACTAAATAAAGCCATGCTTTTTTTACAGACATTCCCTTATCAAGTAATCTATAATGAAGTTGTTTACGATCACCAATATAAATTGGCTGTTTGTCCTTTATTCTAGAAAAAACGACAAAGATATTATCAAATATTGGTAATGACAAGCAAACAATAGGTACTAATATAGTTGAAATTGAGGCTTGCTTCAACATCCCATCTAAAGAGATAACTGCAAGTATATAACCCAAAAATGATGAACCGCAATCACCCATAAATATATAAGCCGGATATTTATTGTATATAAAATATCCTAAACAACATCCCGCAAGTGCCATACAGTAATATGAATCCTGATAAAAACCTTTGATCATTAAAATAATAAAAAATGTAATCGCCGAAATAAAAACTATTGTTGCAGCCAGACCATCTATGCCATCACTAAAGTTGATCACAGTCATAATTCCAAATATCCAAATAATAGTTAGAAAGAAACTAACAATGGGATTAAAACTAATTTTGAGCCTGCTAAAAGGCAAAACTATTGAGTGTATACCTATCCCACTTAAATAAGTTAATCCAGCAACTAAAAGTTGAAGACTGCCTTTTTTAAAAGCAGATAAATCTTGGCATTTTGTTTTTTTATAATCATCATATAAGCCTATCAAGACAATGATACCAGATAATAAAACCAGATTAATATTTTTAGTACTATGAGAAACTATCAATACAGAAATACTAAATGAAAGATAAATATTTACCCCAGCAAGTAGAGGCGTCGGATTTTCATGCTTTTTTCTACCTATTGGGAAATCAAAGAAATTTAATTTTTTAGCTACAATTATAGAAACTGGGATTGTTAGCACCACAACAAAGAAAGATAAAATAAAAATATTCAAGTATGTCAATTTATTGTTCCTTCATTATTTGATAATGATTTCTATAAGGAAGTATAACAAAAAATTTTCAAGAATCTTTTTATTGTTACAAATATGAACGTGCAAATATGAACTTTATTTTTGAACTTTAATTATACATTGTATAATACATTTATTAATGAACTATTTAATTTGGAGAATCTTATGACTATTGGCAAACTACTTAAAAAATATCGTACACAACAACATAAAACACAGGAAAAATGGGTTGGCAACATTATTAGCCGTTCATATTACACAAGAATTGAAAAGGATCTTCATCATCTTTCTGCGGAAGACCTAATAAAATTACTTCATTACAATAATATTTCTGTCATAAATTTTTTTAGTGAATTAGACGAAAGTGATCGACAAAACTATAACCAAGAACAAATATTTAATGAGCTTATCAATAACGCATATTACTTAAATTCCAAAAAAGAATTAGAAAAAGTAAAACTGGATATCAAAAAAAGTAACATCACTAATAAAGACAGACAAATTGCAATTACTGAAGCTGCCATTGCTTTATTAGATAACGACTTAAGCAACTTAAATGATCATACAAAACAATTTATAAAAAATTTGTTATTAGATTTAAGTGTTTTGGACAAAAAATACATAAAATTATATCGAAATTTTATGTTGCTTTATGATATTGATCAAAATATTATAATCGCGCGTAAACTAATTAATCAGTTTAAAAATAATAAAGATATCGAAATTAAAAAATCGCTTTTAGTCGTTATTGCAAATATTCTTTTTCTATGTATTCAAAATAACAAATATAATGAAACAGATTTTTTTGTAAAATCTGCAGAAGTAATCTCAACAAGTCCTGAAGTTTTCTTCTACAAAAATTGTATTTCCCTACTTAAAAATATGATTGCTTATCACTATCAGCCACAAAATTGTTTTTTAGAAAATTGTCGTTGCATTATTAAAATAATCGAAATTAATGGTATGCCTGAATATAGCAATGAACTAGCTAAATTTTTTAAACAAAACATTTAAGTTTTATGATTATTCTACTTTTGACGAAGTTAACTATTAATTAACAAAAAATCCTCTGTCATTACGACAGAGGATTTTTTATGATACCTAAAGTAACCAACTTTAGGACTTACGAGGTTTAACCCAAGAAGCAAAGTAATCTTTAATAATTTTTGCTCTTTATAAATCTGCTTCTGTCATTATTTCTCACCCAATCTTCGTTCACAGAATTTTACAATTTCCACAATTACAATCATGCAAACGCCAGCTAGCAAAACAATCAGCCACTGCACACCGTTTAATTCAGTTACATCAAAGAACTTGGTCATGAATGGCAGTTCTACTGCTGCCATTACTACGGCAGAGATTAATATTGCCCAGTTGAACCACTTATTAGCAAATGTTTGTTTTGTAAAGATTGATCGGTGAATATACTTGGAGTTGAAGGCATGGAACAATTGGATTAGTCCTAAGGTCAAAAAGGCCATCGTTAATGCATCCCCATGCTGCAAACTACTATTACCAAGATGCGGGCCAAAGTTAAGTCCTAATTGGTAAGTTGTCAGCACCAGAATCCCTTCTAAAATACCCTGATAAATGATGGAGCTGGCTACCCCGCCACTAAAAAACGTCGATTTTTTACCTCGCGGGCGCCTGTTCATAATGCCTTTTTCAACTGGTTCAAGTCCCAATGCAATTGCCGGCAGCGTGTCAGTTACCAAATTAATCCACAATAATTGCACGGGAGCTAAAATATCCCAGCCTAACATCGTCATCATGAAGACGGTTAAGACTTCTCCCACATTACAACTCATCAGGTACAAAATTGCCTTCTGAATATTGCTAAAGACTTTCCGACCCTGCTTAACTGCTTCAACGATTGTAGCAAAGTTATCATCAGCCAAGATCATGTCACTGGCACCCTTAGAAACTTCTGTACCAGTAATCCCCATGCCAATCCCAATATCAGCTTGCTTCAAACTTGGCGCATCGTTTACACCATCACCAGTCATCGCCACAATTTTTCCTTGTGACTGCCAAGCTTTGACAATGCGCACCTTATGTTCAGGTGAAACTCGAGCATAGACACTGTAGTCCCCAACATGTTCGTGCAAATAATCATCGCTTAACTCATCAAGTTGGGCTCCCGTAATTACTTGCTGATCTTGTCCCGGCCTGATAATGCCAAGCCGTTGGGCGATTGCCTGCGCCGTTACTTGGAAGTCACCCGTAATCATAATCGTCCGAATACCAGCTTGCTTAGCTTCCTTGATTGCTGCCTTAGCTTCCGGTCTTTCTGGGTCAATCATCCCAACTAAGCCGGCAAAAGCAAGCTCTTGCTCAACATTATTTGTCGATGGCTCATCATAAGGCTGCGCAACTTCCTTATAAGCTAGTCCAAGCACGCGCAATGCTTGTTCAGCCATTGTCTGATTGGCAGCTAAAATAGCTTGTTTTTGAGCAGCAGTAATTGGGACAATTTGACCGTTTTCTTCAATTTTGGTTACTCGCTTTAGCAGTTGGTCCGGTGCACCCTTTACGGCCACTAAGAAATGATCGCCATCCTGATTAACAGTACTCATCAGCTTCCGTTCAGAATCAAATGGCACTTCCTGAACACGGCGATGTTGTGCTAACAACTCTTGAACATTGATTTGATGATCCAGTGCATATTGCACTAGCGCCGTTTCTGTCGGATCACCCAACAACTTTTGTTCATCTGACATTTTAGTATCATTTGCCAGCAGCATTGCCAGTAAGGCAGGATTATTAGCAGTAATTGCTTGTTTAGCCTGATGATTTTGGCCAGCATAATAAATGCGTTCAACTGTCATTTTGTTCTGCGTCAGTGTTCCTGTTTTATCAGAACAAATCACGTCAGTGGCACCTAAAGTCTCAACTGCGGGCAATTTACGCACAATCGACTTGTGCTTAGCCATCACTTGTGTGCCCAATGCCAAAATAATGGTAACAATCGCTGGCAATCCCTCCGGAATCGCCGCTACTGCTAGCGACACAGCCACGAGGAACATATCAATCGCTAACTTATCGGTTGGCTCCGTGCCTTGCTTGGTGAAAAAGCCAACTGCAAATACAATAGCGCAGATTACTAAAATCATAATCGTTAAAGTTTTGCCCAGCTGGTTTAAATTTTGTTTTAGCGGCGTGTCGGTTTCATCAGTGTTATTGAGCAGCGTCGCGATTTTACCAACCTCAGTATTCATTCCCGTTTGGGTAACGATGCCCTCAGCACGGCCATAGGTGACATTCGTATTGGCAAAGGCCATGTTATCTTGATCTGCCAATGCAACTTGCTCTTCTTCCAATTGTCCTGCTTGCTTATCAACAGGTACCGACTCACCAGTTAAAGCTGACTCCTCCACCTTTAAGCTGTTAACACTTGTTAAACGCAAATCAGCTGGTACAACGTCGCCAGCCTCCAGCAGAACGACATCACCAGGAACCAATTCAGTGCTGGGAATTTCTTCGACTTGACCATTACGCCGAACATGCGCACTTGGTGTAGCCATCTTTTTTAACGCGTTAATTGCTTCTTCTGAACGCGCCTCTTGAAAAACACCCAAAATCGCATTTAATAAAACGACAATCATAATAATTGCCGCATCAGTCCACTCTTGAGCGACAAAGCCCGATAATAGCGCCGCAATAATCAAGACAATAATCATAAAATCCTTGAATTGAGCTAAAAAGCGCTGCCAGAGACTGACCTTCTTTTTACCGGCTAAACTGTTAGCACCATATTTTTCTCGGCGCTGCTTTACCTGACTTGCAGTCAATCCTTGAGAAAGTGATGTGCCTAACTCATTCGCTACTTCTTGGGACTGCTGTCTGTAATAATCTTGGGCCATTGTTACCTCCTAATAAAAAAGAGACTTATATGCATACCGCACACAAGTCTCACTAATTAAGATAAGTCCAGAAAGTTTTTTCTTTCGGCTGTTGGGCTTATCGCAAGTAATTGCTGTTACTCCCTTATGATTATGTTCATTATAAATAATTCAGCTTGTTTTAACAAGAAAAATTAATTAAAAACTGGTATTAAATTGCAAAAGTCGCAGCTTGTTCACTATACAAGTCTCATGCTATGGAGTAACAAAAATGATCCTATTGGTAGTAGAATCGTCAGCACTCAGAGTCAGCGCTTGTTAACAGTAGCATTACATTAATTATTTTTGTTTGGTAAAAAATTTTATCAAGCTCGCCAGCAAATTATCAAATCTATATTACTTTTAAAAAAACAAAGAACCTAGTTTCAATCGAAACTAGGTTCTTTATAAGTTATGGAGATACTTTTAAGTTATTTACTTCAAGCCAGTCCATTTCCATTCAGTAACTTCTGGCATATCCTTACCATTATCACGAATGTATTGGTGGTGCTTAGCAAGTAAGTCATCCATCTTGTTAACAAAGCCAGTACTCTTACCAGCTAAGCGTGGAACACTTAAGACAGCATCCTTAGCTAAGTGGAAACGATCGAGTTCATTCACTACCCGCATGTCAAATGGTGTAGTAATGTCGCCTTCTTCTTCGTAGCAGTGAATATGAATGTTGTCACGCTTACGACCGAACCAGATTGATTGCATCATTGCCTTGAAACCATGCCATGCAAAGATTACAGGAACATCACTTGGGAACAAGCGATCAAATTCTTCATCTGAAATTGCATCTGGATTATCCTTAGTGTTCATCAACTTCATAATGTCAATGATGTTAATGTAACGCATCTTCAAATCTGGAAATTCCTTGTGCAAAATATCAATTGCGGCAAGTGATTCCATTGTTGGTTCAGTTTCTGTTGAAGCAAAGACAACATCAGGTTTAGCATTTTGATCAGTTGAAGCCCAATCAATGTATGACAAACCATGTTGAGCAATTTTAGTTGCTTCATCAATTGAGAACCATTGTGGACGAGGTTGCTTAGAAGTTACCAAAATGTTGATACATTCACGATCACTAAAGGCCTTTTGTGAAATTGCTAATAGTGAGTTCGTGTCTGAAGGCAGATATTCATGAACTAAATCTGGACGATTCTTTTCGTACATGTGAGTCAAAATACCTGGGTCTTGGTGTGTGTAACCATTGTGGTCTTGTTGGAATACAGTTGAAGTAGCAACAAAGTTTAACGATGGGTAATCCTTACGCCAATATTGTTCCTTAGCCTTGCGCAACCACTTCATGTGTTGGGTTAACATTGAGTCAACAACACGACCAAAGGCTTCGTATGTTGCAAAGAAGCCATGACGACCAGTTAGGACGTAGCCTTCAAGCCACCCTTCATCTTGGTGTTCTGATAATTGTGAGTCAATAATTCGACCACTTGGTGCCAAGTTTTCATCATTTGGATCATGAATCGGCTCTTCCCATTGCCGCTTTTGCTCATCAAGCAACTTAAACATTCTGTTAGATTTAGTTTCATCTGGACCAAAACCACGGAATGAATCTGGGTTAAGATCAGCAACTTCACTCAAGTATTTTGCCCATTCAGCCATGTCTTGAGCTTCAACTGAACCTGGCTTGTCAAACTTCAAAGCATACTTGCGGTAGTCAGGCAAAGCCAAACGCTTAGGATTCTTACCACCATTAGTAATTGGGTTCATAGCCATTCTTTGGTCACCATGAACCATGTCCTCTTTAACAAGTTCAGTTGGTGCACCATTTTCATCGAATAATTCTTCTGGCTTGTAGCTCTTAAGCCAGTCAACCAACATATCCTTGTGTTCCATATCGTCTTGAGCAACAGGAATTGGAATTTGGTGAGCTCTAAATGAGTTTTCGATTGGGTTACCATCAAGATCAAACTTCGGACCAGTCCAACCCTTAGGTACACGGAAGATAATCATTGGCCAATGTGGCAAAGTAGCGTCATTATTTTCACGAGCATGCTTTTGAATTGCTTTAATTTCTTCAATCACAGTATCCATCAACTTAGCCATTTCTTCGTGAACTTGCATGTGGTCCTTGTAACCATCAAATTCGCCGCCGTCATAAGCAGAAATAATGTATGGGTGCCAGCCCATGCCTTCAAAGTACTTTGTTAGTTCTTCGTCGGTCATTCTGGAAACAATGGTTGGGTTAGAAATCTTGAACCCGTTGATTTGTAAAATTGGTAAGACTGCACCATCTTTAATTGGGTTAATAAACTTGTCACTAAACCAACTAGTTGCAAGTGGGCCGGTTTCTGACTCACCATCACCAACTTCAACAGCAGCAATTACATCAGGATTATCTAAAATTGCACCAGTACCGTGAGAGATAGAATAACCTAACTCTCCACCTTCATGTAATGAACCAGGAGTTTCAGGAGCAGCGTGCGAAGCTGAACCACCAGGAAAACTGAAGCGCTTAAATAATTTAGCCATTCCTTCTTCATTTTGCGGAATGTTCGGGAAGCGTTCGCTGTATGAGCCATCAAGGTAGGCATTTGAAACCATTACTTGACCACCATGACCTGAACCTTCGATATAGAACATATCCAAGTTGTACTTCTTAATTACCCGGTTTAAGTGAGCATAAATGAAGTTTTGTGGTGAAATTGTGCCCCAGTGACCAATTGGCTTTGGCTTAACATCACTAGCCTTCAATTCACGTTTTAATAATGGATTGCTCATTAAGAAAAGCTGTCCAACAGATAAATAATTGGCTGCGCGCCAATATGCATCAACACTCTTTAAAAATTCTTTTGAATCGTAATCAACTGCCATTTTATTTCTCCTTTAGCAATTACTTACTTAATTACTCTTTACACAATATATTATAGCAAGTTTCTCTAAAAGTTCAACCATTTTTATAATTGGTTCGTTCCAATTTTAAAAATCAGCATTTGAAAACTTTAACAGTTGCTACATCAAGGTTATTAGGGGATTACAATTTTCTTTATCAGTGCTTAAATACATAAATACCGATAAATGCTGATAAAAATTCTGACTTTTTAATTAAAATATTTATAATAATCACTAAAGATGATAAATTTATTTTTGGAGGAAGTAGGATGACACAGGAGCAACGATTACATGAAATTAGACAAATGCTCGAGCGGCAAAACCATTTAATTACCCGCGACTTAGCTACACACTTTAATATTTCGTTTGATACCGCTAGACGCGACGTGATTCAGTTAGTTTCGACTGGTCAAGCAATCAGGGTTCATGGCGGCCTAATTAGCAATACCGATGATGAAGGCCGGCCGTTTTTAACACGAAACCAGATTGACTCACCGATTAAAACTAAGATGGCGCAGGTGGCGCAACATTTTATCCATTCCAAGCAATGCGATTTTATTGGGCCATCAACTATCCTTAAAAAATTGTGTCAGCTAATCAGCGGTACCAATTTACAAATCGTTACCAATTCTATTGATAATTCACTTGAACTGATGCGGTCCGAGTTCCCAGAAATCTTACTTTTAGGCGGCAAAGTTAATAAGGAACATCGCTTTAATTACTCCGTTTCAGCACTTGATTCATTAAAAAGAATCAGTTTCAATAACGCTTTCGTTGGTACGGCTAATGTTAAAAGCGATGGTATTTACCTGCCTAAGATTAGCGATGCCGAATTAATCAAAGTAGCGACCTCGCGCGCTAAAAGAATTATCGTTGTTGCCGAAAAGCACAAGTTTAATAATTCGAAAGTTGCCCCTTACATGGCTGTTCCTCTGAGTCAGATTGATGTGCTCATTACCGATGAGCCATTACCTGACCAATTTAAGCAAAATTTTGCGCCAACAACGCGAATTATTTCCGTCCTAAAGAAGTGAACTGATGCATAATTTCCTTCTTTAAACAAAATGTATCCTAACAAAAAGAGCAAGCCTTGGCTTGCTCTTTTGCTATTTATTCAAATTAACAAATGTATTAAAACGCATGTACTGATAATGAACGCGCATCGTTGAAAACTCAAACGGAGTACCATCGTCGAGAAAGAAAATCCCTTCCATTACCCCAACCGGCTCAGTTGGCTTCAGCTGGAGCTGTTTTTGGTCATCCGCACTTGATGGATCAACTGTAATGTTTAAAAAGGCCTTGGTGACTACCTTATTCTGAGTATCTTCCAAATAATTAAACAGTGAGTTCTGCAAATGCTGCGGCTTTAGCTCCGGCACAATCTTGATTGGCAGATAACCAGTCTCAATTAAAAATGGCTGGTCATCCATCAGCCGCAACCGCCGAAATTCATACACAAAATCATTTTTGTTTAAAAATAAGTCCTGCCCGATACTTTCAGAAGCTTTAATAACGTTAAAATCAAGCAACTTAATTTTCTGCGTTTTACCCGGCACTTTCAAACTATCAGTTAACCCCAAATTAGAGCCTTCATAGCGAAATAAGGACTGATTTTTTAAATAAAGGGGATTAATGAAGGTCCCACTGCCACGTTTTTTGAAGACAATCCCTTGCTGTGACAACAATTCCATTGCCCGCTTCATTGATGAGCGGCTAACTTGGTAGTGCTCAGCTAAGCTGCGCTCATCGGGCAGCCGCATCCCATCATACTTATTATTTAAAATATTCTGCTTAATATCATGCATCACGGTCCGATAAACAAAATCTGCCATTTACTGCCTCACTAATTTGCTTGTTTAATTGCCTGAATAATCCAATCAGAAAATACTTTTTGATCTACCTTAACGCCAACTTGGGCATTAGCTGGCTTACCAAAGAAATTGTTAAAGTCCATAATTGATGCTCCATAAGCATGCGGACTTTTGGTATCAACCACAATGTAAGCTGGTTTAAAAGTATACATCTTAGGATTGAGCAGCATCCCTGCAGCTAGCGCATCATAAATCTCACGACCATCAGATTCTGTTTCATCATGGAGATTAGTCAAAATATGGTACAACATGTCACCAGTCTTACCTAAAACCTTGATTTTTTGTAAAGTCTCTTGCGTAATAAAAGCTTGGTGACCTAATTCCAGTGGTGCTACCTTGATTGGCACGCCACCGTCAAAAACAATCTGCGCAGCTTCAGGATCACCTGCAACGTTATATTCACTATATGGTCCCCAGTTACCGCGGCCAATCGCACCACCCATAATTACTAATTCTTCAATTTTAGCAAGGTCATCTGGATATTGTCTAAAGTAGAGAGCAAAATCTGTCGCTGGACCAATTTGCATTAAAGTTACCTTAGTACTACTTTTGGCAACCACTTCATGAATAGCTGACGCAGCTAAACCAGGAAGCAATAACGATTCGTCAGCTTCAGGAAAATCATAGCCAGCCATTCCAGACTTGCCATGAACACTTGAAGCATCGATAGCTGCCCGCAGCAATGGCCTTGTTGCTCCAGCAACAACCGGTATCTTTGTTTGTAAAAAAGTTTCTAACTTTAACGCATTTTGTAAGGTCTTTTCTAGTGTCACATTGCCCCAAGTTGCCGCAATTAGCTTGACGTCTAATTCTTGAGCAAATAATGCAATTGTAATTGCAACTGCATCATCAATTCCGGGATCTGTACTGATAATCAAAGGTTTTTTCGTCATTAAATTTCCTCTTTTAAAAAGTTTATATGTCAATCATACCAAATCTTAGCCCTAGTTGCTTCTTTAAAAAACAAAAAATGAACTGCTAATAGTCACCTCTATCAGCAATTCATCTTGGAATTTTATTTTTTCCGATCCTCAATCTCACCGTTGCGATGCGCGATAATGACTTCATCACACATATCAAGGAACAATCCGTGCTCGACAACACCTACGGTATGATCAAGATAGTCAGCAAGACCGTGTGGAACTGGTATCCGGTCAAGGTCTAAGTCAATAATATAATTACCATAATGAGTTACAAAGCGCTTGCCATCAGCCATTCGCCATTTAGGATTTAACCCCTCAGCAGCAAAGCGGCGGAAATTTTGTTCACAAGAAATTGGTAAAACTTCCACAGGCAACGCAAAGCCACTCAAATGTTCTACAACTTTTGACTCATCAACAATCCACATTACTTTTTTCGAATTAATGGCAACGTTCTTTTCTAGCGTTAAGGCACCGCCGCCACCCTTAATGCCATCAAAGTTTGCTGCAAAACGATCGGCGCCATCAATTGTTAAATCAAGCTGGTCAATCTCGGCAAGTTCGTTAACTTTAAAGCCCCAACTCTCCATTTGCTTCTTACTTCTACTGGAAGTAGTAGCAATGGCGGCTAACTGCAAACCTTCTTCTTGCTTGCGTTTACCCAAGGCATCAATTAGAAAAGCTACTGTTGAACCAGTACCAATTCCTAATCTCATCCCCGATTTAACAAGACTAGCAGCTTTAATTCCAGCTTTTTTCTTTAATTTATCCTGTTCTTCTTTATCCATGGGTTATACTTTCTATTTTTAAATTATCGCCATCTCATAAATCAACCTTATTATAGCAAAGATTAATACATTTGAAGCTAAGAATAACATTACTTAAAGGGTTACTTTACGCTAGTATTTGCCCAATTGCTTGTGCTACACCGGCATGCTCACAATCGGCCGTAATCTGATCAGCTGCCTGTTTAGCTGCTGGTGTCGCATTGCCCATTGCAACACCCAGACCAGCATATTTAATCATTGAAATATCGTTGGCTTCATCACCAATTGCCATGATATTAGCTGCATCCAAGTTTAGATAATTGCACAAAGCGTCAAGTCCAGCAGCCTTATCTAAGCCTTTAGCAACTCCTTCGTAATAAAACGGCTCGGTCTTGGTTAATGAAACCTTATCCTGAACAGCTTGAAATAGTGGGCTAGTCATTGCCTTGTTTAAAAGCTCAGGCTCATCTAAATACATTACTTTATAAATCGGAATATTGGCCATCTCTTCTTTAGTACGATAAGAAATTTCCATTTTAACTACGCGTGAATTATAGACAGTATAATGCCCAATATCACGATCAGCAGTGTAAATTCGTTCAACATCAACAGCTTGAAAATGAAGATGCAACTGGCGTGCAATCTGCTCTAAGCGCAAATAATCATTGTATGGCAAGTGGCGATCAAAAATCACCTGACCACTAGTAGTCTCAACTACTGCACCATTTAGACTAACAATAAACTGATCATCGCAATTAGCCAAACCTAATTCTGTTAGGTACTGCTGCGTTCCCGAAAGCGAACGTCCTGTACAAATAACTACTTTGATTCCTTTCTTCTTAGCAGCTTGAATTGCAGCCTTAACTTGCGGCACTATTTCCTTCTTGGCATTAACCAATGTATTATCAACATCGATTGCTATTAATTTAATCTTTGTCATTTAGACTTAATCTCTTTCTTTTTATTTAAGAATACCGCAGAGTCAGCACCATTCCAAGATAAATTAAAAAGTTTAGCTGCAAGATTTTAACAAACAAAAAAAGCTTGAATCTACTGTATTTTCTCAGTTTAAATTCAAGCTTTTTATTTTAGTATTAATTATTCTGGATCAATTTCTGGTGCCTGATTAATTTCTGCGGACATCATCCAAATTCGCTTTTCAACCTCTGAATGACAAGTCGTAAACATATCATTAGTTGAATAATCACCCTCTGCATCGCTGACTTCCAAGCCCTTTTGATAGTCCTGCTCTAATTGCCGATATCCGGCAATAATCTTGGCATAACGCTCATCAATTGTTTCGTTCCAGTTGGGTTCTTCATCCTTGATTTTAGTCATTTTAGCAATGTCACTAAGAGTTGAAACTGGTGAACCATCTAAGGTAATCAACCGTTCTGCTACTAAATCTTGTTGATCAGCTAATTCATCCATTACCTTATCAAGATATGGGTGCAGCTTCAAAAAGCGCTCACCACGCATGTACCAATGATGTTGGTGCACAATCATGTGCATCTGCGTCAAGTCAGCTACTAATTGATTTAAAACTTCTTTAGTCTTAGGATATTTCATAATAAAATTCCTCCTATTCAAACACTTTTGGTTACATTTGTATCATACCAAAAAGCTAGTTAGATTACTTAAAAGTTGTTTGTGAAAAGAGCATAAAAAACAAGCAGCTTCAAAAAACTGATTGCCTTAATTACAATATGGCCATTAATACCTTGCAAACAAAACTTTATTGTCTAGGGCATTAATGTTAATAACTGTCACTTCATTCAACAAGCGATTATAGCTAGCCTTATCAGCTAAAATTTTGTCAAAATATTCAGACGGGCTTTCTTTATTATCATAGTTATTAACCAACAAATTTGCTAATGGATGTTTGGCGGATAAGCCAATTATCAATATCTGCCCATTAGTATCAAGAAGAATAAAATCATTTAAACTTCTTAAATAACCGATTGGTGCTTGAGGATTAAGTTTGCCTAGTATCAATAGACCACCTTCTGCAAATAATTTATCAATCGTAGCTCTTAAATCATCAGAGTAAGGCATTATTTTTTCGTCAAATTTATAATAATTCCATGCTTTCAAATTTGCAGATTCGGGAATAAATATATTTTGAGGCAAAACTTCACGATTACTGTAATATTGAATATCTTTAGTCCTCTCATTGTTATTAATCAAATAATTATCATTATTGAGATTATTTATTTTTCTTAGCAACAATATAAAATATGATAAGTAATAATTGAAGCCAACGGTATTCATATTAATCAGTATTCGCTTAACTGCACAAAATTGTGCTTCCAGTTTATACCGATCCGTACTATTTGCTATTAAATCTTCATAAGCTTTAAAAATTTGAAATAAGCGCGGATTAGTATACGCCGATGTTGTGCTATCTGAATGTTTATAATAATAATAATAAAGTGCCTGATGAACATACGATATTTTTTTACATCTGCTCATAATGGGAATTAGAATATCTAAATCTTCATACACCATCTTAGGGAACTTATTTGTCTGCCAAATTTCTCTGCGATACAACTTATTCCATGAATAAGAATTACTCTGTCCCTCTGTAATGTATGCAGCTATATCGATCAAGCCATCATCACATTTCATTGACCTAATATCAGCTTCGGCTTTTTCTTCAACAAAAATTTTATGTACATCACATACAGAAATATCGCTTTGGTATTTCGTAATACTGTCAAATAATTCTGAAAGATAGTTAGCTTCTACCCAATCATCAGCATCAGTAAAGCCAATATAGCTTCCTTTAGCAATACTAATACCATTATTTCTTGCCATTCCCTGACCAAGATTTTTTTGTTTTACTGAAATAAATATATCAGGATATGCATCCCTGAATTTTTGAATAATATCAGCAGTACCGTCTGTACTGCCATCATCAACAACTACTACTTCGTACTTACCCGTAAACGTTTGACTGGCCAAAGATTGTAAACAACGCGCTAAATACTTCTCCTCATTAAAGACAGCAACGATAATTGAAACATCTATCATTATTTTATTCTTTCCACAATTATACTTTCGACTTATCCTCTATCATGCCAATATCTATAACTAAAAAGCAACTAGTCATAACCAACTAGTTGCTTTGTTTCAAATTAACTTTTAACCTTGTGCTGCAGCTTCTTTTTCTTGCTTCAGTAAAACATTGTCATAGTGCTTGATAAATGGATACCAAACTAAGAATGCTGCAATTGCACAAACAATTGACAACACTGTACCTTGCCAACTAGCCGTCGCAATAAGTCCGCTCAAACCAATTGGGGTTGGCCATGGCTGTTGCGCAATAATTTTTGGTACTAAGTGAGTTGCAATTCCCAAATATGCAATAAGTCCTGAAACCAATGGAGCCCCAACGAACGGAATTAATAAGTTGGCATTATAAACAATTGGCAAACCAAAGATCAACGGTTCATTAATATTAAAAATTGCAGGAACAATTTCTACTTTACCGATTTCCTTTAATTGTGCCGAACGAGCACGTAATAATAGCCAAATAGCAACACCAAAGGTTGCGCCAGACCCACCAATATTGATAAATGCATTTACTGGATCCCCAGCAAAAACATGATAGGCACCTTTTACATTCTCTGCCAAATTTGCCAAAACAATTGGTGTATAGAAGGAACTAATAATAGTTGCACCATGAATCCCAAACCACCATAAGAAGTGAATTAGGAAAATAATAATTAAAAATCCCCACCAAGTATCCGCAATATTACTAATAAACGAAAATGGAATAAATAAGATCTTAAATAGATCCGTTCCAGCCATAACTAAGGCTACATTGATTGCAGCAACGACTACTGCAATACAAGCAGCCGGAATTAAGGCACTAAACGAGTTCGATACCCCAGACGGAACTGAAGCTGGCATTTTAATCTGCCAATTATGTTTAATAGTATAACGATAAATTTGGACAGTTAGCCAAGCAAGAACTAATCCGATAAAAATACCAACGGCACCAATTCGATAAATACCAGATGTAGAAGCTTCATAACCACCAGCAACCATCTTTGTTTTGGTAAAGGTAGTTAAGAATTGAACTGTACCATTTTGCCAAACAAGTTCTGGAACCGTAATAAAGAAGGCCATTAAGAACATCATTAAGCCATTGACTGGAATTAAATTAACGTGCTCCTCATCACGATATATCTTGGTATATGAATAAGCAAAAGTTCCTGAAAAGACTAATGCCAAAATCCCCATCGTAGCGTTATAAACAGCCTGATATAAATTGTCAAAACGACCAATCGTACTATTATAAAAGCTGGTAAATCCAGGATTTCTAATTACAGTTGGTAAAACTGTCAAAATCAGAAAAAACGCACCGACAATTGAAAACGAAATTACACTATAACCAGCATCCATGATTGCCCGCACAAATCTTGTGCTGGCAAACTTACCGACTATTTTGGTAATTTTATCCTTCATTGGCTTTTTTCCTTCTTCAGCCATAAAGTTTTCCTCCTAACAGTAAAGCCCTTATTTGGCCTTAATTATTCTTTTTAAATGTTGTGATTACCTTGGCATATCGATCTTTTCCTTTAATGATGTTTTTAATTCGTACTTCACAACAACAAGCAAGGACTATCCCAACTAGTAAAATGGTAAGAATTAGTACCTTGCTGCTTTGATCAGAAACAAACGGGAAAAAATACTTTCCTATTGGAAGCTCTAACAAAACAATCAGCAAGACATTTACAATGATTTGAATCCAAAAATAGACTCTGGTTATCGGCACATCTAAGTCATGATTATGCATTTTACTTAGCTGTTCAATAGCCGCTATCGCCACAAAAATTGTCATTATTGCGGCAGTGATAATTCCAACTAGCTTTTTATATGGTAATGAAAAAATCAGCCAAAATATGTTTGTAAACAAATATGCAGTGACCGAATATCTTAACATTAGATACCGACTAAAATAAAGATATTTCAAATTATCTTCATATTTTTTACGAGCTATTTCATCCTTTTCATTGGCCATCCTATCTAAACCTCTAACCGTTAATCAAGTCTTCGGCTTGCTTAAGAACTTTTTCACCATTCATCATGCCATAAGCTTGCATATCAATTACAGCAACAGGAACATCCTTGCCATCTTTGCCCTTGCCTTTAACCTTGCCTTTCATGTCATCTTCCATATAACGAACTTGCGGCCCTAACAATAAGCAATCAATAGTTTCTTGGTCTAAATGCTGAGGTGCTTCTGATGCTGGACATGCAAAAATTTTTGCATCAATGCCCTGCTTTTTTGCTGCTTCCTGCATCTTAGTTACCAACAATGATGTACTCATTCCTGCTGCACAATTCAGCATAATAGTTTGTTCTGCCATAATATTTCCCCCTAAAATGTATCCTATAGATATTGTTCTATGCAATATATTATAAAACGTTTTCAAAAAAGTGCAAATAAATATTAATTTTTTATTTATCTTAAAAGATAATCTTGAAAACATAAGCCTTTATTATACAATGCTAATTGTAAGCGTTATTAACTGATTAAAATTATTAAGTGAGGTTTCTTATGTATTCAGCAAAAATGCCAGATGACTTTTTATGGGGTGGCGCAGTTGCCGCTCACCAATTAGAAGGTGCTTGGAATGAGGATAATAAAGGCGTATCGATGGCCGATGTCATGACTGTCGGCTCTGCGACTAAGCCTAGAGAAATAACCGATGGTGTTATTCCAGGTAAGAATTATCCTAACCACAGCGCAATTGATTTTTACCATCATTATGATGAAGATATTAAGTTGATGGCTGAAATGGGCTTTAAGGCCTTTAGAACTTCAATTGCTTGGACACGGATTTTCCCTAATGGTGATGATCAGGAACCAAACGAAGCAGGACTAAGGTTTTACGATAAGTTATTCGACACTTGCCACAAATACGGCGTTGAACCGGTTGTTACCTTGTCCCACTTTGAAATGCCATTCCATTTGGCTAAAAAGTATAACGGCTTCACTAATCGAAAAGTAATCGACTTCTTCTTACGTTTTGCAACAGTTTGCTTCAAGCGTTATCAAGATAAAGTTAAATATTGGATGACTTTTAACGAAATCGATAATCAATCAGACTATGGCAATGACTTTTCAATGGCCACTAATTCAGGTATCTTATTTAAAAAAGGCATGTCAGATCAAGAAAAAGAAGCTGCAATGTTCCAAGCAGCTCATTATGAATTAGTTGCTTCAGCCTTAGCTGTAAATGTTGGTCATAAAATTAATCCTAACTTTCAGATCGGCTGCATGATTAATTACTCACCAGTTAGACCATTAACACCATCTTCTGATGATGTATTATTAGCCGATAAGTTTGAACAAAGACGTGATTGGTTCTCAGATGTTCATGCTTTTGGTGAATATCCTAAGGAAGTTGAAGCCTACATTGAACGTCATGGCTATCGTCCTGATATTACTGATGAAGATCGGGTTATTTTAAAAGAAGGTACAGTTGACTATATTGGCTTTAGCTACTACCAAACCACAACTGTTTCTGCTAAAAAGGTTAAGCCTGATGAATTAAGCGATCTTGCTCAAGCAATTGACGTTAACCCAACACTAGAACGCAGTGACTGGGGCTGGGAAATTGATCCAGAAGGTTTGCGAATTGCCTTAAATCACTTAACAGACCGCTATCATCTCCCACTATTTATTGTAGAAAATGGTCTTGGGGCTTATGACAAGGTTGAAGCAGACGGCTCAATCCATGATGACTACCGTGTTAACTACTTGCGTAAACATATTTCTGAAATGGAAAAGGCTGTTGCTCTTGATGGCGTAGACTTAATGGGCTACTTACCTTGGGGACCAATTGACTTGGTATCTGCCGGAACAGGTCAGATGGATAAGCGTTATGGCTTTATCTACGTTGACAAAAATGATGCAGGTGAAGGAACTCTAAAGCGGTCACGCAAGGATTCATTCTACTGGTACCAAAAAGTAATTAAGTCAAACGGTCAAGACTTAGATTAGTTATTTAAATAAAAAATAGGATTTACGTACTCATATGTAAATCCTATTTTTTATCGTTATTTTTTACCACATACCCAAAACTTTCATCCATAATGTGCCAATTACACCAAAGATTACTAAATAGACAAGACCAATGATAAAGTTATTCTTCCACCATTCTCCCTGAGTAACATAGCCTGTTGTTGCTAAAATTGATGCTGATGGATTAGCATAATGCGTCGATGAATTGTTAATTACCGTCGTAAAAGCCAATAACATTGCAGCTAGTGGCAATGGTGCGCCAGTTGCAACTGCTACTGACAAGAACGGTAAATACAAAGCTGTCACATGAGCTGTACCGCTGGCAAAGAAATAATGTGTATAGAACATTACTAAAACCAAGATAACTAGGACAACGCCCCAACTAATTCCATGTAAACTCATTTGAATGCTCTTCGAAAACCAGGCAATAAAACCAAATGAAATTAATTTTCCTGCCATAAAGACTAAGATGGACAACCAGACCAGAATATTCCAAGCACCTGCTTGATTAAAAATATCTTGCGCCGTTAAAACACCGGTTAACAACAATAATGTAACTGCTAAAAAGGCAACAAAAGTTGCATCTAATTGTGGAACCTTGATAATTCCTGATAAAATCCATAATAAGATTGACAAAGCAAAAACAGCAGCCATAATTTTTTCAGGAACTGTTACCTTACCCATTTTTATCAAATTATCTTTAGCCCATTGTTTAGCATTCGGTGTTTCTTTAATTTCTGGTGGGTATATCTTATATAAAAGCCACGGAACAATAATTGCTGCAATTGCTACTGGAACAATTGCAACAATAAACCAACTAGCCCAGGTCATTTGGTAGCCTTTTTGTGCCGCCATTTGCTGTGCAACCACATTTGCTGCCGCACCTGTTAAAAATAATGCCGTAGATAAAATATTGGCATGAAAAGCAACCAAATCAATATACGAGCCTATCTTCTTACGTGACGAATCATTTGGCTTAGAATCATAGCTTTCCGAAATTGATTTTGTTAGCGGCCAAACAACACCACCAGTTCTTGCACTATTTGATGGAATCAAAGCACCCAAAATTAATTCTAGACCCGTAATTGCATAACCAATACCCAATGACTTTTTACCAAAGCGTTCAATCATCCAATAGGCAATGCGGTTACCCAAACCAGTCTTAGTAATACCATAAGCCATAATAAAGGCCATAGCAATTAACCACGCTGCTGAATTACTAAAAGCACTCAAAATACCTTTAGTTATTACGCCAGTTTTGGGATTAACCACATTATTAATTGGGGCTAAACCAGCTAACACCATAACTACCAAACCAGTCAAAGTAGTCCCACCAATTGGCAGAGGTTTAGTAATACAACCAACAATTGTTGCCACAAAAATAGCAAACATTTCCCAAGCTTGCGGCGTTAATCCTGTTGGTCGCCACGGCGTAATACACCACAAGATAACGCCAACAATTAAGGGCCAAATAAATCCTTGATAATGTACTTTTTCTAAAGTTTTCATAGTTCCTCTCTTTAAAATTGTGAGTAAATTAATTTCTAACGTAAAATATTATATATTCTTAGCAAGCTATTTACAACAGTAAAAAAATACTTTATTTTTAGAAGAATTATAAATGCTTTAGCTTTATTTAAAGTGAAAACTGTACTTACTACTGTAGACTCTAAATTATCACCAACTACAAATAACCAATGAATACTTGTGATTTTTGCAAATTATATATCAACACTCTCACCTTAATTCAAACTGCTAAATAATGCTATTTATCTAACAGATCTAAAAAGGCTGTAAACCTCAATTTTAGTTTACAGTCTTTTATTATTTTTCTATTACTTCCTGTTGTTTATACAACATATCTAAATCTACTTTCCTAATAAACAAATAGCAAAAACTAGAAAAATCTTTGCAATCATTGAAAATGTTCTTTTCTTGCAGCTCTTAGAAATAGTTATATTATCATACAAAAAAGACCTGCTAGGCCTCTTTTGTATCAAGATTATTCACCATCTTTTTCTAACGCATTAGCTTTGTACAACTTTTCATACAAATCTACCATTTCTCCTGCCAAATCTCTAAAAGTAATGGCATTCATCAAGTGGTCTTGTGAATGGACAACTAGCAAAGTAACATGTGTATGCTTGCCTTGTGCTTCCTTAGTTAACATATCTGTTTGTGAATTATGCGCCTGAAGTAAGGAATCATCAGCTTCCTTTAACTTCGATCTGGCAGTATCAATATCACCTTTTTTAGCAGCGCGAATTGCTTCAAATGCTAAACTTTTGGCATTACCACCATTAGCAATCAAGCCCATCGCTGCCATTAACGTTGCTTGTTCCTGGTCTTCTGGGGTTTCTTCTTTAGCAGTATTTTTTTCTTCAGCCATCTCATTAGTCTCCTAAAATGTATTAAATATTAAGTTTTATGTTTTAATTATAGCGCTTGCAAAAAATAAGTAAACTGTTCATTAATAACATATATCATTATTCACAAGCAAGCTATTTAATCCATTATACCCTTTAAGAAGATTGCTAAAGTTTAAATTCTTTATAAAATATATTTTAGTCTTAAGCTAATACTGAACCAATCAGCATTACAATACCGCCAACGATGAATACGATACTAAAGACTAGCTCCATCCAGTAAGACCACAGCAAAAATGACGAAGTCTCTTTGCTAGCATGAGTTTTATTAAAACCAATATTTTTATGCATTGCAAAAGCTTCCCAAACGCCAGCACAAAGTAACAATATACCAAAAACGATTCCTATCAACATATTATTCATAAATATCACCTTCAACTTTTATTAAAAATATTTTTATACATACATTATAGGTACATTTATCAAAAAGGCAATATATTTTTGATGAAAATACTACTCTTTTAACAAGCGTTTAGCCAAGGCAAAATTACCCACTGTTGCCGAGCCATTACCAGCAATTGCCGGCATTACAATATACTTATCCAAATCTGGCACATTAACATACCCATTTAGCATTTGGGCAAAATCACGGCGGACTTTTTGCAAAAATGCTTCGCTAGTTACCCCGCCACCAAAGACTACCTTATCTGGTCGTAAGATTAACGTCACCTGCAAAACCGCTTGCGCCACGTAATAACTCATAATGTCCCATACGGGATCGGTTAATGGCACATCCTTGCCTTTTTTATTTAAGCGTGCTTCAAATGTTGGCCCAGAAACAAGTCCCTCAAGGCAATCATGATGATATGGGCATACACCCTTAAATTCTAAATCATTAGGATGGCGCTTAAGTAAAACGTGGCCCATTTCAGGATGCCCCAAAGAACCAACTAGTTTACCATCAATAATCGCACCACCGCCAACACCAGTTCCAATCGTGTAATAAACCAATGAATCAATATCTTCATTAGATAATAGCGACATGACATATTCTCCGTATGCTGAGCCGTTAACATCAGTTGTGAAAAAGATTGGTACATCTATTTGCTCTTTTATAAAGCCGACGAAATCTGTATTCTGCCAGCCCTTTTTGGGAGTGGTTGTAATATAACCATAATTAGCTGCCGTTTGCCGAATTTCAACCGGCCCAAAAGATGCAATACTAATAGCTGCTATGTCAAATTGTTTAAAATAATCGGCTGCTTTTTGCAATGTTTCTTGCGGGGTTGTTGTCGGAAACGAAATTGAATCTTTAACCTGATAATTTTCATTACCTACTGCACAGACAAACTTTGTTCCGCCACCTTCAATTGAGCCAAATAACATTTTTATCTCCTTGATACTTAACATTTTAATAACTTTATTATTTTAACTATTTAAGTTTAACTCAATCAGGTTCAAAAATAAAAGTTACATTCAAAAAATCTCGAAGTTTTACCTTCGAGATTTAGAAAATAAATTTATTGCTCTTTAAAAATCTTCATCATTAGTATCAGGTTTAGCAGCCTGATAGCGATATACACCTACTTTGCCTGCATCAACAATTGAATCAACCAGTTCAGATACTGCCATCTGTCCGCGATTAATAAATAATTGTAACAACATTGGAATGTTTACACCGGTGACTATCTCCATTTGTGGATATTTTTGAGTTAACCTAACTAAGGTATTAAATGGCGTGCCACCTTTTAGATCTGTTAAACAAAGAACTGTATCATCTAGCAAACTAATTTTTTCATCAAGCTCTGCCTGCAATTTATCTAATGACTCACCAACTGCAAATTTAACAGTTTCACAATTCTTTTGTTCACCACAAATCATCTCGGCTGATTTAAGTAACTCCTGAGCAGAATTACCATGGGTACAAATTAATACTCCGACCATCTTCGCCTCCAATTAGTATGGTAAGGCGCGATAGTAACGACGAATATCCATTGGGTGACGATTAATATGCTCAATATGAACATCAATCCGATTATTAATTGCATGGAAAACAAATGGTGACAATGTACCACGATACTTTTCAGAAATTCCAGGCAAATCATAGTCTTTCGAATCAATAATTGTATAATTGCCACAAATTTGCGGTAAGAATTTTGCAACTCTTTCGCTCAAAGGACGTTGTGTATCTTCACCAACATAAACAGTAACTGGAGTATCACGGTCGACGATTTCAAACATCCCGTGGAAAAATTCTGCTGCTTCTATTGCACGAGTTCTAATCCAGTGTTGCTCTTCCCAGTAGCACATCGCATAAGAATAAGTGGCACCCCATTGATTGCCGGCACCAACAAAGTAATGAATTGCATCATCATGGTGTTTTTCAGCAAAATCTTTAGCAAAATCATCAGCACCTTCTTGCACATCAGCAATATCTTGAGCAAAGTGCTTGTCCATTTCCTGATAAAATTCATCATAATCTGGAAATTCGCCATTGAGATACATCAAACGGTCGCCAACCATGAAGAACTTCAATTGTTCATTTTCTGGATAAGAAATGCAATAAGTTAACATTGATGCCAATTTCGCCTTTGGATCATCCATAAAGCCTAAGACAATCGCACCAACTTCATTTAGCTTCTTAACAGCATCAACCATTTCCTTGGTGTTACCAGTAACTGAAGAAATAATTACCAGAGTTTTATCAGTAATTCTCTTGTTACCTGTCACGATATATTCAGCAGCATTTTGATAAAAAGTTTCTAGAGCTGTCTTTTCCTTCATGTGAATAACAGCTTGCATAGCAGAAGCATAAGTTCCACCTATTCCCAACCAGCAAATATTAGAAATACCTTTTTTATATAATGGATCAATTACTTCATTAATCTGTGGTCTTAATTTTAAAGCACCATTCATACTGTCTACTAATTCTTGTTTGTTAAATTTACGCATTTTTATTCTCTCTTTCACTAATAATTATTTTTACACTAAACTCCAAGTACGCCCCAGACAGTTAGCAACACTCCAATAACAGTTGCCCCTAAAAGTTGCCACAGGACATTAACTTTTTTCTTGTTCAAAACATAAAAGATATATAGAACAACTAACGATAAAAGTCCTGGAAGAATACCATCTAAGATGCTTTGAAGTGACGTAGCTGTTTTACCAGTACCAAATTTAGCTACTACCTTTACAACAACCATATTTTGCGTCATGGCACCGATAACCATAACTCCCAAGATACCTGCCGCATCCTTAAACTTGTCCATCAGTCCAGAAGCTTGGATTTTATTTAAGTAGCTAGTACCCATATTGTAACCAGCCTTTACACCGAAATATCTAACGATATAAGCTGGAACATTATAGATTAGTAAAAATAGTATTGGCCCTAAAATATTGCCTTTTAAGGACAAGGAAGCTGCTATCCCAATTGCTAATACTCTCAAGGTTCCCAAGAACAATGAATCGCCGATACCAGATAGAGGCCCCATCAGTGCAGTTTTGATTGCACTAATTGTTGAAACATCAAAATCCTTTTCTTTTGAATTTTCTTCTTCCATTGATGCCACAACGCCACCAATAAATGGTACAAATTGTGGCGTACAATTAAAGAATTCCATCTGTCGTTCCAGCGATTCAGCGTATTCCTTTTGATCATCGCCATACAATTTCTTCATTAATGGCGCCATCATATAGGCAAAGGCCAAGTGCATTTGACGCTCATAGTTCCAACCAAATTCCATGGTAAGTGAACGCCACATAATCTGTCTTAAATCTTTATCAGTTACCTTTTTTTCATTAGAAGTCATCGTCATCATCAATATCCTCCTCTACAGATCCATTAGCACTAACAGCTGGTTTACTCTTATCGTTATGAAGTTTTACAACAACTATGATTAAGCCGAACAACGCAACACCTAGTACTGGAACCTTTAGATAAGCCGATAATAAAAATCCAAGGAAGAAATATGGTAGTACAGTATCGTTAATAATCATTTGTAATAGAATTGCAAATCCAATAGCAGGCAACATGTTAGCTGCAACTTGAAGGCCATCAATTACATTTTGTGGAATCATTCCTAGTAATGTCTTCATCCCTGCATTACCAACGAAGTACCCTAAGAAACACAATATTCCCCGACGAGTACATTCAATTAAACCAATTCCCCATAATGATGCCGTAATTCCTCCCGGCTTACCTTGCTTAGCATATCTATCACCAATATGTGCAATCGCTGGGAAAATGACACTTGTTAAATTACCAATCGCTAACGAAAGCATGGCAATTGGCATCGCAATTGCGATTGCGGCACCAACACCTTTACCCAAAGAAATCGCAAAGGCTGTTCCTAAAACACCACCAACAATAACATCAGGAGGTAAATAGGCACCAACTGAAATCGCGCCCATAAAGACTAGTTCCAAAGATGCACCAATGATTATTCCCTGTGTCAAATTTCCTAAAACAAGACCAACTAATGGACCCAAAATGATAGGTCTGTTTAGCATGTTAGACCCGATAACAAAGTCCAGTGGTCCCATAAACCCTATCAGGCCTATTAATAAAGATGTTCCCACATTACTCATGTTTATTTCTCCCATCTATTTTAAAAACGGATTTAAAAACCGCAATGCTTTTCGTTCAGTTTCCGCAGGATTTAAAAAATACTTGGATTGACCAAATTCAAAAGTAAAATATCCTTGATAGCCATAATAATTAAATACATTGAAGTCTTCTCCGGGATTACGCTCACCTTCACCCCAGCAGCGATGCCCTACAGGGTTACCATCAACGAAATGACAATGAATTATTTTTTCGCCCAATGATTCAAAATATTGTGCAATAGTCTCATAATTTCTAGCCATGGCACCTAAATCCAAGTTGACACCAACATTATCCTTATCTACATCTTTTAGATAATGCTTTAAATCAACAATCGAATTCACTAGATGCGATTCATCTGGTTGTAACGCTTCAATGGCAATTTTAACTTCACGATCCTTCGCATAGTCAGCAACCTTCTTTAGCATTGCAACTGATCTGTCCCAAGCTTCTGCAGGGTCTTCATCATAAAAATCCCAGCCAGAGTTAAGAGCAACTAGATGTACATTTAACTCTGCTGCACTATCAATTAGATTTTTAAAATAGCCAAATGAATCTTTGCGCAATCTTTCATCCTTGGCCGCTAAGTTATACGGATTAGGATTACTCTGCTGCGGTGTCAAACAAATAATTTGTAAATGATGGGCTGCTACTTTTCTTTTTAATTCCTTAACATCTTGGTGACCATCTTTTTCAATCCAAAAATGTTGCGGACTAGTCCATAATTCAATATTCGTTAACCCATCTTGACTAACTGAGTCTAAAAAATAGTCCAACGAAAAGTTGCGATAGTAATAATTCATCGCTGATAATCGCGTTTTACTAATTTTGTTGTTCATAAGTCATTCCTATTCAATATCCTTGAAGAAAACTTTTTTATCATTAGGAACTTGCCTGATTTCAATTTCACAACCCTTCTCAATAAGTTCATTTAATTTACTTTCATCGTCTGGAGTAAGATTAACTGCCTTACTGATTTGTTTTGTTCCATCAGCTGGCTTAGTACCACCCAAATTAATTTGTTTTATTTTGGGGTATGCTGTCGCTAACGCATATGCATCCGCTACTGACTCAACAACAATAAACAATTTATACTTATCCGTAACGCCACTTTGCAGGGCCTTGATAGAGTTCTCAACATTCTTAATTACAAGCTTGACACCCTGTGGTTTAGCTAATTTCATCGCTGTCTTACGAATATCATTGTTTGGCACATCATCATTCGCAATCAAAATGCAGTTAACACCTAGCTCTTGTGTCCATGAAAAGGCAACTTGACCATGTAATAACCGATGATCTACTCGCATAAGTCTAATCAAAGTAATTCCTCCTTTAAAATTATTAAATTCGCACTTCAAACATATATAAGCAATTTTCGTGCCAAGTTTCTGTCAAAAAAAGCGCAATCATGATTATGATTGCGCTTTTAATAAATCATTTTGTACTTTTTAGATATAATTTGACACTATTTTATTTGAAAAGTTACTGTCAAAAATCATCATCTTTTGTATAGTCTAATTGATTATTCTTAGTCTTAAAAATCAATTCATAGATATACTCGACTTCCACAAGTGGAATCTTAATATTATAAACTTGCTCAAGTAAACGTAATGCCTTCTTGATATAGTTAAAGTTGTCCTGACTATTCTTATCTATCTTAAAATCTATCGGCTCAATTTCTAAAACCTGATTGCGAATTATTCTTTCAATCATGCAACTGATATGTACATACAATGCCATAATTGTTTGGTTAGGCAACCTTGTATCCAGATACTCATCTATTTTCTTGATACACAGGTCAATATTTTTAATTACTTCTTTTGTATCTAGTATTGTTAGTGAATTAATTACCCTTTCAATACTGAAGTTTTTCAAAATCAAATCATTAAATCTGTATAAATCATCTACACTCAAGCTATCTTTTAACGTACCTTGCAGCAAACTGATTTTAGAGCCATTAACTAATTGATCTAAAGAAATAAATGGGACGCTGCTATATTTAGGATCAATCGTCCCAATCACAACTAAAACATTATATTTTCTTTTAATTGCACTTTCCTGATCCTCAATTTTTAGCCATTCATACGAACATGCCATAATCTTAATATCAACGTCTTTTGGCAAACTTTCCTGAATCATTTCCTTTATCTTATTTGCCGTCCCCACACCAGTTGAGCAGCAAACAATAATAACATTTTGCTTAACCATCTTGGGATAAACAATTCGATAATCATTATGAATTACTTTGTCCATCTTCTGTACAATCGTGTCAATTGGCCGACGCTCTTTAACATAACTTGCCACAAACAGTGCTAATTGAGTAGAAACATTATTAAAAATAACCACAGGAAAGTTTAAATCTTTTTTGAGTAATTCCGGAATTTTCTCTAAAGAACCCATATCGGCCATTAAGATTAAGCCATTAGTTACGTGCCGAACATGAATATAATTCGAAACTTTTTGGGCAATATCTTCTGTTTGAATATCAATCGGCATGTCAAAGGCATCCAAAAGCGGTTCTCCAGCAATTTTATTAACTGTGTCCGCAATACTACTAGCAGTCGAATAGCCATGAGCCAGCAAAATACAATGTATCAGGCCAGAATTTTTCTTACGTTGTACGCCACTAAGATAGATCGTCAAAAAAAGATTATCAATTTCATCAGTATGCAAATTTAGCATTTTACTTACAACATTAATAACCGTTTGAACAACCTGAGCAGTATAATTACTTTCATTCATTTTAGTAATTATCTCGGTTGCCAGTTGTCCCTCATGTGGTGAAACGGACCAGCAACTTTCTTGCCTAAAATAAAAATAATAGGAAATAGCAACGATAAGATTACCATTAAAGTCATTACGCAAGTCATCCTGCAAGTATCCTATTTCACTATTAAGTGACTTTTTAATAAAATCCAGCGGCAGCTCACCAATATCTAAAACATCTTTTTTAAAAACTAAGTAATCACATAAGGCATTAACTTTAGAAAAAGCCTTAACTTGAAAAGAGGAAAAATCCTCCTGCTCATACATGGAAAAAATATTTTCAAAAGTTTGCTTAATATAGTTAATGCTTTGGCGGTTATTCACAAAATCGGTTAACTTACTTTCTGGGTTAATGACAATATCGCTCTGCGATTGCGACATCCCCTGCTTATCCAAATTAACCTCAGAAAGCAAAATATCTTGCGGAAGATCCCCAAGTTTAACTTGCACTGTGCCAGCTGAGTCAGCTTCGCCCAAAGCACTGGCAACAGACAGTAAAACGGCATTTTTCAATTGACCAATATTACTTTTGAAATCCATGTTCATCAGCGTCGCAAAGACTTGATTATTAATTTGTAAACTTCGCCCAATTTTCTTGGCATGTTGGATATAAAAGTAAATTATTAAAGAACGGATTTCGTTAGAAGTCCTTTCCTTCAACGGTGGCATTGTAATCTGAACTGGAATCCGGCGAATAAAGGTCGATAAAAAGCTGCTCTGAATATCTTCGGTAGTAGCACAAATTAAGCGCACATTTACCTGTCTTTTTTCCGCGGCTTCACCTAATGAGGAGACTGTTCCTGTATCAAGATAAGAAAATAGTTTTTCTTGACCCTTAGGATCTAGTCTGTGAACCTCATCCAAAAATAGCATGCCATTATCGGCCTCATCAAACAATCCTTTATGGGCTTCGTCGGCACCAGTGAATGCTCCTTTGGCATAACCAAATAATGTACTAGTCAATAATTCCGGATTATCCGCGTATTCCGCACAGTTAAAACTGACAAATTTTCCTTGTGCGGCAATATATCCTTTTTCTACACAATAATCAAAAAACTTTCGCGCAATGTAGCTTTTACCCGTTCCTGTTTGACCATTAATTAAAATTGGCAACCTCCCAGGATAAGACGCTGCTGCTTTCAGCTTTCTAATCTGGCTATAAAGTGACTGGTCATGGCCAATCACGCTTTTAAAAGTATCAGAACCAGAAAGACCCTGCTTCAATTCCGCAATACTTGCATACTCCTGCTTCAACGGCTGATCGCTGTCTTGCCCGACATTAGAGCGATCTACAAAAATCACAGGCCGAGTGTTAATTTTAATAATCTGATTTTCTTTTACCAATTGATTAAGATAATGGCTGACCGTATTTCTTTTAACATTTAATTTATTTGCTAAGTCACTAGTTGATAAAAAGTGTCCTTCAGATTGATTATTTTCCTTAATTAAAGATAATATTTTCGCTTTAATATTCATACCACTTGCTCCGTAAATTCATTTCACAATTATGTTAGCGGTTTTACAAAAACTGTTCAAGGCGAAATCGGTTATTTTAATTTAAAATCTGCTATTTATCACTTTATCAGTGGTATTTCAACTCAAACTAAAGTAGAATGTTATGTGATAAAAAAGGAGAGTCTGAATGTCTAAACTTGAAAAACCCGTCGTAATTGGGATTACCGGCGGTTCGGGCAGTGGAAAAACAACGATTGCCCACAAAATTGTTGACCAAATGCAGGAAAATGAACACGTCCTAATTATGACGCAGGATTCATACTACAAGGATAATACCGGTATTCCGATGAGCGAACGGATGAAGATTAATTATGACCATCCCGATGCATTCGATATTCCCTTGCTTAAGGCACAAATCAACGACTTACTTAACTACAAGCCAATTGAAATGCCAGTTTACGACTTTAAAGAACACACAAGAAGCAGTGAAACTATTCATATTGAACCTGCTGACATCATCATTCTTGAAGGAATTTTGGTTTTAGGAAGCGAAGAAATTCGGGACTTAATGGACATCAAGGTCTACGTTGATACCGACGACGACATCCGCTTCATCAGACGACTTGAACGCGACATTAATGAACGTGGCCGTTCAATTGACTCCGTAATTAGCCAATACTTAAGCACAGTTAAGCCAATGTACCACCAATTCATTGAGCCAACCAAGCGTTACGCTGACATCATTGTTCCCGAAGGCGGCGCAAATGATGTTGCAATCGACATGTTAACCACTAAAGTCCACGCAATTTTACGAAAAGAAGTAACTAATTAAAAAGGCCGAGGAATTATCCTCGACCTTTTTGTCTACTTAAAATTATTCTATTCTTGGCTGTAACGCCCGATCAAACAGGTTAGTAATTAATTTGACCAACACTCCGTCAAACAAAAGTGCAGATAAGATATCAATTATTAACAACATTATTTGTAATTGCCATTGATAGTAACCCAGACCATAAATAATATAACGTCTAATAAACGAACTTACGCCTGCACAGGCTGCCCCAATTAAAACACTCTTCCATGTAAATCTTTGGTAGCGGGACTTTTTCGAGAAAAAGCCAATTTCATTGGTTGCACCTTGAATAAGTCCTGAAAAAATTGTCATTGCACCCCATTGACCACCTAAAAGCATTTCTACAACAGAAGCTAAAAATTCTCCAATGATACCTGCTCCAGGCAATGGTACAAAGTACACCGCCAGTGGTGCTGCAATTAACCATAACCCTGTAAATAAAGCATCGGCCACTGGTGCAAAGCCCGTTGGCAGCAGCAAAATCTTACCTAAGTTATACAAATTATCTACACCAAATTCATAAATAAAACCAACTATTATTCCAACTAAGACAACTAAAATAATTGCCTTGATATTCCATTTTGAATATTTAGTAATCATTTTATCTATTTCACTTTTGGCTTTAATACGCGATCAAACAGGTTAGTAATTAATTTAACCAACACTCCGTCAAACAACACTGACGAGATGATACTGACAAAGAACATCACAATTTGCACATTAACCGCAAATTTATACCAACCATACATTAGATAGCACGGTATAAAAAAGCCAAAACTAGCAAAAAATGAACCAGTCAAAACGCTGCGCCAAGAAAATCTTTGGTAGCGGAATTTTTTCGGGAAAAAGCCAATTTCATTCGTTAAGCCTTGCATTAATCCAGAAACTACAGTGGTGACACCCCACTGGCCGCCACAAGCCATTTCTACGATTGAAGCCAGCAATTCGCCCACTAATCCTGAGCCAGCTGTCGGGACAAAATACATCGCAAGCGGTGCCGCCATTAACCATAAGCCAGCAAAAAAGGCGTCGGTTGCCGGAGCGTACCCCGTTGGCAGCAGCAACATTTTAACCAAATTATAAAGCCAATTGGTACCATAGGTATAAAAGATACCCATCAAAATCCCAATTAAGGCGACTAAAATAATAGCTTTGATATTCCATTTTGATGATCTTGTAAACATAATTGGCCTCGATTTATGCAAGGTGCGGCTTTAGCGTGCGGTCAAACAGATTAGCGATTAATTTAACCAGCACACCATCAAAGACAAGTGCCGAAATCATGTTAGTAATAAACATAACAATTTGCACTGTCATATTAAATTTACCCCAACCATAAAGAATATATGACGGAATAAAGATTCCTAATCCGGCAAAGAAGGCACCAATCATCACACTCTTCCAAGAAAAGTTTTGGTAACGTGCGGTTTTCGGGAAAAAGCCAATTTCATTCGTTGCTCCCTGAATCAAACCCGAAATAACCGTTATTGCGCCCCATTGACCACCAATTGCCATTTCTACAATTGAAGCCAAAACTTCACCAATTGTACCAGAGCCAATTGTCGGGACAAAGTACATTGCAAGTGGTGCTGCCATTAGCCATAAGCCCGAAAAGACGGTGTCCGTTACCGGTGCAAAGCCCGTAGGTACAAGTGCCATTTTAATGATGTTGTAGGCCCAATTAAAGCCGTAAGTATAAATTACTCCCATAATAATTCCAATCAATGCGACCAAAATTACCGACTTAACATTCCATTTTGATGATCTTGTAAACATAAAAATACTCCTAACTAACTTTTAAGTCAGAAGGAGTACAAATTAAATGCTTGTTCAAACACTTCCCTAACGCAGGCATTGTCCTGTTCAGGTTCCGAGGGTAATTCTCAGCTATTGGCACCCCTAGTGACTAATTTTTAATTAAAAATAGTATACCACAATGATAACAAAAGTAACTTAAAATTTACTTTGATAATACTTATCTTGGCAAAACCAGTTACACAATTATACAGATATTGCTTACTCTAAATAAAATCTTTTAAATACAAATTAAATTATCAGTTTTAAAGCCACCACAAAGCAATTATGATATTAATGATAGCAGTTTCATTTTTGGCTATAAATCATCTAGCTTTACAGTAACAAACATGGTTTAATTAGTATTAATATATATTTCATTAGGAGGAGAACCATTGATTAAAGTATTTCCTAGAATTAAAAAATTCGAGAAAATGGGTATTGGTCTTTTCATTCATTGGGGTTTATACTCACAATTATCTCAAGGAGAATGGACAGAATATATTCATCATATAGATCGGGACAAGTATGAGAAATTAATTAATACTTTTAGCGCTAAAGATTTTAATGCTAAAAAAATAGTAGCTGTAGCAAAACAAATGGGGGCAAAGTACATCGTTTTAACCACTAAGCATCATGAAGGCTTTTTCTTATATGATACTCACGGACTATCAAACTTTGACGTTATGCATAGCCCAGCGCACAGGGATTTAATCCAAGAATTTGTGTCAGCTTGTCGAGATGCTGACATCGCTCCCTTCTTTTATGTTGCAACTTATGACTGGCACTCTGAGCTTTATCATGATCATTTTAATGAATATTTAGATTATTTATTAAAGTCAGTTAAATTGCTTTGTAAAAACTATGGTAAAATTAGTGGCTTCTGGTTCGATGGCAATTGGGATAAAAAAGATGCAGATTGGCAGTTGCCAAAATTATATGGCACTATCCGCAAATATCAGCCTAAAGCAATCATTATCAACAACACTGGATTAGAAAATGGCGGTCAAATTGTTGATCCAGAAATTGATGTAGTTACTTATGAACGACAAACTCCCAACAAGATAAATCATGGATTTAATAATAAATATTTAGCTGGTGAATCTTCAATAACAATGAATAATCACTGGGGATATGCTCAAAATGATCTAAACTTTAAATCGGTTAAAGAATTAATTGAAAATATTGTTCATATTCGTGGTATTGGTGCAAATATCCTAATTAATATTGGACTAACTGGCACAGGTACAATCCCACTAACTAACCAAGCTATTATGCAAGAAATTGGTAAATGGACTAATACATACTCGGAAGCAATTTATAATACTCACCCTCTTAAAGATGTTAGTGCGAGTGGTCATACCAAAGATTTAGTACTGGGTAACACAAATAACAGTTATTTGTTTATTCATGATCTAAATATTGTTGGTGATAAAAATGTTGTCCTAGGTGGTGAAGGAATTAATTTACGCTCGTTCACAGGATTTTTCAAAAAAATAAAGCGAATTATCTGGCTTGACAATAATGCCGAACTTTATTTCATGCATGATCCAAATTCAGGTATATTGACAATTGACACCAGTGGATACACCTATGGGACAGATTGGTGTGTTAGAGTAGCTAAAATTATTTTTGAAGATTAAATCAAATTAAAAATAATAATACTTCATCCTATTGATAAGATGTTATCAATAGGATATTTTTGATGTAAAAATTTATAAATTTACATCAAAAAACACTTTAAGCATAATCACTTAAAGTGCATAAAATTGAATATTTTTTATAGAGTTTAATTAACTATTAACGAGCAGTAAAGCCAAACTTAGTCCACGGTTGTAAATACTTTAATAGCGATAACTCATTAGGATCAATACTTGCAACTTTATTTTTACGTGGATCACTATGTGGTTGCAAAACTACTTGTAATTCATTCTTATAAATACCAAAGTTATCATTTCCAATCAAAATATCACCAATTTCAAATTGTTGAGTATTATCATGAACAAGATTTTTATCATCATGATGCCAAACACGAGGCATTGTTGATCGTGCTACCAGCGCATTGCTATCTCCACGACGGAAATGGGCATCTTTTAACAATATCTGTTTTTCTAACGGATTGATCTTCGGCATTATATCAACATCAAAGTATAGCTTATACCGATCAAGCTCGCTTAATCGACGCAGTTCTTCTTCGCTAGCATAAGAATTACCAATAATGACATCATCAATCAAGTTAGTCATAAATAAAGACTTAGCTTGAACCTCAATTGGTAAATTACGGTCAGACTCTCGTGTTGGCAAGCCATCATTAACGTCCCATGGACCATGTTTACCACATTGACTTGAAACAAACGCAGCAGTATGAATACCATGTTTCTTGAAGTTCTTAGTGGCAGCAATAAAGAAATCATCGTCTAGTCCACAACCAACCTGAGGATAAAAGTTATGACAACCATATATAAAGGGTTCATTAGCCTGATAGCTTAAAATATTATCCAAATACCCAGTGTTATTGCTCATATTCAATTCAATTATCATGTGCTCTGGATTATACGATAATGCTGCTTCAGTTAAGCCATCGAAACCTTCATCCAGCCTAATTGCTGCAGCTCCAATTTCTTTAAAGAAAGAAAGATCAGTATATGAAATCCCCAATTGCTTAAAGATTCGTGGAGCAACATCAAGAGTTGTCTTAAAGCCATGCTGATTACCAAATTCAATAATATGTTGATATTTTTTCTTTGTTGCCTCAACATCTTTAGCTTCCAGCATACTCATAAAGATTCTGCTAAAGCCATATTTTTCGCCTAATAAAAGGTATTCTTCATCCTTTTTTACATCACTATGATCAGGATATATTGATAATCCTATACTTCGCATTGTCATAGCTACACTCTCCCATTAATTCAAACTTACTTTGCTAATTCTTCATTAACCAAATCAAGTAATTTACCAACAGCAAGTGGATTATACATCGTCCTTGGAATCATTACGAATTTTACATCATGATTACCAGCTTCTTCTTCGACCACTTTTCTGCGATAAACAGCCTGTGGTGCAAGCAAGACAACATCATAGTCAGCATTATTTAAATCATCAGCAACATTTTCGGTTCCTGTAGCTTGAACTTTAAGATCAATTCCACGTTTTTTGCCTTCTTTTTCGAGGCCGTTCGCAATTAATGATGAACTCATACCACCACTACATGATAATAAAATTTTCATTATATTTCCTCCTGAATTTTAATTAAGCTTCAACCGTAGCTCCAGCTTCTTCTTCAGCCTCAATTTCAGCTTCAACCTTAACTTGATGTCTATCCCACATCTTAAAGAATGGGAAGTAAATTATCATTGATACAATAATGTTAATGATACCAATAACAATTGCTCTCCAGTCATAACCAGTAGCAAAGAATGCTCCGATTGGCCCAGGCAAAACCCAAGGAACGATTGCTGTTGTCTTATTAAGTAATCCTGCAACTGTTGCAGCCCAAGTAATGATACCGTCAGCCATTGGAGCTAAAATAAATGGAGCAGCAAAGTATGGGTTCAACACAATTGGCAGACCAAAGATAATTGGTTCATTAATGTTAAAAATACTTGGTACTAATACAACTGCACCCATTGCCTTACCGGTTTTAGACTTTGATAGGAAAGCTAACAAAATACACAAACCTAAAATCGAACCAGAGCCACCAATATAAACAAAGAATTGTAAGAATTGCTCAGTCATAAAGTGAGGCACTGTTGCAGCAGTTGCACCGTGGGTAATTGCTGCCATATTAGCATTCAAGTGTGCATACCAGTATGGTACAACAGGAGTTGAAGTAATCGCACCGTGAATCCCAAACATCCAAAACAGTGAGTTAAAGAAGATTGGTACTAAGACAGAAATCAAATTGTCTTTACCAAATTGTGCTAGTGGTTGCAGCAAGTTAAGTAAAGCTGTATTAAGATCGAAGTGTAAGGCAGCCTTGATAAACCATGCAACAATAATTAATACAGCTGCTGGGATCAATGACGTAAACGCACTGGAAACTGCAGGTGGCATCACATCTGGCATCTTAATAACTAAGTTCTTTTCCTTAAAGAAATGAATCACCCAAACACAAACACAAGCTGATAACATGGCTGTGAAAAGCCCGTAAGAACCAAAGTTAGTCGTTGGAAAAACAGTTCCTGCAGGTAAGCCTGTCGCTTTAGCAGCTTGCGGCGTAATTGTTTCTGGCGTAATAGCTAACAGCAGATAGACCATGACCGAAATTACAGCACTAGAATTAGTATCAAGTTTGTAAGACTTTGCTAAATGCGCAGCGATTGAATAACAAGAATATAGTCCCATTAAGCCAATTGAAAACGTAACTGGCAGCTGCAATGCAGCCAAGTTTTGTTTAATAAATGGTAACGGTATTTGTGCAATTAAAGTAAAAATCGAGCTAGCAATTGAAACAGGAATAATAACAGACATCCCGTTAGCAATAGCCTGCATGTAACGGTTCCCGGCTATTTTAGCCATTCCGTTAGCTATTTTTTCTGAATTAAATTTCATGTGTACCTCCTTCTAAAGTAAATACATTTATTAAAATTATTTTGTCTTATCTTCAAGCCCAACTAATTTTTTGTTCAAATTGACAATATATTGGGCTAAATCACGAATTAATTCTGCCGCCATCATTTGATCTTCAGCGTGTACTAATAAGATACTAAATGGCAGTTTTTTCTGATTTGCTTCGGAGCTAATCACCTTTAAATGCACATTTTGTGCGGTCTTCAAGCATTCATTTGCTTGTTTAAAATCAGCTTCGCAGTTGTCAAAATTCCCTTTGTCAGCATCATCAATTACCTTCATCAGTAATGATCGTGCTTCCCCAGTATTGCTAATCATTTCAAAAGCAATCTGCTCAATTCCATCCATTGGCCTCACCTTCTTTCGTTGTTTATTTTACTACCAACTATATATATAAAACAGCACAGCTGTTATTATTATTCACAATATGAGCATCGATTTGTGGATAGCTTTGCATGACTTGCTTAAGTAGTCGCTGTCTAAATTGTGCATTATTAACTAAGACTGATCCCGATAATGCTAGCTGCGTTGGTACAGACTTTTTGTAACGATTTAGTAAACCGATTACTTCAGTAGCTAACGCATCCGCCTGCTCATCGAGTGCTTGCTTAGCCAAAAGGTCGTTTTCAGCCAAGCGGGCAATTTTTTTCGCAAAAGCAGCAATTTGGTCGCGAGTCAGTTCATAGCATTTTTTCACTAATGCCGGCATCGTAGTTACCGCTGCTAACTGCATTAATAATCTTCCTAAAGAAGTAGTCTGACCCTCATCATATTTACGCAGTGCGAGTTTAATCGCTGTTATTGCAATTTGATAGCCGCTACCAACATCATCAAGCAAGTTGCCCCAACCACCAAACCGATAGGTCTGATTTTGATTAACGCCATAGACAATTGAACCAGTGCCGGCAATTACCAGCGTGCCATCCTGACCGTGCAATCCATTGATTAATGCTAACTTAGCGTCACTAACTAGCTGAACTTTAAGCTGCAATTTTGACTCTAGTTCTGCTGTTACCTCCGCCGCATTGCCGCTGGTTTCCAGTCCGGCAATGCCGACTAAAATTTTGGTGCAATCTTCTTTGCCAAGCGATGAAGTCAATTCATTAATTACTTGAATCAAGTTGCTAATTGCTGTTTGTGAATCTAGAAAAATATTTCCAACGCCAGCTGTCGCTTCTTTCAAGCACTTACCTTGGCTATCAAAACCGCGGGCAACAATATGGGTGCCGCCGCTATCAATCCCAATCCGATATTTCATTGTTATGCCTCATTGCTGTTTACAAAATTTTTGATTTTTTGTCCTAAAGCAGAATCTAAAACATTTTTTGCCGCTACGTCTTGCTGGCTGCGATCAACTAATGTCTGATAAATAGCGGCCAAGTCATGCTTATCAGCCAAAGTTGCTAATTCAGGCTGCTGACTTAACTGCTGGTATCGCGTCTGAATTAGCCCCCATAGCTTCTGGTTATTTGCGGCAAAACTATCACCATCAAGTGCCGAATAAACCAAACTAACAATGTCACCATATTTGCCAACTAAATAATGATCACCGACAAAATCCTTCTTTTGCCCATCAATGAGCGGCGAATTACGCTTGTTAGTTAACAAAATAATCACAGTCTGTTGTTCAAAGTCTACTAAGCTCAATGTTCCAGTCCAACCAGTATGGCCAATCGTATTAGCAGTCGGAGCATTAGAAAAAATCCGCGCATAGCCTGAATCTGCCTGCCGCCGCCAACCCAAGCCAAAGGTAGGATCGGTCGACTTCGGCTTAGCAAACTCTGCCAAAGTATCAAGGTCAAATAGTTGCTTTCGACCGTAGCCACCATGATTGAGTACCAACTGCGCTAAAACTGCTAAATCCGTCGCATTGCTAAACAATCCGGCATGTCCACTAATGCCCTTCATTGTGTAATAGGCCTTAGAGTCATGCACTTCTCCTTGAATTGTCGTCGTACGAACATGATTAAAATCTGCCGTCCCAGCAAAGGTATTACCATCAAGTTCAGTAGCAGCAGTTTCCGCACGCTGAAAGCCATGTTGCAAAGGATTAAAAGCAATATGTTTAAGTCCCAATGGTTGATAAATATTCTCTCTTACGTAGTCATCTTCTCGTTGACCCGTGATTTTTTCGATAATCAAGCCCAAAAGCATGTAATCAACGTCCGAATAAATTGTCTTTGTTCCCGGTTGATAACTTAGTGGGGTTGCGATAATTTTAGCTAAAATTTCGTCACGATTCTGCGTATAAATTTTATCAGCTAATTCGTTATGATTATCAAAATATTGGGGATCAGCAGGGAAGCCAGCCTGATGTTCCAAAATATCTTGAATTGTTAAATCATCCTTGCCCTTAATTTTATCTTGCGACTGATCCTTAAATTCAGGAAAAATATCAGCAACTCTACTTTTAATTGTCAATTTTTTCTCATAGACCAACTTTTGCAGCGCCAAGTTGGTAGCCCACATTTTAGTATTGGAGGCAATGTCATAGAGAGTTTCATCAGTTACCTTGGGCGCAGTTGTCAGTCTTTTGCCATCTGGCGAATAGCTATTAACTCGGCCATAAGTAGACTGTTTAACGATTTGGCCATTATGAACCACAACCAATTGCGCTGATGGAAAGCCAAACTTAATTTGGTTATTAATCAGGTTATCGATTAAGTTAAAGCCATCATTATCACGATTTTCCGTATCTTCAGCGTGATTTTGCAACACTAGAAACGGAATTTTAAGATGTACTTTACCTTCATTAAACGTACCAGCAAGCTGCAATTTATTTCGACCATTAACGGTCAACTTAGACAAATCCAGCGCCAGCCAAACCTTAACAGGTAATTGGGCAAGGCTAATTTCCTGGCCATTGATAAACAATGACAAATCAACTGGTTTCTCCAGCAAGATATCCAGCTCGCCTTGACCTTGATATGAAGTAAAATATTGCATTTGGTTGTTAAGTAGCGCCGTCGCCACATTAGCCAATGGCACTTTCTCTGGATAAATTGCGTTGACTTGAAAAGCTCCTTGCGGCTCACCTTCAAGCCGCTTAAATGTTACTTGTTCAACCATTACACTACTTCCTAGCCTTCTTAAATTGTTTAATAACCCACTGGTAAGCTTGCGGTGCTACCTTTGCCCAATAAGTCCAATTGTGGTCGTCAATGTTATCCTGAATGAACTTGGTCTTGACTTGATGTTGCGTTAATTTGTTAACAAATGAAGCAACATCAGCGATTGGTACCACCGTATCTTTAGCTGTAGACTCAACATAAAAGCTGACATCCTGGCCTTTTTTGAGATAATTTGTTGGAAAGACTTGTTCATAAAATTGTTCAGACCAAGCTTCCTTAGCACTTTGCCATGCATGCAACGTCTTTCTAAACTTATTATCTAATGGCAAATGTTGCCAAACAGCCGGCGAAATCAAAATCGCACTGGACCAGTAATCCGCATACTTCAATGCCAAACGAGCCGCACCATAGCCGCCCATCGAGATACCGCCGATTGAATGTTGCGACCGCTTTTGCGCAATCTGATAATTTTTCTCAATCAGCGGTACTAAATCTTGCATCACAGCATCTTCCATCTGCATCCCGCCATTTTGCCCATTGATATAGAAAGAATTAAAGCCATCAACAAAAACAACAATCAGCTTTTGACCTGTTTGCTTAACCAGCTCATCAAGCATTTGTTGAGAGTCAAATCGTTCTAATAAATTACGATGATTACCGCCTAGTCCATGCAGTAAATATAATACAGGGTATTTGTCCCCCGACTTCTCATCATAGCCGCTAGGCAAATAAACATCGTAATTCCAGTCCAATTTTAAACTAGGAGAATAAAACATTTCCGTTTCAATTTGACTATTATCAATCATATTAATTAACTCTCATTTTGTTTATTTAGTAATCGCTTACAAAATAATTATATTATATTTAAAATACTGTTACAACATTTTTTAAAAAATTTTGTAAAAATATTTCACTCAACAACCAAAAAAGCCATTATTCCGGGTCTTGTAGCTCGATCATAATGGCTATTATTTTTAGTTATTTGTTAAATTTTTTAATCCTGGCAAGCTAATCATAATTAACAGGCTGATAACATACAAGCTTGATAAAAAGCCCATTACAACCGTTAAATTATAGTAGTCCATTAAAATGCCAATGACGACTGATGAAAAGCCACCGACGGCGCGGCCGATATTGACAATAATATTATTAGCGCTCGATCTAATTTCCGTTGGGTATAGGCGGCTAATCACTGCACCGTAGCCACCAAACATCCCGTTAGAAAAGAAACCAACAATCGCGCCAATGATTAGCAGTGTGATCATGTTAGTTGCCAAGCTCAAGGTATAAACCATGATGGCTGAACCAATTAGGAAAATAGCAAATGCACGGCGCGGGCCAAAATGATCGAAGATGGTACCAAAGGTCATCATTCCAATGCTCATGCCAACAATGGTTGCAATCATCCACAGGCTAGAATTTGCTACGTTTAAATTTAATTGCTTTTGCACAATCGTCGGCAGCCAATTCATTAGACCAAAGTAGCCAGCGATTTGGACTGTCATCATAATCATTAAGCCCAGACTTTGCCAAGCTAGCCGCGGTGTCGCAAACATCTTATGAGCAACATTGGCTAGCAGCGAGCCTTTTTCTTCTGCCTTAGCCGTTAAAAATTGTTGACTTTCGTGCAGGTGTTTTCTAATGAAAACCGTGAGCACAACTGGCACAATTCCAACCAAAAATAACATGTGCCAGCCAGCCGTTGGAATAATCCAAGCCGCAATTAAAGCCGCAAAAATCGCTCCTACCTGACCGCCAACTGCCGCAATTGAGGTCATTTTACCAATTTCCTTTTTGGGAAAAGCCTCGGCGATTAATGCAATCCCAACTCCGTATTCCCCACCGGCACCAATTCCGGCCAAGAAACGGAGGACATAAATCAAATAAATGTTATTGGCGAAGGCCATGCAGGCAGTAGCTACTGCAAAAATAATCACGGTGTGGCTAAAGGTTTTCACCCGGCCGATTTTATCGCCCAAAATGCCAAATGAAACGCCGCCAAACAGCATTCCCAAATTCGTAATCGATGAAATTAAGCCCGCAGCACCACCAGATAGGTGCAAATCAGCAATCATCGAACTCATCGCAAACGATAAAAAAAGTACATCCATGTTCTCTAACATAAAGCCCGATGAAGTCGACGCGATGGTCCACTTCTGGTCTGTAGTTAGTGCATGACTGTACTCATTAGTTGTATCCATATTTAATTCCTCCGAAACAAGCGCTCTCTGTCGCCTAATTATTTCTTTGGAAGACTATTTTACTCGTTTACGAATTTTTTGCAATAAAAATATTAAACTTTTTTAAAATTGACTAAAACTAGCCAACTTTTCGTTAGTTAAGTCGCGAATAATTGCCACCGTCATCTCAACGGCTGCCTTGAAATCTTGGTAAGCACTGAAGCAATACGGTGAGTGCTCATAACGAACTGGAATGCCAATTACAATTGTCGGTGCCCCATTTTCATAATAAATTGCCGCGCCATCTTGACCGCCACCGGTTCTAACTGAACGCGTATATGGAATATGATTTTTATCAGCAATATCGCAGGCATATTGTTGGAACTTTGGATTCGGCAAGAACGACGTATCCATATCACGCATCATTGGTCCATGCTTTAAGGCAGTTTGCGACAGCCATGCGGGAGTAAAGGTATCATCAGCCGGACAAGATTCCAAGACGATTCCCAAATCTGGCTTAACAGTGCGCGCAGTAACATACGCACCACGCAAGCCAACTTCTTCCTGACTTGACAACGCAGCAACAACATTAAATGGCGTTTCTTCACCGTCTAATGTTTCCAAAACATCGGCCATCGCTGCAGCACCAAAGCGGTCATCGAAGTCCTTGCCAAAGAACAAGCCCGACTTTTCGTTATATTCACACTTAACGTCAACAAAAATTGGACAGCCAGTATCAATCTTATAGTCGTTTAATGTTTCTTCACGTGAGCTCGAACCAACATCGATTGACATATCGGCAACATCAGGGACGTTATTACGTTCAGCCTGCGTCATAAAGTGCGGTGGCTTAGTTGCCACAACTCCCGGAACATATTCGCCATCACGATTTTTAACCCGAACTCGCAAAGCCGGAATATTGTACTTAACCCAGCCGCCAAGCGGAACAAACTTAATCATCCCATTAGGTCTAACTGCCTGAGTAATGAACCCGACTGCATCAGAGTGCGCATCAAGTTGAATAACGGGCCGCCCCGCCTGATTTTCTTTCTTAGAAGCATAAACATTCAGCATTCCGTCAACCTTAACGTTGGCAAAATCTTTGACCGTTTCGGTAAACAGCTTAACAAATTCGCCTTCAAAACCTGAAGTTGAGTTTGCATCTGAAAAGGCCTTCAACATCTTTATTTCTTGTTCTTTTTCCATTTTGCTTAACCTTTCATGCGAAAAATATTTATTTCTATTGTAGCAAAAATAACTACTTAATAATTAAAAAACTAAGCTAATTTTCAGATAAAAAGCAGATTTTTTAATTTAAGTAAAATATTAACGCCTAAATCAGCTAGAAACCGCGTAAAAAGTGTAAATCAAGCTACTTTTTATGCGAAAGAATGATATAATCGAATCTATTAGAAATCTTGAATTAGTTGAAGTGAAGGGTAGATAAATGCCAAAAAGCGACAATATTAATAGAATTATTGATCATAAATTATTTACTGAAGATGATATTCATCAAATGTGTGTCCGCCTGGGCAAGCAATTGACCGAAGATTATGCCGGTAAAAAGCCACTAGTTGTTGGCGCACTTAAGGGTGCAATTTTCTTTTTAACTGATTTGGTCCGCGAAATGGACGTTGAAGAAGAAATCGATTTTATGGACGTTTCCAGTTATGGCGCTGGGTTAGTTTCCTCAGGTAAGGTTGACTTAATTACCGACCTGACTACTGATGTTAAGGATCGCGATGTCTTAATCGTTGAAGATATTGTCGACACTGGCCTTACTTTGCAATACATGAAGGATATGCTTAAAAAACGCGGCGCCAGGAGTGTTAAGTGCTGCGTGCTCCTTAACAAGGAAGCCAACCGCACAACTGACGTTCAGATTGAATACTATGGTTCAAAAGTTGGTAATGAATTTGTCGTTGGTTATGGCCTAGACTTTATGAATTCTTTTCGTAATATCAACTATATTGGCGTCTTAAAGCCTGAGGTAATCAAGCTGGCCAATAACAAATAATTAAACATATAAAAAAGCGTTACTTCAATCGGAGTAACGCTTTTTTTGTCTAATTTTGTTCTTCTTTATCGGCCACTTTTTCTTTGACTACTGGCTTAACGATAAACCAGCGCATAAAGCCTTGTTCAATACTATCCAGCTTAAACGAAAAGCCTTCAAGTTCAACTGCTTCATCCTTTTTCAAGTCCGGATAATGTTCCATCATATAACCACCGATAGTGATAATGTCACTATTCTGAAAGCTCTTTAAATCCGCTCTGAAATAACGCTCAAAGTCATACAGCGTGGTTTTACCAGAAACATGAATATTGCCTTCCTTGTCCTTGATAATGTAATCATCGGAAACATCGTCAATTTCATCCTTAACTGTACCGAATAATTCTTCATAAATATCTTTATCTGTTACAATCCCACTTGTTCCGCCATATTCATCAACCACCAAGACAATCGGGGTGTGCTTTTTAATCATTAAATGTAAAATATCCTGAATTGGCATCGACTCAGGCACCGTAATCATTGTCCGAATAATCCGCGTTACTGGCACATGGGCGTCAAGCTGACTCTGTTGCACCACATCAAACGCATAGATATAACCAACAATGTCATCTTTATTATTATCACGCACGACCGGCAAGCGACTTGATCCTTCTTCAAGGTACATTTGCAGAGCTTGAGCAATCGTATCGGTTGAGTCAATCACAATTAGCCGCGTCCGGTCCGTCATAATATCTTTGGCAACCTTATCATTTAATTCAAAGGCGCGCTTCATGTAAGTTAAATCATTTTTATCAAGTGACCCACCGTGAACCGCCTTACGCGATAATTTAATAATTTCTGACTGTGAATAAACCTGATTTTCCTCATCAGCGGGCTCAAAACCCAGCACTTTTAACAATCCATTTGAACTCGTATTCAGTAGCCAGACAAACGGATAAACCAAGGTATGAAAGGCTTGCAGTGGTGTCACCAGCTTCAGCAGCATTCTAACCGGCATATCAATCGCAATATTTTTAGGAACAATTTCCGTAATCACAACCTCTAAATACGTTAAGAAAATAACGCCTAGCAATGCGCTTACCGACTTTACCAGTGAGAGATTTAAGTGAGCTAAGCTCAACAGATTTTCAAACAAAGTCGCAAATGTATCAGCAGAAAACCAACCTAAAACAACCCCCACAAGCGTTGTACCTACCTGTGTGGTTGATAAATATTCATTTAAATTATGTACCATGTGCAGCGCGCACTTTATCTTGCGGCGATTACCGGTATTGTTCGTCAGCATATCTTCCAGCTGACTTGATCGAGTTTGGACTAATGCAAACTCTGCAGCGACAAAAAACGCCGCAAAGACAAAAATCACCAAAGTCGCTATTAAGTAAGTAATTATTTGGGCTGTACTCAAAATTCGTCACCTTTTTGTTAAAAAAACTTCTATGTTCCATTTTAACATCAATAGCAATCTTTTAATCATCAAAATTAATCTTACTTAACCAATTTATAAATTTTTTCAAATGGTAGTCTTGGTGGATAATATTTAGGATCATTTACTTCGGCTGAATTATCTTTATAGCCAATACCAATCGCCATTCCCACGAGCTCATCTTCTGAAATTTGGGCATATTTACGAACTAATTCGGGATAAGAAACCATCGAGTGCGCCGGCATAATTGATAAGCCTTCATCAAGTGCTAGCAACATGATGCTTTGAGCAAAAATCCCCAAGTCAAACACCGACCAAGCAGGTGACGCCTTCGGAATTGTTAAAAACGCAACATCCTGAGCGTTAAACATCGTGTCATTAGCATTAGTAAATAGTTCCGATTTATTATTAAAAAAGTATGGTTGCGATGCACCCATCGTCGCTAAGCTTTGACTCGGATAAGCATCCCAATTAAGTGATAAGATTGTCGCAAAATCTTCATGAGGTTTAATCCCATCCTTAATATTCTGCTCAAAGTCTTTCCTCAAATTACTAAGTGCATCACCGGTTACCATATATACCCGCCAAGGTTGTGAGTTAAGTAGTGACGGCGATTGCTGTGCCTTGTTAATGACTCTGGCAAGCATCTTTTCGCTGACTTTTCTATTAGAAAACTTACGCGTTACACGCTCTCCACTATATACATCCTTAAATTTCATTAAAACCCAAATCCTAACATTTTAGCTTACTAAATATTATTTTTTCTACTAAAAATAGTATCGCCTAGATGATACCATCGCAAAGCATTTGCTTAATTAATTTTAACTAAAACAACTAAGCACGATATTGCCTAACATATGAGCAAAGCATACAAATACAATATTAATAAATAATGCATAATATTGCAAAAATAATAACTAAAAAGTAAAAAATATTTTCAGGGTCAAATAGACGCTAAGTTAATATTTAGCTATCCAAAGTGGAATTATATCACCTATTATTTGTTATCGATAATAATATTTTAATTATTTTAAAATTATATTATATATAAAAAGCGTTTTGACTAATATTAATTAATCAAAGCGCTTCTTTAAACTTTATACTGGCGCCGAAGCTCACGCTCCTGGTCACGCTTTTTAATGGTTTCGCGCTTATCGTATTGCTTTTTACCCTGACCCACACCAATTAAGACTTTGGCAAAGCCATGCTTCAGATAAACCTTAAGCGGTACAATCGCTACTCCACGCTCTGATTGCTCTTTAGTTAATCGAACTAATTCCTTTTTGTGCAAAAGTAACCGGCGACTACGAAGCGGTTCATGATTATAACGATTGCCTTGCTTATACTCGCTAATATGCACGTTTTCTAAAAAGGCAGAACCATTAATTACCTGCACGTAGCCGTCACGCAGACTAACTCGCCGCGCACGCACGGACTTAATTTCTGTTCCGGTCAGTGCAATTCCAGCTTCATACGTTTCTTTGATGAAATAATCATGATGTGCCTTTTTATTTTGCGCAATCAAATTTTCATTTTTTTCTTTCATCAGTTTTCAGTCCTAATGCTTATACTTGCTAAAATGCGGATGGTTACCATTCTTACGGGAACCATTCCGACTACTGCCATTGCGCCCGCCGCGATGACCATGATCATTATGGAATCCGCGACTGCCACGAGTACGATTATTATTGCCACGATTATGATGCGGATGCTTTGGAGCATTAGGATCATAAACTTCAAAGTCTAACTGGTGTTGCTCAATGTTGGCATTAATTAAAGTGACCTTAATTGGCATCCCGACGCGGTATTGCTTGTGCGTACCACGACCAGTCAACGTTAGACTCTTTTCATTAAAGCTGTAAAAATCATCGGTTAAGTTTGAAATGTGGATCAAGCCTTCAACCGTGTTTGGCAACTGGATAAACATCCCGAAGCTTGTCACAGAGGAAACAACTGCATCAAAATGTTGCCCAACTTGATCAGCCATAAACTCGGTCATCTTCAAATCATTGACTTCACGTTCGGTATCAACTGAAACCCGCTCCTGAGTCGAAGTTTGTTCAGCGACATCCGGTAAGTAACTGGCAAAATGCTGCTGTACATCCTGGCCTGTCCCTTGATCGCTATAAGCATGAATCATCCGGTGCACCATGAGGTCAGAATATCGTCTAATTGGTGAAGTAAAGTGGGTATAAAACTTAGCAGCTAGGCCAAAGTGACCCAATGCTTCTTCAGAATAATGGGCCTGCTTTAAGCTGCGCAACATCATCATTTGCACAACTGCTTCTTCAGGTGTTCCCGTTGTCTTAGCGACTACCTTCTGCAAGTCAATTGGTTTGACGTGGTTAGGATCAGCCTTAATATCCAGACCAAACGCACTACAAAACTCAAAGAAGCTCTTAATCCGCTCACCATCTGGTGTTTCGTGAACCCGGTACAAAAATGGCACATGCTTTCTGAAAAAGTCTTCAGCGACAGTTTCGTTAGCAACCAGCATGAATGATTCAATCATTTTTTCTGCGGTACCACGGTTATGTAAGACAATATCGACTGGTTTACCTTGCTCATCAACAATAATTTTAGCTTCTGGCTCTTCGAAGTCAATCGCACCACGTTGGTGACGCTTCTTGTATAAAGCGTTATGTAATTCGGCCATGTCTTGCAGCATCGGTTGCAATTTAACATACTTTTCTTCTAATTCATCGGTGTTATTAGGGTCTAACGCTTGATTAACCTTGTTATAAGTTAACCGACCGTGTGACCGCATTACTGACGGATGGATGCGGTAATTTACCCGCTCACCTTCCGGCGTAAATTCCATTTCACAAGATAAAACTAGGCGGTCTTGGCCCTCATTAAGTGAACAAATACCATTTGATAGCCGGAACGGTAACATTGGAATTACACGGTCAACTAAGTAAGTACTGTTGCCGCGCGCAAAAGCTTCTTCATCCAGCGGTGTTTTTTCCGTAACATAATGAGAAACATCAGCGATATGAACACCCAAATGATAATTGCCATTAGGTAATTGCCATAAAACTACGGCATCGTCAAAATCTTTAGAATCATCACCGTCAATCGTAACTGCTGGCTGATCCGTTATGTCTTCACGATTATTGCACTCTTCTTCTTCGATATGATCGGGAATGGCATTAGCTTGAGCCATCGCATCTTCTGGCCACTCAGTGCGAACATCATGAGCAGAAACGATCGACATAATATCAACGCCGGGATCGTTCTTGTTACCGATAATCTCAATTACCACACCAGCCATTGAGTCCGGATTGTCTTCACTCGGATAGTTAGCAATTGAGACCTTAACCATGTCGCCCATTTGCGGGTGCAGGCCATTTTCACCAACATAAACGCGATACTTATGCAGCTTCTTATTGGTACTCAAAACATAGCCTAAAAAGTGGCTAACCTTAACTTGCGCATCAGTCAATGGATGAAATTCGCCAACTAAGGTATCAAGGCTGCGCTCAATAATTTCCTCAATTTGACCTTCTGGCCCCTTACCGTTCCACGGATTACCGCCAGCTGTAATCTTAACGCGCACCTTATCGCCATCAACAGCGTACGCGGTATAATCGCTAGCAATAAAAATATCATCGGCTTCTTCATCTTCAAGTTTGACAAAGCCAAAGCCCTTGTCATTAGCTCGAAATGACCCTTCAACAACCGTATTTTCTTGGGCTAATTGATAATGACCGTTGCCATCAGTAATAATTTTCTTTTCTTGCTCCAAAAAAGAAAGCGCCTTGACAATATCAGAAAAACTGCCGAGGCGATCACGCCGCAGCATTCTGTCAATTTGCTCTACTTGGTATTGTTTTTTGGGATTATGGCGAAAGATTTCTAAAACATTAGCTAAAATTTTTTCGTTTTGTGCCATGCACTAATCTCCGTTCCTTATTAAAAAATATAAAAAAAGTCCTCCCTAATATTTGATCGGGAGGAACTAAAACTTACTTTGAAGACAAATAAGCTAATACAATAGCAAAAGCGAAAAAGAGAACCAGCAAGACTGCTGTAACTTTTTCCATAAATGCTTCAAAACCACGTTTCTTCGTTTGGCCACTAAAAACTGCGCCGCCGGATAAGGCATTCAATGCATCCTGTTGCTTTTGCGGCTGCATCATTGTTGCAATAACAATTAAAATTGAAACAATAATTAGTAGCGTCATAAATAAATTGTACAATGCGCTGCCTCCAATATACAGATCGATTACTTACAAAGTTTATCATAAAAGACGGCCTTTTTCGAGTATTTATTTTTCAAGTTCTGGAGCATCCGTCTTAAATTCCTTCTGTGTCGTCTTCTGATGATTGTGATACCACAAAGAAGTTTTGTTAGCACTAAATAGCTTCTTCAGTGCCTTATCCTTATTATAGTCATAATCACTAGCTTTGACCTTTTTAAACCACTTAGGCTTATAAAAACGTAACAGATTGCCATCAATTACCCTATCAGACAAGGATAATTGTGTAGTTACCTTGTTAGAAATTGCCACCAGCTGCATCTTCAGCTTTTTATCAGGCTTGGCAATTTCCGTTCCCGTCTTAGTATCATAGTAAGTGCCGCTGACCTTTGCGTATTGCGGCGTGATAAAATCACCGTTACGCTGCGCTACAATCTGCGGTGCGCCTTTACTAAGCAGGTCATGGCCAAATTGAATGGTGCCCTTGTCGTTAATCCCCAATAAGTTAAGCAAAGTTGGCAAAACATCAATTTCGCCGCCGTACGTTTTCTTAATGCCACCCTTCAGTCCCTTCATATGGAACATCAGCGGCACCCGTTGAAACTTCAAATTATCAAAATCGGTAAATTCGTCCTGATTTAATAATTGGGCACTGGCCTTATGGTGATTACCGGAAATACCGTAATGGTCACCATACATCATAATCAAAGTATTCTTATCAAGCCCCGTCTTCTTCAGCCACTGCATTAATTCGCCAATTGCTTGGTCGAGGTAATGCGCGGTCTGGACATAACCATCAACGGTTTCATCTTCCGTATCGGTCTTGTTAATCGACTGGTTTTTCTTGTCAATTTCATAAGGATAGTGGTTAGTTACCGTAATCATTTTTAAATAAAATGGCTGCGGTAGACGCTCAATATACTTAATCGACTGGTTAAAAAAGATTTTGTCCTTCAAACCATAACCGATGTAATACTTGGGCTTGTTCTGATAATACGACAGCGGCATAAAGTACTGGTACCCAAACTGCTTGTAGGCGTTGTTACGGTTCCAGAACGAACCAGCACCGCCATGCATTACAGCCGTTGTATAGCCGCCCTGCTGGTTTAAAATCGCTGGCGCACTCTCAAAGGTGTTCGATGTACCGTAACTCGACATTGCCGACCCCGATTGTAAGCCGTAAAGCGAATTTTCCAGCATCATTTCCGCATCCGATGTCTTACCTTGGCCAACTTGATTATAAAAATTCGCAAAACTCAATGTGTCTTTAGCATGATACAACTTGTTAAGGTTCGGCGTTACGGCCTTGCCCTTCCATTTGTAACCAATTAAAAATTGCTGGAAGCTCTCAAGGTGGATAACCAACACGTTTTTGCCCTTGGCTACGCCGGTATATTGCGGATTAGGCTTAACATAATTAGCCTTGAGATATTTTTGCACAGAGCCAAGATCAGAAACGTTCGCCTTAGCCATCTGCGCACTTGTTTGCGCGGTCTTAAAGCCGTCGTAAACCGCGTACTCATTCATTCCTAAATACTTGACGATATAATTATTATCAAATGTCCGGGTTAACAAGCCCGACCGGTCCTTCTGCGCCATCAGCAGGTTTAAACCAATCATCAAAACGGCCAAGGCTTCAACCAGCACGTTGAACTTAAATTTAAGCGGCCGCAAGTCGTACTTAATAAGTTTGCTGCACAACAGAGCAACAATAACGGCAACATCAAGTAAAGCCAAGAAGTCGGTTGCATGGGTTATTCCCACGATACTTTTGCCCAAATTATCCGCGGTCGAGCCCGAAGTTTTAATAATCGATAAGGACAAAAAGTTGGAAAACTCACGGTAATATAAGATGTTGGCAAACAGCCACAGGCTTAATACTAGATCAATCGCAATAATAATCCAATACGACTTACGTCCCTTAAAAAACAAACCGATTCCTAAAAGCAATACTCCCGCCGGCAGCGGATTAAGTAGGAGCAAAAAGTTCTGCATTGAACCAACTGCACCCAAGTTAAATTTAGTTAAGTAAATTGCGTATGTTTTTAGCCAAAAAGCTACTAAAACAATAATGAAAAAGCCTAGCTTGGTCTCTGTCAGCCACTGCAAAAAAGACTTGATCCTTGTCATTCTATTCTCCTCTCACCATGCTAATATATTACGCCAAAGCGCGATTAAACAAAGTGATTTTAGCAAAAATTAATTATTTGGCGGACTCAAGACTTTTTGCGGTTTGAAAATCCAGCCAAAGATCCCCAGTATCATTCCAAAAAAGTACGTCACAAACCGCCACAAAAACATCCCTAAAATTAAGGTGCCATTGGATGAGATAAAGGTCGAAAACAACGTTTGAAAGCTGTATTCTGCCCCACCAGACGCACCAGGAATCGGAATAATTGCCATAAACATGATAATCATAATATTCATTTGCGTTACACTAACCCAATCAGCTGGGACATTAAGCGCCACTAGCACCATGTAAGGAATTGAATAAAAGCAAGCCAGCTGCAAGATCGTAAACACGGCGCTTAACAGCAGCTTCTTTTTTTCTTGTTTTAATTTTTGACTTTCACGGTAAAAGGTATCAATTTTCGCCATCGTATTTTGCCGCCAAACTGCTACCCTTTCGGGATTAACTATCTTGGACAGCAAATTCATCAGCCAGTTAGCCGTATTTTTGGTCCACTGGTAAGCAAATAGCGCCGCTAATAACAAGACGATTGAACTGACATGGATTAAAAAACCAATTGCAATGAAAAACGCAAGACCACCAAATTTCGTGGCAACCATGTGAAAGCCGCTGATAATCGTGATCACATAAGCAATAAAAACCACAATTTGATAAATGATAAATTTCATCAATAACAGTGAAGTTGCACGACCGCCCTCTATTCCTATCTGTACCATTGCCGCCAGTTGCGACGGTTGACCGCCAGTAGACATTGGGGTAATGGCATTAAATAGAGCTTGAATTATCGGTATCCGTAAAAATGACCAGCGTGAACGCCTCGGTTCGTTTTTTCGTTTTGCCAAAACTGCCAAAATACTGGCTTCAAAAACGTAAGACAAAAGCATTAATCCAAAAACAGCGACTAAACCGCCAAAATTAATATTCTGTGCTGCTGCCCAAAGCTGAGCAACTGGTGTTTCTTTCAAGTCAACAAACAAAACACCGCCACTGATTAATAACACAACCAGAATGCCCCATAAATGCTTTTTGTTCATTAGCGAATCTGTCCTAACTTTTTACCAAGTTCGTATTGTTCATGATAAAATCCATCCCAAATTTGGGCTAAATGGTCTTCCGAATATTTTTGACTGGCCAAATTTGATAAATTACTGTACTTATTCATTACCGACTCATCGCTTGCTGCAAGCTGCAGCTGAGCGTTCATTTCCTCAAAATCACGACCACTCATGTAATAACCACTAATAATTGCCTGATATAGGTCTAAATCACGCAGTAGCACCGGCGTACCACAGCTAAAGGCTTCCAGTACCGACATTGGAAATAACTCGTCGTAAGACGGTAAAACGAACAAATCGGCAATGTTGAGGTAGTCCACCAATTTAGATCGGTCAATAATTCCCGTAAATTTGAGATTTTGTGGTGGATTGTCAACTAACTGTTTGAAATGTTCATAGCCATCCGTAATTTTGCCAAAAGAAAAGCCTCCAGCCCAAATGAACTGAATACCGGGATTCGCCTGCGCCATTTTAGCAAAGTCATCGACGCCCTTACGCGCCTGTACTTGCCCATCACCAAAAACGACAAATTTGTCTAACGGAATCTCCAACTGATGCCGAAAAGCATTCTTTTTTTCTTGGCTCTCAACATAAAATTCACTCTTAGAGACAAAATTAGGAATATATTTAACGCGATCACGCCTAACACCATATTTAACCAATTTATCGATAAAAATCGGATTTACGACAACAATCTGATCCATCCGCTTGTAAAAGTCGATAACATACTGATAAAAAATTTTTTTGGCAAAACCTGGCAATTTAATCGAGCCTTCCAGTGTTTCTGGCAAAAAATGCACATAGCCAATTTTACGTCCCCGGCTGGGTAAAAAACTGTTAGCAAAATAAGTAGGATTAATCGTATGGTAGTGCGTTAAGTCGCTTGCCCCATACTTGTTGTTAGTCACATAAAATTCGTCAACTAAATGCGTTCTTAACAACCTCATTAACTCGTTATAGGCCGAACCAACACCTTGTCCCTTAACTGATGCAGCTTGTGAGAACATATTTATTCTAATCATTTGAATCCTCTTTGTGCTTTTCTTGATAATTGGCAATTATATCTTGGTAAAACTGATAAACACTGCTGCCAAAATGCTCTGCCGATATTTGCTTGAGTTTATCAGCCAATTTGGCCTGCGGAATTTGATAGTCTCCCTTTTGTAAATAAGTTATAATCTCTGTCAACATCTCACTAGGCCTTGTAAAGACCTGCCCCAGATCAGGATCATCAAAGACATGCTCCGTATAATCCGTATCATATACAACGCACTTAGTACCGGCAGCCAAGGCTTCAATGTAAGTTAATCCTTGAGTCTCTGTATCACTTGCTGAAACGAAAACATCGGCCATTTGGTAATATGCACCAACATCTTCATGAGGTACGTTTCCTGCAAAAATAACATAGTCTTCAAGAGTTAGTCGCTCAACTTGCTCTTTTAACACGTCAACATCAGGCCCATCACCGGCAATTACCAAACGAGTTTTAGGGAACTCATCAACAATTTCCGGCATGATATTCAAAATACGGTCGATTTTTTTCTCACCAGCAATCCGGCTTAAAGTCAATAAAATAGGACCATCAGGCGCTATTCCTAACTCCTGTCGAATATTACGCGTTGACTTCTGATTCATCTCATTAATGGCTACACCAGTAGGAATAACTCTCATTGGGATAGTTACGCCATAGCGATGTAATAACGCCTCTACGCGCTTGCTAGGGGCAATTACGCCGTCCATATTCTTGAGAAAAACATTGGTAAACTGCTTAACATGATATGGTCTAAGTAAATGACCATTCAAAACGTAATGCAAATAGTCTTCATACATCGTGTGGTAAGTATGGATTGCAGGAATCTTAAGCTGATGCGCAACATATTTACCAATCATGCCTAATGCAAATTCAGTTTGCGTGTGAACAACGTCTAGTTTAACTTCACGTGCCACTTTAGTCGCTTCAAAAAAGCCGCGAAATGCAATTCGCCGATCAGTAAACGAAATAAAAGGAACACTACTAAATCGAAAAACGTTAGCTTCAACTGTTCCCTTTTTAACGTGCGGATCAGTTGTCGTAAAAATAAATACATTGTGTCCCTGTGCTTCTAAAGCATCTTTGAGTGTCTTAATCGATGTTGCAACACCACTAATTTGTGGGAAATATGTATCGGTAAAAATACCAATATTCATCTGACTACCTCCATATACTGGTATTATAAAGATTCCGCATTACTTGTGCAATTTTTATAAGGAAAATTATTAATTGTAAAACAAAAGCAGCTCCTAAAAAGGGAGCTGCTTATCATGATAGCGGTGATCGGGGTCGAACCGATACGTCCGAAAAGGACACCAGATTTTGAGTCTGACGCGTCTGCCAATTCCGCCACACCGCCATGATATTAAATTATTAAATAATAGTTCTAGTAATGAACCAAAAGGCGGGGATCGGATTTGAACCGACGATTAAGGTTTTGCAGACCTCTGCCTTACCACTTGGCTACACCGCCATCAGCTATTTATAATAGATTGGGATAGCTGGATTCGAACCAGCGCATAATAGAGTCAAAGTCTAGTGCCTTACCGCTTGGCTATATCCCAATGCTAGGGCGGAATATGGGATTCGAACCCATGTATGCCGGATCCACAAACCGGTGTGTTAACCCCTTCACCAATTCCGCCATGAAGGTAAACAGGGATAGTAGGAATTGAACCCACACTAGCGGTTTTGGAGACCGATGTACTACCTTTATACGATATCCCTATTATGGAGGAGGGTGGATTCGAACCGCCGAACTCAGAGAGAGCGGTTTTACAGACCGCCGCGTTTAGCCACTTCGCTACTCCTCCAGGTTGATGGCGCGGGACGGAATCGAACCGCCGACACAAGGAGCTTCAATCCTTTGCTCTACCAACTGAGCTACCGAGCCATCTTACGGTCCATATCAGATTTGAACTGATGATCTTCTCCGTGACAGGGAGACGAGATAAACCACTGCTCCAATGGACCATATTGCGGGAGATGGATTTGAACCACCGACCTTCGGGTTATGAGCCCGACGAGCTACCTAACTGCTCCATCCCGCGATGTTATAAAGGAGGATGTGGGATTTGAACCCACGCACGAGAAACCCGTCTAACGGTTTTCAAAACCGTCCCCTTAAGCCACTTGGGTAATCCTCCATAATGTAAAAATAAAAATACCAATATTTATTGTTGGTAATGACCCGTACGGGATTTGAACCCATGTTACCGCCGTGAAAGGGCGATGTCTTAACCACTTGACCAACGGGTCATATTCGTTTTCTTCTTAAAACATAAGACGCTTAATTATAATACCTAATATTGATTAAAATGTCAACTGTTTTATTTTGAAATTTTTAGCTATCAGGCAATACCTGAATCACAACGTTATTAATAATACAGGATTAGCAGCTATCTTGCAAGACTTTTATCCAAAAATATTTTGTTTTTTTATTTAGAAAGCGCATTAACCCTAATTTATCAATCTCTGTTATAGCATCTTTTTTGCTCGATTGCCTACTGTTAATTCTATAATGTCGCTTCATTAGCGATAAAACTAATCACAAAAATAGAGATCACGGCCGAGTTTCAAATTTTCTAATACTCAAGATTGAATTTTTCCTATATCTCCAATTGATAAAGTTTACTTGATATTAAAGATCTTAATCTAACTTTTTCTCATTTTTGGTAATCTTCTTTTAGTTGACAAGCCCATTCTGCATTTTACTTAGTCCACAGTGGCCATTATTTCTTGCCTGCAGTATTTAGCCTTGGATGTCTCTAAACTACTTTAAATTAAGCTTCATAAGCAGCGGCTATGCTCTACCACAACTGTCATCATTCTTTAATGGCTAATAGTTCCTTAGTTGACAAGCTTTGTTTTATCACTAATCTAGTAAAGCAAAAGTCATTCAGGATTTAACCACTGATCGTCCATTAACAGAAATTACATAGGCTACAATATCTCTGCCAACACTGTTTTACTTACTGCTTTTAGACTTAAAATGTTGCTGCAGATTAATGACTACCGATGACTTATCCTCCGAACACATTGACGTTGATGAATTTCGATGTGTCGACCGACAACTACCTTTATTTACATTAATTATGGAACACATGAGATTACTAAATAGCCAGTTTTTCAAAATTAAATCAGATAAACAAAAAAGAACCTTGAATAAACAAGATTCTTTATGACGGAGACTGAGGGATTCGAACTCTCGCACCGGAATAACCCGATCTACACCCTTAGCAGGGGCGCCTCTTCAGCCACTTGAGTAAGTCTCCAATGGGCCTAAATGGACTTGAACCATCGACCTCACGCTTATCAGGCGTGCGCTCTAACCAGCTGAGCTATAGGCCCATTAAAGCGGGTAACGAGAATCGGACTCGCGACTAAAGCTTGGAAGGCTTTCGTTTTACCACTAAACCATACCCGCAACAAACAAATTATCAATAATGGCGCGGGACGGAATCGAACCGCCGACACAAGGAGCTTCAATCCTTTGCTCTACCAACTGAGCTACCGAGCCATCTTACGGTCCATATCAGATTTGAACTGATGATCTTCTCCGTGACAGGGAGACGAGATAAACCACTGCTCCAATGGACCATATTGCGGGAGATGGATTTGAACCACCGACCTTCGGGTTATGAGCCCGACGAGCTACCTAACTGCTCCATCCCGCGATGTTAAAAAAATAAAAGTACAAAATCCAGTTTATGGACCTTGTAGGACTCGAACCTACGACAGGACGGTTATGAGCCGTCTGCTCTAACCAACTGAGCTAAAGGTCCAAGCTCTAATATAGCGGCGGGGGGGATCGAACCCTCGACCTCCCGGGTATGAACCGGACGCTCTAGCCAGCTGAGCTACACCGCCAAAAAAGTAATCGCTAAATTATATATTAAGATTACAATCGGGAAGACAGGATTCGAACCTGCGACCCCCTGGTCCCAAACCAGGTGCTCTACCAAACTGAGCCACTTCCCGAGATAATGCGCCCTGAAGGATTTGAACCTTCAACCTTCTGATTCGTAGTCAGACACTCTATCCAGTTGCGCTAAGGGCGCGTCATTATATGCCGAGGACCGGAGTCGAACCGGTACGGTTGAAACCAACCGCGGGATTTTAAGTCCCGTGCGTCTGCCAATTCCGCCACCCCGGCAAGTAATGAAGCGGAAGACGGGATTCGAACCCGCGACCCCCACCATGGCAAGGTGATGTTCTACCACTGAACTACTTCCGCGTAATATATAAATGCCGATTATACGATTTGAACGTACGACCCCCTGTTTACAAGACAGATGCTCTACCAACTGAGCTAAATCGGCAATATGTAAATATGGTATATAATATTGGCAAATACGGGTGGTGGGACTTGAACCCACACGTCCTGAAACACTAGAACCTAAATCTAGCGCGTCTGCCAATTCCGCCACACCCGCAAAATGGGGCCATGAGTCGTGACGGGCTTGAACCGTCGACCCTCTGATTAAAAGTCAGATGCTCTACCGACTGAGCTAACGACTCGGTATGGAGGATACAGGGCTCGAACCTGTGACCTCCTGCTTGTAAGGCAGATGCTCTCCCAGCTGAGCTAATCCTCCAAAGCACGGCAGCGTCCTACCCTCGCAGGCAGTCTCCCACCAACTACTCTCGGCGTGAAGAAGCTTAACTACTGTGT
>NZ_JAQTIG010000004.1 GCF_029433515.1 Lactobacillus sp. ESL0679 | reverse complement strand
AACACTTTAAGCATTACTGCTTAAAGTGCATCTAATTCATTATTTATCTTCATCAACAGAATTTGACAAAGAGCCATTTAAATTCTAAGCCCCTTTTATCTGATTTGGATTTATCTATGTCCGAATAACCCTCATAAATTATATATTTTGAGAGCCATCCCAATTACCCTCGTTTAAAAAGCTACTGACCTTTTCGACCATTAAGAACACGATTATCGCATAAGCATCAGAAAAGTATTTACTTGAACCATTGTGCTAATTCAGCTGCCTTTATCTTTCCTGATTTCTTCGCATTAGACCAAAAAGTAAAATCATCACTAATAGTAACGAAATAGACAGGTACTTTATGACTTTTATGAACTAATTTTAATGGTAACCATGCTGTAAGCTTACCTTGTCCTTTTACATTTGGCAGCTTAATTTGAATCGCCTTTGCTGTCCACTTCTTAATATCACTTTTTTTAAATCTTACCGTGGCCATGTTTTTTCCTTTTCACATTTAGCATAGTTATATTGTTTCGTTTTCTTGCTTGAATAATTGCAGCAAATCACTAGCCATCATCATTTTTCTGAAAAATTCAGGATAGTTGACGCTCATCTTTTTGTCGAAATCAGCTACCGTTTTGTATTCTGCAGGTACATCTTCAACATATTTAGCAAGCTTTTGGCTAACCGGTCTTTTTTCTAAGTCCGGATCATCTAGATAATAATAGTCAACATAAATTTCTTGCTTGTTGTCCATCAAAATCCAATATGCCCAAAGCACAAAATCACCTTTTTCTGCAATATCATTTGCTAATTCTTTTATCAATTCTTTTGAATTGAATGAATAATTTATTATTTTACCTCTACTATAAGTTATAACTTAGATGGTTTCTGGTATTTTTAAAGAAAAAACTAAAAATTGGCAATCAAGAAGTGTCTGGGAAAAACTCGGCATTAAACAAAAAATCCGTTAGAACTTTTGTGTTCTAACGGATTTTTATATACATTCCAGTCCAGCCCTGATATTATTAATTCATCACAAAAAACAAAAAAGGTGGGCTTTTCATGTATCAAAATTATATCACAGGTCAAACTGCTTTAACACTCAATTTAGACTTTTCTATCCCTAAAAATCATCTTGCCCAGGTTATTAGCGATTTTGTCGATTCTATTCCTGATGATGTGATGTTAGAAACTAAATCAACTACCGGTCGACCTGCTTATCATCCGGCAATGATGCTTAAGATACTGCTTTTTGCTTATTCTAGGCGTGTTTTCTCTGGCAGAAAGATTGAAAGAATGCTGGAAGAAAATCTGCCAATGATGGTCATTGCTGGTGGCAGACATATTTCATACCATACGATCAATAACTTTAGATCCAGTAAACATGCTAATCGGCTGATCAAGCAAGCTTTTGTCTATTTCACTAATCTCTTGCAAGCAGAGGGATTAGTTAGGGAGGACGCTATCTTTATTGATGGCACTAAAATTGAGGCTGATGCCAATAAGTATACTTTTGTTTGGAAAAGAGCCGTTGAAAAGTATCATGCTAAATTAAAGATTAGTGCCATTGAACTCTATGATGAACTAATCCAAAAAGAAGTAATCCAGGCAATCACTGAGGAAGAGGCGCAAACTAGTCAAGGCTTGGCAATGATCGCTGACCAAACAGAAACGGCTATCAAACAATTAGATCAGGCAATCGTAGCTGAACCTAAAGTAATACCTGGAGGTTCAGCTAAAAAGCGTAAAAGACGTGGTCTTAAAAAGGTACTGCATAAATTGCGTAATGACTTTATCCCCAGGGCAGAAAAGTATGAACAAGCAATCAAAATATTTGGTGAGCGGAAGACTGACCATGATGCGACTTTTATGCATATGAAGGAAGATCACATGAAGAATGGCCAGCTCAAACCCGGCTATAATATCCAAGCCGCCACTACGGATCAATATGTAGTAGACTATGCACTTTACCCTAATCCAACTGACTTTAAAACTTTAGCACCCTTCTTAGAGCAGATGACAGTTTTAGATAAATTCAAGAATATTGTCGCTGATGCTGGCTATGGCAGTGAGTACAATTATTCTCTGCTTGAAAATAAGTATGAAGATAAGGATTACTTTATTCCCTACGGTCGATATGAAAAAGAACAAACCAGGAAATATCAAAAGGATCCTACTAAGCTAGTAAATTGGACTTATAACGAACAAGATGATTATTACCTTGACTGGCAAGGTGTGCGTTTCAACTTCAAAAAATACAGTAAACGAAAGAATAAGAGCACAGGTTTAGTTTCTGATCTTAAAATTTACGAGGCAGATGAGTTTCAATTAACAGCTGAATTAACTGAACTAGCTAAAACTAAGAGCGGCCGGCAAAGACAGATCCAATATAATCCCAGCTGGCAATATTTAAAAGAAAAAGCAAAACAAACTCTTCAAAGTGATGAAGGCAGGCGCATCTATGGCTGTAGAAAGTCAGACGTCGAGCCAGTTTTTGGGCATATGAAGAGTGTATTTGGTATGCGCCGCGCACACTTACGAGGCAAGAAAAAGGTTGAAACTGATGTTGGCCTGATGTTCATGATGATGAACTTAAGTAAATATTGGAGCAGAAGCGGGCCAAAAGTAAGACTTTTAGGACTAAAAGGACCAAAAAATAGATCAAGTTTTCCCAACAGGAAATTCTTGGTCTATATTTTTTTGTCTAAGAAGCTAGTTTTTTCCCAGACACTTCTGAGCTAGAAAACAGATTTGTCAAAAAATTGTTTTCAGGAAAAGAGTAAGTGTGTCCTTAGTTTTCTAGCGAAAAAATGTCCGTGAATCATTTTAACTTGCCCAACTGTTTAAGACAAATGAATAAATATTCAACTGTTTTTGTTACATTAATTACTTTAACTAGGCCTGCCTAAATCACATTAGTCATACAGAAGTAATCTTTTAAATATCTTAATACAGCAAAATTTATTTTATATATCAGCTTTTTTATTTTAAGCGCTTAATAATCTAGTTATAATGTAAAAAATAAAATAACATTTTGCTTTTTTTAGTTTGCTAAAATGCTATAATGAATTCGTAGGAAAACTATAATTATCCTTTATATAATTAAATAAATTATTTATATATTAATTTCTATGTTAATTTTCCTTGCATAGAATAATTTCAGCAAAATGTTTTCCTATATCCTAACAAAGTGTCTGGTCAAAATGAATGTCTCAGGCAAAAAAATATAGACCAAGAAATTTCTTATTTGAAAAACTTGATCTATTTTTTTGCCCTTTTAGTCCTTAAAGTACTAGCTTTAACCATCTTCTGCTGGTTCTACGTCTGGTAAAACAAACGACTTAACTTATTTGACTTAGATTTCGTCCTGGATTAAGCTAAAAGTCAGACTTTAAAAGTTTGAAATTATTATTACACAATTCGGAACGTTTCCGTAACTATGAGAAAGGCCTGCGCTATATTAGCGCAAGGGCTTTTCTTTACTATTAATTATTGATTTCTGCTACATTAAAAGCTAATAGTTATTCCTTCAATAATCTCTTTGCTAAAGCAAAATCACCCACGGTAGCTGAACCATTATCTTGGATTTCCGGTAGAGTAATATATTGTTCAAGTGCAGGAACATGAACATAATTGTTCAATATTTTAGCAAAATCACGGCGCACCTTTTGTAAAAATTCTTCACTAGTTACACCACCGCCAAAAACAATTTTATCCGGTCGCAAAATTAATGTAACTTGCACAGCTGCTTGTGCCACATAATAGCTCATGATGTCCCAAGTCGAATCAGATAAAGGTACTTCCTTACCAGGTTTATTTAAGCGAGCTTCAAATGTTGGCCCTGAAACTAAACCCTCAAGACATCTTCGTGAAATGGACAAACACCAGTAAAATTGAGGTCATCTGGGTGTCTCTTGAGTAAAACATGTCCCATTTCCGGATGTCCTTGAGCACCAACAAGCTTGCCATCAATAATGGCACCACCACCTACACCAGTACCAATCGTGTAATAAACTAGGCTGTCAATGTTTTCATTACTTAACAATGACATCACATATTCTCCATAGGCCGAGCCATTAACATCAGTTGTAAAGAACATCGGTACATTAATTTTAGACTTTAAATAGCCAACAAAATCTGTATTTTGCCAACCTGCTTTTGGTGTATCGGTAATAAACCCGTAGTTAGGCGCTGTTGCGCGTACTTCAATTGGACCAAACGAAGCAATTCCAATTGCGTCAACAGCAAATTTTTTAAAATAATCCGCCGTTTTTCTTAGTGTTTCTTCAGGCGTGGTTGTAGGAATGGTAATTTTATCTTTAATCTGATAATTCTCATTACCAATCGCACACACAAATTTCGTTCCCCCAGCTTCAATTGACCCTAAAATCATTTGCTTAACTCCTTTTCATTATTTATAATATTTTACTTTTCTATATTAATTTATTTAAAAAAATAAAAGGTCCATATAAATTGAACATATCAATTTATACAAACCTTTCATCTACAACAAAAATTTCTTTATTGAGCCATAAAAATTAAGGTATTTAATTCCGTGTTCCCAATCTGGTAAGATCTGAATTTCATTATCAATAAATTCAATTAATTTTATCTTGGTAAGCGTTCTCTTCTAGATAAGAATTTATGAAAACTACTATGAGGTTCAGTTTGATACCAATATGCAACCGTTGAAACATCATCTGAGCGTTCAAACAGTCCAATATCATCATTACCAATATCTTGAAAGGTTACTTTTAAACTTTCACTAAAGGCAATTGGATCTGGCAAATGCCAACGATACAGTCCATGCTGTGGTAACCCGTCATTCCCACAAGCATGAACTGAATTTGGATCAGGCTTACCAGCACTAAACACATCTCTTGTATGATCTTGCGTTGAGTGGAAAGGATAGCCTTGATATGGAGTTGAATAAGTTATAGTAGTTGGTAAATGCCCATATTCCTGCTGTTGAAAAGCCCATGCACCTCCAAAATAATCTTCAGCTCCTGTAGAAGTTACTGTAGGATATTGTTCATCACTGTCGATAAAGAATTTAAATTCACCTTCCCCCCACCAATAACGTTCTAAAGCACAAAGAGCCATATAGGTTCCAACATAATAACCTTTTCCTTTAATTCCATCAATTAAAGTGTAATCTTGTCCCTTTTTAACTGGATTTTCGCGATTCCAAAAGGCATGAAAGTAAAGCAAATTTTCTTCTGTGGCATCTTTTTCAACGTAATTTACCGTATAGAAAAAGTGCTTAATAAATGCTGGATGTTCATTAGTAATTGTAATTCTTGCATGCTTATTAAACGGCATTTTAAAGTAACAATTCATACCACCAATTGGATTAACAACAATCGGAATTGAGTTTACTTGGCAGCGTGTAGCAAAACCATTACAAAAGAAATCACCCAAAGGAACTTCCACAGAAGGTTCTTTTTCATCATCCCAGTACATACGTAACACTAAGTCACGCAAAACAAAGCTTCCTTTAGTGGTTTTATCAGTCACAGTAAACCACATATGTCTAATTTCTCCTGGCCCTTTAATATCAGCTAAAGTCACTGTTTCCCCTTGATTTAAGGATATATCAGCTGAACCTTTTCTACTCGGCCCTAATTTTCCAGCTGACATCGCTGCTTTACCAGGTACTCCAGTTTTATTTTCAGCCGAAATAGTTCGACTTTTTTCATTTTTAAAATGTAAAACATCGTCTAATGTACTCATTTTTATTCCTATCTATTCATCATCCTGGTTGTCAGTTTCTGAAATTTTTTCTACTTGTAGTAACTGCTTCCGAGCTTCATCAATCATTTGCTCTAAGTTGATTGGCAAATTATTTTTAGCAGCCAGAGCTAGTTCTAAGGCAAAAGGTAAATTTATACCTGTAATTACATGAATATTATCAGCTATAAACTGACTGACAATTTGATTAACACTACCAAAACTCAAATCTGTTAATAAATAAAACTCATCTGTTGTATTTAACTGCTTCGCAATGCTTTCTTTTAATTCTGGTGTTTCTTCATTATTCATATATGCGCAAATTGAAGTAACAATATTATCATTTCCAGTTAATCCAGCAAGAGTTTCTTGATAACCTTTTGCCAATGTGTAATGAGTAATAACGATTATTTTTTTCATATTAAGTCCTATCTTACTTTAAGAAGCCAAATGCTGCACCAAACATTGCTATTACAATAAATAATAAAATTACCCAAGTCATACTCATCTTTTTTGACTTTAAAAGTTTATAAGCAACCCATACTAAAATAGCAGGAATTAATTCTGGCATAATCTTATCAAGCATTGGTTGGATTGGCATTGATACTTTACCAAATTGAAATTTTAACGGTGAAGTAACCGAAATAACTGAACCAATTAAAGAACCTACGACTGTAATTCCTAATACAGAGGCTGCTTCCGTTAGATAATTTATTTTATCACCATATTCCACTAACACTTTAGAACCTTGACGATATCCAAATTCAAAACAGTGCATCCGTAGGAAGAAAATAATTGCAATCAAAATACCCCAAAGTATAATTCCAAACGGATTACCCTCTAGTGCCATATATGCAGCAATTGAACCCATAATAGTTGGGATCATTGTCATTAAGAGAGAATCACCAATCCCGGCCAAAGGTCCCATTGTACCAACTTTAAAATCGTTGATAGCATTTTTAGCAGCTAAGCCTTGTTTTTCTTCCATTGCGACACAAGCGCCTAAAACAATTGCGGCAAGCCAAGGTTGTGTATTGTAATACTGGAAATGATTGTCCAAGGCTTCAACATAATCATCATCATTTTTATATATCTTACGTAAAATTGGTGACAATGCATAAGCTACAGATGCACCCTGCTGAGTTTCATAATTAAAAGTTTCAACACTCATTAACCAACGATAATTTGCTTTATGAAGATCTTTTTTTGTAACTATTGGACCATATGTTTGACTATCTTTTTGTTTTTTAAACATTATTATTCATCTTCTCCAATTCCAGCTGCAGTTTCACTACTTGTAGATACTCTTTGCCCCTCTTTTTCTGCTTGCTTATATGCAGCAAATGCAGCGGCAAACCCAATAATAGCCGCACCAATGATAGGCACTTTCAAAAAGGCAGTTAGGAAAAACCCAATTAATAAATAATTTACTAACTTGCCAGTCGGCATATAATTAAGCAGCATTGCAATACCAACTGCTGGTAACATTTCACCTGCAATTGTTAACCCAGTCATGAACCATTTTGGCATATTCTGCAAAATGAAATTAACTGCTGATTGACCCAAAGTAACAGAAATAAATACAGGGATAGCAGCGGATAGACCAAATAACAACGGCCCTAACCAAGTAACTGCACTCATTTTCTTAAATTCACGTGCGTCAGCATAGCTTTTAGCTTTTTTAGCAACAAAACCATTCAAAATTTTAACAACAACATCTAGCTGAACACCCAGCATACCAACAGGTAGCCCAATAGCTAAGCCAGCACTTTTGCCCATTGATGCACCAAAAGCAGTAGCAATAATTGCAGTTGTACCATAATCAGGAACCGATGAACCACCAAAGCCGGCAACTCCTAACGACATTAGCTGTACAGTCCCACCAACTAATAAACCTGTTTTTACATCTCCCATGACAAAACCAGTAAATAATCCCCAAAATACAGGATAATTTACAAACAACATCGGAATACCATAGTAATCAACATGTTTTAAAAACGCTAAAAGTGTTAATAAAATAATTTGTAAAATTGTAAAATGCATTTTAAATTTCGCCTTGACCTTCTAAAAATTTCTTCGTTATTTCAACTTCTTTATCAGCTGGAACATACTGTGAAACTAATCTCACATCAGCATCTATTAAAGCTTTGTAATCTTCCACTTCTTCTGAATTTGCAAATGCACGTTTGGAAATCTGAATACCATTTTCTCTAGCAGTAGTTCCACCAATTATTAATTTGTCAATAGAAACCCCAGCTTTAACTAAATCCAAAAAGATCTTTGGCTCTTTTGCTAAAATTAACAATTTTTCTGGATCATATTTTCCACTCTTAAAGTTAGTCAAGGCTTTTTCTTCTGTAATAATAGAAATTGCATTTCCAGCTGGTCTCGCCATTTTCATAGTAGCCTTACTTACTGGGTTATTAGCCGTTTCATCATCAATTACCATCACTCTATTAGAACCAGATTGTGGTGCCCATTGCGTCACAATAATTCCATGTAACAATCTATTATCAATTCTTGCCAATACAATACTCATAATAAGATTTCCTTTCAAAAAATTACTAATTATTATCTCACTAGCTATACAGCAATAATCGTGCCAACTTTGTGTCAAAAAAAGCAATAGCTTGTTGCTATTGCTTTTTTTGATATTTTTTCTTTATCTAAGTTAGACTAATTTTATCTTTTTGACAGAAAATTCTTTTTTAGTGCCTTTTCTGTCAACTTTTTATTCATCATCAGAAAAAATATTTTCTTCTGTGTTAAAAATCAGCTCATAGATGTACTTAATTTCTGTCAATGGAATTTTGATATTGTATATCTTCTCTAATTGACTTAATGAAATACGAATATATTCAACTTGTCTTTTACTGTTCTCATCTTCCTTAAAGTTTATTGGATTATTGTTCAACGATTGATTACGAATAATTCTTTCAATCATACAACTAACATGTACATAAAGCGCCATAACCGTCTGATTAGATAATCTGATTTCCATATAGCTATTAAGCTTTTTAATACAGAAATCTATGTTCTTAATTACAGCTTTAGTATCCAAAATCGTTAAAGAATTAATTACACGTTCTATAGTAAAATTTCGTAGAATCGAATCATTAAAATCATACAATTCTTTCTTACTTAAAATTTTCTTTAACGCACTTTCAAGTAAAGTGATTTTTGAACCATTGACCAATTGATCAATAGAAATATATGGTACATTAGTGTATTTAGGATTGGCAGTACCAATAATTGTCAAAATATTATATTTCTGTTTAAGTGTATCCTCTTGATCTTCTGCTGTTAGTAAATCATATGAATATGCTTTAACAGTAACATTTCTTTTAGCTGGTAAACTTTCAACTATCATATTCTTAATTTTACTAGCTGTACCAACACCTGTAGTACAACAAACAATAATCACATTTTCTTTGATCATTGTTGGATAAATAATACGATAATCATTATGAATTGTATTATTCATCTTTTTAACTATTTTTTGCAGTGGTTCTTGCTTTTTGATAGATTCCGCTACAAACAAGGCTAACTGAGTAGAAACATTGTTGAAAATCACAATTGGGAAACTAACATCTGCTTTTATTAATTCAGGAATTTTTTCTAGCGAGCCCATATCTGCCATTAAGATCAGTCCAGTTGTTACTCCACGGACGTGAATATAATTTGCCACTTTGTTGGCAATATTTGTTGGCGTAATATCAATCGGCATATCAAACGAATCAAGTAACGGTTTACCTACTATTTTATTTACCGTATCAGCAATACTACTTGCTGTCGAATATCCATGAGCTAAAAGAATACAATGAACCAAATTAGTGGCTTTTTTTCTTTGTGCACCGCTCAAATAAATTGTTAAAAATAATTTGTCTACTTCATCAGTATACAAATTCAAACTATTGTTAACGACACTTATAATAGTTTCTACAACAGGCTCAGTATAAGTAACTTCAACCATTTCATTTATTATTTTGTCAGCTAGTTTTCCTTCTTCAATTGAAAGCTGCCAATGATTCTCTTGTCGAAAATAAAAGTAATATGCAATTGCAACGATAAGATTACCATTGAAATCATTCTTTAAATCATCCTGAAGGTATCCTACTTCTTGATTGAGGCGCTGTTTAATTAAGTCCAAAGGTAATTCGCCAACATTCAAAGCTTTTCTTTTAAAAATCAAATAATCACATAAGTTATTTACTGTTTCAATAGCTTTTACTTTAAAACTTTCAAATGATTCATCTTGATACAGAGTAAAGATCTTTATAATTGCCTTTTTTATGTAGTCTAATCTTTGATTAACATCAAAAAAATCACTAATATCATTTTCAGGTGTAACGACTATATTGTTGCTACTTCTGGTCGCTCTTTGATCAACTTTATTTATACTTGATACTAAAATATCTTGTGGTAAATCAGTTAATTTAACCTTAATTTCTTGATTTGAAACATCGTTTTTGTTGCTTAATGCACTGGCAACAGATAATAAAACATCATTTTTTAACTGTCCAACATTATTATCATAGCTAGTATTATTTAAGGTTATAAAAACTTGATTGCTAATTTGGATATTTTTCTTGATTTTTTTGGCATGTTCAAGATAAAAATAAATAATAAGTGACCGAATTTCACTAGCAGTTCTATTTCTAAGTGCTGGCATTGTAATTTGAACTGGTATTCTTCGCATAAATGTTGCTAAAAAACAACTTTTAACGTCTTCTGTTGTCGCACAAATTAAGCGAACGTTAACAGATTTACTTTTTCCTGCATCCCCAAGCGCAGAAATTGTACCCGTATCAAGATAAGAAAATAATTTTTCCTGTCCTTTAGGGTCAAGTCTATGAACCTCATCCAAAAAAAGCATCCCATTGTTTGCTTTATCAAACAGTCCATCATGTGCTTCTTCGGCGCCCGTAAAAGCTCCTTTTACATACCCAAAAAGCGTGCTAGTTAACAATTCAGGATTATCAGCATATTCAGCACAATTAAAACTAACAAATCTTCCTTTGGAAGAAATAACCCCCTCTTCCCGACAATATTCAAAGAATTTTTCTGCTAAATAGCTTTTTCCTGTTCCTGTTGGTCCATTTATTAAAATTGGTAAGCGTCCAGGATAAGAAGCAGCAGCTCTTAACTTTTTAATTGGTCCAGATAAAGATTGAGCATGACCAATCACCTTTTCAAATACATCAAACTCTTTTTGGGTCTCTTTAAATGCAGCTAAGTCTTTATATTCATTAGATAATTTGACTTTAGCATTTTTTTGGGCAGTTTCTTTATCTATAAAGACTACTGGTCTCGTGTCAATTTTTATCACTTTATTTTCATTAACTAACTGATTTAGATAATAACTAACTGTATTCCGTTTGACACTTAATTTTTCTGCAATATTTTCTGTCGAAATATGTTTATCCGCTGATTGATTATTTTGCTTTATCAATAAAAGTATTTTTTCTTTTGTATTCTTCATAAGTTTAACTTTCTAATTATAACTGTACATTTTTTCGAGCAAATATATGTTTCCCTACAACATTAACTAAGCGAACTTATGCTTCAGCATAAGTTTTCATAATTTTATTAAAAATAATCGACTAAATTTATTTAACTTAGAATATGTCTTGAATTAAGCCACGGACAACTTTTAAAAGTTAAAAATTATTATTACACGGTTTGGAAAGCTGCCATAACTATGGGAAAGGCCTTGCGCTTCACTAGCACAAGGCCTTCTTCGTTCTACTGCTTATTATCATCCCAAAATTCTTCTTTATCTTCCAACAGTCTATGATCTATTTTTCTTCTTTTTCTGCCAAATTGTTGTTTAACAGCTTCTTTACAAATTGCTTTTAAACGAGCTTCTGATAGATCTTTTTGTCCCAAATTATTAAAATCTAAAATTTCAGAAGTTAAGGTTCCATCATTATTATTTATTTTTTCGGCATTCTCTGGCTTTTTTTGAACAGATTTAATCTTCATCATTAATAGTCGATATTCCATAATAGTTAAATCTTCAATATCGCCTGTATAAAGTAAACCATTTTCATTCATATCCTCGTAAAGTTCAATTAGGGTTCTTAACTCAGTTGCTTTATAATGCTTGATTGCTTCCAAACTTCCTCTAACAAAAACTGATCTTTTTTCTCTGTTTTCATCTTCCGGTTCTAAAAAGTAAGTCGTTGGATGATGCCTCTTATAATTTTTTTCAGTAGTTCCCAAGCGTTGGCCACGTAAGCGATCAATTGCTCTAAATTTCTGCTTAGTAGACAAATAATTGCTAGACCTTATTGAATATAAGGCCCAAGTTTTTTGGATTTCAACATTAGCGTAAATTTCTCTTTGACTATTTTTTTCAGGCCTCCAAGAGAATGTATATCCACCTAGTTTCCTTCCCCGCACGCCTTTAAGATAATTTTTAGTTATCTTAAAGTCAAAAAAGACCGATGCCATTTCTTCGGACACAACATCCAGCACTTTTTGCTGTATATTCCCTGGCTTATAGCTTTTAGGGATAGATAGAGCTTCCTTAAATTCTTCTATTCCATAAGTTCTATGTCCGACAACTCGATACTGCTTTAAGTTTACAAATAATCTTTTGGAATAAACCGAGTGAATGTCAACATATTTATAAAGCGAAAATCTGGTCCAGTTAGATATATCATTAAACAAGTATTCGAATTCTGGAGATACTTGAATTTCAACACTAAGGTCATCATGATAAACCGTCGCTGTTCTAAACAAGTTAACAACAGTTGTAGATTCACGACCAGTTTGAATGTTTTTTCTTGTTATCTTTTGCTTGATGCTTAATAGTCTTTCAAATCCTTTAGTTAACTTATTAAGCCAGTATTTATTAGTCACATGTTTCTGATAATTAAGGACATCTTTAATCTGAGAACTATCAAATTTCACAATATGGTTATGTTCTTGATATAATTGTGCAACGCTTAGAAAAAATAAATTACTTTCAAGTTCTGGAAGTTTATTTACTTCTCTCATAATTTCTGACTGTGCTATTTCGTTGTTAAATTTTACGGCAGGCATTAAGTTTTGTTTTTCACCAGTTTCAAAATCACTATCAGAAATCATTTCACTTTTAACAGTTTCATCTTTTGCCATTGTTTCACCCACACTTCTTATAGAGAATATACCACCCAGCATTCATTAAAGCAACCTCACTTTTCTAGAGGTTTTTATTAAATTCAAAATTAGTTTTTTTCCACTCTTTGGGAGATTAAAAATCCTACTATAACTTTGATTAAAGCCTTTTCCAAAATAACTTTATAGGCAATACTAACACAATTTTTTGAACTAAAATTATTCATTAATTATCAAAATAAACTTTTTAAAAAAGTTTCAATAAAAATCACTCGAAAATTGCAATTTGTGAATAGTATTAAGTTAACATTTCTTGTTTAAGCTAATAAGAGTTAAGAAATCATGTGATGTCAAAAGAACTTTCACTAGCTTCATCTCCATTTGGTAATTACATATTATTTTTTACAATGTCATTATATAGAATCGCTATCTTTAAGTCAATATCTATTTTTATAAGCATTTAATTTATTGTTGACCTTTTTGATTTTAGTTATTATAATTTATTATGTAAATACATAAAGGAGAAATAATTATGAAATATACAATTGATGACTTTGCCCGCTTAATTGACCATACGAATTTACATCCGTATGCAACTCAAGAAGATATGAAGAAACTCTGTGACGAAGCAAAAAAGTATCATTTTAAGATGGTGGCAATTAATCAAGTTCAATCAGAATATTGCGCTAAGCAACTTGCGGGAACAGACATTGATACTGGAGCAGCAATTAGTTTCCCTTTAGGACAAACAACTGTGGCTTCAAAAGTTTTTGATACTAAAAATGCAATCGAAAATGGTGCTAACGAAATTGATTATGTAGTAAATTTAACCAAAGTACGTGACCATGATTGGGACTACATTGAAGACGAAATGAAGCAAATTGTTGCTGCATGCCATGAAAAGAATATTCCGTGCAAAGTAATCTTTGAAACCTGCTTTCTTACCAAAGATGAAATTAAGCAATTAGCTCTAATTGCTAAAAAAGTGGAACCTGACTTTGTTAAGACTTCGACCGGCTTTGGAACTGCTGGTGCTAAAGTTGAAGATGTTAAGTTAATGAAGGAAAATGTTGACCCTAATGTCAAAGTTAAGGCAGCTGGTGGTATTCGCAACATCGATGACTTTTTAGCAATGATTGCCGCAGGTGCACAGCGAATTGGGACTAGCTCTGGCGTGGAAATCATTGAGACGTTGAAGAAACGTTTTGAAGATGACAACATTACTTCGCTAGATATTTAGAATAAAAATTTTAAGATAAAAAAATCAATGCAAAATACCAACTGGAATTGGTAAGCATTGATTTTTTTGTGTTATAGTAACTTGTAATTACATAAAAAAGGTGGCAATAGTGTGACAAAAGCAGGACAACCTAAATATAAATTAATTGAAGACGATCTACTAAAGAAAATACAAACTGGTGTCTACAAACAAAACACACTGATTCCTAGAGAAGTAGAACTTGCCGAAAACTATCATGTCAGTCGGCCGACCGTGCGGCAAGCAATTTCTCAGCTAGTCAACAAAGGCTATTTAGAGCGCCGGCGCAAGCGCGGAACGATCGTTAGACAAGCAAAAATCGAGCAGGAATTTACGCATGTAATTGAAAGTTACAGCACAGAAATGAATACAAAAGGTATTTACCCTAAGACAAACCTGCTTTACTTTCAAGTCCAACAAGCTAACTCTGAAGTAAGTGAGAACTTAAAAATTCCGTTGAATGCACCAGTTTTTAAGCTGACACGATTACGTTATGCTGATCAGAAGCCAATCGTTTTAGTTACTACTTATGTTCCAGAAGAAAGAGTGCCTGAGCTAATTAACTACAACTTCGTTAAGGATTCTCTTTACAGCACTTTGGAAAAATACCACTTAAAAGTAACGCACGTTATTAGAAAGTTGGAAGTTCTAGAAGCTGATGAAACTACGGCCAATCTACTTAATATTCCAAATAACAAGCCAATCTTTTATTTTCACACTCAAGGACTTACTAGTGACGAAAAGCCAATTGAATATTCAATTGCCAAGTATCGCGGCGATCTTAATTCATTCATCATTGATGTTCGTAGATAAGCTGGACTCAGCTAAAAGGATTTATGCTCAGCTTCTCTGGTTCTCATTGCCTACTTAAAAAACATTTATTCTCAGTTAATTTTTAAAATAAACATTAATATTATCAAGCGGCTATGCTTTTATTTCCTAGAAAAAAAGACGTAACTGTGCTAATTTAGATAAAGTATAAATTAATCAAAGGAAGGCAAATCATGTCTGAAAAAATTACCGGCTTAAGTCAAGCTGAAGCAGATAAACTTCTTAAAGAAAAAGGGTTAAATGAGGTTCCAGAACCACAATTTAACTTTTTTAAAGAATTTTTATCTAAATTATGGAACCTATCCGCTTGGATTCTGGAAGCAGCCCTGCTTTTGGAATGTATTTTAGGAAAATGGATTCAATCATTATTTGTACTGTTAATGTTACTATTTGCGGCATGGAATGGTGCGACACAAAAGAAGCGTTCACGTCGAGTACTAAATAATATTTCCCACAAATTAACACCAACTGTTTCCGTTCAACGCGACAATAAGTGGCAAAACATCGATTCCAAGTATCTTGTACCTGGTGACCTGATTAATTTGCAGCCGGGTGACGTGCTTGCAGCTGATGTCAAACTTGTTGATGGCCAACTTTCAACCGATGAAAGTTCAATTACCGGTGAAGCAAAAACAGTTCATAAGAAAGTTAATGATGCAGCTTTTGCTGGTACAACGGTTGTCGAAGGGTCTGGCTTAGCAATTGTAACTGCTACTGGGTCAGACTCTCGTTCAGGTAAGACCATTAACCTAATTAATAATTCTGCAGCTCCTGGACATTTACAGCAGCTATTAACCAAGATTATTTATTACCTTTGCTTACTGGACGGTCTCCTAACTCTAATTATCATTGTTGCTTCCTTCTTTAAGGGTGGCGACATTAAGAATTTAGTTAACATGCTGCCATTTTTAGCAATGATGTTCATTGCTTCAATTCCAGTGGCAATGCCATCGACTTTTGCCTTATCTAACTCATTTGAAGCAACTAGATTGAGCAAGGACGGTGTTCTGACTGCCGATTTAACTGGTATTCAAGATGCTGCCAATTTGAACTTGATTTTATTAGATAAAACAGGAACGATCACTGAAAACAAGACTGCAGTTGCTCAATGGACTAATTTCAGCCAACTTGACAACAAGTTGGTGCTCGAACTAGCTACTGCTGCAACTGACCAACGGAATAAAAAAATCATCGATGCCGCAATCGATGAGTATGCTGTTGAACAAGGATTACCGGTTAAAACAAGTGATGACTTTATCCCCTTCACTTCTGGTACTGGGTACTCAATGGCTAACGTTGATGGTTATAACGTTAAGCTAGGCTCATTTAAGCAGCTTTCTCTAATTGATAAAACCGCTAATGACAAGGTAAAGGAAATCGACTTTGGTGCGGGACGTTCCTGTGCCCTACTAATCAATGACCAACTCGCTGGGGTCTTTATTTTACAAGATAAGGTTCGGTCAGATTCTAAGGCTGCCTTAGCCGAATTGAAAAAGCGCGGTGTTCGCCCAATCATGTTAACTGGTGACAATCAAAAGACAGCTTTAGCAGTTGCTAAACAAGTTGATTTAACTGATGATGTGATTTCAATCCATGATTTTAACGAAAATACCGACATTAATCAGTTGGCCGGAATTGCGGATGTCTTACCAGAAGATAAATTGCGCATGGTTAAGTTCTTCCAAAAGAAGGGCTATATTGTGGGTATGACCGGTGATGGCGTTAATGACTCACCTGCATTGAAGCAAGCAGAAGTCGGCATTGCCGTATCTAACGCTGCTGACGTTGCTAAACGGTCCGGAAAGATGGTTTTACTAACTGATGGCTTGAGTTCAATTGTTAAGATTTTAGATGCTGGTCACCGTGTTTACCAAAGAATGACCACGTGGTCTTTAACTAAATTAGCAAGAACAGCCCAATTGACAATGCTGCTAACATTTGGTTACCTCTTCTTCAATTATATTCCGATGGCGTTAAACGCAATGGTTATCTATACTATTATGAATAATATGGTAACCATGATGATTGGGACCGACCGCACGCATATCACTTATAAGCCAGAAAACTGGAATATCGCTAAATTAGCCAAAATCGCCTTTTCACTTGCTTTTGGCTGGACAGTAATTGGGATTATTGCAGTTGGCTATCTAAATACCCACGGCTTTAGCCATGGTACAGTTTCAACGATGGTTTATGTCTACCTTGTATTGAGTGCAATGTTCATCCTGCTGATTACTAGAACCAAGCGCTTCTTCTGGCAGGATTACCCATCGAAAGCCGTTGGTTTAACCCAAATTGCTGATGTAATTTTAACAATTATCCTTGCTATCTTTGGTATTGCAATGACAAAGATTAGTTGGACTAACCTGTTAATTACCTTTGCAATTGCAATCGTGGCAGCTGTAATAGTTGACTTATTCTATCAGCCAATTATGAAAAATAGATAATGACTTTAAAATAGAGCTTTTTAGTTAAAAAGCTCTATTTTTTTGCAAAAAAATACTCCTAAAATTTAGGAGTATCATCTTTAACGGACTAGTTCATAAACATATGAGGTTTCATCAGCACGGTAAACACCATGTAAAGTTCCCACTTGCCTAAAGCCCATTTTATCAATCAAGTGTTGCATTGCCTTGTTATCTTCATGAGTATCAATTCTAATTGAATCAACTTCAGGGTGATTATCCCGAATATTTTCAATGACAGCTTGCAACAGCTTAGTGGCGTAACCATTACCAGCGTGCTTAGAATGAATTGCGACTCGATGAATAACCACATAATTATCCGTTTGCACTAGCCAGTCACCATTTAATTTATCGTATGAATGATCGGGCGGTGTAACGATCGAAATTGCACCAACAGTCTCCTCATCATCAGAAACAGCTAGGTATGCCCAACCATTTTCAATATCTTCTTTAATCTGATCAGGCGATGGATATTCACCCTGCCATTGATTGACACCACTTTCTGCCAATTGTTTAGCGCCATCTTTTAAAATTGCCATAATTTGATCAAAGTCAGTCATTGTTGCTCTTCTTAATTGCAATTTTTTCACTTCTCCTTTTAAAACATACGATCTATTATACCGACGCTAATCAGGTATGTAAAAATATTTGTTTTTGCAACACTAATAAAAAAACAGTTTTCTTTAATTACAAAAGAAAACTGCTTTGCTATTAAGCACCATGATATTGGACAAGTGAATAAATATCAAGTCCTGGTAACTTTTCCTTACCCTTTAAATCAGGTAATTCAATATAAAATGCGGCTCCAACTAAGACACCACCTAAATTTTCAATTAACTGCTTACAGGCACGCAACGTTCCAGCTGTTGCAAGTAAGTCATCACAGATAACTACTCGTTGTCCTGGTTTAATTGCATCCTTATGCATTTCTAAGCTGTTAGAACCATATTCCAAATCATATGAAGCTCTCTCGACTTCTCTTGGGAGCTTATGAGGCTTTCTTGCAGGAACAAAGCCTAAACCTAATTCAGTTGCAACGGGACAGCCAACAATAAATCCACGAGCTTCAGGACCAACAATGACATCTGCTTTTCTACTCTTAGCGTATTCTGCAAGCTTATGCGTGGCTGCTCTAAACAATTCGCCATCCTGCAAAATCGGGGTAATATCCCGAAAGACAATCCCCTTATTCGGAAAGTCATTAACACTGGCAATCCGTTCTTCAAAAATGTTTTCCATAAGAAGAAAAACCTCCAAAACTTCATTTGCTCTTTCAAAGCACAATTTAACTTACATATTCTAACAGATTTAATCATAAAAAGCACTAAAAAGCGTGTATCAGTGCTTCTTTAGCTGCTGATTGACATACATTAATAATTTATTAGTTGGCATTTGTCTTAATCTGCTTGCAAAAGTGATTTGAGAAGTTACCGCAGTAAAATATTTAGACGCTGAAAGTGGCTTTTTAGTAGGATTGGTTACCCCAACAATCTGGTTATTCTGCAACTGAACAAAGTTAAGCTCAAAGAAAACCCGTAAAATAAACAGCAAACTATTATAGTCTAATCCCAGAAATGGTGCAACTTGCCGATAATCTGCTGGTGATAAATCTGAATGAGCATAAACATATTTTAAAACTCGCGCAAAATCTGTCTTGGCTGGAATACTTTCAACTGGTAATTGGTCGAGTAAAAAGCGCAAATATAACTGCTGATAGTTATTCGTCAATGCCTGATTCAATTCAGGCAAATTATGGGGCATATCAATTAATGCGGCAACCTCGCCATTGCCTTCATAATCACGCACTAGCGCAATTTTATCGGGATTTATTCCTAAACTATTGACAGCAACCGTCTGGTTTTTTTCATCAAATAATAAATAACGATCAGCAAAGCCCATCACGTATTTTTCTTGTCGCAAGTCAACTACTGGAGCTGGAACGGCTAGCTTCGGAGCTTTAAAGACAATGCCCTCGATGATACCCTGCAGCTTGGTTTGATTGCGAAAAGTATTCAGCCCTAACTGAATAAAAATTTGGTCAACGAATGGTAAAAGATTACGCGTGACGTATTCCTTATTAAAGCCAACAACATCTAATTTGCCCGCATCTTTAACCGCCTGAAAACGGATATGCGTCTTGTCCTTGCCCATAAAGTCAAAATTGTTAATCGCTGCATGCGTAATGCTAAAAGTTGGTTTAACATTGTCAGTACCAAACGGCCCAGCAAGATTAATCTCGTTCACTGTATCTGGCGACAACTTAACTAATGGTAATTCAAAGTCACACTGCTTCACTGCTAAATTTGGCGTGTCCTTAAAGCTAGCTTCAAAGGCATCCCGCAACTCGTCAATTTTATCAGCCGTAGTTGATAAGCCACAAGCAAAATCATGCCCACCAAATTTGGTCAACAATTTTTCTTTTAAAGGAGACAACGCGTCAAATAAGTTAAATCCTGGAATTGAGCGGCCTGAACCCTTAATGATTCCCGCTTCATTTTTAGTCAAAATAATCGTTGGTTTATGGAATTTCTCAACAACTTTATTGGCTACTAAGCCAAGCACACCCTCGTGAAATTCAGGATCATAAATTACCAGAGTATTCTTAGTCTGCCAGCCGTTAATCTTAACCTGCTCAATGCATGATTGATAAACTGCGGCTGTCAATTCCTTGCGCTCATTATTGAGTTCTTCAATTTGGTTCGCTAATTTTTGTGCTTGTTCTTCATCATCGGAAAGCAGCAACTCCACAGCAAGACTAGCATTAGCCAGTCGGCCAACAGCATTTAGTCGTGGTGCAATATTGAAGCCAACGTCGGTTTCATCAATTGTCCCCAGCTTCAAGCCTGCGTTTTTAATTAATGCCCGCAAGCCCGGACGCTGCGTTTGGTTAAGCATTGCTAACCCGCGTTTAACAATAATATGACCTTCACCAGATACCTTGACTATATCGCCAATAGTACCAATCATGGCAAGCTCTAATAGTTCAGACATTGGATCTTGCATCAATTCACGGCAAATTGTGTACGCAACGCCAGCACCACAATAATCATCAAACGGATATTGCTGGCCCGGATAATTACAGTGCACAATTGCATACGCATCAGGCACTTCTTCCTGGAAAGTATGGTGGTCTGTAATTATTGTGTCAACGCCATGTTCTTTTGCATAAGCAACTTCTTGAACGCCGGTTACACCATTATCGACTGTGATAATGAGCTGAGTACCATCTTCTACAAGCTTTTGATAAGCCGCTAGATTGGGGCCATAACCATCACGAAAGCGATCGGGGATAAAGTAATGCACATCTGCACCTAGTATTTCCAGTGTCTCCATCATGATTGTTGTTGCAGTAATCCCATCTGCGTCGTAATCGCCATAAATGGTTATTTTTTCACCCTGATCAATTGCCTTAGTAATGCGATCGATTGCCTTATCCATGTCATGCATTAAATTAGGCGCAGCCAAATCTTCCTCGGTCGCATTAAACCAAAAGTTTAACTGCTCATCAGTATTAATGCCACGCAAAGAAAACAACTTAGCCGTTATTGGGCTAAGTTGATATTTTTCAATTAACTCAGAAGGTAACTCCTTAGCGGAACGCTGTTTCCACTCGATCATTAAGTTTTCTCCTTAATATTCTACTTCGAATTTAAATCATCATCGTTCATCTTCAAGACGGCCATAAATGCATCTTGTGGCACTTCGACACGACCAACTGCTTTCATACGCTTTTTACCGCGCTTTTGCTTTTCTAACAATTTAGCCCGACGATCGGGATCACCCGTGTGAATTTTCCAGGTAACATCTTTACGATATGGCTTGACAGTTGCCCGCGAAATAATTTTTGCGCCAATTGCTCCTTGAATATCAACCTCAAAGTTTTGCCGAGGAATCAGCTTTTTAAGCATTGATGTCATTTGGCGTGCCCGCTTTTGTGCTTCATCTCTGTGGGCAATAAAACTCAACGCATCAATTGCTTGTTTATTGAGTAAAATATCAATCTTAACTAAGTCAGTTGCCCGATAACCCGTAATTTCATAATCCAGTGAAGCATAGCCCTTAGTTGAGGATTTTAAATCATCGAAAAAGTCATAAATGATTTCGGCTAGTGGCATGTCATAAATCACGTTAACGCGGTATTTATCCAGATAATCCATCGTGACAAATTCACCACGCTTGCGTTGACATAATTCCATTACCGGACCGACAAAATCGTTCGGCACCATAACTTCAGCTTTAACGTAAGGTTCCTGAACTTCCTTATATTCACCAGCACTTGGCAAATCAGATGGGTTATCAATCACCTTCGTCGAACCATCATTCATAATTGCGTGGTAGTCAACTGATGGCGCGGTCATAATTAAATCAAGGTCAAATTCTTGTTCCAACCGTTCTTGCACAACATCCATGTGAAGCAAGCCCAAAAAGCCACAACGAAAACCAAAACCTAGCGCCGTTGAAGTTTCAGGTTCAAATTCCAAGGCGGCATCATTTAACTGCAATTTTTGTAATGCTTCTTTTAAATCGTTATATTTGGCATTTTCAACGGGATACATCCCTGAATAGACCATCGGCGGAATTTGCCGATAACCAGGTAGTGGCTCTGCTGTTGGGTGTTCTGCAGACGTAATCGTATCACCCACTCGAGTTTCACGAACTGACTTGATATTAGCCGTTAAGTAACCAACATCCCCAGCAATCAAAATATCTTTCTTAACTGGTTGCGGACTAGTCACACCAACTTCTGTTACCTCATACTTTTTACCAGTATTCATAATTTCAATTTGATCACCAGGCTTAACTGTCCCTTCTTCAACACGAATGGACAGCACAACGCCGCGATAATCATCATATTTTGAATCAAAAATCAACGCCTTCAATGGTGCTGTTAAGTCACCTGCTGGTGCTGGTATCTCATTAACCACCTTTTCAAGCATATCAGCGATACCCTGACCAGTTTTACCAGAAACTTCAACGGCATCGGAAGCATCAAGACCAAGCATTTCTTCAATTTCTTCTTTAGCTTGCTCTGGATTAGCCGATGGCAAGTCAATCTTATTAATCACCGGCAGAATTTCTAGGTCATCATCAATTGCTAGGTAAGTATTAGCCAAAGTCTGTGCCTGCACACCTTGTGATGCATCAACAACTAACAGTGCACCTTCACAAGCAGCAAGTGACCGTGAAACTTCATAAGAAAAGTCGACGTGTCCCGGGGTATCAATCAAGTGGAAAATGTAGTCTTCACCATCTTGTGCATGGTACTTGATTTCTACCGAGTTCATCTTGATTGTGATTCCACGTTGGCGTTCAAGTGGCATATCATCAAGCATTTGATTCTTTAATTGTCTCTGCGAAACCGTGTCTGTCAATTCCAAAATCCGATCAGCAATTGTCGACTTGCCGTGATCAATATGGGCAACAATTGAAAAGTTGCGAATGTGTTTTTGATAATCTTGTAATTTTTTAATATCCATAAATTATTTGCACCCTTTGTTTCTATCTCTCTAATTATAGCAAATTCGCAAGTGCAGTTAAAATTAATTAGAAGTTCTGTAAATTTTAAAAGAAAAAGAATCCTAAAATTTAGGATCCTTAATTAAATTTTTTACTTTAACTTTTCTTTTAAGCGTTCAAAAAAGCCTTTTTCTTGTGGGGTAATTGAACCACCACCAGCTTTAACAAAGTCAACTAATGCTTCTTTCTGCTTCTCGTTAATTGACTCTGGGATTTGCACTTGAACAGTCGTTACCTGATCACCATTACCATTACCGCGCAAATATGGTACACCCTCGCCACGCAAAGTAAATTTCTTGTTAGGCTGGGTACCAGCAGGAATCTTCAACTTACTCTTGCCGTGAACCGTTTTAATGTCAATTTCGTCCCCTAAAGTTGCTTGAGCAAACGAAATTGGTACTGTGGTATAGATTGTATTGCCATTACGTTCAAAGTCCTTAGATGGCTTAATCCGGTAACTAATGTACAAATCACCGTAAGGGCCACCGTTTTTGCCAGCTTCACCCTGGCCTTCATAGCGTAATTGTTGACCATTATCAATTCCGGCAGGAATGTTAATTTCAATGTTGTTTTTACCATCAACAGTCCCCTTACCATGACAAGTTTTACATGGGTGCTCAATGATTACGCCGCGGCCATGACACTTATCACAAACTGTCTGGCGGCGAATCATACCTAGCATCGACTTTTGCGTTACAGTCATGTAACCCGAGCCGTGACACTTATCACAAGTAATTGGATGCGTGCCCTTTTCGGCACCAGTTCCTTGACAAGTAGAACAAGTTTCACTACGAGTATAAGATACCTGCGTCTTTTTACCCGTAATCGCGTCCATAAAATCAATTGTCAATGTATAATCGAGATCCTGACCACGTTGTGGGGCAGTTGGATTAGCTTGACGTTGACCGCCACCAGCGCTACCGCCGCCGAAGAAATCATTGAAAATATCGCCGAAATCACCAAAGCCATTAAAGTCACCATAACTTTGACCACCACCAAAGCCGCCTTGACCATTGACGCCGGCAGAACCAAATTGATCATACTGAGCCCGCTTTTGCTTATCATGCAAAACTTCGTAAGCTTCGTTAACTTCCTTATACTTTTTTTCAGCTCCCGGTTCATGATTCAAATCTGGGTGATATTTCTTAGCTAATTTACGGTAAGCAGAGTTAATTTCTTTATCACTGGCATTGCGATCAACACCTAGCACATTATAATAGTCTTCTTGTGCCATCTATTAAAAGCTCCTCACTTTCCAAAAGAAAAGAACTACTTTTGCGGCAGTTCTTTTCTAATTTATTCAATTATAAACCCTTTACTTGTTTGGGTCTACTTTGTGGAATTCACCGTCAGTTGCAGAACCATCACTTGTATTGCCGCCTTGTGAACCCGGATTCTGTGGACCGGCTTGCGGGCCAGCTTGACCAGCTGCTCCTTGAGCACCACCATTAGCCTGGTACAATTTAACAGCCAAATCTTGAGCAACCTTAGTTAATTCATCCTTCTTAGACTTCATTTCATCCAAGTTATTGTCCTTTTGCGCCTTCTTCAACGCATCAAGAGCATCTTGAACCTTCTTGGTATCATCTGCAGAAACCTTGTCGTTATCCTTAACTTCCTTCAGAGTCTTTTCAGTTGAGAAGATTAATTGGTCAACTTCGTTACGTAAGTCAACTTCTTCCTTCTTCTTCTTATCCTCTTCAGCGTGTTCTTCGGCTTCTTTTTGCATCTTTTGAATTTCTTCATCAGAAAGGCCAGATGAACTCTTAATTGTTATCTTTTGTTCCTTACCAGTACCCATATCCTTAGCAGAAACATTAACGATACCGTTCTTATCAATATCAAATGTAACTTGGATTTGTGGTACACCACGAGGTGCTGCAGGAATGTCAGTTAACTCAAAGCGACCTAAAGTCTTATCATCTTGAGCCATTGGACGTTCACCTTGCAAAACATGAACGTCAACAGCTGGTTGATTATCAGCTGCTGTTGAGAAGATTTGACTCTTAGAAGTTGGAATTGTTGTGTTCTTTTCAATTAACTTAGTGAAGACACCACCCATGGTTTCAATACCAAGTGACAATGGTGTAACATCAAGCAAAACAACGTCTTTAACGTCACCTGAGATAACCCCACCTTGAATAGCAGCACCCAAAGCAACGGCTTCGTCAGGGTTGATTGAATGGTCAGGTTCCTTGCCAGCCCACTTCTTAACAGCTTCTTGAACGGCAGGAATACGAGTTGAACCACCGTTTAAGATAACCTTGTCAATGTCACTAACTGTCAAGTCAGCATCATTTAAAGCATTGTCAAAAGCAACCTTAGTACGATCAACTAAGTCACTAGTTAATTCATCAAATTTAGCACGAGTTAAATCAGCTTCAAGGTGCAAAGGACCAGATTCACCAGCAGAAATGAACGGTAATGAAATGTGAGTTGAAGATACACCTGACAAGTCCTTCTTAGCCTTTTCTGCAGCATCCTTTAATCGTTGTAAAGCCATCTTGTCTTTAGACAAGTCAACGCCATTTTCATCCTTAAAGTTTTGGATGAGCCAATCCATGATCTTGTTATCAAAGTCGTCACCACCAAGGTGAGTATCACCATTAGTTGATAATACTTGGAAGACGCCGTCACCTAATTGCAATACGGAAACATCAAAAGTACCACCACCAAGGTCGTAAACCAAGACTTTTTCATCTTCGGCATCTTTATCAAGGCCATATGCTAATGAAGAAGCAGTTGGTTCGTTAATAATCCGCTTAATGTCTAAACCAGCAATCTTACCAGCATCTTTAGTAGCTTGACGTTGTGCATCGTTGAAGTATGCAGGAACAGTAACAACAGCCTCAGTAACTTTTTCACCTAAGTAATCTTCAGAGAATTTCTTGATATATTGTAAAATCATTGCAGAAATTTCTTGAGGAGTATAGGACTTATCTCCAACTTTAACTTTATAATCTGCTTCACCCATGTGACGCTTAATTGAAATAACGGTATTTGGGTTAGTGATTGCCTGACGTTTTGCAACTTCACCAACTTGAATTTCACCATCTTTAAAAGCAACTACTGATGGTGTAGTCCGGTTACCTTCTGGGTTAGTAATAATCTTTGGTTCTTTACCTTCAAGAACAGCAACTGCTGAGTTAGTTGTTCCGAGGTCGATTCCGATAACTTTTGACATTGATTAACATCCTTTCATTACTGTGCAACAACAACCATTGCTGGTCTTAATGTACGGTCTTTGTATTGATATCCTTTTTGTAAAACTTGGACAACGTGGTCCTTTTGATCATCGCTGCTGGCTGCAACTGTTTGAACAGCTTGATGCAGTGTCGGATCAAATTTAACACCTTCGGCTTCAATTTCACTAATTCCGTGATCTTTCATAGCCTTAACTAAAGAATCAAGTGTCATTTGCACACCCTTTTTTAGCTGTTGAGATGCTTCATCATCAACCTTGGTGCCTAAGGCACGCTCTAAATTATCCATTGCTGGTAATACGTCCTTAGCCAAAGATTGCGACTCATACTTTATTAGCTGTGCCCGTTCTTTATTATAACGGTTTTGCATATTCTGCATTTCTGCTTGACTACGCAAATACTTGTCTTCAAAATCTTTGCTGGCTGCTTGAGCTTTAGCCAATTCTTCTTGAAGCTTTTGCTCTGGTGTTTTTTCTTTTTTGTCGGTTTTTACATCTTGCTTTTTCGCTTCAGATGTTGTTTCTTTTTCTGACTTTGCGGTAGTCGCTTCTGTTTGGTCTAAATCTTTTTCACTAGGAAAATCGTTTTTACTCACGGCTAGCCTCCTTATTTAAATCGACCGTAATATTCAAGTAATTTCTTTGCCAACTCATTTCTAAAATACTCAAGTAGGCCTATTACTTGTGAATACGGCATATTTGTTGGCCCCAGCAAAGCAATTACACCTTTGCCGTAGGAACCAACACTGTATTCTGCAGTTAACAAACTGTAATCTTTTAACAATTCATTTGGTAATTCTGAGCCCAAACTGACCCTCACAGGAAATCTTCCCGAATTAGAAGTCGGCCGGTAGGCTACAAGGTTGGCAATCAAATCATCTTGATCAACCAACTCATATAGTGAACGAATACTTGAAACATCATTGCTTGATGTATTATTTAATAAGTTGATTTGGCCATCAACATATAGCTGCTCGCTGGCAGCATCGTTAATGACATCTTCAACCAAATCAATCAGTTCGCTAGCATGCTTACCACTAATATTTTGACCAACAGCCTTATTAAGCAGCTCTGGCGTAATTTCAGTTAAACTTCTACCAACTAGTTCATGGTTAATCATGCGGACAGCTTTTTCAATCTCGTCTCCATGAACATTGTGCGGTAAATTATAAACCTGATTCTGAACGCTACCATCACTGGTAACTAGAATTGCCATCACTTGCCGACCAACTAACGATACAATGCGAAATCCCGTTACCGTTACATCCCGATTTTCCGGTCCTTCCGCAAATGCCGTATAGTTAGTTAAATCGGATAAAATTTTAGCAGCTTCCTGAACAATTTCGTTAACTTGATGAAACGGTCGATCAAGCTGACTAATAATTTTAGTATAAACAGATTCCGGTATTTGCAGCGGCTCAACTAAATTATCAAGATAATAGCGATAGCCTTCACTCGAAGGCACACGACCACTAGAAGAATGAGTCTTTTCAATTAAGCCCTTATCTTCTAGGACAACCATCTCATTTCTGATGGTTGCACTCGACACCTTAATCGGCAACTGATTCATCACTGTCTTTGAACCTACTGGATCATGAGTCTGCGTAAAGTCATTAATGATTGTTTTTAAAATAAGTTCTTGACGTTCGGTCAACATAAATATCGCCCTCACTTTTAGCACTCTCATATCTTTTGTGCTAACAATTATTATGATACTAGCATTTAGCAGAATGTCAAGCCGAGTGCTAAAAATATTTACATTTTCTAGCAGCAAAAAATTTCCATCTACTTTTTAGGTAGATGGAAGTCTTTATTTATCAGCAAAGTAAGCCTTGATCTCTGCTTCATCATGCGCCATTTGCTTTTTTAATCCGGCAAGATCAGCAAATTTTATTTCACCTCGAGTATACTTATACCACTTGATGATCATTTTTTCCCCGTAAGCTTCTTGATCGAAGCCAAATAGATTAGATTCAATAAAAATCCGTTTGCCTTCGTTAATCGTCACGTTATAACCAACACTAGTCATGGAATCATACCATTTATCGCCAATATTTGTTCTAGTCGCATAGACACCAACTTTAGGCAGAACTTTGTTTTCCGACCAAACCAAATTTGCCGTAGGAAAGCCTAACTTATGCCCATTACGCAGTCCGTGACCGACAATGCCAGACATGACATACGGTGAACCTAACAGCTTGGTTGCTAGCTCCATATTGCCATCACTAACTGCTTTTCTAATTTCAGTTGAGCCAATCTTCTGACCCTCATAGGTTTGCTTAGGAACATTAATAATGTCAAATCTTCCTTTAGCAAATTTAGGGAAGTTTTTCATATTGGCAACGTCTTTGGGGCCATAAGTATAATCAAACCCAGCAACGACAGTATCTGCTTTTAGTCGCACGATAATTTGATCGACAAATTCCTGCGCTGTTAGCTTACTAAATTCATCATTAAAATGAATGACAACCAAGTAATCGACACCCAATTGCGCCATTTTATAAGCCTTTTCATCCAGACTATCAATGTAAACAACTTTAGCATTTTGATAAACTTCTTTTGGATGACGATCAAACGTCATGACAACAAGCGGCAGGTGCTTTTTACTTGCTGCTTCACGCGCTAATTCAATCAAGTTCTGATGTCCTCGGTGAACACCATCAAAAAAACCTAATGCTAACACGATTTTACTTGGTATTAAATTTTCTTTAACTGGATAAGTTAAATGGATAATTTGCACAATAAGACCTTCATTTCACCTATTCATTTTGCAAGAGCATCAAATTGGGACGATAATTATCCTCATCCTTTTGATAAATTGCCTTAACCTTATTATTGTATCGTAATGCAACCTGATTTGCATCAGTTTCTAAAGCAATCGCTGCCCCATTTTTCACTTTTAGCCACTGGCCCATAGTTAAGTCAACTTGCACGTAATCTTTAAAAAAGGCATCGATTGGCTGAATCAGTTGCTCTGCTTTACTTGGATCAGCCACAATTTCGTCCAAGCTGACTGCCTGACTAAGATCAAAGCCCGAGCTAGCTGTTCTGCGCAGAATACTCATTACAGCTGGCACACCTAGCTTATCACCCAAATCATTGACTAAAGAACGCACATAAGTCCCCTTACTACATTCAATTGCAAACGCAAATTTCTCTTGACCTTTTTCTTCATCAAAAGCTGGTTGCGCAGTTAAGTCATAAGCCAAGACATTAACCTGCCGTTTGGGCCGTTCAACCTCAATTCCTGCACGGGCATATTCGTATAAATGCTTACCATTAACCCGCACTGCTGAATAAATTGGTGGTACCTGCTCAATCTTGCCGACAAACGACTGCATCCCCTGAGTAATTATATTAGCTGCAAGCGGTTCTGTCATTTTTTTAGTTGCCAAAGTTGTACCACTAATATCGTAACTATCAGTGGCGTAGCCAAAAATCCCCTTGCCGATATATTTTTTGTTTTGCGTGTGCATTAATTCAATCAGCTTAGTTGCCTGACCAATTGCAATTGGCAAGACACCAGTAACATCGGGGTCAAGCGTTCCAGCATGACCGATCTTTTTGATATGTAAAGCTTTGCGGAGATGGTACACAACATCGGCGCTAGTCATCCCTTTAGCCTTATCAATTACTAAAATTCCGTTTAACATTTTAAACCCGTTCCCACTAAAAAAGCGCCACAATGGCGCCTTTTTTAATTGTTACGATCTGCTTCTTGCTTTTTTAAATCAGCAATTAACTTATCGATTTTACTACCATATTTAACAGAGTTGTCCCGCTTAAAAATTAGCTCAGGAACTTTATAGACTGTCAAAACTTGCCCGAGCAAGTGACGCATCATTCCCTTGGCTTTTTCTAAACCAGTAGCAACCTCTTCTTCCTTTTTTGGATCTTCAGAAAGAATACTATAATAAACAGTTGCATATGATAAATCATTAGTACATTCAACCGCAGTAATCGTAACATCATTGACACGCGGATCACGAATATTTTTCCGCAAAATTTTGGTTAATTCACGGAGGATTTCTCCTTCAACACGACCAATTCTGTGCTTCATACTTTCCTCCTAGCAAAATTACTAATTAGGCTTAACCTCTTGCTTTTCAGTTGCTTCAAGCTGATCGCCAATCTTAATATCGTTGTAGCCTTCAATTGTTAAACCACAATCGAAACCTTGCTTAACTACTTTAGCATCATCCTTGAAACGCTTAAGTGAAGCAACTTTACCAGTGTAGATTACCACACCATCACGAATTAAGTTAATGGTTGAATCACGAGTAACATAACCAGAGTCAACAAAGGAACCTGCAATTGTACCAACCTTCGAAACCTTCCAAGTTTCACGAACAGTTAAGCTACCAACAACTTTATCTTCATAAGTTGGCTCAAGCATTCCTTGCATCGCAGCTTTCACATCATCAATTGCCTTGTAAATAATGCTGTAAAGACGAATGTCAACACCATCAGCTTCAGCTTGTGACTTAGCAGTTGCAGTTGGGCGAACATTGAAGCCAATGATAAAACCGTTAGAAGCACCAGCCAAAGTAACATCTGATTCATTAACGGCACCTACACCAGCGTGAATAATGTTAACGCGAACGCCTTCAACTTCAATCTTTTCAAGTGATTGTTGCAGAGCTTCGGCAGAACCTTGAACATCAGCCTTTAAGACAATGTCAACTTCCTTCATGTTTTCTCTCTTCATTGTATCAAAGAGGTTATCTAAAGTAATATGTTGAACATTTTCTCTTGATTGTTGCAAAGCTTGTTGTGCTCTTTGTTCACCAACGCTGCGGGCAGTCTTTTCATCATCAAAGACAACCAACTTATCAGCAGATTCAGGTACATCATTCAACCCAGTAATTTCAACTGGCATTGATGGTGTTGCCTTGTCGATTTGTCGACCACGATCGTTAGTCATTACACGTACCCGACCGAAGCGGTTACCGACAACGATTGGATCACCAGTGTGCAACGTACCTTGTTGAACAAGCAAATCGGCAACTGGACCACGTCCACGAGAAAGCCGAGCTTCAACAACTGTACCAATTGCTTGTTGCTTAGGATCAGCTTTCAATTCCATCACGTCAGCTTGCAACAGAATCATTTGCAGCAAGTCGTCAACATTTTCACCAGTTTTGGCAGAAATATTAACAAAAATTGTGTCGCCACCGTAATCTTCTGGAATCAAGTTGTACTTCATCAACTGTTCAGTAACGTGTTGTGGGTTTGCTCCCGGAGCATCCATCTTGTTGATTGCTACAATAATTGGTACCTTGGCACTCTTAGCATGGTCAATGGCTTCAATAGTCTGTGGCATTACACCGTCGTCGGCAGCTACAACTAAGACAACAATATCAGTTATTTCAGCACCACGCTCACGCATGTTTGAAAAGGCCGCATGTCCCGGGGTATCCAAGAAGGTAATCAAATGATCGCCAACGTGAACCTGATAAGCACCGATCTTCTGCGTAATACCACCGGCTTCATGAGCAGAAACGTGTGTATGACGTAAGCGATCAAGCAAAGTTGTCTTACCGTGGTCAACGTGACCCATGATTGTAACAACTGGTGGACGCTTAATCTGGTTCTTTGATTCTTTAGATGCTTCCATACGCTTACTGTAAAGCGTATCAATATCAGAAATATCCTCATGAATCTTTTCTTCTGCATTAATACCGTATTCAGCAGCAATCAATTCAATCGTATCTTTATCCAAAGACTGGTTTTGGTTAGTCATTACTCCCAGCATAAATAGCTTCTTAACAATTTCTGCTGGTTCACGGTGCAAGATCTTACCCAAATCTTGAGCATTCATGCCAACTTCGTATACCAAAGTCTCTGGTAATGGACGCTCTTTTCTCTGAGTTGGCTGCTTTTTAGGTGTTTGGTCAATTTGACGACGCTTGTTCTTGCGCTTACGACGTTCTTGACGGTCAGAATGATTATTACCACCATTATTGCCAAAAGCTTGGTTTCTACCTTTACGACCAGGCTTACCAGAATTACGTGAAGTATAGCCATTACCACGGCGCTTTTCTTCCTTAACTGGCTCTGGGCCTGCATTATTAACTGTTGGCTGTTGTCTAGCTGCTGGTTTGTTCTGCTTCATTCTTGCTGGCGAAGGCTTAATAATCTTTGGACCAATAACCTTTGTCTCAGTTGTTTTTTCTTTTGCAGGTTTCTTAGGTGCTGTAGTAGTATTCTTAGCTTCTTCAGCTGCCTTAGGATTTTGCAAATGTTCATGATAAGCCTTACGTGCCTTGTCAGCTTGCTTATTTAAGCTGCTTTGCTCAACACGTTGCTTTTGCTTCAATTGCTTAAGCAAATCTTGAGCAGCTGGCTTAGAAGTACGCGCATTTGTATTAGTATTATTACTTGAACGACGATCCTGATTACGCTCTTGTGAGTTTCGGTTATTAGACCGACGATTATTTCTGCGACGATTGTTATTTCTATTACCAGTTTCTTCATTATGTTTCTTTTCATTCTTACGAATAGAAGTAACAGAAACCTTGATTTTACTGCTCTTTTTAGCAGTCTTCTCTTGCTTTTTAGCGGGAGCGGAGCTATGGAAACTACCCTTTAATTGACTTACTTGTGAATCTTCTAGTGATGACATATGGTTTTTAACATCAAAGCCGAGGTCCTTTGCTTTTTTAACCACAACTTTATTATCGATGCCTAATTCTTTTGCAATTTCGTAAATTCTTTTTTTAGCCATCCAATCACACTCCTTCATTAATCTTTTGTACTAATGCTTTGCAAAAACCAGCGTCAGTTAAGCCCAACACCTTACGTTCTTTACCAATTGCATGCGACATCTCATCGCTGCTAAATTCAGTAATAACCTTAACGTTATTCTGTTTAGCTGCTCTAGTGATCTTCTCACTTGTATCGGCATGGCTGTCATTAGCCAAAATAACTATCTTGATTTGCTTTGCTTTAAGGCCAACTAATACAATTTCAAGCCCAGAAACCAGTTTCCCAGCTCGTTGAGCTAGCCCAAGCAAATTTAATGCTTTTTGTCTATTTTGCAAATTTATTTATCACCAAACAATTCTTTTCTTGCCTTTTGATGATCTACATAAGAATAAAGATCTTCATAAAACGAGTCCGGCACTTTTGCCCCTAGACTTCGTTCTAAAACACCTTTTTCTTGTGCAAATTTGATCTTACTTGGATCTAGTGATACATATGCACCGCGTCCAGGTTTTTTACCGCTAGGATCAACAGTGACATTCTTGTCCTTGTCAATCACAATTCGCACTAATTCCTTTTTGGGCTGCATGGTATCAGTTAATAGATCTTTCCGCATTGGAATTTTTCTTTTTTTCAAAAGAACTCACCCCTAGACTTATTCTTCGTCTGCTTCTTCTTCAGATTCAGCTAGCTCTTCTTGCTCTTCTGCATCATCAGCTTGGGCTTCTAAATTATCATCAGTAGCTTCGACTTCTTCAGCAGCAGTTTCGTTTTTAATATCAGTATCAACAGTTTCATCAGTTATATTTTCAGCTGCTTCTGCAGCTTCTTCATTATCTTCGTTGGCAGCCTTACTACTTTCATCAACAAATTCAACTTCTGATTCTGGTCTAATATCAATCTTGTAACCAGTTAAGCGAGCAGCTAAACGAACATTCTGACCTTTCTTACCAATTGCTAGTGATAATTGATAATCTGGAACAATTACAAGAGCACTCTTCTCGTCTTCATCATCGCCAAATTGAACGGCAATAACCTCAGCTGGATTCAGCGCATTGGCAATAAAGTCTGATGGGTCTTCTTCGTACTTAACGACGTCGATGTTTTCACCGTCAAGTTCATTAACCACATTTTGCACCCGAGCACCACGTTGACCAACACAAGTACCCACAGGATCAATGTTAGGATCATTTGACTTCACCGCAATCTTAGTCCGATCGCCAGCTTCACGAGCAATTGAAACAATCTCGACAGTACCATCAAAAATTTCTGGAACTTCTTGTTCAAATAAGCGCTTGACCATATTTGGCGCAGTCCGAGAAACAGTGATTTGCGCACCCTTAGAATCAGAACCAACATGAGTTACAAGAACACGAATTTGGTCTTGTGGGTTGTAAGTTTCGTTAGGCATTTGGTCATTGTGTGGCATCACAGCTTCAACATTACCAATTTTAACATAAACGAAGCGATTATCACGTCTTTCAACCGTACCAGTAATCAGTTCATCCTCATATTGTGAATACTCGTCAATGATGTGATTACGTTCTGCTTCACGCAAATGCTGCATGATAACTTGTTTAGCAGTTTGCGCAGCAATCCGACCAAAGTCTTTTGGTGCAACTTCAAAACGAATTTCGTCGCCAACTTCATAAGCTTTATTGATGTTTAAGGCATCCTTCAAACTATATTCAAGCCGTTCATCATGAACTTCATCAACAACAGTTTTAACTGCAAGTAATTTAAAATTACCTTTGCGTTCATCAAATTCAACTTCAACATTTTGTGCTTGATTATAATTCTTTTTGTAAGCAGCAACAAGAGCTGCTTTAATTGCTTCGACAATAACGTCTTGCTTGATACCTTTTGTCTTCTCTAAAGTAGCAAACGCCTCTAGCATTTCTTTAGACATAAGTTTAATCAGCCTTTCTAAAATTCAATTGCAAAACGGATATTTGCAATCAACTTGCGAGGAATAGTTAATCGTTTCCGTCTCGTCTTAATCTTTATTTCTAACTCGATTTCATCATCATTAAATGACTTGAGCGTACCCTCATAATTCTTTTCACCGTCAAGCTTTTGATAAAGGCCAACATGAATATAATTATCAAGGGCTTTTTGCCAATCCTTCTTCGTTTTAATTGGTCGCTCTACACCGGGTGAAGATACTTCTAAAACGTAAGGTTCAGGGAACGGATCAGGCTCAATCTCGTCAAGTTTAGTTGAAACTAATTCACTAAGCCCGACGATTTCATCCATATCAATTCCGTTTTCACGGTCAACATATATTCTTAAATAATTTTGGCCTTTTTCTTTTACGTATTCAATGTCCACCAACTCGTCATTGCGCTGTGCAACTATTGGTTTGATTTCTGTAAGAACAAGATCTGTAACTTTCGCCAAATATTTTCCTCCGTAATAAAAAGAGTGAGCAAAAAATACTGCTCACTCGAATTAATTATCCGAACTTCTTAATTAGTATATCATATTTTAACATTGATGTTCAATCAAAAACTTTTCTGGTTAGCGTCAACTTTTTGTAGGTAATAGTCTTCATCTGCTGCTATTTGTAATTCTACTTGAAAATATTTACCAATTTAACAACTAAAACTTAACCCTCGATTAATTTAATCATTGCCGCTTCAACTTCCTCATACGACAGATAATTATCCCGAAACTTCTTAGCCTCACTCATCATCGGCAATTGCTGCTGCCGAATTTCTACTTCTGCCTTATCAGTCGCAATCCCCAATTGGTTAGCGAGATAAAATTGCAGCGGTGCCGAATGAATGTGGTTGTACACGACCTTAAAATCATGGTCAGTACCATACTTTTCTTGAGCAACCTTCAGTTCATGCAGCAGGTGCTTCTGCTGGTTAGGATACCCCGACTGGTTGGCAATGTTCTTGCTAGAATAAAGTGAACGCTTAGTGTTTAAACTAATATCGTCATTATTGGGATTAGTAAAATTACTAATAATATCTTGTGCTTGTTTAATGGTTACCATTTCTTGCCCTCAATCAACTAAATGAAATCTTTTACTTATATTATAGCTTGATAATTTAGTAAAAGTGAAACAAAGAATAAAATAAAAAATTTCTCTTCCTTAAAATGAATCGGAAACACAAAAAATCGCTAGTCTAATGACTAACGATTTTTTATATTAAATATCAAATAATGACAATTGATTTTGGTCGGGCATCCCTTCCAGAACGCCATTATCTTCCAAATAGTCCATAATCGTCTGCGATACTTTCCCACGCTTAGACAAATCTTCTTTTGACAAGAATTTTTGTTCAGCACGAGCCGCAACAATTTGTTTAGCCGCATTATTACCAAGTCCAGGTACGGCATTGAATGGTGCTAAAATCGTGTGTTGGTCAAGAATCTTAAAATTAGTTGCTTCTGATTGGTTGATGTCAACCATCTTAATCTTAATTCCTCGCTCCAAACACTCATTAGCAATTTCAAGCACCGTCAATAAACTCTTGTCTTTAGCAGAAGCATCGTTACCCTTATCCTGAATGTCAGCCATCGCCTTTTTGACCGTATTTTTACCGTGACTCATCGCAACTAAGTCAAATAAGTCAGCCCGAACGGAGAAGTAAGCCGTGTAATAAATCTCGGGATAGTAAACTTTGAACCACGCAATCCGCAGCGCCATTAAAATGTAGGCAGTAGCGTGTGCCTTCGGGAACATATACTTGATTTTAAGACATGATGGGATATACCAGTTCGGAATTTTGTCATTTTTCTTCAAGACAGCCATGTCGTCATCGCTAATTCCGCGACCATGACGCACAGATTCCATTGTTGAAAAGGCAACCTCTGGCTTAACCCCCCAGTGAATCAAGTCCATCATGATATTGTCCCGACAACCAATTACATTCTTCAGCTTGCAAGTACCGTCATTAATCAATTCCTCGGCATTTCCGAGCCACACATCAGTACCATGTGACAGTCCAGAAATCTGCAGCAACTCTGAAAACGTCGTTGGCTTAGTCTCCTCAAGCATTCCCCGAACAAATCTAGTACCAAACTCTGGGACGCCTAAGGTGCCAGTTTCTGATTGAATTTGTTCTGGCTTGACACCCAAAATTTTCGGACTAGAAAACAGCGACATGACACCCGGATCATCGGGTGGAATTGTCAATGGATCAATTCCCGATAAATCCTGCAACATTCTGATCATCGTCGGGTCATCATGCCCCAGAATATCAAACTTCAAGATATTATCATGAATCGAATGGAAGTCAAAGTGCGTCGTCAGCCACGCCGCATTGACATCATCGGCAGGATACTGCACAGGTGTGAAATCATAAATATCCATATCATCAGGCACAACAACAATTCCCGCGGGGTGTTGTCCAGTTGTGCGCTTAACACCACTGACCCCAGCAGCTAATCTATCAAGCTCGGCACCACGCAAGTTCAATTCTTGTTCTTCGTCATAATGCTTAGCATAACCATACGCGGTCTTGTCCGCCACCGTGGCAATTGTCCCAGCCCGATATGAATTATCTGGCCCAAACATAACTCGAATAAAGTTATGCGCAACTGGCTGATAGTCACCCGAAAAGTTCAAATCAATATCGGGAACCTTGTCACCGTGGAAGCCCAAGAAAGTAGCAAACGGAATATCTTGTCCATCTTTGACTAGTTCAACACCACATTTTGGACACTTTTTATCAGGCAAGTCATAACCTGAACCATATTCGCCATTCTCAAAGAACTTAGAATACTTGCACTTTGGACAGCGATAATGTGGCGCCAACGGATTAACTTCCGTAATTCCCGACATAGTCGCAACCAAACTTGAACCAACAGACCCCCGCGAGCCTACTAAGTAGCCGTCCTTGTTGGACTTGGCAACTAGCCGCTGTGAAATTAAGTAAATAACTGCATAACCATTGGAAATGATTGAATTTAATTCCATTTCCAAACGGTCTTGGACAATTTTCGGTAGCGGCTTGCCATAGAGCTCGTAGGCCTTATCGTAAGTCAGCCGTTTCATTTCTTCATCGGCATTATCAATGTGCGGTGGGAATAATCCATCCTTGATTGGTGCAATCTCTTCAGTTGCCGCCGCGATCTTATTCGGATTGGTAATGACAATTTCTTTAGCGGCTTCTTCACCAAGAAAACTAAAGGCGTCAAGCATCTCTTGCGTGGTATAAAAGTGTAAATCAGGTTGCGTTTTGTTGCGATCAGGATTACTTCTTTGCGCAGAAATTAAAATTGTGCGATAAATGGCGTCATGCTTTTCAACATAATGGGCATCCCCCGTAGCCACAACCGGCTTATTCAATTCCTTACCCAGTTTATAGATATTAGTTAAAATTTCTTCTAACTCTGCCTCATCGCTAATCAGATGGTCAACAATCATTTGCGCATAATTTGCAGGTGGTTGAACCTCAAGGTAATCATAGAACTTGGCCTTTTTACGTGCCTCGTCATAACCCTTTTGCATCATGGCAACAAAGACATCGCCTTGCAGACAACCAGAGCCATATAATAAGCCCTCATGATATTGCGCTAAGTCCGACTTAGGTGTGCGCGGTATCCGATAAAAATCTTTGGTGCTGGCTATTGAAATTAAACGGTACATGTTTTTAAGTCCCGCCTGATTTTTAGCCAAAATTGTCATGTGTGACGGCCGCGCGCGTTTAAAGACCTGACCATGAGCGGCATAATCATTCATCTTGCCTAGGTCATCTTCATCAAATTTGGCGTTAAACGCGTCAAGCAGCTTAAACATCAGATAACCTGTCGCTTCGGCATCCTGATTGGCACGATGGTGATGTTCCAAGACAACATTGTACTTTTTAGCTAGCGAATCCAATGTATGCCGTGTTTGTTCTGGGTGCAGCAAGCGCGATACTTCCAGTGTATCGACAACTGGCTGTGTAATCTCCTGAAGACCAGCTCTTCTTAGTGCTGCATTAACAAAGCCAACATCAAATTGAACGTTGTGCCCACATAAAGGCCGCTCGCCATAAAAATCTTGGAACTGTTTGATAACAACAGCTTCATCGTCAGCTGCCCCAACTTGCTCGTCAGTAATCGAGGTTAAATTAATCGTTTGCTCACTTAATGGGTGGTGCGGATTAATGAACTTATCAAAACGCTCAATGACTTCGCCGTCTTTCATCTTGACGGCACCAATTTCAATAATTGTGTCGTAAACCGATGATAAGCCTGTAGTTTCCACGTCAAAAATAACAAATTCGCGGTTTTCATAAGTCATTGGTGCTGGATTCAGTACAAGCAGCGCATGATCGTCAATCATGTTGGCTTCAACACCATAAACAATCTTAATCCCGTTTTTCTTACCGACATTATAGGCCTCAGGGAATGATTGAACATTGGCGTGGTCAGTGATTGCAATCGCCTTTTGACCAAACTTCTTAGCAGCGAGAATAAAATCTGTTGCCGTATTGGTAGCATCTAGTTGACTCATATTAGTATGCAAATGCAATTCAACACGTTTTTCTTCGCCTTGATATTTTTCTGTTCGACCAACATGCTCAACAACTTCAAAACTAGAAATATTAAAGACAACATCGTGCTGCCATTGATCATCAGCGGCTGAACCCTGCATTTTAGCCCAAGTACCCGGCTTCAATTCTGAGACACTCTTGATTTGTTCTTTATCAGAAACAAACTTTTTAAATGAAATTGAGTCACTATAATCTGTAATTTCACCGGTAAAAATAATTGCGCCCGACTTTAATTCCCGACTTTCAGTGTTAAAAATATTACCTTCGATAACGATATTTCTAGTGCCATCAACCACATCTTTAACTTGCGTAATCGGCAGGCTTTCATCAAGCTTACGATTACCATAACGTGTCTTCTTTGTTGGATAAGCTTGCGGCTTTGGCTTTTCCTTAGGTGGCGCCGCATTATAAGCTTCCTGCATGCTTTGCTCGTGCTGCTCTTGCAATTGCTGCAGACTAGCTAAATTACTTTGCGTGTTTTGCTCATCAAGCTGCGTTACAAATTTCAGATTAAAGAAACCAAAGTCACGCATTTCTTCAGCTAGTTGATCCAACATTTTTTGTTCAATTAAGCCATCAACCACTAAATTATCAACGGGTATAATCCAACGCCCATCTTCTTTTTTAGGCTTATGACTTGAAATGAACTCACGGGCAACTGGCTGCAAAAAGTCCGAATTCTGCACAGCATAGTGCCAATAATCTGTTAGATAATCATCAGCACCATCTTCAGTTCGAACAAAAAGCCGCGTTTTAACAAAAGAAGCAAAACTCGCGTTAATTGCCTTATTCAATGCCGCATAAGTTTCAAATTTTAGCGGAGTAGTAAAAAGAACATGGATATCCCACTTATGTTCTTTAGCGTATACATCCACGTTCTCAATTTCACCCTTTTGAAGCAACTCATTATCTGAGAATTGTTCTGGAAAATGAATTTGCTCTAAAAGATGTAAGAAAAGTTTGTTTTTATCAGTCACGAAAAATTATCCTAACTCTTTATTTACAAAACTATCTAATTCAGCAACTGTAATTTCACTAGCTTTATCATCAGTTGGGCGTTTAACTTCAACGACGCCTTCACTAGCCTTTTTACCAATCGTAATTCTAATTGGCGCACCAACTAAATCGGCATCGGCAAATTTAACACCAGCACGCTCATTACGGTCATCATATAGAACATCATAATTAGCACTGTACTTTTGCTCTAATTCTTCAGCCAGCTTAGTTTGAGCATCGTCCTTCATCTTCATTTGAACAATGTGCACTGCAAATGGTGCAATTTCTTTGGGCCAAGCAATCCCAAATTTAGTTGCGTGCTGTTCAACAACTGCTGATAACATTCTAGTCACACCAATTCCGTATGAACCCATGATTACCGGTTGAGTTTTACCATTTTGATCTAAGAAATCAGCACCCATGGTCTCAGTGTAGTAAGTTCCAAGCTTGAAAATGTGGCCAACTTCAATTGAGGTTGTAAATTTCAATGGTAAGTGATCAACTGGGTCAGGTTCGCCCTCATTAGCAACTCGAATATCACCAAATTGCTCAACTTTGAAGTCTCGGTTAAGGTTAGCATTCTTCAATTGGTAACCAGTCTTATTGGCACCAACAACAACATTGTAAAGACCCTTCACTGTATTATCAGCAACAATTTTATCAGCCCAATCAGCATTAACTGGGCCTACGCCGCCCTTCGCAGCACCAGTAATCGCCTGTAATTCTTCGTCGGTTGCTACTCGCAAAGAATCAGCATCAAGTAAATGAGTCAATTTGATTTCATTTACTTTCTTATCACCGCGAATTAAAACTAGCACGTGCTCTTTTTCATCGACAATATAAAGGACACTCTTAACAATTCTGGTAGCCGGTACGTTCATAAAGTCAACTAAGTCAGCAATTGTTTCCTGATCAGGAGTCGCGACTTCAGTCATTGGCTGCAATTCTTCTGGGTCTTGCTTAAATGTATCATCACTCACTGCCATTTCAAGGTTAGCAGAATAAGTGCCAGTTTCATTAGTTGCAATCGTGTCTTCACCAATTGCGGCTGGTGCTTGAAATTCGGTTGAATTTTTACCACCCATTGTACCTGAATCAGCGATTACTGGGTTTACTTGAACACCACAACGACGATAAATTGCTTCAAAAGCACGTTTTTCATCATCAAATTGTTCGTCAAGTTGCGCGCGATTGGCCGCAAAACTGTATGCATCAAGCATGATAAATTCACGTCCGCGCAATAGACCAAATCGAGGCCGGTTTTCATCACGGTACTTAGTTTGGATTTGGTACAGTGCGATTGGCATTTGCTTGTAACTCTTAATATTTTTAGCAACAATCTCAGTAAAAGTTTCCTCGTGAGTTGGCCCCAAAATACTTTCACGACCATGACGGTCCTTTAGACGGAACATTTCTGGACCATATTTTTGCAAACGACCAGATTCTTCCCAGAGTGAAGCTGGCAGAAAATGTGGCATTGACATTTCTGGCACGTTAATCTTGGCCATTTCTTCTTCCATAATGTTTTCAGCCTTGCGTAAAACGCGGTAGCCTAATGGCAAATATGCATAAACTCCAGCTGTAACCTGGCGAATATAGCCACCACGCAACATTAACTGATGACTTTTAGCCACAGCATCAGAAGGTGCCTCTTTCAATGTCGGCATAAATAATTTAGATTGACGCATTAATTTTCTCCCAAGAAAAATAAAAATTTTCTATTTAATAAAGTAACGATAAATATCATTACCAGTAACTGCAATAATTAGAACTAACAATAAGCCAAAACCAATCAGTTCAACCATTGCTTCGTGGTTCTCAGAAATTGGCTTTCTGCGGATAATTTCAATAATATTAAGCAAGAATTTACCACCATCAAGACCAGGAATTGGAATTAGATTGACAATTCCTAAATTGATTGAAATCATTGCTAAAAAGGCAAGAATGTACGAAAAGCCCATTTTGGAAACCTGCGATGTTTCCGAATAAATACCAACTGGACCAGATAACTTATTTAAACTGAAGTGTCTAAATAGTCCGCCAACAGCATTAAAAATCAAGCCCGTGGTAGAAACAGCAGTAGCCCAGCCACGCTTAAGTTTCACATTAGCGCGTTCATCACTGCGGGCCAAAATTCCAATTTGGTAACTCGTTTGTCCCTGCTGCTTTACTGCTTTGGGTTTTACTTTGACAGTTTCTCTTTGACCATTTTTAAGTAAAGTAATGGCAATCCTCTTACCCTTACTCTGATCTACTTGCATTGCAAGATCGTCAAAAGAGGTCGTTTGCTGACCATTAATCGCAATAAATTTGGAGCCCGGTTTAATCTTGGCAACCTGTGCGGGTGACCCTGGAGTAACTTGACCAACAGTAGTGGTCGCTGGACCAGGAACCGTAAATGTCCAGATTAAAAAAACAACAAATCCCAAAATAATATTCATCAAGGGTCCAGCGATGTTAGTAGCTAATTTTTGCCAAACATTTGCCTGCTGAAACTGGGTATCACGCGGGGCAATTACTAACTCGGTCTTAGATTGATCAATTATCGTCGCATCATGATTAACGCGATACGTAACTTGCTTTTCTTCATCGCCATTTTCGTATCCAGTGATGAACAAATCATCAACTAAGTCAGACTTAGTTACTTGAACGGGAACACCTTCAAGCGGAATATCAGATTCTGATGCGTCGATTTTAACAACCTCATTTTGATCATTTAACTGCAAGATCACAGTCATCCCCGGATCTAATTTGGTTTCATCATCTTTACTTGCTAACCGCACATAGCCGCCTAATGGCAACCATCGAATTGTGTAAGTAGTCGGATTACGCCTCACTTGAAAAAGCTTCGGTCCCATTCCGATTGAAAATTCTCGCACCAAAATACCGCATTTTTTAGCAACAATAAAGTGCCCAAATTCATGAACAAAAACAAGAATACCAAATACGACTAAAAAGATTAGTATGCCCTTCAATAGAATTCTCCTAGTGCATAATTCCTAACAAGGCAGCAACTACTGGTAATACAAATAGCATACTGTCGAATCGGTCCAAGATACCGCCGTGTCCCGGCAAAATCTTACCAGAATCCTTTACACCATAGTAGCGTTTATAAGCAGATTCCACTAAGTCGCCCATTTGCCCAACAATCGAAAGGAAAAAGGCAATAATAATCATTTGCATTTGTGGGTAACCTACTTGAACGCAATATACGTAAATTGCTGCGCAAATAACGGCACAAATTGTACCCCCAATTGAACCTTCCCAGGTCTTATTAGGACTAATTACTGGCCATAACTTATGCTTACCAATCTGGCGGCCTATCATGTATGCACCAGTATCAGTTAGCCACACAACAACAAAGACGTAGCACAAAAGTGCTAACCCGTTATTGCTATTTCTGATGGCGGCCATATAGTGAAAACCAGTCCCAATATATAATGACGACAGGGTGTAGACACCAACGTCATCGAAGGTCGTTTTATTCTTTGATAAAACCGTCCATGTCAGCATTAGCATAATAATAGCAAAATACATACCATACTTAGACCAATGCCATGGCATCCCCTTAATGAAAGAATCTGGAACGGCCCAAATGATTGTTGCTAATAACGCCAATAAAAAATTAATCGACACTAAAATTTGTTTCTTCATCAGGAAGATTTCACTGATCCCAACTGCCGCAAAAGCCACAGTCAACCAGTCCATCCAAAGACCACCAACATAAACGATGGGAATAAATAAAATTAAAGCAATAACTGCTGTAATAACACGTTGTTTCATATAAACTACCTAACTATCTGATTCATCAACCTTGCCAAAACGGCGGTGACGATTTTGAAACTCACTTACGAATTTTTGCAGGTCGGCTTCATTGAAGTCAGGCCAATTTTTCGGGCTAAATGCCAACTCGGAATAAGCCAATTGCCAAAGCAAAAAATTGGAAATTCGTTGCTCTCCTGAAGTCCTAATTAGTAAATCAGGATCACGAAAAGCACCAAACTTAGCCGTCATTAACCGCTCTGAAATCATTTCTTCATCAATTTGCTCACTAGAAATCGCGCCACTTTCAATCATGCCACCCAATTCCTTAACAGCTGAAGTAATTTCGCTGCGTGAGCCGTAATTAAATGCAAAGTTTAAGATTAAGCCAGTATTATTGGCGGTCTCTGCCATTGCTCGCTGAACAACATTATAAGTTTTAGGTGGCAATTCATCTAAATAACCCATAATGTTCACTTTAACATTATTCGCCATTAACGTCGGCATAAATTTGTCAAAAAAGCGAACTGGCAAATTCATCAAATAAGCAACTTCCTCTTTTGGTCGTGCCCAATTTTCAGTTGAAAATGCGTAAAGCGACAAAATCTTAATCCCTAGCTTATCGGCAGCTAATGTAATTCGCTCAACATTATTCATCCCCTCATGATGACCAGCAACCCGTGGCTTACCTTGGCGGCGTGCCCAGCGACCATTGCCATCCATGATAATTGCAAGATGATTTAATTGATTTTTTTCTGCCATTGTCATTAACCTTTAGTAATTTCAGTGCGCTTTTTGTCAGCTACTTCATCAATCTTCTTGGTTGCATTGTCAGTGGCCTTTTGAACTTGCTTTTCTAAATTACGTTGCTCATCCTCGGTAATTTCATCATCTTTTTGTTGTTTCTTAAGGCTGTTCATCGCATCTCGGCGAACATTTCTAACCGCAATTTTAGCTTCTTCAGCTAACTTATTAACTTGCTTGGCAATTTCTTGCCGTCTTTCACCAGTTAATTGTGGAATAACTAATCTGATTACCTTACCGTCATTGGCTGGAGTTAGACCTAAGTTGGAGGCAAGCAATGCATGCTCAATATTGTCCAAACTGCTTTGGTCATACGGTGTAATTAACAAAACGCGTGGTTCTGGGATAGTTACACTCGACATCTGTGTCAGCGGAGTTGGGGCACCATAATAGTCAACCTTAACACTTTCCAAAATTGCAGCGTTAGCAACACCAGCTCTAATTGAACCAAGATTTTTTTGGAAAACCGTAATTGATTTGTCCATATTTTCTTGGGCTTTTTTAATTGTTTCGTTATTCATTATTTACCACCTTCAATAACAGTACCAATTGGTTCACCCATGACTGCCTTCTTAATATTACCTTCAGTATTAACGTTAAACACAATAAGCGGTATGTTCGTATCCATTGAAAGCGAGCTTGCTGTCCGATCCATTACTTTTAAATCTTTAGCAATCAAATCGAGCTGCGTTAATTCCTGATACTTCTTAGCATTAGGGTCAAGCTTTGGATCAGCAGAGTAAACTCCGTCAACACCATTTTTAGCCATTAAAATAACGTCAGCATTGATTTCAGCAGCACGCAATGCAGCTGTTGTATCAGTTGAAAAGTATGGATTACCTGTTCCACCACCCATAATTACAACGCGCCCCTTTTCTAAATGCCGAATTGCCTTTCTTCTGATATACGGCTCTGCAATTTGCCGCATTTCAATTGAGGTCTGTAATCTGGTTGGCACGCCTACATGCTCTAAACCATCTTGAAGAGCTAAACCATTCATAATGGTTGCAAGCATTCCCATGTAGTCAGCTTGTGAACGTTCCATGCCTAGTTTTTCACCAGTTTCACCGCGCCACATGTTACCGCCACCGCAGACAATACCAATATCAACGCCTAAATCGTGAACTGACTTAATTTCTTGAGCCAAATGACTGATAACTGTAGGGTTAATTCCTGTCCCCTTATCACCAGCAAGGGCTTCACCAGAAATTTTCAAAATAACACGCTTATATTTAACTTTAGTCATAGTGACCTCCTCATCATCTAAATATTTTACCATATTAAACATTAAATTGTCCGACCACAAAATAAAAGACAACGATTTTATCCAGAAAAAAAGAGAAGGTAGTTACCCTCTCTTTTTAATTAACAAATAAATTACTTCATTTGTTCTTTTACTTCAGCAGCAAAGTCTTCTTGCTTCTTTTCAATACCTTCGCCAACTTCGTAACGGGTATAACCAACAACTTCACAGCCTTCTGACTTAGCATATTCAGCAACAGTCTTATCAGAATCCTTAACGTATGGTTGGTCAACTAAACAAATTTCACTTAAGTACTTGTTTACACGACCTTCAACGATCTTAGGAATAATCTTAGCAGGCTTGCCTTCATTTTCAGTTTCCTTAGTGAAGACATCTTTTTGCCGGTCAAAATCAGCCTTTGGTACAGAATCCTTGTTTAAGTATTCTGGATTAATTGCAGCTACGTGCATTGCGATGTTCTTAGCTGCTTCTTCGCTGTCACCCTTTAAGGTAACAAGAGCAACAATTGAACCACCATTATGCTTGTAAGCACCAAATACTTCATCATCCTTCTTAGTTACTAAGTCGAATCTTCTCAAAGTAATCTTTTCACCGATAACAGCAGTCAAGTTGGTGATCTCTTCACCAATTGTTGAGTCACCCATTGGAGCCTTTAATGCTTCTTCTACATTAGCAGGCTTAGCAACAAGGATTGCTTTAGTAACATCGTCAACTAATTTAACGAACTTGTCGTTTGAAGAAACAAAGTCAGTTTCTGAATTGATTTCAACTAAAGCAGCAGTGTTGTCGTTAAATGCGTATTCAGCTAAACCTTCAGCAGCAATTCTGCCGGACTTCTTAGCAGCCTTAGCAACACCGTTTTCTCTTAAAATATCGATTGCCTTTTCAATGTCTCCATCAGCCTTGACTAAAGCCTTCTTGGAGTCCATCATACCAGCACCGGTACGATCACGTAATTCTTTAACTTGCTTAGCAGTAATATTTGCCATTGATGTGTCCTCCTAGTTAGAAACAGTAATTATTCGTTGTCTGAATCTTCTTCAGTAGTTTCTGCTTCTTCAACACTTTCATCGTCAGCAGCACCATTAGCCATTTCGACTTCAACGCTTTCGTCGTCATCGTCTTGACCTTGCTTACCTTCGATAACTGCGTCAGCCATTGCACCTGAAATAAGACGAATAGCACGGATAGCATCATCGTTTGAAGGAATTACTACGTCAACTGGAGTTGGGTCAGTATTAGTGTCAACCATTGCGACAACTGGAATACCTAAAATGTTAGCTTCGTGAACGGCAATCTTTTCCTTCTTAGGATCAACTACGAACAAAACATCTGGAATTCTAGGCATATCTTCGATACCACCTAAGAATCTTTCAAGCTTGTCCATTTCCTTAGTCAAAAGTGAAGCTTCCTTCTTTGGCAATACTTCAAAAGTACCATCTTCTGACATCTTCTTTAAATCCTTTAATCTTTGTACTCGGCTTTGGATAGTCTTCCAGTTAGTCAAAGTACCACCTAACCAACGTTGGTTAACGAAGTATTGACCGGCACGAGTTGCTTCTTCAGCAATAGAATCTTGGGCTTGCTTCTTAGTACCTACAAAAAGAATAACGCCACCATCTTGAGCAACGGCTCTAACAAAAGCGTAAGCATCGTCCAACATCTTGATTGTCTTTTGCAAGTCAATGATGTAAATACCATTTCTTTGAGTAAAAATGTAAGGAGCCATCTTTGGATCCCATCTTCTAGTTTGGTGACCGAAGTGGACACCAGCTTCAAGTAATTGTTTCATTGAAACTACTGACATAATAAATTCCTCCTATGGTTTTTAATCCTCTCAAGCGGTCATTTCAATATTTCGCCAAGTGTTTGGCACCAAAATATTGATCGCTCTTGATGTGTTTTACCTGCGTACTATATTTAGCACACCATAATAGAATACTAGATTTCAGCTTAAGATGCAAGACTAAAAATCAACTGCATGTTCATGCAAAAATTTTTCTTTCCATTGTCTTGGATGGTGCTTGAACCAATACTCTCTCTTTAATGCCAAATTCTTATCTACAAATTTTTCATGATAAATCATTTTAACTGGGCGTCTTGCCTTGGTATACCTGGCACCCTTGCCTGAGTTATGAGCAGCCAGGCGCTTTTGCAAATCATCTGTAAAGCCGCCATAAAAGCTGCCATCACTGCATAATAAGACGTAAAAAAAGTAATCCTTACTTTTTTGGCGCTTAGCTCGATCTTCTGGAGTTTCACGGATAATGCGTTTAATTGCCGGCAAAAATTCCCCATTTTGATCATGAACTTCAATTGCATCCCTTAAGACCAAACCATCACTAGCTGTGTGTTTAACTGCCTCAATGATGATTAAATTACTGTCATCCCCGCGATGCGAAACAAAGGGCTGCACAAATTTAATACTCAGGTCATGCTTCATGCAAAAGTAGGCAATCTCGTTCAATCTCTCGGGCCGATGCACCATAAACATCTTCCCCTTCATCTTCAATAGACCACTTGCAGCCTCAATTATTTCTTCAAGATTAATTAAAATTTCATGCCGCGCAATTGCCTTTTTTGGATCAGGGTTAATTTCATGACCCTCGGGCACCTTAAAATATGGCGGGTTAACAACCACGACATCATAAGAATCCTTGCGTAAAAACTTGGCGACATTCTTAACATTTTTTTGAAAAACGGTTATTCTATTTTCCATTTGGTTAATCTCAATTGAACGCCGAGCTTGCGAGGCCGCCTCCTCCTGAATTTCCACTGCATCGTATTTTGCCCGGTTAAAATACGCCATATACATACTGGCGGCACAGTTGCCCGCACACAAGTCAGCAACTTTTGACCGATCCCGAACTGCCTCTTTAGCTAGTGATGCCAACAGCAAAGTATCTAATGAAAAACTAAACGCGGTTTTATCCTGAATAATCCTCAAATCATCACTATACATATAATCAATTCGTTCGCTATCTGCCAATTTCACCATAAAATTTTGTCCTTTCCCTGAGCTTTGTTATAATATTTTACAACAATTGGAGGAGTTTAATCATGTTTTATCATTTTATTCGCGTAGCTGCGCGATTTATTGTTTGGATCCTTAACGGTCATTTACATGTTTATCATAAAGAACGCATCCCTGAAGGTAACTATATCTTAGCTGCCCCACACCGGACTTGGTGGGAGCCAATTTTATTTGCTTTAGCCGCTAGTCCCAAGGAATTTATGTTTATGGCCAAAATCGAATTGTTTAAAAATCCAATTTTACGGTTCATTATGACTCACGCACATGCTTTTGCTGTTGACCGCAAAAATCCTGGCCCTTCAGCACTTAAAATCCCAATTAAGGGCCTAAGAAAAGGCAACTTTTCCCTGATTATTTTTCCATCAGGAACAAGACACTCCACTGAGCTCAAGGCTGGAACCTTGGCAATTGCCAAATTATCTGGTAAGCCAATTGTCCCTGTCGTTTATCAAGGGCCACTCACCTTCGGCAATTTATTAAAGCGTCAACCACTTGATGTGTGCTTTGGTAATCCAATTCAAGTTGATCGGAAAATGAAATTAACCCATGAAAACGAAGCTGCATTTGATAAGCAATTGCAAAAGGTTTGGGATCAAATTGATGCTGAGCACAATCCGGATTTTCATTACGTTGCTAAATAAAAAAGATTGAATTCATTAAGAGTTCAATCTTTTTTGTTAGTGTTATGATAAATATATTTGAAAAAATGGAGGAATTTTAAGTTGTTAGAGAAAACTTTTTACAAAATGATGCTCAGTAAGTCGTTCCCGTTTCCGATCAAGGTTACCTATTGGGACGGTAAGGGTGAAATTTACGGTAATGGTAATCCAGACATTGAAATTATTTTTAATGAAAAAATTCCAGTTACAGCAATTTCTCGTAATGCTTCTTTAGCATTAGGCGAAGCTTACATGGATAAGAAAATCGAAGTCAAGGGTAGCTTGCAACAATTAATTTGCGGTGCTTACGAAAGCTCGGATAGCTTTTTGCGGTCAAGTAAATTTCGTAAATTTTTGCCAGAGCAAAAGCACACCGAGGAACAAAGCGAAAAAGACGTCCAAAGCCATTACGACATCGGCAATGACTTCTACGAATTATGGCTTGACTCTACGCTGACATATTCTTGTGCTTACTTTGCTGGGGATAATCATGATAACCTTGAGCAGGCACAAATTGCTAAGATTCATCATATTTTAAATAAATTACATCCCCAAAAAGGCAAAACACTGTTAGATATCGGTTGCGGCTGGGGCACACTAATGCTCACAGCTGCTAAGGAATACGGCCTAAAGGTAACTGGCGTGACACTTAGCGAAGAACAATACAAATTAGTGCAGAAGAAAATCTTCGATCAGAATTTGCAAGATGTGGCCGAGGTTAAGCTGGAAGATTACCGCGAACTTGGCGACAAGCAGTGGGACTGCATTACCTCTGTCGGAATGTTTGAACATGTGGGCAAGGAAAATCTGGCACAGTATTTTAGTGATGTTGCCAAATATCTGAAAAAAGATGGTGTTGCCCTAATTCACGGAATTACCCGCCAGCAAGGTGGTGCTACTAATGCATGGCTTAACAAGTACATTTTTCCGGGTGGTTATGTCCCCGGCTTAAATGAAAACATCGAGCACATCATTGCCAGCGATATGCAAATTGATGATATCGAAATGCTTAGACGCCATTACCAACGCACGCTTGAGATTTGGGATAAGAACTTTAACCAGCACCGTGACCAAATTCAAAAATTGATGGGTGAACGATTTACCCGAATGTGGGACCTGTATTTGCAAGCCTGTGCTGCCTCATTTGAATCTGGCAACATTGATGTCATTCAATATCTGATTACCAAGGGTCCTTCTGGTAAAAACCTCCCCTTAACTCGTGACTACATGTTAAATAAATAAACTCAAAAAAACTAGCAATCCAAATTAACTTGGACTGCTAGTTTTTTTATCTTATGAATTACATTTTGAAAATTTTACCTGGATTCAAAACGTCATTTGGATCAAACAGGGTCTTAATCTTGCGTAATAATTCGGTGTAATCATGACCGTAGAAGTCCTCGAAGTAACCAGCACGAGCATAACCAATACCGTGTTCACCAGACATGTTACCGTCAAGTTCTTTGGCGGTCTTGTACAACTCACTAATTACCTTTTCACTTGTTTTGGCATATTCTTCATCGTTCATTTCATCTGAGCAAAGGTAAATGTGCAAATTACCGTCGCCTGCGTGACCAAAGTTAGGAATTCTAATATGCAATTCGTTTTCTAATTCTTCAATTCTATCCAGAACATCTGGAATGTGATTGATTGGAACACAAACGTCGATTTCATCCATCTTTGGTGTTGACTTCTGAATTGCCAACAGCAATGCTTCGCGACATGCCCAAATCTTCTTAGCTTCAGCAGAATCAGCACTTAAAACAACTGCTTCTTCAGCCTTAAAGTCTTTGACAGTAGCTAAAGTTTGTTCCAATTCAGCCTTCAATTCTTCGTCAGTAAACGCATCAAGGCCAACGATAATGAAGCCATCACCATGCTTAATTGGGAATTGATCACCAGCATACTTTTCCCATAAATTGATTACCTTACGGCCCATAAATTCAACTGTTGTTGGGACAACGCCAGATTTTAAGATTGCAGGTACAGATTTAATAGCGTCATTCAAGGTTGGAAACGGAATAATTGCATTAATTGACTTGTGTGGCTTTGGATAAAGACGCACAGTTACCTCAGTAACAACACCTAATGTACCTTCTGCACCAATAATTAAATCTTTAAGTGAATAGCCAGAAGCCGACTTAACTGCCTTAGAGCCAAACTTGTAAAGCTTACCGTCAGTTAGAACTACCTTTAATTCACGAATATGCTCTCTAGTAACGCCATATTTAATGGCCTTTAAGCCACCAGCATTAGTTGAAGTATTACCACCAATTGTTGCCCAGTGCATTGCAGGTGCAGGCATATACGTAAATGGCTTGTCTGCCAAGTATTCCTCAATGTCCTTTAATCTGATTCCGGCTTGAACAGTCATTGTCAAACTTTCAGGATCATATTCAATCACTTGGTTCATTTTAACCATGTCAAGAGAAATACCACCATCAACACTTAAGTTGGCACCCATTAAACCCGTTGAATTACCGCGTGGAACGATTAGAATGTTGTGATCACTGGCATATTTAACCACATTCTTAACTTCATCGTTAGTTACGGGTTGAATTACTAATTCCGGCATTGCTCTGACAGTCTTAAACTGGTCGTGGTCCCAGTGTTCAGTTGGTTTAGTTATGAACCGTTCGGGCTCAGAAATAAATTTACTTAAATTTTCACGATCAGTTTGATCTATTTTATGATATTCCATTACAATTTCCTTTCTCACTATAAAAACATCATCTCTTAATTTACGCCACAATGTAATCGCTGTCAATATTTTAAAAAAAGCGTGGTATGACCGCTACATCAATCACCACGCTAATTTTAATTCTGATTTTGTAGAGTATACAAATTGTAGTAGTAACCTTTTTGTGCTAGCAATTCTTGATGCGTACCATGTTCAATAATCCTACCCTGATTAAGAACAATGATCTGATCGGCATCAACAATCGTTGATAAGCGGTGAGCAATCGCTAATGTTGTTCGTCCTTGACGCAAACGCCTTAGTCCTGCCTGAATTAGCGTTTCTGTTTCTGTATCCACATTTGCCGTTGCCTCATCCAAAACTAAAATTTTAGGATTAGTTACTAATGTTCGGGCAAATGAAATCAGCTGCCGTTGACCTTGGCTAAATTCACTGCCACCCTCACCAACTTCAGCATGATACTTGCCCGGCAGCCTTTCAATAAAGTCAGCGGCTTGAACGGTTTCTGCAGCTTGCTTAATCTGCTCATCCGTGATTTTTTGGTTATATAGACGAATATTAGAACTAATATCGCCGTAAAACATGAAGGGATCCTGTAAGACTAGTCCGAGTTTTTTGCGCAATTCTGCCTTAGGATACTTTTTAATATCAACGCCATCAATTAAGACTTGCCCTTGATAAAATTCGTAAAAACGCATCATAACGTTGATAATTGAGCTTTTACCAGAACCAGTATGACCTACAATTCCCAGAGTTTCACCGGGATTAACGGTGAAAGAAATATCGTGCAAGATTTCGTTTTTACCGTCATACGAAAAACTAACGTGCTTAAATTCAATCTTGCCTTGCGTAATGGTCAGCCCCTGCTGTTCATCCTGCTGCGGCTCATAATTAGTATCATCTAAAATGCGAAAAATTCGCTTACCAGCAACAATCCCATCCTGGAAGAAGGTCATTTGATCCATCAAATTTGAAATTGGATTAAAAAATTGCGAAATGTACTGCGAAAAGGCATATACCACCCCAGCAGGCACAAAAGTCTGCCGTAAGGGAAAGCCAAAATACATTAAGGTTAATGCCAAGGCCAATGAATATAGCAGACTTGTCAATGGTGATAGCAACAAGGAATTGAGGTTAATCATGTTAAAGCGCGTTTTCATTAACGCCGCATTCTCGTGCTCGAAGTTACCAGTCATCCGTTTTTCTTGCTTGAATTGCTGAATTAGGGAAACACCCTCAATTGATTCATTCAAGTTGGTGTTAATTCGACTTAGCCGCTCACGATAATTACGGTAAAGCTTGGAACTGCGCTTGGAATATTGCCAAATAACGATTAAAGAAAGCGGTAAGAAGGCAAGCACAATCAGGCCAGCGAGTACATTAGTTGAAAACATGGCAACTAACGCCGAAATAATAGAAAATAATGACAAGACAACGCTGGATAACACTGTCAAGAAGTTGCTCAGTGTCATAGTATCGTTAGTCACGCGCGAAACAATAGAACCAGCGGGTGTCTGATCAAAGTAACGCATCCCTAAGGTATGCAATTTTTTATATAATTCTGCCCGTAAACCCTCCAGAGATTTTTCAGAACCCAGAGCAAAAAAGTATTCGTACGTAAACTGCAAAATTCCTTTAATGACTGATCCACCAGCATATAATAAACCGGCAAAAATAATCACTTGGGTTGTCACATCAGCTTTAACTAAATAATTATCAAGAAAGAACTGTAAGCCATACGGCAGCAGCATATTGATGATACTAACAAGCAGCGCGCCAACTCCGGCAATAATCATTTCGTTCTTAAATTGCAGCACAAAGCGGACAAGTCGTTTGAAAATGTCGAGTTGCTCTTTAACCGGAATTTCTTTAGACCAAACTGATTCGTTTCGTTCATCCATCTTACTCACCTACCTTTTCTTCTAATTCTTGCCTTTGCCACATCTCCGCATACCAGCCATCTGCAGCCAGTAATTGCTCGTGAGTGCCGCGTTCAACAATCTCGCCATCCTTCAATACCAAAATCAAATTGGCATTCATAACCGATGTTAATCGGTGCGTTGCAATCATTGTCGTCTTGCCCGCACGTTCTTTACGCAATGATTGCAAAACCGCCATTTCGGTACGTGCATCAACTGCTGACAGGGCATCATCTAATATCAGAATTTTACTTTGTTTAAGTAGTGCCCGCGCAATTGACATCCGTTGCTTTTGCCCGCCAGATAGTGAAACGCCGTTTTCACCAACCAATGTCTTGTAGCCAGCTGGCATTTCCAAAATATCGTTGTGCAAGTCACTCTTTTTAGCCGCACTAATAATTGCTTCTTCAGGTGCATCAGCTTGCGAAAAAGCAATATTCTTTTGTATTGACGTTGAAAAAAGATAATTATTTTGTGGAACATAAGATATTTGTTGCAATAATACATCAAGCGGAATTGTGCGAATATCATGACCATTTAATGTTATCAGACCATCATACTTGTCAAACTCGCGCAATAGCAGCTGAATAATTGTCGTTTTACCAGAACCAACCTTACCAACAAGACCTAATGTCTGGCCTTTTTTCAGTGTGAAGTTAATTTGCTGCAAAACTGGTAGTTGCGGCTCATCAGGATATGCAAATGAGTTTATGTGGTAATTTAAGTCACCACTTAAATCATCTGCCGTGATACTTTTATCTGCATACTCATCAGTGATTTGTGGCTTTTCATCAAGTAACTTTTCAACCCGATCGTAACTGGCACTTCCCCGCTCCAATATATTGAAGAGATAACCAATCGCAAACATCGGCCAGACCATGTTACCAATATAGGCAATAAAGGAAACTAGTTGACCAATTGTTAAGGTCTTGTTGGCAACCATTATGCCACCGTAAATAATCGTAATCGTATATGTTAAACCAATAATAATTGTTCCTAACGGGTCAAACAGCGCATCCCATTTGAAGACTTTTTTATTAATCTTGATCGTGTCAGCAACCATCTGGTCAAAAGCAGCAGTATCTTCAGCTCCCTGACCAAAAGTTTTGATAACTTTAATCCCAGAAACTGACTCTTGCGTCTTATTATTTAACCGTGAGAATGCAGCCTGTGACTTATCGAAGGCATCATGCAACTGGTTACCTAACTGCCATGCTCCCCATGCTAAAACTGGCAACGGCAATAACGCCAAAATCGTTAGCCGCCAGTCAACGAAAATGATCATCGCAATCATGGTTGACACACTCATAATTAATGAATCAACCAAAGTCAAAACGCCCGCGCCGGCAACATCTTGAATTGCCGAGACATCATTTGTTGCGTGTGCCATCAAGTCACCTGTTCGGTGACGTTGGTAAAATGTCCGGTCCATTTCCATAAAATGATTAAATAATTTCGAGCGCAATTGTCGCTCTAATTCGGCTGCGCCACCCCAAATTTGTTTACGCCAAAAATAGCGAAAGCCATATAACAATAGTGCCGCCGCAATGATTGCCAAAATTAAGACGCCATATTGACCCCAGCTAATATGCCCTTGATCAAGCTGATCCGCCATTAAGCCTAAAATTCGCGGTGGTACTAAATTAACTACTGAAGTTAGTGCCAAAAATGTAACTCCGACTATATAGCGCTTCTTTTCCTTTTTAAAAAACCAACCTAATTTAAAAAATATTCCCATTTTTATTCCTATCTGACCCAACACCAAACCAAAAAAGGCGGGGAACAATCCCCGTCTTTACTAGTTAATCTCAAGATTAATTATTTTGATGCTTCATCATGTTCATCACTTGGTTAACCTTCTTGGCAGATGGTTTTTGTCCCATTTGTGACATCATCGCAACAATCATATCTTCACTGATTGGTGGATTTTCCTTAAAATACTTTTTCATATATGATCTTGCACCGTAAAAGCCACCAACGAGGCCGATCAATAGTGCAACAATGATTAAAACAATTTCTATTGCCAAATTCATAAAAATTAACTCCTCAAAATATCCAATAGTTATATCTTACCTAAACTTGCCTAAAATTTAAAGGTTAAAATTAATCTTTTCTTAAACCTTTGCGTCTTTGGGCTTGTTTTGCCTTTTCGGACGTGATTTCTTTACCATTTTTATCAATGATAACCATATCTTCAATGTTTTGTTTAAAACTAGCGCGGAAGTTTTTCAAAAATTCTTGATGTAATTTTTTACGTTCTTCTTCCTCTTTTTTAGTCAAATTGCCAGCCTTTTTTTTGCGATATAATTCATTAATGCGATTGATTGATTTCTTTTCTTCATCTTTAGTCATTTTTACACCTCTATTAAAAAAGTCTACCTTATTTGCACTAAGAAAAAAAGTTTAAGTTCTTAGAACATTTGTTTGTATTTAGCAAAACTTTTTGGTAAACTTACCTTATAGAAATTTTATCTTATAGTAATGGGGAGCAATTATGCCTGTTAATCATGATTCCAAACAATTAGAAATATTACGCTATATTTATGAAACCGTGGCAGACCGTGGTTTTCCCCCTACTGTTCGTGAAATTTGTGCCGCAGTCAATTTATCTTCGACCTCAACAGTTCACGGGCACTTATCCCGTTTAGAGCGCAAGGGGCTAATAATTAAAGATGCCACTAAGCCGCGAGCTTTGGAAATTACAGCAGAAGGCAAACGAGCATTAGGAATTAAGCCGAGTGAAATTCCAGTTGTCGGTGTTGTTACTGCTGGGCAACCAATTTTAGCCGTTGAAGATATTGAGGATTACTTTCCCCTTCCACCTGACTTAGCCAATGACGCTGGCGACTTATTTATGTTAAAAGTGCACGGTGAAAGTATGATTAATGCAGGCATTTTAAATGGTGACAACGTTATCGTGCGTAAGCAAAGTTCCGCAATTAATGGTGAAATTGTTGTCGCAATGACTGAAGAAAATGAGGCAACAGTCAAGCGCTTTTATAAAGAAAAAAAACATTACCGCTTGCAACCAGAAAATGACACAATGGCACCGATTATTCTTGACCGCGTGCAAATCTTAGGTAAGGTTGTCGGCCTTTACCGCAATAATATTAATTAACAAAAAAGACTAGAATTTTCTTTCTAGTCTTTTTGATTATCTAAATATGGCTTTAGTGCGAGCCAATCTTCTTTAATAGTTTCCGTTAATTTCCGATTATAGAAAACCGCTGCCGGATGATATTCCATTATCACAGTATATTTTTCTGTTGACCATTCATAGCCGTCTTCAGCGTCATTCAACTGCAGAATTGGCGTTTGCACGATTACTTGACCGTGTTCTTGCGAAATGCTGTGGCCAGGGCCAAGCAAGCGTTCAATTGCAGTGCCACCAACAGTAACGATAATTTTAGGCTGAACATGCGCAATTTCATAATCAAAGAATGGTGCGTGAGCCAAAACTTCTTTCTTAGTTGGCTTGCGATTTGGATGTTTAATAACCTCTTTATTTTCTTTCTTACTGAAAACAGTTTTGGTCGCATAAGGTCGACTACGAACCACGCTAGTGATATAGACATCGTCTCGCGTCAAACCAATTAGTGCCAAGGATTTCATTAACTCTTTACCCGAACTACCATGAAACGGAACGTGCGAGACAATTTCATCACGACCTGGGGCTTCACCAACGATCATCAGGGCAGGATTTTCTGGTCCAGCCCCCTCATTTAATCCTTCTAATTTCATTCCTTGTGCTCTTTTTTGCACTTTTTCAATTAACCATTCTGGATATTTCATCACGTATTATCGCTTTCATTTCAAGACATTTGGGACTTTCCACATTCACTCATTGTTTTGGCTTCACAAAGTTTTAAGGATAAATTATCTTTAATCACTATTACATCAGCTTTTATATTTGTGGTTTGTGAAAAAATCTATGTTTCATGTTAGTTTCACATTAGTAAATTTCACAATCTTTATTCTAGATTTTTACTAAAATTTGTGCTACTAATTGTAAGGCTAACTCGTGGGCATCTCTACCCCAGCCACGATCTTCATGCTTTTCTAAATTACTTAAAGAGTCGGCCGTAAACAAGATTTGTGCAAAGTCAACGTGGCGAAAGTTTGAGCACGCTGCCATCGCGGCACACTCCATTTCAACACAAGAAGCACCAAGTTGTTTAAACTGACTTACCTTGTCTTTTGTCTCGCGGAAAAAGCCATCGGTCGTCCAAGTAATGACTTCTTTAATTTTGTAGTCATTTTCTGCCATCAATTGTTCTACTCGCGATAAATAATTCGAATGCAAATCAATCATGTTGCCAGGAGCCAAATAATGAAATGACGTGCCCTCATCCCTGACTGCTTTCACAGGAACTAAAAAATAGTTTTCTGGTAAGTCAACCAAGCTTCCGGCCGACCCAATTGCCAAAATCTGCTTGACGCCGTAACTAATCAGCCAATCAAGTAATTCAACAGCCGCTGAAGCACCAATTTTAGCTTGACAGAAAGTAACTTTTTCATTGCCTAGATCAACTTCATAAATTGGCGTCTCGCCTTCAAAGCAATCATAATGACCCAGCTTGCGATGCGGATATTGAGACAAAAAGTTAGCAATTGCCTCAGAAGTAATAAACGCAAACAACAATTTTTTAGGAAAATGATAATTCAGCTTATCGCGTTCATGATCGGGCTCCAGAACTGCGTGCGGATTTGCATCAAATTGCATTAAAAACGGTTCACTCATATTATCATCCTCCAATTATCAAAACATACTTTTATAGTACCACAAGAAATAAAAAAAGAACCATCTTCTTTAAAAGATGGTTCTTTTTGAATGATAAAACGTGAATTAACGACGCTTTTCTGCAATTCTTGCAGACTTACCATGACGTTCACGTAAGTAGTAAAGCTTAGCACGACGTACACGACCGTGACGTAATACATCAACCTTAGCAACACGTGGGTCGTTAACTGGGAAAGTACGTTCAACACCAACACCAGAAGCAATCTTACGAACAGTGTAAGTTGCAGCAATGCCAGCACCCTTTCTCTTAATTACGACACCTTCGAACATCTGGATACGTTCATGAGTACCTTCAACAACGCGAACGTGAACACGAACAGTGTCACCAGCGCGGAAGTCAGGAATATCATCACGTAATTGTTCTTTAGTCAATTCTTGAATTAATGGATCCATAGTTTTCTCCTCTTTCGGCATTCATTAACGCTACTTGCGTCAGCGGAACACCCATAACTCTTAGTGCAGCTAAATGCTGACACCTTTAATATCTTAGCAAATTAGCCACATTAACGCAAGCTTAATCCTCTTCTTTAAATTCGGCAAGCCAATCGCGTTCTTCCTGACTTAATTCATAATTTTCCAGCATATCTGGACGAGCTAAATACGTTGCCCTTAGTGCCTCTTTATGACGCCATTCGGCGATTTTTTGATGATTGCCAGAAGTTAAAACTTCGGGTACCTTCAAGCCTTCAAAGTTTTCCGGACGTGTATATTGTGGATATTCCAAAAGCCCATGAGAAAAGCTTTCTTCAACTGGTGAGGCAGCATTACCTAAAATACCCGGAAGCAGCCGCACTGTCGCATCAATCATGCTCATCGTGGGCAATTCACCACCAGTTAACACATAATCACCAATCGAAACCGTTTCGTCAGCCAAATCATAAATTCGTTGGTCAAAGCCTTCATAATGACCACAAATGAAAGTTAAATTTTCCTCATTGGACCAGCGCTGGGCCATCTTCTGGTTAAAAGTCTGCCCTTGCGGTGCGGTAATAATTACCTTGCCCTTGTTAGTCAGTGAATCCAACGCCTTTTTAATTGGCATGATTTGCAAGACCATGCCAGCACCACCACCATACGGCGTATCATCGACATGATGATGGACATCGCTGGTAAAATCGCGAAAATTAACTAGATTAAGATCCCACTTGCCGTCCTCCAAGCCGCGCCCCAGCATTGACGTCTGCAAGGGGGTAAACATATCTGGAAAAAGTGTTAGCACGTTAATCTTCATCGCGCAGGCCCTCCATTAATTCAACATAAACTTTTTTGGCAGTAATATCGACTTTTTTAACAACATCATCAATGTAAGGAATTAAGTATTCCTTGCCGGATTCTTCAGTTACTTGCCAGACATCATTGGCTCCAGGAGACATAATATCCGTGATCTTGCCCAAAACCGCGCCAGTTTGATTGTCTAAAACCGTGCAACCAAGAATATCACGATAATAATAGACACCATCAGGCAGGTCATGTTGAGCATCTTCACTCACAACCAAAGTTTTGCCCTTTAATTTTTCAGCTTGATCAATATCCGTGATTTCCGCAAACTGAACAAGCCATGACTGCTTAAATGGCCGACCATTTGTCACCGTTAAAACACGGTCATGATTATCTTTGAGAGTTAATTTGCTGCCAGCAGAAAAGCGTTCTTCAGGAAAGTCGGTTACTAAATTCACCTTTAATTCACCCTTTAGTCCGTGCGTGGTCACAATCTGCGCTACATCATAAAATTGCATTTGCCCTCCTAAATTCAAGTAAGAAAAAAGTTTGAAGCATCTAACTTCAAACTTTCTACCTTTGCAAATAAATTATTTGCTTTGCTTTGATTCGTGCAACTTCTTCATTAAGCCAGCACCTGAAAGAAGTGATCTAACAGTGTCTGAAGGTTGTGCACCCTTCTTAAGCCATTCAAAAATCTTGTCTTCATCAAGCTTTAATTGCTTTGGTTCTGCAACTGGGTTGTAGAAACCTACTTCTTCGATGAAACGACCATCGCGTGGCATTCTTGAGTCTGCAACAACGATTCTGTAGAAAGGCTTTCTTTTAGCACCCATCCGGCGCATACGAATTTTTACTGACATAAATTTATATCCTCCTAAAACTTAACGATTATTAATATAGCACTTTTTCAAGCGGGTGTAAAGTGTTTTTACTTAACAGGCAATCATGAGTGATAGCGCTTGATCTTCATGCGCTTTTTCTTGTTCTTCTTGAACTTTTTGCCCATTCGGCGCATTGCCATCTTGGCCATTGGCGAGTCCATTCCCGGCAAATTGCCCATGCCCTTGAAATTACCTTTGGTAATCTTACTCATCATGTCACGTGCCTGTTTAAATTGCTTAATCATGCGGTTAACTTCAACCACTGGACGACCAGACCCAGTTGCAATTCTTCTGCGCCGACTAGGATTAAGCAGCTCAGGGTCCTCACGTTCTGCAGGCGTCATTGATGACACAATTGCCTTAACGTGCAGAATTTGCTTTTTATCAATATTAAGATTCTTCAGTTGCGGATTGTTAGCCATTCCCGGAATCATCTTCATGACTTGATCAAGTGGCCCCATCTTCTCAACTTGGTCGAGTTGATCAACAAAGTCGTTAAAGTCGAAGGTGTTTTCCTTCATCTTTTCAGCAACTTGCTCGGCCTTCTTGGCGTCATAGTCTTGCTGGGCCTTTTCAATCAAGGTCAGCATGTCGCCCATACCCAAAATCCGCGATGCCATCCGGTCTGGGTGGAACTGCTCAAGGTCAGTTAATTTTTCCCCTTGACCAGTGAAGATAATTGGCTTACCTGTAACCGCCCTAATGGATAATGCCGCACCACCACGAGTATCACCATCGAGCTTAGTTAAAATAATCCCGGTAATGTCCAAGCGACTATCAAACCCCTTGGCAACATCAGTTGCAGCTTGACCAGTCATTGCGTCAACGACTAGCAGAATGTTATCTGGCTCAGCAACCTTCTTAACCTGCTCGAGCTCTTCCATCAGGGGTTCATCAATTTCCAAACGACCAGCCGTATCGATGATTACGTAGTCATTTTTATTGGCTTCAGCTTGTTTTAACCCGTTTTGCACGATTTGCGCAACATTTGACTGCTCTTTTTCGCTATAAACCGGAACCTTTAATTCAGTACCGATTTGTTCAAGTTGGTCAATTGCGGCTGGCCGATAAATATCGCCGGCAATCAATAACGGCCGCGCCTTTTCCTTTTGCATTAAGCGGTTGGCAAGCTTACCAACAGTTGTCGTCTTACCAGTACCTTGCAGCCCGACCATCATGATGATTGTTGGGATATGCTTAGACTTGTTCAGACCAACGGCACTCTCACCCATCATCTTAGTTAATTCATCATTAACAATTTTGATAACTTGCTGGCCCGGATTTAAACTTTCCTGGACTTCCTTGCCTAAGGCCTCTTCCTTGATTTTCTTAATAAAATCTTTAACGACCTTAAAGTTAACGTCGGCCTCAAGCAGTGCTAGCCGAATTTCACGGCTTGCATTATTAATATCTTCTTCAGAAATTTTGCCCTTACCAGTTAAATTCCGCAACGCTTTTTGAATTCGTTCACTTAAATTTTCAAAAGCCATTGAGTCATTCTCCCCTCATTGTTCCTAATAATTGCTTAATTTTAAGTAATGCTTCTTCATGCTTATCTTGAGCGACTGCATCAGCAATCACTGTCAATTTTTGTTCTATTTCATTATAGTCTCTCTGCATGTGCAATTTTGCTTCATAATTGGTTAAAAGTTTCCGGCAGCGACGCAAATTATCATAGACTGCCTGCCGCGACACGTTGTGATTGGCGGCAATTTCGCCCAAAGACAGGTCATTATAATAATAATCCTCAAAATAACTTTGCTGGCCCTTAGTTAAGAGCTGACCATAATATGCGTATAAATCGCCTAATATTTCATTTTTAACGAGTTCGTCCATTACTTTTCACCTTAAATTAGTATAGCAAAAAAGCGCCAGTTTGACGATTGCGAACCGCAACTCTTAGTAAATTTTCTGATTTTAATAGAAAAATCATCTACAATTAATTACTGATTTTCTTACGATAATTAAACTTGCACAGCCTGCCATAGTTGTGTAAGCTTCTTTATATTGACATAAGAATTTCAAGGAGAATAAAACGTGAATTTATGGAAGAAAATCAATCGTAAAGAAGATCCGCGGGTCTATGAACAAAAGGACGGCCAATTAGTTCGCTCACTCACTGTGAAGGACTTTTTAGCGTTAGGGGTTGGAACAATCGTTTCCACCTCAATCTTTACGCTGCCAGGCGAAGTAGCAGCACTACACACGGGACCAGCTGTCGCCATTTCTTGTATCTTAGCCGCCATAGTCGCTGGCATTGTTTCTTTTGCCTATGCCGAAATGGCCGGGGCAATGCCATTTGCTGGATCTGCGTATTCTTGGATTAATGTTGTTTTTGGCGAAGTCTGGGGTTGGATTGCCGGCTGGGCACTGTTAGCCGAATATTTTATTGCCATGTCGTTTATCGGCTCGGGAATTTCGGCTAATTTACGTGCTTTAATCGCTCCTTTGGGACTAAAATTGCCGGCTGCTCTGTCTAACCCATTTGGCGTCCAAGGCGGTGTAGTCGACCTCATTTCAATTGTCTCGATCTTTTTAGTTTCCTTATTAATTAGTCACGGCGTGTCTGAGGCATCTCGCGTTGAGAACGCCCTAGTTGCACTCAAGGTAATTGCAATTTTATTGTTCATTATTGTTGGTATGACCGCAATTAAGACGGCTAACTTCGTGCCATTTATTCCGCAATATCATGCAACTAGCAATGGTCCCTTTGGTGGCTGGCAGGGGATTTACGCTGGTGTATCCATGATTTTCGTATCATACTTAGGCTTTGATGCAATTGCTGCCAATTCGGCAGAAGCCAAAAATCCGGAAAAGACAATGCCTCGTGGAATTGTCGGCTCATTGTTAATCGCTGTTGTCTTATTTGTCGCCGTTAGCTTGGTATTAGTTGGTGTTATTCCTTACCAACAATATATGGGTTCTGCAGAGCCTGTTGGCCTTGCTCTACGTTCAATCGGCCATGGCACTGTTGCCACAATCGTCCAAACAATTGCTGTTTTTGGCATGTTTACAGCACTAATTGGATTGTGCATGTCAAGTTCAAGACTAGTCTATTCCTTTGGTCGCGACGGTATGCTGCCTAAAAAGTTAGGCAAATTAACGGTCGATAAAAAGCCTAACAATGCACTCTGGACAATTACTATTGTAGCGATCTTAATCAGTGCATTCTTACCCTTCTCATTCTTAACGCAATTAGTTTCTGCCGGGACATTAATTGCCTTCATGTTTGTTTCATTGGGGATTTATCGCTTGCGCCCACGTGAAGGCGTGGATATTTCTAACCCTGCATTTAAAATGCCCTTTTATCCTGTGCTGCCATTCTTAGCCTTTCTGGGTTCACTCGTTGTCTTTATGGGATTGGATGCTCATGCCAAAATTTATGCAGTTATTTGGTTTATCATTGGATTAGTCATCTACTTCTGTTACGGCCTAGCACACTCAACAATGAACAAGCAAGATTAAGCTTAATAATTTCAATTACTTAAAAAACGCAGTTAGTCATAACCGCGTTTTTTATTTTGCCAAATGAAAAGTTAGATTTGACGATTAAAATATTTTGCATTAATATTAATTATTATTTAATTTAATTATTAAAAAATAATCTTATCCTTTGGAGGTAGTTTAGTTGAAGTTATGGCAAACAATGAATCGCAAGGAAAATCCTAATATTTATCAAGAAAAAGATGGCCACCTAGTGCGTACCTTAAAGGTCCGCGACTTTTTAGCCCTTGGCGTTGGGACAATCGTTTCCACCTCAATTTTCACACTGCCAGGTGAAGTTGCAGCTCTGCATACAGGACCAGCCGTTGCTATCTCTTGTGTTGTTGCCTCAATTGTTGCTGGACTGGTGGCCTTTGCTTATGCGGAAATGGCAGCAGCAATGCCATTCGCTGGCTCCGTTTATTCTTGGATTAATGTCGTCTTTGGTGAATTTTGGGGCTGGATTTCTGGCTGGGCACTTTTGGCTGAATATTTAATTGGAATGGCCTTTGTCAGTTCTGGCCTATCAGCCAATCTGCGAGCATTAATTGCGCCGTTAGGCTGGAACTTGCCTGCGTTTTTGGCTAACCCAATTGGCGTTAACGGCGGGTTAGTCGACCTTGTGGCCCTGATTGCCATCATGCTTGCAGCGATTTTAGTTAGTTTCGGGGTGTCGAAAGCATCACGAGTTGAAAACATTTTAGTTGTTGTTAAAGTTTTAGCCATCTTACTTTTTGTTGTTATCGGTTTAACAGCAATTAAAGCAGCCAATTTCGTGCCGTTCATCCCGCACTATCGTGCTACCGCGCACGGACCGTTTGGTGGCTGGCAAGGAATTTATGCTGGGGTGTCGATGATTTATATTTCCTTCTTGGGTTTTGATACCATTGCTTCCAACTCTGCCGAAGCAATTAACCCCCAAAAGACCATGCCTCGCGGCATTATTGGTTCATTATTAATTGCTGTCGTTTTGTTTGTGGCAGTTAGCCTAGTACTCGTTGGTATGGTACCTTACCAACAATATCTGAACTCGGCCGAGCCAGTCGGTTACGCCCTGCGCCAGACTGGTCACGGCGGGGTCGCAATCATTGTTCAATCCGTAGCCGTTTTGGGTATGTTTACTGCCTTAATTGGTCTATGTATGGCAAGTTCGCGACTAGTCTACTCATTTGGTCGTGATGGTATGTTACCCCAAAAATTAGGTAATCTTAACCAAGATCACAGACCAGCAACAGCATTATGGACAGTTGCGATTGTTGCTATTATTATCTCAGCTTTTATTCCTTTTACCTTTTTAACTCAATTGGTTTCTGCTGGGACATTAATTGCCTTCATGTTTGTCTCGATTGGTATTTATCGTCTGCGTCCACGCGAAGGCCATGATATTGCTGATCCAGCATTCAAAATGCCCCTCTATCCCGTTTTACCGTTTCTGGCATTCTTAGGCTCATTCGCGGTCTTCTTGGGCTTGGATAATCAGGCAAAGGAGTACATGTTAATTTGGACAATAGTTGGTATCATTATCTACTACCTCTATGGCATGCACCATTCAGCAATGAATAAGCAATAACTTTTAACCACGCAAAAAGCCTTAACCATCACGGTTAAGGCTTTTTTATTTACTATAAGTTTTCATCCATATTAAAGGTCAACTTCGACATGTTAATTGAATCAATCATCATCTGACCCCACAATTTTTCTGATTGTTTGCGAGTATAAGCAACTGTTTCTTGGTTTGCTTTAGTCAAATAAGCTGTTAATTCGCTGCCACTCTTACCTTCAGCACCAGCAATAACAACCTCGACACGACGACGGAAGTATTGGTTTAAGTCCTTCAAGTAGTCAGTATCTAGCTGAACAAATTGTGGATAGTGGCTTTCAACGATTGTTGCCAAAGACTTGTAATACCACCAAGCATCCTTCATGTTGTAGTCCATTGAAGTGTTGTTATATGACGGATCAGTATCATTCATATTGGCAAAGAACGGTACAAACGGGGTAAAGGTTGGCCCGCCGATACATAGCCACATGATTGCAGCCTTATCTTGATCAACATCACTTCTAATTTGCAAAATATGCGCATTTTGAGTTCTGTTTAAGCCAATTGGCCGGAAACGGTGCTTTTCTTCCTCCGTTCCCTTGCCAAATGGATCATAAGGTGTGTCTTGATAATGACTGCCAAGCACAAATTCAATATCTTCACGCGTAATCTTCTTTGCTGCACGACGGATAAATGGTAAATCACCATCTGTTGGGTCTTGCTCAACTTCGGGATTAAAGTACTTTTGACCATACCAAACCCGGTTAGTGTTGTAATGACGATCCTGTTCAGTATAGGTACCAAAGATGTGGCGGAAGTTCCAACCCTCATAGTCCGTATTTAAATGATGTGCAGTCACAAATTCTTGAATGCCGTCACTCCACATAAAGTTAGCTGGATCATTAAAATCAACTTGTTCAATTGAAACCCGGTTAGCTGCAATCGCATATGCATCATCAGGGATTCTTTGGGCAACCCAGTGGTGACCAGTAACAATTTCCATATACCAAATTTCATCTTGGTCACTAAACAAAACCGAGTTACCAGCAGGTGAACCATACTTAGCAATTAGCTTACCTAAATATTCAACCCCATTTTTAGCTGAATGGATATATGGCAAAACAACTGATTGCATGCAGTCCTCGTCCAAGCCATCTTTAACTAGTGGGTCAAAAGCCAAGGCGCGTTCATTACCATAAGTTGATTCTGTACACGACATGGCAACATTTTCTTGGTTAATACCACTTTCGTCATAATAACCACGGTGTTGATAATCAACATTTGGAACTGCTGGCACAGCTTGTGCATCCTCAGGTAGATCCATCGTAAACTTATTCAGCCACGATTTAATCTGGCGTCCCTTTTCACCATTAGCAGCTGGATGAATAATAAACTTTTGTGGCGTAATTGGCCGAAAAGTGTCATCGTTGCGGGCGATCATTGTTGAACCGTCAATTGAAGCATTTTTACCAACCAAAATGGTGGTACATGCACTGTATTCTTTCATAATTTTCTCCTTTTGCACTAATTATACCAAATCATGGAAAAGTCCAACAGCATAATTCGCTGCGTCAAAGTCAGCCAGGTCCTCAGGCTTTTCACCTAAACCAACTAGCTTCACCGGCAACTTCATTTCGTTTCTAATTGCCAGCACAACCCCACCTTTGGAAGAGCCGTCTAATTTGGTTAAAACCAAACCAGTTAACTTAGTGGTCTTATCAAAGTCTTTTGCTTGCAACAAGGCATTTTGCCCAGTTGAGCCGTCTAAAACTAACAAGGTTTCTGTTGGTTCATCAGGTGCCTGCTTTTTAATGATGCGCTCAATCTTCTCAAGTTCGCTCATTAAATTCTTCTTATTTTGCAAACGACCAGCTGTATCGACCAATAAGTAATCAACATGCTCCTTAATTGCTCTTGCCGTTGCGTCATAAACAACTGAAGCGGGGTCGGCCTGTTCTTTTCCTGTTACGACAGGGACATCAACACGATTGCCCCATTCAACCAATTGCTCAACTGCACCGGCTCTGAACGTATCAGCAGCTGCTAACAACACCGACTTGCCCTGATCCTTGAACCGCTTCGCTAATTTACCAATCGTCGTGGTCTTGCCAGCGCCATTAACTCCGACAAAAAGATAAATATTGGGTTGACCATCATCGTGAGAGCGCAATTTTTCATTTTCGGCATCCCCGTTCTTGTCGTATAGGTCCACCAACTTTTCAACGATTAATTTCTTTAAGTCATTATGCGACTTAGCCTTTTGTAATTTGGCTTCGTCTTTTAACTCTGATGTTAATTCCTCAGCAGTTTCAAAGCCAACGTCTGATTCAATCAACAATTCTTCCAAATCGTCAAAAAAGTCCTCGTCAACCGACCTAAATTGCGCAAAGAACTGATTTAACCGAGCACCAAAACCTTTGTTGGTTTTGGCAAGGCCCTTTTCGTACAGTTCTGTTTGGTTTTGCTCTTGCGTTGCACTTTCTAAAGGCGTTGCTTCTGCTTTAGATTCCGTCTTCGGTTCTGTCATTTCTTCAACTGCAGACGTACTTACAGCTGATTCGCTAGGTGCAGCAGACATTGTTTGACTGCTAGAAACAGATTCCGCTGTCGCTTCCGACTGTGACTCAGACTCTGGCTCATTCACCGCACTTGTTGCAACTGATGAAATTGTACTTTCATTTTCACTTTGCGCAACTTCCTGCGTCTCAGCGCCAGCACTAGATTCTAGTTTGGCTTCAGACTGTTGTTCTGCCTCAACTTTAGGCTCTACTTCAGCCTCTTCTTTATTACCAAATAGTGATTTTTTGATTTTATCAAATAAGCCCACTCTTAGTTCACCTCATTTTTTAATTCTTTTAACGATACTGAAAAGACTTGCGAAACGCCAGACTCTTGCATCACAACGCCATATAATTGGTCCGCTCGCTCCATTGTACCGCGCCGGTGCGTAATCACAATAAATTGTGTATGCATGTCGTATTTTTTCAAAAATTGTGCAAATCGGGTCACGTTCGCATCGTCCAAGGCAGCTTCGACCTCGTCCAAAACGCAAAATGGCACCGGCTTAACCTTCAGCATCGCAAATAATAATGTAATGGCCGTCAATGCCCGTTCACCACCGGACAACAGACTTAAGCGCTGCAACTTTTTGCCAGGTGGCTGCGCAATAATTTCAACCCCCGTCGTTAACAAGTCATCAGGATCGGTTAAAACCAGCTTTGCATTGCCGCCGTCAAAAACAACTGGGAACAGTTCCTTAAAGCTCTTGGCAACCGCAGTAAAAGTCTTACTGAAACGATTGCCAACTTCCTTGTCTAATTCAGTCATTGACTGGCGCAAATTATCTCGCGCCTTAAGCAAGTCGTTCTGCTGATTATTGAGAAAATCATAACGCGTTTTAACTTCTTCATATTCGTCAATTGACTTTAAGTTAACTGGACCAATATCCTCAAGCGTCATGCGGTGCAATTTAACTTCTTTTTGCAATTGCTCACGCGTTTGTTGCGTATTTTCACCCTCAGCATGGGCCAATGCAGCCTCATAAGTCAATGAATAATCTTTATTCAAAGTTTCAAGTCGTTGGTCAATTTTACTGCTAAACTGGGCAATCTTAACCGAAAGGCCTTCTTGCTCACTTGCCGCATCCTTACGTAAATCATAATTGCGGCTGGCAACTTGGTCCAATTGATTAATTTGCGCATCAAATTGCCCGAGCTGCGAACTCAGTGTATTCAACTCTTCTTGCAGTTTAGCCTTTTGCTTAATACCAGTTGCATTTTCTTGGTGCAATTCCTGCTTTTTCTGCTGGTCGAGCTGACCATTATGTTCCAGATCAGTAAGTTTGGTTGTCAGCGTCTCAACTTGTTTTTGCTGGTCAGTTAATTCTTGCTGATTTGTCTTTTGTTGACCAGCCAAATTTTCTAATTTGTTAGTATAAACCGCAATCTGTGGATCAAGTTCAGCCAACTTATCTTGGACTTTTTGGTTTAACGTTGCAAAGTTCTTAATTCGCTCCTGAAGCTGGCTAATCTGCTCTTTTTGCTCAGCAATTTTTGTCACAAAATCGGCTTTTTGCTGCTCAGCCTGCTTAATCTTCGCCGTTAACGACGCAATTTGCTTGTCTCGCTCTTCTCTGCGAGATTCAAACAGTTGGTTGGCAGCTTTTAGGCGGTCAACCTCTTTTTCTTGGTTTTGATAAGAAAGGACAGCTTCGCCCAAATCGCGACTAACTTCCTGCAATTTCTGTTTAACTTCAGACAATTGCTGCGTTAATTCTTCGTCTTGCTTAACTAGCGTTGCTAAATCTGTCTGGTCAATAGTTAAACCTTCTTTTAATTGCGCGATTTTTTGTTTAAGCTGCGTTAATTCAGCAGCAGTTTGCAAAGGCGAATTATTCTTTTGGTTGCGGACACCACCAGTCATTGAACCGCCGGGCGAGATAATATCGCCGTCTAAGGTAACAATTCGGTAGCGGCCAATGCGACGCGAAATTTGCAAAGCATTATCAATCGTATCGACAATCACCGTACTCCCAAGCAGGTAATTAATCGCCGGACTAATATCTTCGCTACTGGAACTTTGCACCAAATCACTGGCAATCCCCTGATAACCAGCAAACGACTGCAAACTGCGAACGGTTGAAGCAGGAATTGAATACTGCCGTAAGCCATCTAATGGTAAAAACGTGGCTCGACCAGCATGACGCTGCTTTAACTGATTAATCGCATCTCGAGCATCTGAACGCGTCGCCGCTACTAAGTCTTGCACGCCACCGCCAAGTGCCGTCGCCATTGCGGCTTCTAGCTCTGCCGGAAATGAAATCAACTCACCAATTGCCCCAATAATTCCGTGATAGTCAGCCAGATTGTTTAAAACATTGCGAACACCATAATAGTAACCCTCATGACGTTTGCGAATATTTTCCAATGCTTCATATCTTGCACTTACTTGATTCAGCCGGTGAGTATTTTCAGTAACAGTTTGTCGTAAACCATTTAAGTTTGCTTGGACATCTTCCTGCTTAGACATTAATGTAGCAGCCTGCTGCTGCTCTTTTGTCCGCTTTTCCTTAAGTACTGTGCCTTCTGACTTTAGCCGATCCAATTCTGCTCTTGACTTCGTTAATTCGGTTGTCACATCAATATTTTGATAACTACTGTCATCACGCGTTCTTTTTAATTCAGAATTGAGATAAACAATTTCATTATTATTGGAAGTTTGATCTTGTAATAACTGGATATAATCAGAGCGTAGATCGTCTAATTTTTGATTTAAGTTAGCGGGATTTTCGTTTAATTCCGCAGTTAAATCCGAGCGCTGATCTTGCAGTTTCTGCTGCTGATTAATTAGCGCTGTCTTTTGCTCAGCCAGATTTTTACCATCAGCCTGAAGCTGGACAACCTGGGCTTTTAAATCGCTTAATTCAGCCTGATATTCTTTCTTAGTGGCTTCGCTATATTGCTTGCTTTGCTCCGCAATCTGCAAGTTGGCGTTTAAATCCGACAGTTTTTTAGTTAATGCGAGTAAATCGGCCTGCACCTGCTCACGCTGGTCGCTTAATTGCTTGTATTCATTGCGCTTAGTTGTGACCGCACTTTGAGATTCCTTAACTTCGCAATCAAGCTTAGACAGCAGAACCTGATTTTTGTCAGCTTTTTGTTGCACCTGGGCTTTTTGCTTATCCAAATCCGCAATTTCAAAGGCCAACAAGGTTTTTAACTTTTGATCAAGCCCCTGCTTTTGAAATTGGTACTCCTTAGCTAATGAACTCTGTTCATGCAGCGGCTCAATCCGTTGCTCCAGTTCCTTAACCAAATCATTAATTCTAACCAAGTTGTCTGTCGTCCGTTCAAGCTGCAGGCTAGCAGCTTCCTTTTGCTTCTTAAAGTGAAGTACCCCAGCAGCTTCTTCAAACAGCACTCGCCGTGCTTCTGGACGCGAATTTAGTATTTGGTCTACTCGTCCCTGAGAGATAATCGCTAAACTATCTTGCGAAATTCCAGAATCCAAAAAAAGTGCGCGAACATCGCGCTGTCTAACTGAATGCTTGTTAATCAAGTATTCATTATCACCTGAAAGCAAAATTCGCCGCGTTACCGTCACTTGGTCGGCGTCAAAATGCAGCTCGCGTTTCTGATTGTCAAAAACCATCGTCACTTCTGCGTGATTGGCACTCTTACGAAATTCACTTCCGGCAAAAATAACATCTTTCATATTAGAACCACGCAGCGACTTCGCCCGTGATTCACCCATTACCCACCGAATGGCTTCAGTAATATTACTTTTCCCACTACCATTGGGGCCGACAATGCCAGTAATCCCAGCATCAAATTCAATCCTAGTCTTTTCTGCAAAAGATTTAAAACCGTCAATTATTAGTTCTTTTAATGGCACAAGCGACCCCCTAGCTTCTCTTGGCTAAGGCAGCCTGTGCCGCGTCCTGCTCTGCAGCCTTCTTATTATGACCTACACCTTGGGACACAACTTTGCCATTAACCCGCAATTGTACCGTAAAACGAGAAGGCAGCTGTTCCTCCTTAATTACCTGATATTCAATCTTAACCGGGCCATCTTGCTGCAAGAATTCCTGCAGGTCGGTCTTGTAATCTCGTGATGCATCAAACTTACCAGCATCAATTAATGGATAAACAGTTAAATGAAGAAAGTGTTCAACTGCATTCATGCCTTGATCAAGGAAAAGCGCACCATTGAAGGCCTCAAACACGTCTTCAAGCAATGTCTTGCGTGAACGTGCACCGGCTTTTTCTTCACCATGACCTAAATTAATTTCAGCTGGAAAGCCAAACTTCTTGGCAAATTCGGCGAAGCCTTCAGTATCAACAATGTTAGACCTCATCCGTGTTAATTCACCCTCATTTAATTCGGTAAAATGACGGTACAAGTAATCAGAAATCGCCAGTTCCAATACCGCATCCCCCAAAAACTCCAGCTTTTCATAATCGCGAACTCCATCCTGCGGGTGTTCATTAGCGTACGAAGAATGCGTGAATGCTTCTTCCAATAATTGGGGATTGTTAAACTTGATTTTATATTTGTCATTTAATTGATTAACAAATTTCGTGCTTACCATCTTCTCAGCTCCTTTATTCTTTGATTATACCAGTTTTTGCGCGATAAAATGCAATTCCAGCGATAAGTTATCCTTAAAATACACAAAAAGCACAAGGTTCCTTTAACCATGTGCTTTTCGCTATATTTATACTAAAAGGATTTTCAATTATGTTAGTTATTTGGCATAACCAATGTCAAACCAAATGTGGTGGTCATTGTTCATATGCGATGGCTTATAGGAGTAGCCAGTAATTTTATCATTGACAGCATCAATTTGATATGAATTAACTGTTGGTACAACATAGGCTTGATCAACCATATACTTCTGCCATTCATGGAACTTCTGTACTCGGTACTTGTGGTTAAAGGCCTTTTGTGAGTCCATTTCTTGCAAGAGTTTATTATTCTCTGGGGTAACAAATCTTGAGTAGTTTGACATTGTACCTTCACTGTACATTTGTTGTTGTGAAGGTTCATCTGATAAGGTCCAACCAGCAATAAACATGTCAACACCTGGATCGTCATGTTGAACCTTGTCGTAGAATGAGTTGAACTCAGTCAATCTACCGCCAACCAATTTTACGTTCAAGCCAATCTTATTCCATTGTTGAATGTAGTTTTGATCAATTGGTTGTTGAATTGCATTACCTGACATTGCCAAAAAATGAATAGTTAATGGCTTACCATTTGGTTGGACACGCCATTTGCCCTTCTTCTTGTAGCCAGCTTTATCCAAAATTTGGTTAGCTTTCTTAATATTATAAGTGTAACCCTTAATACTCTTGTCATAGTAATCGCCAAACGGTGATGGAATCAAAGTTGGGATTTGGAAACTCAAACCATCAGTATAGTGCTTATAAACTGAATCTGTATTCATTGCATAAGCCATAGCCTGACGCAAAGCCTTATTATTCATTTTGGCTTTAGGATTCATGACATTCTTAGATTTCTTAGCATCCCACTTACCAACTTTGAAGGCTAAGTAGTTGTATTGTAGCGGAATTTTAGCAACAAAGTTAACACTCTTAGTATCTTTAACTTGCTTCCACTGACTGTTAATAACTTGAATAATGTCAAATTTATGACTCTTAATTGCTTGTGAAGCGGAGTTAGGAGAAACAACTTGATAAATAACCTTATCTAGTTTTGGTTTACCACGCCAGTAATACTTGTTTGGTACCCAAGTTACAGATTGACCACGAACAATCTTTTGCACCTTATATGGTCCAAAGAAGATTGGATTCTTTCTCAATTGATCGGAAGATTCCAACTTCTTAAATGGAACATTCTTTAAATAATGATACGGAGCTGCATCTTCCCAAATATAACCATTACCTGTATATGCCATACCTGGCTTCAATTCAGTACAATGTAAGACAACTTTTCTACCATTTTCGCCATCTGGCATTTCAATACCAGAAATTGTCTTGGCCTTACCCTCGTGATATTCCTTCATACCTTTAATAACATTAAATTGGTCGGAATATCTTTGTGAGTTCGTATCTTTATTAGCAATAATTTCATAAGCAAATTCAACATCTTTTGCTGTAACTTGTTTGCCGTCAGACCATTTAACGCCCTTCTTGATTGTGATCGTTGCAGTATTAGCTTTACGATCTAATCTTAAAATTGCTGGTCCTTTATCATTAATTTTGTAGTTATCATCAACATAAAACAATGATTCTTGACCAGGAGAAGAAACATCAGCACTTGGCTGGTCCATTTGTAATTCTTCATTAAAAACACCTGTAAATGGTGTGTCAGTTTCTTCAGCAATCTTAATGGTTCCACCTTGCTTAACTGCCTTAGCTGGCGTTGCAATTGGAAACTTATTTGCCGTCTTAGCACCACTATTATCATCGGTGTTGCTCTTACCACAAGCTACTAATGTTAAAGCAGCTGCTGTAACTACTCCAACCGAGCTTAAAAATTTGCCTTTTTTCATAATAAGCTACCCTTCCTTATTATCATTTAACATTTTTTCGAAACAAGCTAATACTTAAATCCTACCATGATTAATTAAAAAATCAACATATTAATTAATTTAAATTTAATAAGCTATTCGAAATCACACTAAAAAAACTTGAGATTTTACTCTCAAGTTTTTAAAAAGCGTTATTTTATTTGATAAAACCAACTTGCCACCATAATTGGTGGCCATTAGTGTTTTGTGAAGGCTTCAATGAATAACCGGTAATCCTATCATTTACAGCATATACCTGATACTTATTATCTTCAGGAATGATAAATGCCTGGTCGTTCATGTACTCTTGCCATTCGTGGAACTTTTGCACACGATATTTATGGTTGAATGACTTAGTTGAGTCAATTTCATCCATTAATTTATTATTTTCTGGTGTCACAAAACGTGAATAATTCATCGGTGTTGTTTCACTATACATAATATTAGGCGATGGCTCACTTGCTAAACTCCAACCAGCTTCAAACATGTCAACACTTGGATCATCGTGCTGTAATTTATCTTCAAACGAGTTAAATTCTGTTAGACGTCCACCAAGCAATTTAACATTTAGACCAATCTTGTGCCATTGTTGAATATAATTTTGCTCAATTGGCTCTTGAGTAGAATCACCTTGGCGAGCCATATAGTTAATCACTAACGGCTTGCCATTTGGTTGAACACGCCATTTGCCCTTCTTCTTATATCCAGCCTTGTCCAAAATTGCATTGGCCCTCTTTAAGTTATATGAGTAACCCTTAGCATTCTTATCAAAGTAATCACCAAATTGTGCTGGAATTAGGGTTGGTACACGGAAGCTCAAGCCTTCAGTGTAACGCTTATCAACGGCATCAACGTTCATGGCATAACCAATTGCTTGCCGCAAAGCCTTATTATTCATCTTAGCCTTCGGGTTCATGACGTTCTTGCCTTTTTTGGCATCCCATTTACCAACCCTAAAGCCAATATAATTATATTGCAGCGGAATTTGCGCCACGAAGTTTACATTCTTAGTATCTTTAACTTGGTCCCATTGGGTGTTAATTGCTTGAATGACATCAAATTTATGATCCTTAATTGACTGTGAAGTTGAGTTAGAAGAAATAACTGAAATCACAATTTTATTTAACTTCGGAGTGCCACGCCAATAATACTTGTTTGGTACCCAAGTTACAGATTCACCACGAACTAACTTAGCTAGCTTAAACGGTCCAAAGTATAGTGGGTGCTTTCTAATCTTGTCTGAAGATTGTAACTTATCAAACGGCACGTCTTTTAGGTAATGGTATGGTGCCACATATTCCCAGAAGTAGCCGTTACCACTATTGGTCATTCCTGGCTTCATTTGTTTGAAATGAATAATAATTTGGCGACCATTTTCACCGTCTGGCATTTCAATACCACTAATCGTCTTTGCCTGACCATCGTGATATTCCTTCATACCTTCAATGTTTTCTAATTGACTGCTGTAACGTTGTGCTGCGGTCTTTTTGTTAGCCAAGATTTCGTATGAATATTCCATATCCTTAGCCGTTACTTGTTTACCGTCAGACCATTTAACGCCCTTTTTCACAGTGATTGTTGCGGTCTTAACTTTAACATTTAATTTTAAAGTTGCTGGACCCTTATCATTAATTTTAAAATTATCATCGGTGTCAAATAGCTCTTCTTCACCAGGTTGAGAAACCTCGGAGTCAACAGAAGTGGTAGATAATTCATCTGAAAAAATACCAGTAAATGGTGTATCAGTTCTAACAGCGACCTTTAAAGTACCACCTTGTCTAGCAGCTTTACTTGGTACTGATGCAGAAAACTTATCAACCGAATTTACGTTTTGATTACTACCGCCGTTGTTACTCTTACCACAAGCTACCAAGGTTAATGCAGCTGCCGTAACAACTCCAATTGAACTAAGTATTTTGGACTTTTTCATATAATAATTACCCCTATCCATTCTATTTATATTTAAGTGTAATTGGAATAAGTTAATACTTAAATTTTAACATATGCAAACAGCAATTCGGATAATTTTATTATAATTTAATTTAATTATTATAGTTTACTCATAGATAGTTTTGCTTTTTTAAGTAAGAAAAAAGCCTTACTCTTTAAAGTAAAGCTTTTAATTAAATTAATTTTCACGTTGACGAGCGTCCCCTGCACGTTGCAAGGCACGGCCAACATAGTTAATACTTAAAGAAATCATCAGCAGTAAAATTGTCGCTGGTAACCACAACCACGGCCGGTTAACAACGTTAACTGGATCGTTAGCAAACCCAATCAACGTACCAAGTGACGGCGTTGTTGTTGGCAAACCATAGCCAATAAACGATAGTGTTGTTTCGACACCAATGTTACCGGCAATTGTCAATACAACATCAATAATAATCATTGACGTAATGTTTGGTAAAACTTCTCTAAACATAATTTTCAAGTCAGACGAACCCGAAGTTTTAGAAGCTAGGACGTAATCCCGTTCACGCTGTGACAAAATGAAGGCACGGAAGTAACGCGCCGTTGAAGTCCACGCAAAGATGGAAATAATCCAGACCAAATTAACCGCATTGTAGTTAGGAATAACAGTTACAAGAACAATCATAATTGGCCATCTTGGCAAAACCTGGATGAAGTCAACAATTCTCATTATGATTGAATCAATATAACCACCGTAATAGCCTGAAACTAGTCCAACTAATAAGCCGACAATTTCAACAACTGCAGTAACTGCCAGACCAATCATAATTGAGTTACGACCACCCATCATGAGCAGCTTTAAAATGTCACGACCACCGTCATCAGTACCAAAGATATGACCATTTTGACCCCAGCCATAATAGGCATCGACAATATTAATTTCTGTAACTTGTGACTTATGTAGAAACAGTGAGCCACCAAAGGTAAACAATAAAATCAGAACGATAATAATCGCAGCAGTAAAAGCTACTTTATCATGTCTAATTTCGTGCATTGCAACCTTAAATCCAGATGCAGGAGCTGGGCGTGATGCTTTTTGGTCTTTTTGTAATTTTTCTTTATTTTTAGCCATTTTACTCTCGCCCCCTACTTAATCCGAATTCTTGGGTCAACAATACTCATGATAATATCTGAGAGCAAGTTACCTAATAAAGTTAAAATACCAAAAATCAAAATTAATGCAGTCAGCGTCGTATAATCACGTTGAGAAATTGAATCCAAGAAGAGTTTCCCCATTCCTGGGTAACTAAAGACAGATTCAATAATCATTGAACCACTTAATAGACCGGTAATTACCGTTCCGAAGTTAGAGGCAATCGGCAATAATGAGTTACGCAAAATATGCTTGTTGAAGACAACGTTTTCTGGAACACCCTTACTGTGTGCTGTTCGAACATAATCCTCAACCTTGTTATCGACGATACCCGTACGCAAATACTGAACAATACCAGTGGTTGTAACGAGCGCTGTCAGAATTGCTGGTAGCAGCATATGGTAGAATTGACTGCCAATTACCCCCCAGAAGCCCGATGCATTAGCCGAAACTGAACCTGAAATTGGGAACCAACCTAATGTGAAGCCGAATAGCCAAATAGCTAAAATGTAAAAGACAAACGGCGGCACCGCATAGGTAACATAGTTAAAGATTTCAACTGCTTGGTCTTGCCATTCATCTTGATGACGGCCAGCGGTAATTCCCATTGGAATTGAAATTGCATAAGTAATAATCGTTGATAATAATGACAACCAGAAGGTATTAACCGCACGGTCAGCAATTAAAGAAACAACCGGCACGTGTTGGATATAACTCGTACCAAGATCGCCCCGGAACAAGTTACCAACCCAACGACCATATTGAACTGGAATTGGATCATTCAAACCCGCTGCCTGCTTTAAAGCAGCTAACTGCTTGGGATCGGTGTTGGGGTTAATTTGGCCACTAAATGGGTCACCAGGCATCATTTTAGCCAAAACAAAGACTAAAAAACTCAAGATAATAATTTGCGGAATCATAACCAAAAAACGTCTCAGAATTGTTTTCCACATTTTTAGTCACTCTCCTTTTCTTGATTTACTTGTTCTGGCGGCAAGGCAACAAAATGCTTGCCAGATACATGTTGTAATGGATAAACACGACCGTCTTTATCGTACCAAGCACTCTGGTCATTTTGAAATTCTTGTTCAACCCGATTACGTTCCTTCTTGTGTTCCTCACGGTGTTCAACATCAACCTTAGGAATTGCAGAAAGCAGCCGCTTGGTATAAATATGAATTGGATTATTATAAATATCCTCACGGGTACCAATTTCAACTAAACGACCACGGTGCATGATTGCCAAGTTCTCAGACATGTGCTTAACAACACCCAAGTCGTGTGAAATAAACAGATATGCAATATTATATTGCTGCTGAATATGCTTCATGAAGTTTAAAACCTGAGCCTGAACCGACAAGTCCAAAGCGCTGGTAGGTTCATCTGCTACAATCAGCCTTGGATTTGTCGCTACCGCACGGGCAACCCCAATTCTCTGTCTTTGACCACCGGAAAATTCATGCGGATATTTATAAATCGCATCACTAGGCATCCCAACAATATCAAGCAGTTCCTGCACACGGTCACGTTCTTGATCAGTAGTTAAGTTTTCGAAGTTACGGATTGGTTCTGCAATAATATCTTCAATTCTTTTACGCGGGTTCAAACTAGACATTGAATCCTGGAAAATCATCTGAACATCTTTATTGTAGTTCAACTGACGTCTATTCTTAGCTTTAGTAATGTCAACGCCTTTATAAATAATCTGACCGCTAGTAACGGGTTCAACCCCAACAATTGCCTTACCAGTAGTTGATTTACCAGAACCAGATTCACCAATTAAGCCGTAAGTTTCACCCTCATTAATTGTAATGCTGATATCATCAACGGCACGCACATAATCAGTAATTCTGTTCCAAAAGCCACTCCGAATTGGATAGTGAACTTTTAGGTTTTTTACTTGAATAATTTCTTTAGCCATAAATTACTCCCCACTTACTGCAGCATCTTGATCTTGGAAGTGGAATGTCTTCCAGCATATACATCTGACCCAGTGTCCAGGTTCGACTTCATGCATAGTTGGATTTTCTTCGTGGTCACTCTCAGGAATCCACGGGATTCTCGGAGCAAACCGATCACCTGTTCTCGGCATATTTTGCAATGACGGAACAGTCCCTTGGATAACATGCAAATCTTCGCTTTCATCATCTGATTGCGGCATTGAGTTCAATAAAGAACGGGTATATGGGTGCAACGGATGACTAAAAATTGTTTTAACATCAGCCTTTTCAACAATCTGACCACCATACATTACGGCAACTTCATCAGCTGTTTCAGCAACAACGCCAAGGTCGTGCGTAATCAAAATAATTCCAGAATGTGATTGCTTTTGAATATCTTCGAGTAAATCCAGAATTTGCGCCTGAATCGTTACGTCAAGTGCAGTAGTCGGTTCGTCGGCAATGATGATTTCCGGCTTACATGCAACTGCCATTGCAATCACAACCCGTTGACGCAACCCACCTGATAATTCATGTGGGTACATTGAGTACATTTCCTCAGGTTTAGGCATCCCAACTTGATTAAATAACTCAATAACGCGTTCATGACGCGCCTTTTCGTTCATATCAGTGTGGTAATACAAGGTTTCAGCTACCTGATCGCCAACTCTCATTAACGGATTAAGACTTGCCAATGGATCTTGAAAAATCATTCCGATCTTATTACCACGAATCTTGTTAAACAGAGCTTCGTTCAAACCCACCAAGTTCAATTCGTTATAGAGAATATCACCAGTTACTTTTGTGTTTTTATGGTCGTACAAGCCAATAATGCTTGCAGCAATTGTACTCTTACCACAACCAGACTCACCTACAACTGATAAAATTTCGTCACGCTTCAGAGTAATATTTATATCATCAGCAGCATCATAAAATTTCCCATGTAGACGGTATGCAGTATGCAAATGCTGGATATCTAGCAAGAGATCACTTTGTTTTTCCAAAGGTCATTTCCCCTCTCAATTTTTGCGAAAATTTATTAGAGATATTTAATAAATTTATTTAATTTCTAATTATATACATCAAGTTAGCTTCATGCAAATATCAAACTGAATTTTTAGAAATTAATTTTGGTGTGCAGCCACGTAATTAACGGCATCACCGACTGTTTTAATTTTTTCGGCATCTTCATCAGAAATCTCGGCGCCAAATTCATCTTCAAGCTGCAAAATGAATTCAACTAAATCGATGGAATCAGCGTCCAAGTCACTGGTAAAGTTAGTATCGTTAGTAATTTTGTCTTTATCTACTTCAAAATTTTCGGCTAAAATACTGCTAATTTTTGAAAAAATTTGTTCTTCTGTCATTATTTGTTTCTCCTTATTGTTCTTAATTATACCTTAATTAATTATTCAGCAGCGGAAAATTCTGCTTTAAATTCATCAATAATTTTTTCTTCCAAGATTTTATCAATCTGCTTAAGTGTAAAATAGATAGCTCTTTGACCAGAACGACCATGAGTCTTAACAACTGGCGCATTCACACCAAGTAAGACGGCACCACCATATTTTGCCGTATCAAATTTTGAAATTAATCCTTTCAGCGCATTTTTAATCAATAATGCCCCAACTTTTGCTTTCAGGCCATTATTTAAGAGGCTGTCTTTAAGTAAATGAATTAACACGCTAGAGGTACCCTCGATATTTTTTAAGACGGCATTGCCGGTAAAACCATCGGTAGCAACCACATCGGCATTGCCTTCAAGTAATTCATTGCCCTCAATGTTACCAACAAAATTTAGCTTGCTATCAAGAAGCAGCTGATAAGCGGCCTGATGAACGTCGTCACCCTTGTCGCTTTCGGCACCGTTATTTAAGAGGGCGACACGAGGATTATTAATTCCGCGCACCTTTTCGGCATAATAAGCAGCCATCTTAGCCCATGCCAAAATGTATTCGGGCTTGGTCTTAGCATTAGCACCAACATCAATCATGTTGAAGCCATCGTCAGAATTTTTCACTGGCAAGGTTGGCATTAAGCCGGGCCGCGCAATACCTTTAATTCGGCCAATAATAAAAATCCCGCAAGATAAGAGTGCCCCGGTGTTACCCAATGATAGCAAGGCATCAGCTTTGCCCTCTTTAACATAGCGCGCAGCTACTACCAATGAAGAATCCTTTTTACTGCGAATTGCCTTTACCGGTTCATCTTCATCCTTGATAATTTCAGTCGTCGCAACAACTTCAACTCGGTCTTTATCGGAACCGATCAATTTGTTGATTTTTTTTGCATCACCAAACAAAATAAATTTCGTTTGGGTTAACTCTGCTTTGGCCTGTAAAACAGCCTTAACGATTGCTTCGGGTGCGTTTTCGCCGCCCATCGCATCTATTGCAATTGTTCTCATTATTATCACAATCTTTTCTATGTTCTCTCTTGCTGCAGCTGCTTGTAATCAAGCACCTGTTTTAAAGTCTGATGAGCAGCAGCGGTCAATTCCGGATCCTGTTCAACTAAGGATTTAGCCACATTCTGTGCCACAACCAGAGTTTCATAATTATTAACGACATTGCCAACCTGAAATTCAGGCAAACCTGATTGAGCCTTACCAAACAAGTCGCCTTCGCCCCGCATTTTTAAATCTTCCTCAGCTAGTTTAAAACCATCAGTTGTTGAAGAAATAATCTGCATCCGAGCTTTTCCCGCGTCAGTTTTAGGGTCAGCCATGAAAATACAGTAGCTTTGCGTCTGACCTCGGCCAATTCGACCACGCAGCTGGTGCAACTGACTGATGCCGAAGCGATCAGCATTGTAAATAATCATCATATTGGCGTTAGCAACATCGACACCAACCTCAATTACACTTGTCGCAACCAAAATATTGATTTTACCAGCCGCAAATTCAGTCATAATCTCATCTTTTTTGGTACCCGGCATCTGGCCATGCAGCAGCACAACCTGCTGGTTAGGAAAATCATGACTGAGCTTAGCATGTAACTGCTCTGCGTTTTTTAAATCGACTGCCTCAGACTCAGTAATCAGCGGCGTAACCGCATAAATCTGGAAGCCTTGTTCAAGCTGCTGGCGCATCAACTGGTATACCTCATCCATTTGGCTGCTGGTCTTCCAAGCAGAAATAATCTGCTTGCGACCTGCTGGCAGGTGGCGAATTTCCGATACCGTTGTTTCACCATAAACTGTTAAGGCTAACGTTCGCGGAATTGGTGTTGCCGTCATTGCCAAAATGTCGGGACTGGGACCTTTGTTGATCAATGCTTGCCGCTGACTAACGCCAAAGCGGTGTTGCTCGTCAATAATTACCAAGCCTAATTTTTTAAAGATCACCTTGGATTGAATCAAGGCGTGCGTTCCAATTACAACGTTAATTGTGCCATCAGTTAGTTCGCGGTAAATTTCGCGCCGCTCCAATGTTTTAGTTGTTCCCGTCAATAAGGCAACCCGCACGCCAAGTGGTCTAAGCAGCTCGTCGATTTTTTTAAAATGTTGCGTTGCCAAAATTTCGGTTGGCACCATCAAGGCTGCCTGATAGCCGGCAGTTACCGCCGCAAAAATCGCATAAACGGCCACGACCGTCTTACCCGAACCGACATCCCCTTGAAGCAGTCTTTGCATTTGCCTTGAGGAATGTAAATCCGCAAAAATTTCGTTAACCACCTGTTTTTGATCAGCCGAAAGCTCAAATGGCAGCAATGTGGTTAATTTGGCAACTTCTGCCAAATCATATTTTTTAGGAATTCCCTGATGCTTGGCATTGCCATGAGCAAGCTGGGCTAATTCCGTTTGAAAAATGAAAAATTCACGAAAAATTGCACTTCTTTTGGCCAACTCTGCCTCACGGCCATTTTTGGGATGGTGCATTTTAACGACAATTTCTTGTTCCGACAATAAACGGTATTTTTGCCTGATTGCCTCAGGAACCACGTCTTCAACCAGCGGTAAATAATCGGTTAACGCCAAATTAATTAGTTCAACCAATTTTTTCTGGCGTAAATGTCGATTAACCGGATAAATTGGCGCCATCCCGCTGTCGTGTTCCTTAGCAGCAACAAACTTGAAGCCAGATAGACTTTGCCGCGCCACCGCATATTTACCATAAACAGCTACTTCTTTGCCAATTTCGATTTTGTCCTTTAACCATGGTTGGTTAAAAAAATTGACCATGACAATATCATGGTCAATCCATATTTTAAAACTAAGCCGGCTCTTTTTATAACCAAAACGGCTAACAAAAGCTTCTGTAGCCACAATCCCTTTTAACATTACCTTCTGGCCATCCATGATCTGGTCAAGAGGCATTGTTTGCAGTTCATCATAGCGAAACGGAAAATAAAATAGTAAGTCATAGATACTATAAATGCCTAAACTGCCTAATGCAGCTGCCGTTTTAGTACCGACCCCTTTTAAATCTGTTACCGGAGCAAATAATGCTTGTGTATTCATCTTTTATTCAACAGAAACCAAGAAATTATAAACTGGTTGGCCACCATCATGAACTTCAAATTCAAGATCATCGTGATTTGCCTTTAAACCATCTACTACTTGTTCAGCCTGCTTCTTATTGGAATCACGACCAAACATAATTGTGATAATTTCTGAATCCTCATCCAGCATTTTTTCAACCATATTAATCGCCGCTGTTACCAAATCAGGATTATCTACTTCAATGTCACCATTAATAATCCCCAGATAATCATTAGCATGGACTTCAACGTCATTAATTGTTGTATCACGGTTAGCTTGCGTCACTTCACCAGAAACAACGGTATCAAGGTCTTCGGTCATGCTGTCAACATTTTCCTCAACTGACAAGTCAGGATCAAAGGAAAGCATTGCCGTTAAACCTTGCGAAATAGTCTTAGTAGGCACAATACCAACAGGAATGTCGCTAACTTCAGCGGCCTGCTTGGCAGCCATCACAATATTGCCGTTATTTGGCAGCACAATTGCTTTTTGCGCACCAGATTTTTTAATAGCGTCAATAATATCTTGAGTTGATGGGTTCATCGTTTGACCACCAGAAATAATGCGGTTAACGCCTTCGCTTTCAAATAACTTGCGAATACCATTACCAGAAGCCACAGCGATCACTGCAAAATCAACGCTTTCTTGTTGTTCATCACTATCGTTAACAATCGTTTCGTGCTGAATCCGCATGTTATCAATCTTGATTTTGCCTAATTGACCAAACTGACTGCCGTATAAGAAAACATCACCAGGATGTTCAGTATGAACGTGAACCTTAGCAACTTCATCATCGGAAACAGCTAATAACGAGTCTCCAAGCTCAGACAAATGATTTCTGAATTCTTCCAGATTAAACGGCTTTTTATCTGGAATATCAGCGGTCAAATCAACCATGATTTCAGTACAGTAACCATTTTTAATATCTTGCGTTGACAATTGCGTCTGCACTGATTGATGGTGCATGGCATTAATCATTTCGTCCATTTCGCCTTCATCTGGCTGGTAGCGATCAGCAAAACTCTCACCCAAAATACCTTCTAAAAAGCCTTCATAGATAAAGAGTAATCCTTGACCACCAGAGTCAACAACGCCAACTTGCTTCAAAACTGGCAACAAGTCAGGTGTCGTCTTCAAAGACTTCTTGGCACCATTGACAATTGCTTCCATAACTTTTTCAACATCATCAGTTTCGTTAGCCTTATTTGCTCCCTCTTGAGCCGCCACCCGCGCAACCGTCAAGATTGTTCCTTCAACGGGCTTCATTACAGCTTTATAAGCTGTCGCAACACCGTTTGAAAATGCATTAGCAAGCTCCTGGGCATTTAAAGTTTTCATGCCTTGAGTGGCCTTATAAATGCCTCTAAAAAGCTGCGAGGAAATAACGCCGCTATTACCACGAGCCCCCATAAGCATTCCTTTTGCCAAGCTTTCAGTTAGATCGCCTACACTTGTACTGGTATTTTGAGCAACGGCCTTTGCACCACTTTCAATAGTTAAATTCATGTTAGTACCAGTATCGCCATCAGGAACTGGAAACACATTAAGTGAGTTAACAAACTCGGCATTGCGCCCCATTCGGTGAGTAGCCACTCGTACCATATCTCTAAATTTGTTACTATCTATTTCCTTTAAAACCAATATTCTAAACCTCCGATTGAGTTACTCGTCAAGTACCTTAACACTTTGAACGATTACGTTAACAGCTCTTGTGTCAATTCCAAGTTGATTCTTCAAACTGAATTTAACGCTGTCTTGTACATTACGACTAACTTCAGAAATCTTCAAGCCGTAGCCGACAATAATATAAACATCAACCGTAATTTCATTATCTTCTGATTTAACAACAACGCCACGCTTGTAATTTGCTCGGTTCAAAATGACGTCAACACCGTCACGAATCGCGTTCTTTGACGCCATACCAACAACGCCATAATTAGACGTAGCCGCATTACCAACAACAGTTGCGATTACTCCGTTTGAAATATCAATCAAACCGTTTTTTGTTTTGATTTTAACAGCCATGTTTATCCTCCGTCTCATTGCTTCTTGTGTATGATTCTATTTTATCATAGTAAACCAAGATAAATACAAAATCCATTCACAAAAAATACTTTTGTAGTTGCATTACGCTAAAAGTTATGCTATCTTAAATAAGTATGAAAACACAAGTAAAGGAGGTTTAGCAAATGGCAAAAGATTATATTACAGGTAAAAAGACCACTTTTGGTAACACACGTTCTCACTCATTGAATTCAGCTCGTCGTGCTTGGAAGCCAAACCTTCAAAAAGTTCGTATTCTTGTTGATGGTAAACCAAAGCGTGTATGGGTTTCAACCAAGACTTTGAAGTCTGGTAAAGTGACTCGTGCCTAATATACATAAAAAACTGCTGGATTAATTTCTAGCAGTTTTTTTATTACGCTAAATTAAAAGCCAATTCTTAGAAATTCTAGGAATTGGCTTTTTTAATTAAATATTTTGATAACGATCAATATCTTTAGCTTGGATAACAGCAACAGTCCCCTTGATAAACGACAAATTAAATGAATTTGCCTGCGGCAAAAATTCGTTAGAACTAAATGCCACCGGATAGGAACCATCATAATCTAACAAATTATATTTGGCATTAGTAATATTTAACTGCGTTACTGCTGTAAGCGAAACAACGCCAAAATAGGTGTAACCTTTTTGCCGCAACACAACATGACTGCCAGAATTATAAAAATTAATGAGGTTTTGCCGGTCCAATATTTCAACTTGCTCGGCAAATTGATTAACTGCCGGATTTAGCAACATCAGCAAATTTACCAAAAAATGATCAATACGCCCACCAGTAGCACCCAGCAGCGTTAGTTTTTCAACTTGATAATCGTTAAAAACATCCCTAATCATCAATTCGGTATCGGTGAAATCTTTTTCTGGGACTGAATAACGCACATCTGGGACATCACAAGCAATTTTAGTTAATTCTTTTTGCTTTAAGGAGTCAAAATCACCAACTGCCAGATCAGGAGTAAAACCCAATTGCTCAAGTAAAATACTGCCGCGGTCAACTCCTATCAAGAGATCGCCGCGACACTTTGCAGTTAATAATATTTGCTTAATTTCTTGCGGCCATTCGGCTTCCGGACCACCTAATAACGCAATTGCCTTCATCGCAATATCTCCGTTAGTTCTGCTACCTGTTTGGCAATTTGCCCCTTGCCAAACAAATATGAACCAGCAACAAAAATACTTGCTCCAGCAGATTGAGCAATCTGGGCGGTTTCGGCATCAATGCCGCCATCAACCTCAATTGGCAGCTTGCCTTGCAGCAATTCATTGGCCCGATTAATTTTATCAATCATTTCTGGAATAAACTTTTGCCCACCAAAACCTGGATAAACAGTCATTAATAAGACTTGATCAAGCTTAGCTGCAAATTTAGGCAAGACTGTTATCGGCGTATCGGGGCTAAGCACAATACCAGCTTTGACATGATGCAGATTTAAATAAGTTAGCCACTTATCTAATTTTACTTCAGTCATCGCCTCATAATGCAGCTCAATTAAATCGGCGCCAGCACTAACAAACGCTGGCACAAAAATATCCGGCTTGTCGCTCATTAAATGGATTTCTGCCGTAACTTCAGGAAATGCCCGCTTAAAATCACTGACCAATTGCGGACCAAAAGATAAATTAGGTACAAAGTGGCCATCCATAATATCAATATGAACCCGGTTAATTCCAGCTGCAACAGCTGCTGCAATGTCACTTTTGAGGTTTAAATTATTCGCATTTAAAATCGAAGGTGCAATTAACATCTTATCTCCTTATTTCAAATATTCGGGTATCCGGCCATTGGCAATCTCATTGTGCATCAATAAATAATCATCGTAGCGACTCTGGCGAATTTTGCCCTCGTCTACAAGCTGCTTAACCGCACAGCCAGGTTCTTTAAGGTGCTGACAGCCGCGGAACTTGCAATTAACGCTCGCTTTCTTAAACTCGACAAAATAATTGCAAAGTTCATTTAGTTTGATTGGCGTAAAGTCAATCGCGGAAAATCCCGGCGTATCTGCTAAAAAGCCCTTACCTAAGCTAAATAGCTGAACCGTTCTAGTCGTATGCTTACCGCGGTTTAAACTTGTTGAAATTGCAGCTGTTTCTTGTTGCAAATCCTTTTTTAGGTGATTAATTAAGGTCGACTTGCCAGCACCAGACTGCCCTGCCAGTGTCCAAATTTGGTCCTGCATAATTGCCTTAGGCAACTTGGTAGCTAGCTTGGTCCAATCATCATAAACGGGATAACCAATTGCGGCATAATAATCAAGCTCCTGCTTAATTTTCTGCAGTTTAACCGCACCAACAATATCACTTTTCGATAAATAAATGCTAACGGCAACCTTTTGCCATGCAAAAAACGTCAAGAATCGGTCAAGTAGTTGCAGAGAAAAGTCTGGTTCAACCGCCGACATCACCAGTAAAACATGACTTACATTTGCCAAAGCTGGCCGTCCAATCAGGTTCTTGCGTGGCATAATCGCAACCAAATAACTGGTTCCTTGCTCATCAATTTGAATTTGGACGTGGTCGCCAACTGTTGGCTTCTCCTTGTTTTTACGAAAAACTCCGCGTGCTCTTGTGCGCACAACCCCAGATTGCGTCTGCACATCATAAAAGCCAGCAATCAGGCCAATAACAATTCCTTCGACTTGCTTAGTCATTTATTTCACCTTTTCATTTAATATTGTTTGACCATCGCGCACAACTCGCAAACTACCGGCACCGTTTTTCAGTGAAAATGGAATTGAAAAATTAGTATCTCGCTTAATATATAAGTCGCGATAAATATTGCTGAGAGAATGATTATCATCGGAAACATAGATTTGCACGTGGTTACCATGACCACCCGAAGTATTTTCAGAATCATAGTTAACGGTAAAGGTTTTAATCGCAGATGAATCCTCTTTTTCTTTTGGCCCCTCTGACAAGCTCACAGTCACCGTGCTATTGCGCGGCAATTGCGTACCAGCTGCTGGACTCATGGAAATAATCTTGCCTTTTTTAACTTTATCAGAATACGTTGAGGTCACTTGCAAGGTTAAGCCATGCTGATGAGCATATTCTTGGGCATCTTTTAGCGTGTAATTCTTCAAATTTGCCAATTTAATTGAGTTACGGCGAAGTCCATCATCGCGGCCCTTGGATACAACTAAAGTGACTGTTGTCTGGTTAGGTTTAACCTCAACATCGGCAGCGATACTTTGGCTGATGACGTGATCAGGTGGCACGTTAGGCGAATATTGGGTGTCTTTAATAACATCAAAGCCCAATTTTTGCAGTTTTGCCACGGCTGCATCATAGTCTTCACCTGTTACGTCGGGCACGCGCACCATCCCAGCACCATCTGAAATATAAAGATCAATTGGCCGCCCCTTCTTACTTTGCGAGCCAGCAGGCGGTAAGGTCTCAATTACGCGGCCCTGATCAATACTATCTGAACTCTTATGCTTAATATGACCGACCTTCAGGCCAACTTTTTCTAGCTGAACTCGGGCACTTTTTTCAGTTAGATTAGTGACATCGGGAATCCGGACGTCTGCATGGCTGCTAAGAACTAAAAACATTAATCCGACAACTGCAGCCGCAGCAATGGCAATAAATAGCCACCACCATTTATTTTGCCGTAGACTAGCTAACAAACCATTCTTTTTAAGCGGCTGCTGCTCTATGTCTTTACCCTGGTCTTTTTCTTTGGCTGTCTCGGTCTTGCGACTGGGCTTAAAGTTAGGCAGAACAATTGTTTCGTCATTATTTAGACCATGATTAGGAATAAAAACCGGCTCATCGGCACGGCTACCGTCAAGACTTGTGTCTAAGTCAGCCTTCATTTCTTGAGCAGTGCTATAGCGATCTCGTGGGTCCTTAGCAGTGGCCTTTAAGACCACATTTTCTAATGCCTGGGGGACTTTTGGGTCTTTTAATTTAATTGACGGAATCGGCTCTTGAGCATGCTTCAAGGCGATGGCAACAGCGGTGTCACCGTTGAACGGAACCGTGCCAGTAATTAATTCATAAAGAATAATTCCTAGCGAATACAAATCAGATTGCTTGGTAACCAGTCCGCCGCGTGTTTGTTCTGGAGACATGTAATGAACTGAACCAATTGCAGAATTAGTCTGAGTCACGGAATTTTGGTTCAAAGCCACCGCGATGCCAAAGTCGGCAATCTTAATATTGCCGCGTTTATCCATCAGAATATTTTGCGGCTTTAAATCGCGGTGAATCACATTATGTTTGTGCGCCAAAGCCATAGCACTCAATATTTGATCCATTATCCGAATCACATCGCGCAAGTCCAGCGGCGAATTCTGCCGGATATACTCTTTTAAGTCTGGACCCGAAACGTACTCCATCACCATGTAAGGCAGGCCATAATCCGTTCCAACATCCAGTACCATGACAATATTTGGATGGCTTAACTCACTAGTTGCTAATGCCTCACGTTGAAATCGAGCTAGGGTCTGCGGCTCACGCTGCAAGTCCATTCGTAAAATTTTAACGGCAACTTTACGCTGCAAAATGATGTCTTCAGCTAAATAAACGTTAGCCATCCCGCCTTCGCCCAGCGTATCAATGATCCGATAGCGGTCGCCTAATAAATACCCTTTATCAATCACTGCTGATCACCGTCCTCGTCAACTACAAGGCAAACGGTAATATTGTCGCCACCACCTAAGCGGTTAGCTTCATTGATTAATTTATGGCAGCGTTCCTTTAAAGACAATTCTTTGGTTGCCAAAATTTGTTGAATCTGGGGGTCACTTAACGAATTGGTCAGCCCATCTGTACATAGCAAAATCACGTCATTATCATGCAAAGTTATCTGGCGAAATTCTGGATCAATTGTGCTAGAAACGCCAAGTGCTTGCGTAATAATATTTTTTTGCGGGTGGTGCTTGGCTTGCTGTTTAGTAATTTGGCCAATTTTAACAAGTTCATTAACCAGCGAATGATCTTCGACTAACTGGATAAACTTGCCCGCCGTATAACTGTATGCCCGCGAGTCGCCTAAGTGTGCAATTAAAGCTTCTTGTGCAAAAACTACGGCCAAGACAATCGTCGTGCCCATCCCATTCAAATCGGGAAAACGGTCAGCAGTCTTTAAAATCGTCTCATTTTCGGAATTAAGCTGAACATCAAGCCACTTACGAGCACTGTCACAATCAGTAAAGTCAGTTACACCAAAGCTATGGCCTAAATGGCTAACAGCCATTGTCGAGGCAACATCCCCGCCCTGATGGCCCCCCATGCCATCACAGACAATTGCCATAGTTGCACCGCTCTTATTTTGAAAAACTCGTACAAAATCTTGATTGCTTTTCCGTATCCGACCGATACTCGAAGCGTATGCTGTTTTAATCAAAACTCTAACCTCGCCTTACAAACTTAGCAATGAAAAAGCCATCACTGCCATAACTATCAGGTAAAATCTTGAGCATCCCTTCTGGTGCATCAATTTTGCCCGCTTTAAACGCCTGCAATTCAAATTCAGGATGTTGCTTTAAGAATGTCTTGACTACTGCCTCATCCTCTTCAACGGCAATGGTACACGTAGAATAAACTAGTTCGCCATTCGCCTTTACCAGACCACTTAAATGATCAAGTAATGCTAGCTGCACTTTTTGCAAGTTAGTTAAATCACTCAAACTCTTGGTATAACGGATTTCCGGCTTGCGGCGTAATAATCCCAAACCAGAACAAGGTGCATCAACCAGAATTTTAGCAAATTGACCTTGCGCAAAAACTTGGTCGGCCTTGCGAGCGTCCATTGCCTTAGTGACAACGCGCTCGTTCACATTCATTCGTTCAGCATTCTGCTTAACCAGCCGCAACTTATTTTCATGAATATCGAGCGCAGTCACGTGGCCAGTTGCCAATTGTTCCGCAATCTGCACGGTTTTGCCACCAGGTGCACTACAAGCATCCAGCACTTCTTCATCACCCATAAAATTGAAAGCATTTACCGCTAAACTAGCAGCTTCATCTTGAATTGTCAATTTACCATCTTGAAATAACGGTGTCTCACTGACGCCGCCGCGATCTAAAACTAGCTCGTCACTTGTTAAGGCTGACTCTTCTGAAGCAAAACCTAAATTTATCAGCGCTTTAATTACTTCTTCAGTATCTACTGAGCGGGCAACGCGCACCGTATTTTTAGCGGGCAAATTGATACTGGTCAAAATACTGCTCGTGCGTTCAAACCCCCAATTGTTAATTAAATATTGCACTAACCATTCAGGCACACTCTCCCTGACGCTCAAGTATTGTACGACATCCTTTTTATCGGGTAAGACTGACCCGCGACGAATTAGCGCATGCAAAATACCGTTGACAATTTTAAAACCGGTTGAATGCGGCTTACCGAATTGCTTAGCCAGCAGATTGGCCTCATTGACTGCTGCCCTGTTAGGCACTTTATCCAAAAATAAAATTTGGTAGCTCGACATCAATAATAGCGGCAACAAATAATCTTCTTTAAGCTTGGTCTTAACTAGGTCATGCAGCTGGTATTCTAAATAAATTTTGTATTGGATCGTGCCATAAACTAGGCGCGTACAAAAATTCCGGTCTGCTTGACTTAATTGCGAATGCCGCAGACTGTTATTCAAGCTAATGTTTGAGTATGAGCCATCGCGCAAAACGCGAATCAGTGTTTGCAGCGCGACTGCACGCGCACTTTTAGTCGTCGACAATTTGTTCTCCTACCGTATATTTACTGCCTTGACCGTTTAAAAAGTTGTTAACGGTCATTTTCTTTTTACCCGCTGGTTGCAATTCCAATAAGTTCAACACCGTTCCTTGCGCAAAACTGATTGCAAAGCGGCCATCGTTTGCAACTAAACTACCTGCTGGCAGTTCTGTTTGCTCTGAACTAACTTCTGCTCGCCACACCTTTAGGCGTTTGCCAGCAACTGATAAATAGGCACCAGGATCAGGATTAAGCCCGCGAATTAAGTTGTTAGCCTGTGTTGCCGTTAGTGTCAGCTTAATTTGCTCCTGGTCTTTTTGAATATTAGGTGAAAATACAACTTTGCTTGCATCCTGCGGCGTCTTTTGGTTTGGATTGGCAATAATCTGTGGCAAAGTTTCAAGCAGTAAGTCACGGCCTAGCAATGATAGTTTGGCAAACACGCTGCCAGTGGTGTCTTCTGGTTCAATCTTTAATGTCTTTTGGGCATAAATATCGCCGGCATCCATCTTCTTGACCATTTCCATAATTGTTATTCCCGTTTCGGAATCGCCATTGATTAGTGAATACTGAATTGGTGCCCCACCGCGATATTTTGGCAATAATGAGCCGTGCACATTAACTGCCGCAATTTTAACTGAATTTAAAAATTTGGTCGGCAAAAATTGCCCGTAGGCAGCAGTGATAATTAGGTCAGCGTGCAAGGCAATTAACTCTGCTATTTCTGGCGAACCCGACAATTTTACTGGTTGAACTACCGGCAGATTAAGTTCTTCCGCGGCCACCTTAACTGGTGTTGGGGTAACTTTTTGCTTGCGGCCCACCTTTTTATCTGGCTGAGTAACAACCGCTTTAATATCATAATTGTTTCTTACCAGTGCTTGTAAAATCGGCACCGCAAAATCGGGTGTCCCCATAAAAATAACTGATGTCATTGACATTCTCCTTTACATAATTCGCTCAGGCTCATTGTCGATATACACGCTTAAGCCGTACTTCTTTACTTCCTGCGCTGAGTCCTGAATTTGGTGTAATAAATTATTTAAGTTAACTTCTTTTTTATATTTTACCAGTATTTGATAATAATATTTGTTTTTTAGACGAGAAATTGCACTCGGTGTCGGTCCCAAGACAATCGTTGCTGGATGCAAGTTAGCTTGCAAGCGACGTTTAATCTTAAATGCTTCGCGAGCAGCATTTTGCTCCTTTTTGGCTGCAACCGATATTAATACCGTATAGAAATACGGCGGATAATTGCCTGCGTGTCGCATCTGCATCTCATAGGCATAGAAGCGTTCATAATCCTGCGTTTGTGCCAGCTTAATTGCATAATGATCCGGATTAAAGGTCTGAATGATGACCTCACCCTTTTTTTCAGCACGACCAGCTCGGCCGGCAACTTGGGTTAACAATTCAAAAGTCCGTTCGGAAGCATTATAATCTGGCAGCCACAAGCCCGTATCTGCATTAACAACCCCAACAAGCGTAACATTGGGAAAGTCTAGTCCTTTGGCAATCATTTGTGTCCCTAGTAAAATATCTGCTTCGTGGTTCCCGAATGCATCCAAAATCCGTTTAAATGCTCCCTTGCGCCGTGTTGTGTCAACGTCCATCCGCAAAATTCTTGCACTTGGCAATAGCGAATTTAATTCTTCTTGAACTTTTTGCGTACCTGTCCCTAAGAAACGAATCTTAGAACTTTGACAATTAGGACATTTGCGCGGAATTGCTATTGTATAGCCGCAGTAATGGCATTGCATTTGTCCCGTGTCCTTGTGCATTGTTAGCGATAGATCGCAATTAGGACACTTCATAACGTAGCCACATTCGCGGCACAACATAAAGTTGGCAAAGCCGCGCCGATTAAGCATCAATATCACTTGCTCTTTTTTAGCCAATCGTTCTTGAATTGCAGTAACCAATTGTACTGTCAGATCTAGTTGCCCACCAGCAAAGTCAGCCTGCTTGAGGTCAATTAAATTAACTTCAGGCAACTCCTTTTGGTTAGCCCGTTTGGTCAATTTTAATAACTGATACACACCCTTTTGTGCTCGGGCACGGCTACCAAGTGAAGGTGTGGCACTTCCTAATACTAAAGGGCAAGAATTATATTTACTGCGCCAAATAGCAACATCCCGAGCATGATAGCGCGGATTGTCTTCCTGCTTATATGAAGATTCATGCTCCTCGTCAATGACAATAAGGCCAATGTTGGTTAAGGGTGCAAAGACCGCACTACGTGCGCCGACAACGACTCGCACTTCGCCGCGGCGGATTCGCCGCCACTCGTCATACAATTCGCCTTCTGACAAGCCACTATGTAACACCGCCACTTGCTCACCAAAGCGTCCTTTGACTTGACTCACCATTTGCGGCGTTAGCGAAATTTCCGGCACCAGCATTAGCGCATTTTTTCTACTAATCAGGGTTTGGTTGATTGCATGCAAATAAACCTCGGTTTTTCCGCTGCCCGTAATCCCCTCAAGCAAAAAAGTCTGCGGCTTGGCTGATTGAATAGCAGGCACAATTTGGTCTAGTGCAGCTTGTTGCTCATCGTTCAATGTAATTTTGGCATGAGGATGCTTATTCTTGGTGAAAGTAGCAAGTGGATCACGATAAACTTCCAGTGCCGACTTCTTCAGCCAGCCTTTTTTAACAGCACTTGTTAATGGGGCTGTATTAACTTGAGCTATTTGCTCTAATTGGCTTTGCAGCATCGGGAAGGCAGAAAAGTTTTCAATTATCGCCATCAGCAGTTGCTTTTGCTTAACCGCGTTTTGTCGTAAGGACTCATAAAGGTTAATGTAGTCTTTTTTAGTTAATACCAAGGCATACTGGTTTTGCGTCTTCACCTTAGCTCGATTTTCAACCAAATATTCAATTCTAGCATTATCATTACGAAGTAATTTGCGAATCGCCGCAATCTCCTTGGCATCAGTCACTTTATTTAAATCAATTGGCTCGCCCTGAAAAAATGGTAGCTTCTTTGCCTGAGGAGATTGTGGTACCAAAATTTTACGATAATTCGCCCGCATCACTCGCGGCAGCATTGCCTTTAACAGCGTAATCCGATACGAAAATATACGGTTAGCCAGTTCTTTAGATAACTCTACTAACTCTGGTGTTAACGGCGGCATTTCGTCAACAACTAGTAATAAGTCCTTTAACTTACCTTGAAACTGGCTGCTCTCAGTCAGGCCAACCACAAAACCCTGCAATTTTCGCGGACCAAATGGTACAAACACTCGTGAGCCAATTTCGACATTACCAACTTCATCAGGAATATGATATTCAAAAATCCGGTCCGTTTGCTTAGCTGCAATATCTACAATTACTTGCGCAATCATTTAATCACCTTGAAAAAAATGACCTCCATCACTTGCGGATGAAGGTCATGAAATTTAACCAACTTATTGATTAACCTCGCGATGTTCGGGATCAACGGTAACTTTACCGGCTTCGATTTCTTCCAGCGCCTTACCGACAGGCTTTAGCGACTTGTAGCTCTTTAATGCTTCTGGATCGCCAGCCTCTAATTCATGTGCTCTCTTAGCAGCAAGCACTGATAACGAATAACGCGAATCAACACGTGCTAATAATTTGTCAATTGATGGATATGTAACTCTCATAATTAGTCCTCCCTGACCATTTTCCGGTAAGTATCAATTACCCGTTTGACGCTAACATGCTCGGCATCAACAATTGCTTTAATATGATGAACAGCATTTGCCACCTCATCATTAACAACTGCATAATCATAATCTTGCATTACCAATATTTCTTCTCTGGCCTGCTTGATGCGACCCATAATGATGTCTTCTGATTCTGTGCCACGATTTTCCAAGCGCTCGTGCAAAGTGTGTAAGTCTGGTGGGGTTAAGAAAATAAAAACTCCATCCGGCATTTGTTCACGCACTTTTTGCGCCCCATTAACGTCAATCTCTAACAACACATCTTTACCCTGCTCCAGCATTTTTTTCACTGGTGTAAGCGGCGTCCCATAATAATGGTTCACATATCTATTATATTCTAGAAGTTCGCCATGGTTAATAGCTTGCTTAAAACGTTCTTCTGAAACGAAAAAATAATCTTTGCCATTAACTTCGCCAGGTCGCGGCTTACGCGTCGTCATTGACACTGAATATTCAAACGGAAAAACTTTATTCTTAACTATTGCACTTTTAACGGTTCCTTTGCCAACTCCTGAAGGACCCGAAAGGACAAGTAACAAACCTTTATCTGCCATGCCATACTCCCCTATAAAAAGCTATTAAGTCTATTTAAAACTAAATGTAACAGTTTTTCAAGTTAATAAGTTTTTTAAACAAATTTACGCCAAACACTTGTTTTCGTAAACAGATGTTCGTATAATGAGCTTATCAAACAAATGTTCGCTACTTTTGAGGGGTGCTTTAATGAAAAACTCGCTTAAGAAAATTTACCACTATCTATTTACTTATGATGATGACAGACTAAGCATTTATAACCAAGCTTATCGCCATATTTTAACTACCCTAAACTTTGCTCTGTTGCACCGTGATTTTGTAATGATTACCTATCCAAACGACACAAGTGAAATCGGCCAGATTGTTAAGCGTGTATCGGCTGGACGTTTTATCTTACGTTCTAATGATCGCAAGATATTAAAAATAATTGACGTCAGCAATATTTTTCGGATTGATTTAGCTTAACAAAAATAGCCAAAAGCTCGAGAACTAAAAATTCTCGAGCTTTTTTGATTATGAAAATTTGGCAAACACTTCACAGACGACTAGTGTCTCGTCATTAAAGGTCCAGCCTTCTTCTTTACACTCTTTAGTAAAGAAATCAACATGTGCCTGATGCCAATATGCATACGTGCGGTCGCCCTCGCCCTCATGATAAGCATGCTCTTGCGATACCTGCTTAAAGGGCATTACCTCACAGACCTTGTTTTGCACGACGCAAACTGGCTTATTAGAACCATCCAGAATAATGCAATATTTACCCACTTGCGCCAGACTATCCTCTGGCACATAAATGCTAGTTGTCGCCGTTTTTATTCCCCGATTAACTAGATCAGCTAATTCATCAACCATTTTTTTCGTATCGCCAAAGGCAAATGCCTCATCCAATTCGCTAGGAGCAATTGCTCTTTCATTACAAAAATTACGCCAATACTGTTCTATTTGTGCATTCATTTTTCACCAAATAAACTACTTCCGTGGCAACCACAAAGCCAGCATTCTTGTAAACATGAATTGCCGCTGGATTGTCACAGTCAACTTCGATAGAAAATTCCTTACAACCCTGTTCTTGTAGAGTTACCATCATCTGTTTAATAAAGAACGTTGCAAAACCCCGACCGCGAAATTCTTCGGCAATTAACAAGCCAAAGAAATAATCCGATTGACCGCAGTCAACGCCGCAATAGCCGACAATTTTATTTTGATAACGTAAGACAAAACTTAACCCAGTTGGATCCTTCAACCCTTGAACTAAATAGTTCATCGTTGTCGTTAGTGGCTCGTCAAAAGATGCATGATAAATTTTAGCAACTTCGTCAACATCATCAGCCGTCATTTGCTCGACTGTTAACCCTGAAAGCGGTGAAGCCTTAACTGCCCTACTTGCTTTCATATAATATTCAGAGTCGGTAATAGTTAACATATTATTGTTCAAAAAATCAGGATTCTGCTGTAAAAAGATTTTTTCTGAAACAAAACTAAATTTTGAATAACCATACTTTTGTGAAATCCTAACTGCATGCTTTACCATCTCATCAGCAAATCCTCGTTTGCGATAAGCAGGAGCAACGATGACGCTTAACTCGACTTCGCTACCCGGCTCCTCATCAGCATACAACATTGTTAAGCCAACCATTTTTTGCTCACAATACGCTAACACAAAAGTTGGCATCTGCGAGAAATAATTATATTGATTGCTCAAATAAGGATCTTTAATTGTTTGGTCAAATTGATGAACCTCATTAATTAACTGATTTACAGCCTTAAGCTCACTAGCAGTTAAAGCCACTTCTTCAATGATCATTTTTTCTTTTTAAAACTCTCCATCAAATCTTCGGCATTCTGTTTAGCAGCTTCCGTCACGTTGCTACCAGCCATCATTTCCGCAATCGCAGTAATTGTTTCTTCTTGCGTCAATGGCCCAATCTGCGTATAAGTTGCTCCATCCTTAACTTGTTTAGCCACCAAGTACTTTTGGTCCCCTGCGGCGGCTACTTGCGGCGAGTGCGTAATCGCAATGACCTGTTTACTTTCACCAATTGAGTGCATCTTGGCGCCAATTGCCGCTGACACGCGACCGGAAACACCGGTATCAATTTCATCAAAAATCATGGTACCAACTGGCTCTACCCGACTAAAAATTGCTTTTAATGCCAAAATTAACCGCGATTGCTCACCACCAGAAACGATCTTAACTAGCGGCATCAAATCCTCGCCGGGATTTGGCGCAATCAAAAAGACAATTTCATCAGTACCTTTGCTGGTAAAAGTCGTTGTACTAGAAAAATCAATCGCAAATCGAGCTTTTGCCATATAAAGATCGGCCAATTCCTGCTTGATTTTTTCTTCAAGATTGCGCGCAACTTGCTCACGTGTATCATGCAGTCCTCGCGCTTCTTGAGTCAGCTTCTCTTCAATTACGGCAACTTGCTTCTGCAGTTCTTCTTCATCAAGGCCACCAGTTTCATATTGCCCTAATTCCTTTTGTACTTTTGTATAAAAAGCAAAAACATCTTCAAGATCTGGGCCATACTTTTTCTTGAGCGAATTCAAGGTATCTAACCGGCTAGAAACATACTGGTAACGTTCCTCATCAAAGTCCATTTCATCCAGGACATTCGATAGTTCTCCGCGGGCATCACTTAAAGCATATACCCCATCGTCTATCGTCTTGGCAATATCTTTAAACTTGGAACCATACTCGCTCAATTCATTGGCAGCATTTTGTGCATCGCCAATTAGCGTTTCAATACCGTGCTCGTCATCATCATATAATTGCATCAAATAATTGGCAGTATCGACAATTTTCTGATAATTGTTCAGCTCGTTAAATTCTTCTTCTAGCTGCTCATCTTCATGGACATCAGTCAGATTAGCCGCAGTCAGTTCATCATTTTGAAATTTTAAAATGTCCTGCTTTTGTGCCAACTCCTGCGCGTCTTTACGCAGGTGATTGAGCCGTGAAGTTAAAGTTTGCCACGTGGCAAAATCTTTCTGATAGCTAGCTAGAGCCGCCTTAAAACTTGCCGGCGCGTAATTATCCACTAAATCAATCTGCCGGTCCTGATCCATTAGTATCTGCTGATCATTTTGACCGTGAATATCAACTAGATAATTGCCTAACTCACGCAGGACATTAATCGTCGTCAACTGACCGTTAATGCGCACCACGTTGCGACCTTTGACAGCCAGTTCACGACTAATTATCAGCTGACCATCGGAATCCGGCAGACCATACTTTTCACATAACTCGGTGATTTCATTAGTGTCCTGATTAACCTCAAATAACCCCGTGACAACAGCCTTTTTTTCACCGCTGCGGACCATTTCTTTTTGACCGCGCCCACCCATTAAGAGTGACACGGCATCAATAATAATCGATTTTCCGGCACCAGTTTCACCAATCAGCACCGTCATATTTTCTTGAAAGCGAACCTTCAGCGCCTTGATAATGGCAAAATTCTTAATATCCAGCTCAACTAACATTTTTAACTCCTAAAGTTCATGAACTGCCCGTTCTACAACCTCTTCTGGCGTACCCGACCATAATTTCTGGCCGCCATGATGCTCTTCTTTTTGTAAATGAATCAAAAATTCAATGTTGCCCTTGCCACCCTTAATTGGCGAATAGTCAACATCAAGAACGTTGAAGCCAACCTTTAGCGCCTGCTCAACGGTGTGCTCAATTACAGCACAGTGAACCGCATGGTCATGCACAATACCGTGCTTACCTACATTTTCTGGGCCAGCTTCAAACTGCGGCTTGATTAGACAGACAGCATCACAACCATCTTTTAAAATTTCAAACATCGGTGGCATAATTAAATCCAGCGAAATGAAGGAAACATCTGTCATGGCAAAGTCAGGCAGACCTTGGGTAAAATCTGCCGGCTTACTATAACGAAAATTTTGCTTTTCCATGACAATAACACGGTCATCATCCCGCAGCTGCCACGCCAGTTGGTTATAACCAACATCAAGGGCATAAACCATCTTGGCACCATTTTGCAGTGCGACATCGGTAAAGCCACCAGTTGAGGCACCAATGTCCAAACAAATTTTATTATTTAAATCAATTTGAAAAGACTTCAGGGCTTTTTCTAATTTAAAGCCGCCACGTGAGACGTACTTTTTGCCATCATCTTTAATGTGAAATTTTTCATCTTCGGGAAAACTCGTGCCGCTCTTATCAATACGTTGGTGATTATGATCGGATACTAGTCCGGCCATAATTGCACGCTGTGCTTGTGTTCTTGAATGAAAAAGGCCCTGCTCTGCCAATAAAATATCTGCTCTTTTTTTCGTCATTTACAGCACCTTTTGGTATAAATCAAGAAAGCCCGCTAACACACTGCCATTCAAACCAGTTAAACTGTCTTGGGCATGCTTAATCAAGCTAGTTAATTCCTGGCGACTCTGCTTAATTCCCAGCAAAGTCAAAGTGTTATTTTTGCCTTCTTCTTGATCCTTATGTGTTGCCTTGCCAGCTTCCTCACTGGTCTCTACAACATCAACCAAATCATCATAAATTTGGTATGAACGACCAAAGTCATGCGCAAACGCCATCAGTTTGGCTTTCTTATCAGGATCAGCTCCAGCGTAAGTTGCCGCCATCTCAACGCAAGCAAGGATGAGACAACCTGTCTTTAACCATTCCATCCGATTGATGAACTGAGCATCGTCGGCCACGCTAGCATTGTTGGTCGAATCAATGTCGAGATATTGACCGCCAACCATGCCGTTAGGGCCAACTGCTTGGGTAATAATTTTAACTAAGTCAGAAGAATGACTGCCTGAGGCAATCCATTCAATTCCCATTGGCAACAATGCATCCCCAGCTAAAATTGCTTCGGCTTCGCCCCATTTTTTATGGCTTGTTAACTTACCCCGGCGATAATCATCATTATCCATTGCTGGTAAATCATCATGAATTAATGAATAGGTGTGAATCAATTCAATGCCGCAAGCAATTCGCACTTCTGGTTCACTAATTGGCTTGTCTAACGCAGCTAAAGTTGCTAGAAATAGCAGCGGGCGTAATCTTTTACCACCAGCCATTACTGAATAAGCCATAATTTGGCTAATCTTCTCATCATCAACTTCGCTTGCTAAATTCTTTGTTAAATATTCATCAACAACTGGTGTCCATATAGTTCTAAATTCTTTAAAAGTCATATTATTCCTCTGGTGCTGCCGCATTATTTGGATCTAGTTGGTGTTCTGTTCCGTCACTATCAACTAGTTTAGCCACAGTTTCTTCAGCCGCCGTCAATTTTTGGTTCAAATCACGGCTCAACTTAACTCCTGCTTGGAATTCCTTTAAAGCATCTTCTAGCGGCACATTGCCGTTTTCCAAATTTGCCACAATCTTTTGTAATTCTGTTAATTGCTCTTCAAAATTATTCTTCTTAGTTGCCATCATTTGTTCTCCTAACTGACTTTACAATTGCCTTAGCATTACCATCTTTAAAGTGTAAGTTAATTTCACCTTTTGCTTTAAGCTGCGCGACTGAACTCACAGTTTTCCCCTGATTATCAGTCGCATACGCAAAGCCACGATTTAATGTTTGCAAGGGACTATAATCGTTTAACTGCTGGCCAATTTGTCCTAATTGGTGCCGCTTTTCTCTTAGCATATTAGTCATATTAGCCTGCAACTTTTGATAATAAAAATCTTCTTGCTGCAACATCTGCCTAATTTGACCAGTTAGATTAGTCCCCAGTAGCGCTTGCTTAGATAACTGGTAACGCTGACGAGAACGCTCTAACTGGTGCTGCATATTATTAATTAACCGCTCACGCAGCATGTCTAATGTTTGTGCTTGCTCATCATATAACCGCGTTGGCTCACGCATAATCATCGAATTATTAATCCGATTAAGTGCGTCTCGTCGCACCCGAATTATATTTTGCATGCTTGACAGTAAACTGCTCTGTAATTGATGAATATTAGCTAACTCATCCGGCAAATTTGGTGTTGCATATTCCGCAGCTGCTGTCGGCGTTGCTGCCCGACTATCAGCTACTAAGTCGCACAGCGTCGTGTCAGTTTCATGACCAACTGAAGAAATTACGGGCATTGACATCGCATAAACTTGCCGAACAACAGCTTCTTCATTAAACGGCCACAAGTCTTCAAGTGACCCACCACCACGACCAATGATCATGACGTCATATTTATCACCATATGACGAAATTTGCTTCATTGCTGCTACAAGCGAGGCAGCAGCGCGGTCACCTTGAACTTGTGCTGGAAATAAGTCAACTTCTGCGTGAGGAAAGCGCCGATTAACAGTTACCAAAATATCGTGAATAACGGCACCCGACGCACTCGTAATTACCCCAATATGATCGGGAAAGTGTGGCAACGGCCGTTTATGCTCTTGCGCAAATAAACCTTCGTTGGCTAGCTTGGCTTGCAGTTGCTGCAACTGCTCATAAAGTGCACCTAACCCAGCTGGCTCCATTGATTCAGCATAAAACTGATACGAGCCTTGTGGACCATAAACACTAACATAGCCGGTCACAAAGACCTTCATGCCTTCTTCTGGTCGAAATTTAACTTTATCAAAATATGACCGAAACATGACCACATTGATTTTTGACTTTTCATCTTTTAACGAAAAATATTGGTGTGAATTACGCCGAAAGCGAAAATTTGACAATTCACCTTGCAAAAAGACTTTGTGCAAATAAGGATCATTTTTAAATTTTTGCGTAATGTAATAATTCAAATCCGTAACGGTAAGATATTTATTATCTGCCATGATTTCTCCTTGTTAGCTTGACCACTTGCTCCATCAGTGATTCAACTGTTAGCGGCCCAATGCCACCAGGAACTGGAGTAATGTAACTTGCCTTGGGTGCAACCTCGTCAAAATTAACATCACCAACAGTTCGACCATTAACCCGATTAATCCCGACATCGACAACAACGGCATCTTGCTTAATCATCTCAGCTGTTACCAAACCGGCATGCCCAGCCGCTGACACTAAAATATCCGCTCTCTTAGTATATTCGGAAAGGTTCTTAGTCTTCAAGTGCAAAATGGAAACTGTTGCATCTTGTTCTAGCATTAAAGCAGCCAATGGCTTACCAACAATGCTGCTGCGACCAATGATTACAACATTTTTACCCCGTAAATTAATTTGGTAATGCTTTAACAATGCCAAAATACCGTGAGCAGTTGCCGGTTCAACAAAATGATCGCCGCGCCACAAGCGCCCGACGTTGCTCGGCGTCAAGCAATCAACGTCCTTGTCAGGACTAATATGTTCTAAAGCTTCATTTAAATCAATTTGCTCAGGCACTGGCAATTGAACCATAATGCCGTTAATTTGTGGATTAACATTTAACTCGTCAATTAATGCTAATAAATCTGCTTGGCTTTCGTCAGCTGGCAATTGATAAACTTTCTGCGCAATTCCAATTTCTTGTGCACGTTTTTTTTTCGTTCGCAAGTAAATTTTACTGCCTGGATCATCGCCAATATTAATTACGCAAAATAATGGCTCAATTCCTTGCTCTTTTAATTCACTAACCTGCTGCTGTAATTTACCCGCCAGCAAGTTAGCCAAGCCTTTACCGTCCAGAATCTGCCCCATCAATAATTCCTTTTCTATAAAAATAGCCGGCTTCACAGCCGACTATTAGTTATTTTTCAACAAAATTTGCCAAAACGCCATTAATAAATGGTTTAGTCTTTGGATCGGCAAACTCATCACATAAATTTAAAGCCTCATTTACTGCTGCCTTAGGCTCAATTTCATCACTATACTTAATTTCGTATAAGGCAACTTCCAGAATAGCAAGGGTAATTTGATTAATTCGGTTAATCCGCCAGTTCTTCTTTAAGTGACTAGCGAGCTCACCCTTCAGCTCATCCCGTTTAGTAACTACGCCTTCAATTAGAGTTTTCGAATAAGCAGAAAGTTCTTTTAAATCAAGCGCTATAACAGTTTTAGCTTCAACATCTGCCGGCAGCATTTTTATATCTTGATTAGCCAAATAAACCGCCTGCATCGCAACTCTACGACTCTCGTGTTGATTCATTTTTACTCTTTTCATCAATGTCGGAAAACAGCTTTGAAGTTTCACTGTTATCCTTGTCCTCATCCTCTGGGAAGACTAATCCGGTCACGTGAACGTTAATTTCTTTAAAGGTTAAGTCAGTCATTTGCTTAACTTGCTCCAGCAAACTGCTTTGCAAAGTCATCGCAACCTTAGGAACATAACTACCTGCTTCAACGTTAATATAAACCTCAGCAATCAAGTTATTGTCGTCGTCAAGACCAACTGTAACGCCTTTACTGCGATCCTCACGTCCTAAAACTCGGTTAATCCCAGATCTGACACTGCCGCGCATTCCGGCAACACCGTCAACTTTTTCGGCAGCAATGCCCATGATAACTTCAATAACACTAGGATCAATTTCGATTTCTTCACCGTTATTTTTATCGTCTAAGACAATTTTTGAACTATCTGCCATTTTGTTTACCTCGAAAAACTACTTATTTGCGCGAGATACGTATGTACCGTCAGCTGTATTAATAGTTAATACATCACCTTCATTGATGAAGAACGGTACGTTAACTACCAATCCAGTTTCCATAGTCGCTGGTTTACCACCACCGGAAGAAGTATCACCTTTGATATTAGGTTCTGTTTTAGCAACTGCTAAGTCAACAGTGTTAGGAAGCTGAATTCCCAAAGTCTTGCCATCATGCATAATGACACTAACATCCATGTTTTCCTTAAGATAATTAGCTTCATCCTTAACTTGTTCGTTAGCAATCGCTAATTGGTCATAAGTGGTTGTATCCATGAAAACATAACTTGAACCATCATTGTACAAGTATTGCATAGCCTTGGTTTCAATTTCTGCAGTTTCTACCTTAGCAGTTGAACGGAAAGTATTTTCTTGAACTGCACCTGTAGTCAAGCTCTTAAGCTTTGAACGAACAAAAGCACTACCCTTACCTGGCTTTACGTGTTGGAATTCAACAATCCGCCATAAGTCATTGTTAAATTGAATGGTTAAGCCATTCTTAAATTCGTTAACTGAAATCATTGTCATATTTAGTACCTCATCTCCATAATATATCTTACCAATTTGCGCATAATTTTACTATTAATAATATTTAAATTTACAAAGAAATTAATTCGTCTTTAGGTAGGGTAGACAAGGTTTCCGGTGTTTGATCGTGAACCAAAATATCGTCCTCAATCCTGACGCCACCCTTATTCGGTAAATAAATTCCCGGCTCAACGGTGTGAACCATGTTGTTAACCAGATCCTGTTTACCAAATGGCAAAGCAGGCTGACATAATTCATGAATCTCTAAACCAATACCATGACCGATGCCATGACCGAAATATTCACCATAGCCTTGCTCTTTAATATAATCACGAGCTGCCTTGTCAACATCACGACCGTGATTACCAGCAACTGCAGCAGCAATCCCACGTCTTTGCGCTTCGTGCACAATGTCGTAAATCTTGTGCATTTCACGGTCAACTTTACCAACAGAAACAGTCCGAGTGATATCAGCCGCATAACCATGATAGAAAGCACCAAAGTCAATCACTACCATGTCGCCGTCAGCAATCATCTTGTCGCTGGCAACACCATGAGCCCAAGCTGAACGAACACCAGAAGCGATAATTGTATCAAAACTTGGACCATCGCCGCCATTAACCTTAAACAGATAATCAAGCTTGGCCCCAATATTACGCTCAATTGCGCCAGGCTTAACTAACGGCAAAATTCCATTAAAACTGTCCATTGAAATGTTGATTGCCTGCCGTAAGGCTACAAGTTCTAACTCATCTTTCACATTGCGGACACGTTCAACGAGTTCTTCACAAATAACAAATTCAATTTCTGGGTTTAACTTTTGCAAATTAGCAAATTCAACTGCCGAAACAAATTCGCCTTCAATCAGGACTTTTTTAAGATTAGCTTGTCCTAACTGCTTGCTGATTTCTGCGTCTTGATTGCCGCGCTTCATAATTACCGTTAACTCACCGGGAGCTTGCGCCTTAATCTGATCAGCAAATCTGGAGTCCGATAATAAAATACGGTCCCCTTGAGCTGTCAAAATCAGCTGCGCTTCTTCACCGGTAAAGTTGGTTAGATAGCGATAGTTAGCTTGGTTAAAGATTAGCAAACCATCAGCGTTTTGCTCTTTAATAAGCTTTGTAACTTCAGCAATTCGTCTATTTAAAAGTGTTAATAATTGGTCTTGTTCGTCCATTGCGCGCACCTCTTACGGAAAAAATACTTAATTCTATTCTACCGCTAAAAACGTACGCTTGGCTATTCTATTTAAATATTAAATAAAATTAAATTAAAAACGCATAAAAAAGACGAGAAGCACGTGCTTTTCGTCTTTTTCTTAAGAACTAAATTACTTAGCTTCTTCTTCGACTGGAATAACAGAAACTTGCTTTCTGTATTTGTCCAACCGTTCAAACTTAACAACACCGTTTACTAATGCAAACAATGTATCGTCTCCACCTTTACCAACGTTTTGGCCTGGGTGAATGTGTGTACCACGTTGACGGTAAATAATAGTACCTGCGTGGATAGTTTGACCATCAGCAGCCTTAGCGCCTAAACGACGACCAGCTGAGTCACGACCGTTAGCAGTAGAACCTCCACCCTTGTGGTGGGCAAATAATTTAAGACCTAAAATATTCATATCATTTCACCTCTGAATTAAGCTTCAATTTTTTCAACTGTAACCTTAGTATAAGGTTGACGGTGACCATATTTTGAATGTGAGTGCTTCTTAGGCTTGTACTTGAAAGTAACAACTTTCTTTTCCTTGCCTTGCTTTTCAACTTTAGCAGTTACTTTAGCACCCTTAACTAATGGGCTGCCGATTTTAACATCTTTACCATCAGAAACAAGAATGACTTCATCAAAGGTAACTTCTTTGCCTTCTTCTACATCAAGCTTTTCTACAAAAATAGCGTCGCCTTCAGCAACTTTGTATTGCTTACCACCGGTTTTAATAATTGCGTACATTACTGCACCTCCAAAAAATACTTAGACTCGCCAATCGAGGTGCTTTTTTAAAAAGACTTCTTACCTCGAAATGTGCGGTTGCAGATGTGGAGGTCTCCACAAATACAACTACTTTATGATACTCCCCTTAAGAGAAGTTGGCAATAAAAAATTCTTGATTATTAATAACATATCGCCTGTTAATCCGAAATTGAGCAGCATTTTTACATTAGGAATAATTGCCTAATTTAAATCCGCCACTTGCCGCCATGCACCTTGGCAATATTTTCAGTAACAATAAACGCTTCGCCGTCAATTGCCCGCACTTTAGCAACTAGTTGGCCATATTCATTAGGGTCAACCACGATTACTAGCTGCTGCTTATCTTCATCGCTATAACCACCAACGACATTGTAGACAGTCAGCCCCTCATAATCCTGCTGCAGCATCTCTTTAATCTGCTCAAGGTTTTCATTGCTCATAATGGTTACCTGATATTTTTTGTCCAAGCCAGTTTCGGTGTAGCGCATTGTCAGCGTAGTAATAATTTGTGAAAAAGCCGCCAGCAAAACTGCCTCAATGCCGTCGACAAAAACGTTCAACAGAATAATTGACATATCAAGCATTAGCAACGTTAAAGTTGGATCAAGATAAAAATATTTTTTGAAAATTAATGGTGGAATTGTGGTACCACCAGCCGACGCGTTAATTCGATAAAGCATCGAAACGCCAATGCCCATTAAGACACCGCCATAAATAACGGCCAGCATGTTATTTGATGTTAGTTTAAAGCTCGGTGTTATTGCCATTAAAACTGGCAATAACAAACTGCCTAAAGCCGCCTTTTTTAACGTTTCTTTTCCTAAAAAGATCGTTGCTAAGATTAGCAACAGCGCGTTTACAACCAGAACCGTTATCGAGCGATTAATACCCCAAACAGCATCAACCAATATCGCAATTCCCGTAGAACCACCGGCTGCAATGTTAATTGGCGCATAAAAGAAGTTAATTGCAATCGTGATTATTTCCAGCCCCGCTAAGAAAAATAACCAATATTGCCACGTATGTGTTTGTTTATTAATTGTCATCTCATCTTCCTTCCAAAATAAAATTATTACTTCCTATTGTAATAAGAAAGCAATAATCTATTCAAGAAATAAGCAAAAAACAACAATAAATTAAAAATACTTTAATTACTAATAATTACTAATTTTTTATTTTATCGTTAATAATTTATGCGAGTACAAAAAGCCTCTCTGTCGTCTTAGTGCTCAACTTATTTTCAAACATAAAAATTTATCTACTTTCGCTTATAAGTATATATAATATCAAGCGGTAATAATTATCACAATTTAATCCTTCTCATTTTAAAAGCTCAGAGCAATATACTCCGAGCTTTTAACATTAATTATTCTGTTTCATACTTAATAGTTTGGTTGCCCTCGTATGCCGGGAAACCTTTTGCAGCACGATATAATGCCCGCTCAAAAGCTTGATAGCCTTTGCTTGAACTGACTGCAAATTTGACATTATACTTGCTAGCAAATTCACGAATATTCCACGTACTGTCATGGGCCGCAAATGCTGTCACCAAAATCACAATATCCAAATCCTTAATTTGATTTTCCATGACCTTTTTCTTGCCCTGAAAAGCATCTATGGGAATCGGAATTCCGTGATAACGATTGACAATGCCTTCGAGCATTGCCTCATTTTGATTATCACCAATGGCAATGCCAACACGTTGATAATGCAAATCCATGTCTAACTTAGTAATGGCAACCTCATCTTGAACTGCCTTGACCTTTTTCTTTTTAATTACAGGTTTTGACTTTGGTTGATCAACCTGATAAATCCACCGCAGCTGAATGGCATCCGCTGGATTTTTCTTCAAGCGGACATCCCCGTCATACCACGCCAAATCTACAATTGAACCATCAACTAGCTGAACATTACCCTCTTGGAACTGACTTGAATCAACTGGAAGTAAAACTGCCTTACCCCGAATCCGCAGCTTTTGTCCCTTGATATTGCGACTAACCGACAAATGACCAGTCCTGCCCTGCACAACTGCGTATTTAAAAGTTGAAATTTTATCAACTTCGGTTGCCGACAGTTTACGAAAACCGACAACCCGCAAAATGGTTGCTTCATAATTAGGATTGTTTTCTTCAGGAACTGCTTCAACAATATCGCCGCTCTTTAAATTAAGAGAATGAATTTGTGATTCCTTCAAAGTATAAACGCGCTGATTATTACCATTAATCAGGTCGCAGCCGCCAAGAAGCCGAATTACTGTATAGCGCTTGCCCTTACGATAATCTCGTACAGGCTTCTCCTTAGGCTGCATTGCTTGCTCAAAGATTTTTTTATTAATCACATCTTTAGTCGTGTTTGAAGCTTGAATTGCTTGTTCTAATTGACTTAGACTTTTACCATAACTAGCGCCAATGTTGGGTGTAAAGGTCAACCGATGAATTGCCGACAATGCCGTGTTCTTAGCAGCAGGGTCGCCGGGAGTAGAAATTAAATCAGCTAACCCCGACAACAGTAAATTTACTTGCTTGGCATCGACCTTAACAGCAGTATCGCGAGTTTTTACAGTTGCTTCGGGCGCAGCGCCATCATCAGCCATCCCCAGTATCATCTTAATTGCAGCCAACCCGTTGCGCAGACTTTTATCATCGCCCGCGGTTTGGTTTAAAATTCTTTTTAAATTATTTCGATAATCAAACATTTTTTCTCAACTTTTCTAATCTGATTATTCTAGTATATATCAAATGAAAAAAGCCCGACAACAGCCAGACTTCAAACTCATATTTTTTAAAAGACGCCACCGCCGGAGCCGCCACCAAAGCCACCAGATGAACCACCAGAAAAGCCGCCACTAGCACCTGAGCTCGAAGAACCAGACGAAATTCCACTGGTAAAGCTAGAATTAAAACTTGCCGCGAAACTATTTTTCCCGCTCAAATAAAATGGCGCGTAATAATAGAAATCATCATTCGCAAATTCTTCTTTGCTAAATTCAATTTTCAACTGTTTAACAACCTTGTCCGCGAGATCAAAAGCAACGGCATACGGCAAAATATCTTCCCAAAGAATCAAATCACCAACAGCCCGCATTTTGAAATTGCCAATATCAGACAACATCTTTTTAAAACCGCGAACCTGTTCTGCCTCTCGAGCGCCTTCTTTTGTATACAGTGAAATTTGATTTTTCGCACGGAAATATGCGGCAATGCCAAGTAAAATAATAATTGTCTCGCCGATTGCAAGCTGCATCTTATACTGACCGAAGATTCCCCACGAAAAGAGCACTAAGACAAAGCTGATCGCAAGCAAGAACAAAATTGAGCCCAGTGTAAACGAGCGCTTGTCATACAGGTCAGACTCAAGATAGCCTTGATCTTCAACCCCAGTAAATTGCGTATCGGCCCAGTCATCGAACTTATTTCCCAATTTTTTGCTATGATACTGGCGCAGCTCACGTGTCGTAAATGATTGCCCGTCACCAAGATCATTAAACAAGAACTGCATTAATGGACTAGCAGTTAAAATTTCTGGGTCTTGCAATGTAATTCGATAATATACTTTATGATGCACTAGATAATCGTCCAGTTTAACCTTCTTTTGCACCGCTAACTGCATTAGGTAAGCAGTAAAAGCACGGCTATCAGGCTTACGACCACTGTCCAGAATTTGAGCGGCAATTGGCGTAACTGCAGGAAGACTGTAGTTATGCCTTAATTGTGACATTTTAGCAGGCTTAGTTCCTTGCTTTTTAACAAACAAACCCTGCAAAACTGCGCCGATACCAGTTAATAGTGCAGCTGCAATCATCACGGCGTTAATAATTCGATCGCGCTTGCGCTCTTGGTTAGCCTTCTCAGCCAAAGCCGCTTCCTGCTTAATTACTGCTTGGCGGTGATTTTTGTCAATCACATTTTTATTTTGCGGCGTAACCGTTAATGGAAAAATCGTGTGGACTTCAACGCCAGTATCACCGTCTAAATCGTCAACATGCATCACAATCTTACCTTGATTTGGTAAAACCTTAATTTCACCGTTTAACGGTCCGTGCGCCCAAGCCCGTAAATTTTTGACTTTACCAGGGAAAATCACACTTGCTTGCACGTGATCTAAGTCTGTATCCCAGCCATTCCCAATAATCATAAAGTTAAGCTCAGCAGTGTCGCGATAATTGGTAACTGCATTTGTTATCTGATAATGGTAAGTTACCGTCAGCCTATCGTCCTCACTAACGGCATGGTAAACTTTAAAGCGATAGCCATCGTCATTATGCTCAATTGAAAAGTCGTGAGCAGTTTGCTCAGGTTCATTGTTATCTTTAACAGTGACACTAACGTTCTTAACTGCTTGTTTTTTGCCCAGATTTTGCTGGTAATAGACGCCATGCATGTCATCGTTAAAATCGTACCTAATCTGCCGCGTCATTGTTAGTGAGCCGTTGGCATTAACTTTTGCCGTAACATTAACGTATTCAATATCGTATTCATCATCAGCATGAACATTTTGACTAATAGTCAGGCCAAGTAATACTACACTTAGCAAGACAAAAAGTCGCACTAGTTTACGTTTCATTAGTTTCTCCCATAAATTTATTTGCCTTAATTATACCAAAATTCAGCCACTTCAATGACTAATTTTTGCCGTCATTCTGCGGTTTATGCACTTATTTGAAAATAAATAAAACTTTTTGTTGCAATTAGTAAAACTTTTCTCTATAATAGTTAATGTTCTGTGAAGGACAAACAAACATACAATGGTCTGGTAGCTCAGCTGGATAGAGCAACGGTCTTCTAAACCGTGGGTCGTGGGTTCGAATCTCACCCGGATCATTAAATAGAAAAAAGCAGTTAAGGTTTTGATGCAAAAGTCTCAGCTGCTTTTTTCTTTTTAAAAATTAGCATGTATTACTCATCCAAAAACATGTATACTGAAATCATGAATTAAACCTAAATACAGCGTAATTATATATAGGAAGTCAACACAATGGAAATTACTTCTAGTCCAGCAAATTTACTATTGCTAGTTATATTAGCGATCATCACCCTAGCCCTTAGTCTGTACCTCTTATACCCTCTTTATGATTTTTGTCAAAAACGGCGGCACCAGCAATCAGCTAAGTACAAAACATTAAGAATCTGGCTCAGCAGCTTGGTCGGCGTCCTTGTTCTGCTATATTCAATCAACTTAATGCAAACAATCTATCTAATCATCGTTCATCACTATTACTAATAGGAATAATATCCATGAGCCAACTTACACTAACTAAATTTAAGCAAAAATACTTTTATAAGACCGAGCTTCAAGACCTGTGCAGGCAATACGGCCTGCCAACATCTGGGACTAAGGCCGAACTCAATTCGTACTTAGAAGCGTTCTTGTCCGGTATTCCTAAAGACCAAATTAAGCCTACCCGAAAAAAGCAAAAAGTGCGCCAACTTACAGCTGATGAAATCACTTTAACAACGCCAATTGTCGATTCAGGATTTTCTTTTAACGATGCCAGTCGACAATTTTTTGCGGAATACTTTCACGTTGACCATTTTTCCTTTAAAAAAGAAATGGCGATTATTAAACGCGCAGCTGAAGCTCGCCGCGATACACAAATGACTGTTGGCGACTTAATTGCTCAGTATCAGGATTTGACGTCAACTAAGCAGAGCCAACAACTCGTTAGCCAAACAGCTGAGGAAAACACTTATCAGTGGAACAACTTTGTCCGTGCGTTTTGTCAGGATACAGTTAGTCAAGAGTTTGATAGTAAGCTTAAAGTTGCCGCTATTCTATGGCAGCATGTTAAGTCTTCAACTAAGCCCAAAGAATTTACGCCTGACTTAGTTGAAATTTACGCCGCAGAAATTAATCAATTTAGAAAAAAATAAACAGGAACCTCTCAGTATCTCGAGAAGTTCCTGTTATTTTTATTTTCTGAAAATCGTTGGCTTGCCCAGCGCCGGTTCAGTCATAATTTCTAAACCATTTGCCGTGAAATCAAGTGGCAGTAAAGTATCATAAATTTTAATCTCAACAAATTTATCACCATTGCTGTTAGCAATAATTGGAAATGACCACGGTCCAATTGCAGCCATCAAATTGTCATCTTGCTCACTAATCGTGACAATTCCATAGCCAGGATTGCGATAATCACCAAGTAATTCCGGCTTAGCTTTAACTGGCTGCGGATTCTCGCCCTCGGCCTCATTAAATTTACGTTGCTTAGTTGCCAATCTCTGAGCCATGAAGTCCGACGAAGTTTTAATCCAATCATGCTGCTCAAGACCTGCAAAAGTATCAATTGTTTGGTATGCCAGAGCAAAAATCGCATCGGTTGAGTCCAAGTTCATTGTCGAAACAAATGCCAAGTCAAGTTCCGGAATAAAGCCTAAGAATGAGCAATAGCCAACATACGAGCCGCTATGGAACAGGTATTTATAACCATGATAATCTTCCATCATCATCCCTAAACCGTAATTAGAGAAGTGGGCACCGCCGTATGCTCGGTCAACTGTCATAATTGATTGCGGCTCGTAGCGCTGCATCGTAATGCCGGTACCAGTTTGAGCAGTCTTTAATTGAAATTTGCCCCACTCAAGCAAGTCAGAAATGCTAGCAAGCATACTGCTGGCACCGCCAACCTTACCTGGCGCAATAAACGGGACTTCACGCAAGTTGCCATGATCCAGCAGATAAGGCTTAGCAATGCGACTGCGCTCGCATTCATGGTGATTGATAAAAGTATTATTTAACTTCAGTGGCTTTAACAAGTTTTCACGAATATAAGAGCCGTAATCCTTGTTAATTACCTGCTCCATTACATAAGTTGCCACCGCAAAAATCAAATTACTGTACTGCATCTTAACGCGCAATTCGTGATTGGGCTCCAAATGACCAACTGCTTCGGCCTTTTGCGCTAGCGTCAAGTCCTGCTTGTTCCAGTTAGTAAATCGCATCCAATCGTGAGCCGGCAAACCACTCTGGTGGCTTAAGGCATCCCGCCACGTCAAATGCTCAGTCACATACGGGTCAACCATGTTAAATCCCGGCCAATACTTTTTAAGCGGCTCATCTAAATCAATTTTGCCTTCATCGGCCAACTTGCAAATTGCCGTTGCCAAAAAAGTCTTCGAAATTGAAGCCAGCGGATACAGTGTGTCCTGCTCAGCATCACCATAGACATGGCTATAAGTTTCTCCCTGATAATAAATTCCCAAACCTAGGCTGGGCAAGCGGAAGTTTTGCCGGATTTTTTCAGCATAATTATCGATTTCTTGGATTTTCATGAACTAAGTCCTCCTTATATCTGTTCAAATTATAACATTTATTATCATACCTAAATTAAAATTTTCATAAAATCTTATTTTTACTATCTAGTATCATTTATTTGTTAAAATCTGAATATTATTAAGCAAGTTTACTTTTGTGTCATTTTTGCTTGCCTTTTTAAAAATACTTTAGTATCATATTGATTAAATATTTATGAGAGGTGAGTCAAGATGACGACTATTAAACAATTGAATCAACCACAAGTTAAATATTATTTTCGGTACTTTCACAATTTGATCTGAGTGCCGAATTTGTTATTGCATTTAGACACGCAGGTCGAATAATTTTGATGACTGTGTGTCCTAGTTAAGTACTTTCTTCTCAAAAAAACTCGCACAGTTGTCATCCTGTGTGAGTTTTTTTATTAGGAGAATTTTCAATGAAAACTGTTAAGCAAATCGTTCTAGACACCTTAAATGGCTTATCAACAGGAATTGTCGTCGCACTAATTCCCGGTGCCCTAGTCAACCAACTAGTCAAGGCTCTTGTCCCTACTTGGCCCGGGCTAAGTTTTATCCTTGCGTTAACAGCATTTGCGGCCGGACTTCTGCCCGCAATCAGCGCCGTTTGCGTTGGTATGACGGGGAAATTGACACCAATCCAAACGTCTTCCTTGGCCTTAGCTGCAACTGCAGGTGGCGGTAATTTCGTAATGACTAATGGCAAAATCGCCGTTAACGGTAGTGGCGACGTCATTAACACCGCGATTACAATCATGATTGGCTACGGCTTAATTTTACTGTTGGGTAAAAAACTCAAGACATACACAATTTTGCTAGTACCCCTGCTAGTTTTAGTCATCGCTGGCGGTATCGGCTGCCTAACTAAAATTCCAGTTTGCCAGTTATCGACACTAATTGGTGTCGGCATCGAGCACCTAACCAACTTGCAGCCAATTCTAATGGGCATCATTATGGGAATCGTGTTTGCTTTACTGATTGTTTCTCCAATTTCTTCTGTCGGCATCGCTACTGCCATCAACCTAGTGGGCATTGCTTCTGGCTCCGCCAATCTTGGCATTACAGCCGCTAGCTTCAGTTTAGCAATTTTCGGTTGGCAAGCTAATTCGATTGGTACCTCAATCGCCCATTTTCTAGGATCACCTAAAATGCAAATGGCCAATTTAATGACTAGCCCTAAGTTGCTGGTACCCGTGTTAATCAACGCCGGAATCGCTGGCGGTCTTGGCGCAATCTGTAAAATTGGCGGTACCCCAATGAGTGCTGGCTTTGGCTTCTCAGGATTAATTGGACCTCTGGCAGCAATGGCCGGCCGTCCTGCAAACGCAGCTAACATTACTTTGATTGTCATTCTTTTTGTAGTCGTACCCGTTGCCTTGGGATTATTGATGAATTACATTTTCAACCAGCAACTGCATTACTTCTCAAGTAAAGACTTCGAACTTGATTTCAGTTAACAAATAACCCCTACTTCATTACAAAGCAGGGGTTATTTATTTTTTCAAAATTGCCAGGGATCACTCACCAACTTGGGTCCCGTTGCTGTTTTCAATAAGATTGTTGTTGAACGTTGCTGCGCAAATTCTTCTAATGAAAAGCCATTTTGACCGCTGACAACCTGAATATCAACATGAACTGCTGGATAACTTACTTGCAGTTGCTCAATTAAAGCGCGCGCTTCTTGATGCGACAATGGCTGCATATTCGTCAGGATAACATCAATATCTGAAGTCAAACTAACTACAGGCAATCCCGTAACCAGCTCAAACTGCAAGCTGCCACTAACTCCCCAATCATAGTTATTGAGCAATGATATGATTTTTTGCAATTTTGTAAAAGCTGGTAATTGGGCCCGCTCTTGCGCTAACTTAGGTAAATAGGTTAGTGCCTGCTGCGGACTGATCAGTTTTCGCCACTTGTTGCGCGGTAAAAAGGCTGCAAAGCGTTGACTTTTAGTAAAACCACGAATGCCAACCGGAATTTGCGTACCCTGTTTGCCACGCCTGACAATGACATAAGGTGCCTGTGTGAGCATTTTTTGTGGCCATGACAGTAAGGGCTGCGGTTTTAGTGAGGCAACATCTGCCAATTCAATTAAAGTATGCGGCGGAATTAATGCCATTCTTCAGCCATCAGCTTCCGCACTTGATTAGTAGCCTTGCGACCGCCAGCCGTACCATTAACAGCAATTTCGTTGGTGTAGCGGAAAGACAGGTCAGTTGGCGCGCCCTCTAGGCTAGCAAAGGCATCGTCTAAAGCTGCTTTAACCGTTAATATCGCTTGCTCATTACAATCGTAGCCTTTAACTTGCGGGATCAAGCGGTACAGAGCACCTAATTTTTGGTAATTTTCAATATCATAGGCCATCGCTGGAACATGCTTAGTAGCTTCTTCAACTTCCGCAATCGTTCGTTGCGTAATCCGCGCGCTTGAGGCCTTACTCATCGCCTGAACCGTGATGCTCATGTCATCTAATGCTACTAACCGGTTAGATTGCAGACCATGTGCCAAAAAGCCACCGGAAACTGCATCCCCAACAATTAACGCCACTAGCTTATGTCCACTCTGCCTTGCCCGCGCGTATGCACTTGCACTAGCAGCCAAAGCCATGTGAATGCCAATTAATTCTTCCTTATAACCATAGGCTTGACTGGGCACATCGACAATCATTACAATCGGCGTTTTCTGTGCTTTTTCCTTATCTTGCGCAATTAAATCATTGACCACACTAGCTACCGTAAAACCTTCTTCAAGACCAACTTCACCGTGACGAACCCGCGGAAAACGATTATGGGCATCTGGCACAATTGCAATGTACTCCCGATTATCCTTTTGCGCATGTAACACCGTGGCTACTTGACTAGTAGCATTTTTAATACCGGTTAACAACTCAAACCAATTGCGACCACGAGACTTTGTCCCAGGCTCACTACCAGTTGTTGCAGCAGCCAAATGATGTGGTTTAACTTCAACTGCTTGGTACAACTGATTATAAGTTGGAATATCCAGCGGCTTTTTTAAATCAAGATAGTCCAGTAGCGATAAGTAGAAGTCACTACGCTCGTCGCGGTGACTATCCTTTTTATTGCAGATTGCCTCATAGATTGCCTGCTTGATTGAGTCAACATCATCTGCAGTAACTTCATCAATAATGCCGGTCTTTTGTCGCTGCTTGGTTCCCAAAGTGTCCCAAATTAAATTTTTATCAGAAGAATCCCACTCACGCACACCGGCTTCTTGCTCAATTACTTCGGGACCATTCAAGCCAATTCGCGCCTTATCCGTACCGATAACGTACGACAATAGTGCGTTGGTAATTGACATGCCGCCAAACGAACCAACGCGCCCCGGCACTAAACCAATTACCGGAACGTACTTCTTCAAGGCAATGACTATATTATGAATTTCAGAAATTGAAAGCAACCCATAATTTGCTTCCTGAAGCCGTACGCCACCTGTATCCAAAATCAAAATTGGATAAATAGTTTTTCCTGCCTGATTATCAGTTAATGCGTGCTCCAGCGCCGCCACAATTTTGGCACCAGAGACCTCACCAATTCCGCCGCCTTGGAATGAACCTTCAATTGAAATGACAACTACCTGCTTGCCCTTCATCAACCCCTTCATAATCACAACGCCGTCATCAGATTCTGGCACGATATTTTGCGGCTCTAAGTGTGGTGAAATCAGGTCATCAAATGGCCCGATTAATTCTCTCGTTGAGCCGTGGTCAAGCAATGCCTCCGCTCTTTGACGAGCATGCAATTCCACAAAACTATTGTTCATCTTTCAATGCCTCCATTGCTTGAGTAAGACGCAAATTTACAACACCCGGTGTAGCGCCATAATCATTAATTTCAAACTTGGCCAGCAGCGGATAACGAGCAAAAAAGCGTTCTAAAACATTCTGCCAAACTTTTTTAAAGCCATCACTGCCAGTGATAATGTCAAGCTCCGATTGCTTTGCCATAGTTGGACGCATAATTATTTCCAAATCACCGGAAGCAACAACACCAACATGGACAGGCCGCGTAATTGGCTCATGTGCTGCAAAACTAAAATGTAACTTCTCCATAATTTTAATTCTCCTCTATTAAATTTAACTCCAACTACGGAACTTAGCTGGTGGCGTGTACAGACCCTGGGACCACTTAACAAGGTCTTTCATATTTTGCGCCGCTAATAGCGAGCGCGTTGCCTGATTTCTTTTCACACCTAAATCCTCAGGAAAAGCAACTATGCCACGTTGACGCAAATCCTTAACTGTTGCCGGATTAGAACGCAAGCCAACTGGCGTCACACCAGCAATTGCCTCAATGGCTGCCTGCCGTTCCGCCATACTATCAATCTTGTACAAGTAGGCAATGCCTTCCTCAGTGACGATATGCGTTGTGTCCTCGGAATAAATCATGATCGGCACGTTCTTCAGTTTGGCTTCTTTTTGCACCTCAACTGCATCGAGCTGATCGACAAAAACCGGCTTTTTATTAGCGCCAAAAGTTTCTACCATTTGCACTACCAACTTTTGTCCCTTACCTAACGGATTATCGTCAGGACGCAAACTTTGCCAAGCAGGTGTGGAATGCCGCCGTCCTGTTGGGTTCGACCCCATGTTAGGCGCACCACCAAAGCCGGACAACCGCCCGTGAGTTACTGTCGAAGAATTACCATACTGGTCAATCTGCAATGTTGACCCGACAAACATATCGAGCGCGTATTGCCCCGCCATTTGGCCATAAGCACGGTTTGAGCGCATTGTCCCATCAGGGCCAACAAAGAAAACATCCGGCCTAGCAGCAATGTATTTTTCCATTCCAACTTCACCGCCAAAAGAGTGTATTGACTCAATCCAGCCCGATTCAATTGCCGGAATTAACGTTGGTGTTGGGTTGACCTCCCAATTAGGAACAATTTTGCCTTTTAAACCCAGCTGCTCACCATAGGTTGGCAGTAATAATTCAATCGCCGCAGTGTTAAAGCCAACCCCGTGGTTAACTGACTGCACGTTGTGCTTTTCATAAATGCCCCGAATTGCCATCATTGCCATCAAAATCTGCAACTCCGTAATGTTTTGCGGATCGCGAGTAAACAGCGGCTCAAGTTGGTACGGCTCATCTGCGGGAATAATCACGTCGACCCAATCTCCTGGAATATCAACGCGCGGAACTTGATCGACGATTTCATTTGCCTGCACAATCACGATGCCGTCATGAAAGGCAGCTGCTTCAACAATTACCGGCGTCTCTTCGGTATTGTAGCCCGTGTACAAATTGCCCGCGCGATCAACCTTATCCGCAGCAACTAAAACAACATTGGGGATTAAGTCGATATATAATCTGGCATATAATTCCAAATACGTATGAATATCGCCAACCTGCAGAGTGCCATCGGCAATCATCTGCGACACCCGCGTACTTTGCGGACCAGCATACGAAAAATCAATTTTACTGGCAATCCCATCCTCAAAAAGATCCAAATGTTCAGGCCGTGAAATACTGCTCATAATCATGTGCAAATGATTGACCCTTTCTGGATCAACGTTGGCCAATGTTTTAGACAAAAAGCTGGCCTGCTTTTGGTTATCTCCTTCCAGCACAACCTTATCACCCGGATTAATCAGAGCTTCCAAAACAGCTGTGGCATCTTCGGTTTTAGCAAACTTACCATCTAATAGTTGACTAGCATTAGTCAATTTTTGCTGTTTGGCCTCACGATGTGTGGCCCAATTTCGTCTTTTACTCATTTTTACTACCTCTTTTTCCATTTATTTAATAGGTAAATCGCATCGGCAACGCTTGTTTGATTAAGGTTAATCTGTCGTAAACCGCCAAATGTTTGGTGCAAAATCGTCGTAAATGGCGTACCCGGCACAAAGTTGACAATTACTTCTGGCTGATAATCCCGCGCCACATTAATCATGTCTTCAAAATATACCGGATATATTAAGTTATTAATTAAATCCGTGGCCACAAACTTTGCTTGGCGAACGCTGCGCCCCGAATAGTTAGTTAAGTAGCGGCAATGCGGTTTAGCAATCGTAATTTGCGCAATTTCCTGCTCTAATTGTTCTGCCACCTTTTGCATCAATGGTGAATGCGATGGCACCGGCACTCTTAATCGTTGTGCGATGACGGCACCGCTTTGCTTGGCCAATTGCAATACCTGATCAATTGCCGTCAGCTTACCAGAAATACAGGTTTGGTTAGCTGCGTTTTGATTTGACAAAAACACTGGACTAGCAGGAGAGTTTATCTGTGCCACTAACGGAGCCAACTGCCTTCTAGTTAAACCCGCGACAACTCCCATGCCATAGCCACTTGGATACGCGTTCTGCATCAAGCTTGCGCGGTGTTTAACAACTCGAAACAAATCATCTTGCTTAATGCTGCCAGCTGCATAGGCTGCCGCAAAAGCACCTAAACTGTGACCTGCCACTAAATCAGGCTTATTTTCAGCAGCAATTAGCTGATTAATCTGGTCAACTTGTACTAACGCAATGCTAACTTGCAATTGAACCGAGTCATGATAGCCTTCTGCCGTGTCCACTAATTTCAGCCCCAACAATTGCTCAACGTGCTCTTTTAATTCAGAAGTGACGTGAGCCAGCATCCCAGCAAATTGATTACCTTGTCCTGGAAACAACCATAATGCCCGCAAAAAGACCATCTTCTTTCTTTTATCAAGTTACCTAAGTCAATTTTAAACTTTATTTTTAACAGAAAAAAGGATTTTATTGCCTACTATAAGTTAGCTAATTTACGATTAATTTCATTTTTAGTATTAATATTTTAATATATTATGTTTATCATTAATCTCGATTTAATAAGTATACCAGCACTGCTTTAATTATTAATAATCCATAAATATTAAAAATATTTAGCAATTATTAATTTAATATGCTAAAATTTATAACAAATTTATTAAAACTAAATTAAATATAGAGGAGCAAAACTATGCGAAAATTTAAAACATTAAGTTCCCTTGGAATTATAACCACAGCCGCACTCGTTTTAACTGCTTGTGGTAAGAGCAGTGACACCACAAATGAAAGTAAATCAGTTAGTAAATTACCGGAATCTACCCCAGCTAAAGCCGCTAAACAAGGTGGTACTTTGAAGTTAGCATTAGAAACTGACACCCCGTTTTCTGGGATTTTTTCTAACGAATTATCAACCAGTGATATTGATTCCGAGGTTGCTAGCCCCGGTGCAGAAACACTCTTTGATACCGATAATCATTACCGAATTACTGACAAAGGCCCAGCCACTTTAAAACTTAACCGCAAGAATAACACGGTCACGATTACTGTCAAAGAAGGCGTTAAATGGTCGGATGGTAAGCAAGTAACCGCCAAGGACTTGGAATATCCTTACGAAATTATTGCCAATAAGGCTTCCAAATCTGAGCGTTATAACAAGAATTTGGAAAATATCTTGGGCCTGAAGGATTATCATGATGGCAAGGCTAGCAGTATTTCTGGGATTGAAATGCCCGAAGGTGAAAACGGCCGAACCATTATCATTCATTTCTATGAATTAAAGCCGGGTATGTACAACAGTGGTAACCGCTACTTCTGGGAAACCGCTGAGCCTTACCATTACTTAAAGAATGTTCCGTTTAGCAAATTGGTATCTTCTGACCAAATTAGAAAAAAGCCGCTTTTCTTTGGGCCCTTCAAGGCTGCCAAAGTTACTCGCGGGCAATCAGTTACATGGACGCCTAATAAGTATTATTGGCGTGGCAAGCCAAAGTTAAATAAGATTATTCTCCAAGTTGTTACCCCTAATTCAGCAACGCAGGCGATTAAGAGCCACAAATTCGACGTGGCCGACATTATTCCGACGCAATGGATGCAAGTTAAGGACACCAAGAACGTCAACTTTATCGCGCAAATTCCGCTGGCTTACCACTATATTGGTTTCAAAGTTGGTAAATGGGACGCCAAGCAGAATAAGAACGTGATGAACAAAAACGCCAAAATGAATAACAAAGCTCTCAGACAAGCCATCGGCTACGCAATGAATGTTGACCAAGTCGATAAGCATTACACTCATGGAATTAAGTTCCGGGTGCCAACGCTAATTCCGGCACAATACGGTGATTATTCGGACCAGACAAATCCCGGCTTTAACTTTAATTTGAAAAAGGCCAACAATATTTTGGATAAGGCGGGCTTCAAGAAAAAGGGCAAGTGGCGCACGCAACCAAATGGTAAGCCTCTGACCATCACCTTTGCCGCAATGAGTGGTGACACCAACCAAGAGCCAATTGTTCAAAATTACTTGCAGCAATGGCACAAGATTGGTTTGAATGTTAAGTTGGCTGGTGGTCGCTTGACTGAATTTAATTCATTCTATGATAAAATTCAAAACGATGACCCGACAATTGACATGTATATGGCTGGCTGGGGCCTACCGAGTGAACCATCGCCACAGTCGTATTATAGTGAAACTTCAATCTTAAATTATATGCGGTATGTAACTCCTGAAAATAATAAGTTATTACGCGAAATCGATTCTCCTAAGGCATTCAACCACAAATACCGGGTGCAAAAATTCCATGAATGGCAAAAGTATATGGCTGACCAAGCTTGGGCAATTCCAATTGATAATGCCTATACAATTACTGCCGTTAACTCCGACATTACTGGTTATTCAAAAGAACCAGCACAATCAAACAACAACCACCCACTTTGGTATAAAGTTGGTTTTGTTAAATAGTCATTTTTAAACCAAACTACTCCTTAATTTTGCATGAAAAAAGGTCAACTCTTCAAATCCGAAAAGTTGGCCTTTTGTTTTATTCAATAACGTTTAATTTTTCACCATTCAGGTAAGCACGCAGATTGGCAAACACAATTTGTAAAAGTCGGTCGCGTGTCTCCCGCGGAGCCCATGCAATATGTGGTGTAATGTAGCAATTCTTGGCTGTCAGCAATGGACTATCTGTCGGAATCGGCTCAGCTTGAGCAACATCGACTCCAGCTGCAGCAACTTGACCATCATTCAAAGCAGCAGCGAGGTCGGCTTCATTGATTAAACCGCCGCGAGCTGTATTAATAATGACAACACCAGGCTTCATTTTTTTAATTGAAGCTGTACAAATCATATCGGTTGTTTCTGGAGTTTGTGGTACATGAAGCGTGATAATATCCGCTTGCTTATAAAGCTCATCAAGACTTACCTGCTTAACCCAAGGACCAGGAACTTCTTTAGGACGATGATTATAGAAAATAATGTTCATTCTAAACGCATGAGCAATTTCAGCAACCCGCTTTGCAATGGCACCAAAGCCCACTAAACCAATCGTCTTGCCTTGTAGTTCAGATAATGGCTTAGCCCAGAAGGTGAAGTCGGGATTGCTCGTCCACTTACCCTCATGAACTAGCTTGTTATGCAAGCCAACTTGATTATAAATTTCTAGCAGCAAGGCAAAAGTAAATTGCGCCACGGCATCTGAACTATAACTTGGAACATTAGTTACCGTGACACCAGCTTTTTTGGCTGCATCAAGGTCAATCACATTGTAGCCTGTGGCCGTCACACCAATATACTTTAAGTTTGGTGCTGCATTAATCACATGCTCATCAAGCGGCGTCTTATTGGTTAACACGATTTCAGCATCACCAATTCGCTTTAAAATTTCGGCATCATCATCAATCGGAGTCCGATCATAAAATTGACAATCGCCAAAATCTTTAAGTGGTGTCCAGTCAAGATCGCCAGGGTTCAAAGCATAACTATCCAAATTTACAATTTTCATGCTGTTTCCTCATTTCTATCCGTAAAGAGTTTTAATCAAGACTATTATAGCAATTAATTAACCAAATTATTATTCAATTGCTTGTTTTTAACACAATACTTAAATAGTTAAAATATTGCCAGCATTTTTATTTAAATTCTGCTAGAACAGCTTTGAAATTTAAAATAAGAAAACTTATAATTGTATTTCTTTATATTCATTTTTTAGATATAATATTTATTACAGAACAGCTAAAGTTGGTGGCTATTTCTTTCAAAAGAGGTGGTGCTTATGGTGTATTTACACCTAATGCAAAATCCTAATGAAAGGAGGTTAGCCCTATACCTTTATGGGTATTGCACTTTTTATCTTGCATTTAGCAATTATCTTTACAGTGGTAAGCTACTTGTTATCTTCTTTAACGAATGCAACAAAGTCCTTAACTACCTGGATTATTGCTTTAGCAAGATTGTTTTTTGTAATCAAACTATTTTTTACGAGAAACAAAAAGTAATCACTTTAGCTTTGGCGAGCTGGTGATTACTATGTAATTATTATTTGCCATTATAGCATACAATTTTTAATGTTAGTATATTTTTTATTTAGGTAAACTATAATCTGTTATTGCTATATTTTCCACTTGTAGCTATCTATAAAGAATAGCATCTAGCGACTTTAGAACATAATATTCTTAATACAAATTCTTTTTTAAAAATAATTGCTAACTCTACAGCCTTTCCTCACTTATTGCTATAATTAATTATGATTACTATAAAAAGAAGGTATAAAAATGATTAAATTTTATGGTTATAAACGTTGTTCAACCTCGCGCAGTGCTGAAAAATGGCTGCACGAGCATGATGTTGACGTCGACTTTCAAGATTTAGTAGAGCAGCCACCTAAAAAAGAAGACCTAGTTAACTGGATGACTGCCCATCAGGACCGCGGATTGCGTTACTTCTTCAACACCCACGGCATGGACTACCGCAAACTGCACTTAAAAGACCAATTACCAGACATGACAATTGATGAAGCAGCAGAGATGATGTCCAAAAACGGCAAGCTAATCAAACGGCCACTAGTGATTGATGGCGACAAACTAACCTGCGGCTTTAACGAAGATGTTTACAAAGATACTTGGCTATCAAAGCGAGCTTAATGCTCGTTTTTATTTTGCCTATTTTCTATGCTTGCAATAACCTTTATAATAGGAAATAAAAAAGGAGCACAGTATGAAATACAATCAATATGCATATGTCGAAACCGACTTTAAAACGCAAGTGCAAGAATTACTTAATATTCAATTTTTACCAGAAAATTATCAAGAACTGACTTTTAGCGAGTTATTGGCAGAACTTGTCGAGAACACGCTGGCAGAAGTTAGGCCTTGGGAGGACTCTGCAAGACAAGCTAAGCTGGGCGAATTTGCCGTCTCAGAGACACAAACCTTGGCCGACTTTTTAGCAGCAAATCCTGAAAGCATTACACCAGACCAATTTTATAACGTTGCCTTGCAGCTCTTAGGCTACCATGTCTACTACGATTATCAGCTATCTGACCCACTCGGCTTCATGACCAAGCAAGCCCTACCGATAGTTTCTAACATTAATAACAAGGATGAGCTAATTCATGCTTGTTACCGGTTGTTAAACACCCGAGCTAAAAACGGCCAACTATTAATTGATGTCATGGCTGGTAAAGGTTACTTTCACGGAAAACTCCTTGGTGACCCTGAGAGCAAATTTATTTTATTTAACGGCAAAAGTTTGCCAGTATTTGATACCAGCAATGTTATTCGCGAAGTTGTTTATGTGGAAAGTGACCTCGACACCGATGGCGATGGTCAATCAGACTTATTACAAACAACTATTTTTCGTCCAGTGGAAAGCGAAATGATGAAGGTCCCCGCACTCTATACTGCTAGCCCTTACTTTGGCGGTGTCATTGACAACGTTAAACGCAATCACAGTGTCGATGAGAATTTGAGTGATGCAACTGAATGGACTAATCCGCAATATGAGCCTGCAGCTCGAGTAAAGGCCGAAAAGTTTAGCTCTGAAAATCATGCCACAACCGAAGAAGCTGTCGGCAAATCATCTTACACATTTAACGAGTACATGCTTGCCCGCGGCTTCGCCAGTGTCTTTGCCGGTGGCATCGGAACTCGCGGCTCTGATGGTTTACGCATTACGGGTTCTCCTGAAGAAACCGAAAGTGCCAAGGAAATTATCGAGTGGCTGCACGGCGATCGTGTTGCTTATACTGATCGCAATCGCACTCATCAAGTTAAGGCTTCATGGTGCAACGGCAATATCGGCATGACCGGTCGCTCCTACTTGGGCACCCTGCAAATCGCTGTTGCCACAACTGGCGTTAAGGGACTGAAAACCGTTGTTTCTGAAGCCGCAATCTCCTCTTGGTACGACTATTACCGTGAGCACGGTCTAGTAATTGCTCCTGAGGCCTGCCAAGGTGAAGACATGGACTTGCTTGCCGAGACCTGTCAGTCTAATCTTTGGGACGCAGGCTCTTACTTGAAGATCAAGCCGAAATATGACGCCATGCAGCAGCAACTTTTAACTAAAGAAGACCGCACAACAGGTCAATATTCGGACTTTTGGGAAGCACGCAACTATCGCCACCATGCAGACAATATTAAATGCTCTTGGATTAGTGTTCACGGTCTCAATGACTGGAATGTTAAGCCGAAGAATGTCTACAAAATTTGGCAGAAAGTCAAGAATCTACCGCTACCAATTAAGCCACACTTGTTCCTACATCAGGGGCCGCATTACAACATGAACAACCTGGTTTCAATTGACTTTACTGACCTGATGAACCTCTGGTTTGTTCATGAATTGCTTGAAGTTGATAATGGTGCTGAAAAGCAGTGGCCAGCCGTCATGATTCAAGACAATTTAGAAGCTGACGTTTGGCATCAAGAAGCTGATTGGAGTGATGATTTAGGCCAAGAAACGACTTATTATCCAACTGATGATGGTGAGCTGCAAAAAGATGGCAATGGCAAAAAACAACTAGCATTTGTTGATGTTGGCGGGCAAAAATTTAAGCAAGCCCATATTTCTGAAAGTGATTGGCAATATCAATTTATCTGTGGCAAGCAGCCGTGGGCATCATCAAGCCTGCGCTTTACCACCGACGAGTTTATTCATCCCGTAACAATCGTTGGTCGGCCAGAAGTTACAGTTCATGTTTCTTCCAGTCTGAACAAGGGTCAACTCTCAGTTGCCCTAGTTGAGTTAGGTGACCGCAAGCGCCTGACAGCCACGCCTAAATTCCTAATGCCTGGTGGGCAAGAACTCGGCTATCGCTTCGGTACCGATACCCTGCAAGAGTTTATGCCGGACAAGCTGACTCATGCTAAATTAATTACTAAAGCACATATGAATTTGCAAAATTACGCCGATATGAAAAAGCCTGCTGCGATTGAAGCCAGGCAGTTTTATGACCTGACCTTTAAATTGCAGCCAACTTACTATCGGCTTCCTGTTGGCAGTCGCCTGTGCCTAATCATCTATTCCACAGACCAAGGCATGACTAAGCGCCCACTTGAAGAAGTAACTTATACAGTTGATCTTGCAAAGACAGCAATTAAATTTAGTCAAAAATAATTCAACAATCAAAAAATTCGTTAGAACTCAGTAGTTCCAACGAATTTTTAATTTTAAGAAATAATTTTTATTGCCAGTGCCTCATAAGGTCTTAGATGCAGAGAGCGATTAATTTTAACTTCATCTTCTTGATAATTACTAATTAAAACTTGGTAAGTCTGATTGCAATACTCCTCTGGCACGCTAACTACATGTTCTTGACCATAAAAATTATTAAAGACTATTATTTTTTGTGAATCATCATCAAAATAACGCTCATAGGCTAGCACACTCTGATCAGATTTCAAAAACATTTTAATATGGCCATCTGAGATCAAATCTTCATTCTTACGTAACTTAATTAGTTTTTGATAATAGTTAAAGATTTCTCCCTGCGTCAGTTCCTTTTTGACATTAATCTGCGCCTGATTTTTCGGCATTAGCCACGGCTTGACCTTGCTAAAACCAGCATATTTTTGATTATCCCAGTGCATCGGCGTTCGCGAATTATCACGAGACTTGGCATGAACAATGGCAAAGGCTTCCTGATCCGACACGCCTTGCTTTTTCAAATTATTAAAGGCATTTTTACTTTCAATATCAACATAACTATTGATTGAAGAATAATCAGGATCGGTCATTCCGATTTCTTCCCCCATATAAATGTATGGCGTCCCCCGCATCAGATGAATTGCCGTCGCCAGCATCTCGGCGGACTTTGCCCTGTACTTTCCGGGGTCGCCAAATCGGCTCAAGGCCATTGGCTGATCATGATTATTCCAAAACAGAGCATTCCAGCCACCACCTTGGTCCATCTCTTCTTGCCATTGAGTTAACAAACTTTTCAGTTTCATAAAATCAAACGGCATTTTGGTCCACTTTTCACCATTTTTGTAATCAACTTTTAAATGATGAAAGTTAAACACCATTGATAATTCATGCTCACTGGGCTTGGAATACGCAATCGAATTTTTTATGGTTGTTGAAGACATTTCCCCAACTGTGATGCTATCAGGATCCTTGCCAAAACTGGCCGCATTCATTTCCTTTAAATATTTATGGACTACTGGCGTATCAGTGTAGAGACTCTTTTCTTCTATTGGATCAGTTGAATCAACTAACTTGTCCGCCTTTCCGGTGACGTTGATTACGTCAAACCTGAAGCCCTTTACCCCCTTAGAACGCCAAAAGTTGATTACCTTGTATACTTCCTGTCTTACCTCAGGATTGTGCCAGTCAAGATCAGCCTGGCTTGGATCATAGAGATGTAAATAGTAATAATCGGTATCGCCAAACTTAGCCCAAGCAGGACCGCCGAATTTACTCTGCCAATTGGTCGGCAAACTGCCATCTTTTTTGGCTTTACGTAAATAGAAAAACTTCTGGTATTTTTCATCGCCTGCCAGAGCCTTTTGAAACCAGATATTGCTAGTCGAACAATGATTAAAGACCATGTCCAGCATTACATCAACATCAATTTCTTTTAATTTGGCAACCAGCTCATCAAAGTCCGCCATTGTGCCAAAGAGCGGGTCGATTTGATAATAATCCGCAATATCATAGCCATTGTCGCGCTGCGGCGAAACAAAAAAAGGATTAAACCAGACCATATCAACATTTAATTTTTTGATATAAGGAATTTTTTGAATGATTCCACGAATATCACCAACACCATCACCATTAGCATCATAGAAAGATTTGGGATAAATCTGATAGATTATCTTTTTACCTAAATTAACCATTGAATTTCTCCTTAAAATCTAATTCTTTGTCTGCGCGCAAAATCAACAAATTTAAATTTACTTGGATCATGATAAGACAGCGTCAACTGGAACAAGGTTGCATCACTCAAATAATTATGACTAGCAACTAGCACAGCGGTTTTGTCCTTCAAGCTCAACTTTCTTTGCAGCTCATCATCGACCCTTTCAACTGTAATTGCCTTAGTCGCATATGAAACTTCCAACCCTTTTTCATTTTCCAGATAGTTATAAATGGAGGTCTGAGCTGCATCTAGCGGCAACTCATTAATCGGTGGTGAAAAGAGAAAATCACAATCAAGAATTTCTGCATTGCCATTAATTTTTCGTAATCGCTCAACATAAACCCCATTTTGTTGCTTTTCATTAGGAAACTTTTTCCTAAAAAGTTCAGGCAAAGTATGCATCTTCTCTAAAGTTAAAACCTCAGTTTGCGCATCCATGCCCAAAGACTTACTTAATTCCGCAAAACTCGAAATACCAGAAATGGGAAAAGAATACTGCTCCAAATTCAAAACTAGCGAGCCCTTACCGCGTATCTTTTGAATCAAGCCTAACGAATTTAACCCCTGCAATGCTTTACGCACCGTTTCTCGCGAGGTTCCGTATAACTTAGTTAACTCACTTTCACTTGGTAAAAAAGAATTAGCTTTAAATTGCTCGTGTTTAATTTTGGCTGCAATATCTTGCGCAATAATATCTGATTTCGACTGCATCATGGTTTTCCTTTCACTTAATCAGATTAATTATATCCGCTTATATACATACAAGTAAATAAACTTTGTGAGTTTTGTTACAAATATTATTAAATATTCTATTGAATCTTGTCTAGACAAGTATGATAATAATCATAAATCATTTATTAATAAATGCAAATTTATTTAGTTAGAAAGAAGGAAAACTAATGGCAATTAACAAAGAAACTGCCCTATTAGCTCCTGCAAACGGAAAAGTTGTTGCTCTCAGCAGCATTGATGATCCTGTTTTTAGTAGAGGAACAATGGGACAGGGATTTGGTTTAATACCAACTGATGGTGAGGTCGTTGCACCAGTTTCCGGAAAGGTTGTGACGATTGCGGAAACAAAACATGCAATTGGTATCAAAACTCCTGATGGCCTAGAAGTACTGGTTCACATGGGGATCGATACCGTAACGCTTAAGGGTCAGCCATTTACAATCAATATTCAAAATGGTGATGAAGTTAAAGCTGGGCAGACAATTGCCCAAATGGATCTTGAAGCCATTAAAACTGCCAAGTTAGACCCGACAATCATTACAGTTATTACCAATACAAATGATGCAATTGACGGGCTAGACATCACGGAAGGTGACACTTCTAGTGGCGCTAAAGTAGCAACAGCTTACCTTAAAAGTGACACTCAACCCGCATCCGATAAAAAGTTATCTTATGATGAACTAGCTACTTTTATTATAAAAAATGTCGGCGGTCCAGAGAATATTAACAACGTCATTCACTGTATTACGCGGTTAAGGTTTTATCTTAAAGATGAGGCTCAGGCCAATGATGATGTTCTTAAAGATCAGCGCGGCATTCTTGATGTCATGCACGCATCCGGTCAATATCAGGTCGTAATTGGCGACGGCGTTGCCAACCTTTACGACGCATTGGTCAAGCAGTTACCAGAATTAGATAATGCCGCTGCGCCAGTAACTACGCAAAATGATAGCAAAAATCCGTTCTCACGGGCAATTAATAACCTAATCGGCTTTATTACGGGCTCAATGAGTCCCGTTATTGGAGTTATTGCCGCATCCGGTATTATCAAAGGTATTCTTGCGCTGCTAACACTGCCGCAACTCGGCTCTCTACTTAATGTTAACAGCGTGCCATATATCACCATCAGTGCAATGGCCGATTCAGCCTTCTACTTCCTACCAATCTGGGTTGGCTTTAGTGCTGCTAAACGGCTAGGCAGTGACCCAATTATCGCCGCAGTAATCGGTGGTGTGCTCACCATGCCACAATTAGTCACTTGGGGCAAAGCAGGAAAGGTCATGTTCAATCTTGCTGGATTAAACTTCCAATTTTTGAATTATACCTACTCTATCTTCCCGATGATTTTAGCCGCATGGCTAGCTTACAAGTTGGAAAAATGGCTTAAAAAGGTCTTGCCAACTTATTTACAAATGATTTTCGTACCTTTAATCACTGTTCTAATTGTTGCCACAATTACCTTGGTTATCACTGGTCCAATTATTCAAGGAATTGCCAATGGGATTGCTGTCTTCATTAACTGGTTGGTATCTGTATCTGGCTGGTTCGGCGGCTTCATTATTGGTGGCTTTTACCAAGTGCTTGTTATCTTTGGCTTTCACTGGGGTGTTGTGCCGCTGGTTGCTCAACAAATTGCAAGTACTGGCCAAAGTGCAATTAACGCAATTATCTGTTCAACTATGATTTCTCAAGGTGCCGCAGTCTTAGCAGTTGCGATTAAATCAAAGAAGGCTGACATCAAGGAATTAGGTTTTGCAGCGATGATTAGTGCCTTCTGTGGCGTTACTGAACCCGCTATTTACGGTATTAACCTTAGATATAAGAAGGTCTTCATTTCTGGATCAATTGGTGCCGCATTCGGTGGTCTAGTTACCGGATTAATGCACGGGACCATGTTTGGTTTCACTGGTGGATTGATTGGCTTCTCAAGTTTCTTTAATCCGAAAAATCCTGGAGATTTAAGCAGCTTTTACGCATTCTTGCTTGCCAGTGCACTTGCCATCATCGTTGCCTTTGTTATCACTTGGTTCTGGGGTTATGACGATAAAATGGTAATGGGTAAAAAGGTTGCTAAAGCAAAACGCCCAGGGACAATTTAATTCACTAAAAAGTTAAATAGCTTTAATAACATAAAACGGTCAAGAGTTTCTTTGAAAAACTTGACCGTTTTTTATTACTCCAAATTTTACTGGTTACTTTTTACTTCAGACTAGTTGTTAAAAATGACCGGTTAGCAAGTGCCGTCAATAATGCGCGTGCTGTATCCAAGCTGGTGATTAGCGGCACATTCTGCTGGATTGCCATCTGCCTGATGATAAAGCCATCAGAGTTCTTGGCTAAGTCGTGACCCATCGTATTGATTACTAAGTCAATCTTGCCGCTACGCAATTCGGTTAGTAAATTATTGTCTGCTTGATCATGAATTTTGCTAAGCAGCGCCACATGAAGATGATGCTTTTGCAAGAATGCCGCAGTACCGCTGGTTGCAAATATTCGGTACCCAATCTGAGCAAACTTTTGTGCTAAAGGTAAAATTGCTTCTTTATCGCGATCCTCAATGGTTAGCAGCACATTCCCACTATCGGGAATTCGCATCCCCGCACCAGCAAAGGCTTTGTAGAGAGCTTTTGGAAAGCTCAAATCACTTCCCATTACCTCACCAGTTGACTTCATTTCGGGTCCTAAATAGCTGTCAACATCGGCTAGCTTGCTGAAAGAAAAGACAGGTGCCTTCACACTAATCAACTTCGGCTCTGCTGCTAGGCCATCGGCATAACCTTGCTCGCGCAAACTCTGCCCCATAATTACACGAGTTGCGACCTGAGCCATTTCAATGCCAGTGATTTTACTTAAAAATGGCACTGTACGACTAGCTCGCGGATTAACCTCAATCACGTCGTAATTGAAGCTGTTTGGGTCGAGCGCTAACTGCACGTTGCAGCCACCCTCAATTTTCAGGGCTCGAATTAAGCGGAGCGAGCAATCACGCAGCAGCTGATATTCCTTGTCCGACAGCGTCTGTGATGGTGAAAAGACAATCGAATCACCAGTATGAATGCCAACAGGATCAAAATTTTCCATGCAGCAAACAATCATCGCGTTATCGGCGTGATCCCGCATTACTTCAAATTCAATTTCCTTATAGCCAGCAATCGACCGCTCTACCAAGCACTCAGTAACTGGCGATAATTCCAAGCCATTTTTGGCAACACGGGCAAGTTCATCATGGTCATTGCAAATCCCGCCGCCAGTGCCGCCCATAGTAAAGGCAGGACGCACAATGATTGGGTAGCCGATTTCATCCCCAAAAGCCAATGCCTCTGCGACTGTTTTGACACTTTTTGACGGTGGCACCGGTTCACCCAACTGTTGACACAGTTGCTTAAACTTTTCTCGGTCTTCGGCTTGCTCAATCGACTCTAATTTAGTGCCTAAAAGCTCAATGCCTAGTTCTTTTAAAATGCCACTTTTAGCTAAAGCCCAAGCCATGTTTAAGCCAACTTGACCGCCCAATGTTGGCAAAATGGCATCGGGATATTCTTGACGAATAATCCGCGAAACCGCGTCAACAGTTAATGGCTCAAGATAAACCTTGTCGGCAATTGCAGTATCAGTCATAATCGTTGCCGGATTGGAGTTAACCAGCACAACTTCGTAACCTTCTTCGCGCAAAGCGAGACACGCTTGAGTTCCCGAATAGTCAAACTCCGCTGCTTGACCAATAATTATCGGACCAGAGCCGATTACCATAATTTTATGAATATCTTGTCTTTTAGGCATGCTGATTGGCTTCCTTTCCTTGATCAATCATTTGCATAAAGTAATCAAAAATTCCTTGCTGATCATGTGGGCCGGGAGTTGCATCCGGATGAAATTGCACAGAAAATGCCGGATACTTTTTGTGCCGCAAGCCCTCAATTGTGCCGTCATTAACTTCAACGTGGGTCACCATCAAGTCAGTTGCGGCAATCGATTCTGCCTTAACCGCATAACCGTGATTTTGCGAGGTAAAACCAATGTTTCCCGTGGCGATTTCACGAACTGGATGGTTAAATCCGCGGTGACCAAACTTCATTTTGAATGTTTCGGCACCATTAGCTAGGGCAAAAATCTGGTGTCCCATGCAAATCCCCATTAATGGTAAATATTGTTCAACTTCCCGCACCATTTTTGCTGCATCGACCATTTCACTTGGTTTGCCGGGGCCATTGGAAAGCAGTACACCGTCTGGATGCAGGCTCAAAATGCGCTCAGCTGTAGTCGTATACGGCACAACAATACAGTTACAATCGCGCTGTGCCAGTTCACGCAAGATACTATTTTTTATACCAAAATCAACGACGACAATGTTGCGTTTAGAACCCGGCACCGGATACGAGCGCGTTGTCGAAACGCGACCAATCGCTCCTTGGGTTAAATCTTCTTGCTTTAATTCTTGCGCAATCTGGACAGCTTCAGCAACCGAATTGACAATTTGACCCCGCATTGTCCCGTGCGAGCGCAACTTTTTAACTAATGCCCGTGTATCAATTCCTTGGATGCCGGGGATATTTAGCTTTTTAAGAAAATCTGGCAAAGTTGTCTGCATGCGCCAATTATCAGGATGATGAGCAACTTGGTGACAAATCACACCCTTAATGCCGGGCTCAAGCGACTCATAATCTGCTAGGGTAATGCCGTAATTGCCAATCAAGGGGTTAGTAAACACCAAAATCTGGTCGGCATACGATTGGTCCGTGATGGCTTCCTGATAGCCGGTCATTCCCGTGGTGAACACAACTTCACCCTTTGTCTCACCTGCTGCACCGAAGCCTTCGCCTTGATAAACGCTGCCATCTTCTAAAATTAGACACTTCATTGTTGCTCCTTTGCTTGGTAAACTACTTGACCAGCAACCATCGTTAACACCGTTGCGCCGTAAACATTATCCCCAGTAAACGGTGTATTAGAATTTTTTGAGAGATAATTCTGTGTCTGCTGGCTTGTCTTCGCTTGTAAGTCAAAAATTGCAAGGTCTGCTGGCTCACCAATTGCGATTTTACCTGCATGATGCAAACCGAAAACTGTCGCCGGCTTAATCGTCAGCCAAGCTAGTAATTGCGCCAAACTGCAATAACCAGTTTTTACCAACTGCGTGTATAACTCACTAAAAGCTGTTTCACTTCCGGTAATTCCAAAGGCGGATTTGGCAAAGCCGCCCGCCTTATTTTCCTGCGTATGCGGCGCGTGATCAGTGGCAATCATATCGATTGTCCCATCAAGAAGCCCAGCAATTAACGCCTGGCGATCTTCCTCTGTTCTTAGTGGCGGATTCATTTTAAAATTACTGTTATTCTGGTCAATATCATCTTCCGTTAAGAGCAGGTGATGCGGTGCTGCCTCACACGTAACATGCACGCCGCGCTTCTTTGCAATTCTGATTAAATCAACACTAGTTTTAGTTGAAACATGGCAAACGTGATAATGCACGCCCGTTTTCGCAGCCAGCAACAAATCACGGGCAATTTGCGTGGTTTCCGCAAGTTCAGTAATTGGTCGTAAATCGAACTCCGCCGCTTTTGAGCCAGCGTTAATCACACCCGAATTAAAAAGTGTATCGTCTTGCGCGTGCTCGGCAATAATTAACTGGTTATCTGCTGCCTGCCGCATTGCGCGCAGCATTGTTTGCGCATTCTGGACGCCCTTGCCATCATTACTTAAAGCAATTGTGCCCGCACTCTTGAGTCCAGCATAATCAGGTAATGTCTCGCCAACTTCATCAACCGTAATTGGCCCGTATTGTAAAACATGGACAATACCATTTTGTTGGTTATTTGCCACCATCTTTTGCATTAAAGCCGGCGTATTAGGAACTGGGGCTACGTTAGGCATTGCTGCGGTAGTTGTAAAACCGCCACGCGCTGCTGCCAGCGTTCCCGTATGCACGTCTTCTTTGGCAGTTTGTCCGGGGTCGCGGTAATGCACATGCATGTCGACCAAGCCGGGACTAACCAGTTTTCCCGTGGCATCGATCACCTGCTCGGCATTCAAATTTTGGCCAATGGCACTAATGCAGCCACTTTCAATTAATAAATCACACGGCGTAATCGTGCCGCTAAAGTAAACCTGACCATTTTTAATGACTGTTGCCATTATTCTAGCCCTCCTAACTGCCGTCCGCGCATTACGGCTTCAATCATTGCCATGCGCATAAAGACGCCGTTTTGCATTTGCCGCACAAACATACTCTTGGGGGCTTCTACTAACTTGCCAGCCAATTCCACGTCATGATTAATCGGACCCGGATGCATGATAATCGCGTCTTTTTTCAATTCTTGATAGCGGCGCTCATTAATACCAAATTGCTCGTGATACTTCACCGCATCAAACTTGCTTTCATTTGGATCGCCCGCGTGGCGCTCATGCTGCACCCGCAATAGCATCATCACGTCAACTTGGCTAACCAAATTGTCAAGCGCCGCAAACTGACCATACTTGTCGAACTGCTTGTCGTACCAATATTCCGGACCAGAAAAGTAAACTTGCGCGCCAATTCTTGTTAGCAATTCCATATCACTTTTAGCCACGCGCGAATTAGTAATATCACCAACAATTGCTACTTTTAAATTTTTAAAATGACCAAAATGCTCGTGAATTGTCATCATATCAAGCAGGCATTGTGATGGGTGCTGACCACTGCCGTCACCAGCGTTAATGACACCAATTTTCAAGTGCTGGTCATCCTGTGGTTGAATTAGTTTGTCGTAATATTCATTTTCTGAATGGCGGATAACCTCAAGGTCAATTCCCAAGGCAGCCATAATCAGCGAGGTATCATACAGCGTTTCACCCTTTTTAACCGAGCTATGAGCTGGGTCAAAGGGAATGACAGTCAGGCCTAACTTGCGTTCAGCCATTTCAAAGCTAGTATGGGTTCGGCTCGAATTTTCAAAAAACAAGTTGGTCACATAAACTGGCTGAGTTAATTCTAGCCTAGCCCCGCCACGCTTAAAATACTCAGCGCGGTCAATTAAGGCCTGTACTTCATCTGTTTTTAAATTTTCAACGCTAACAAAATGTGGCAAACTAACAAAATTATTACTTTTCATGGTCTAAACCCTTTCTTTAAGATACAAAAAACCTGAAGCATTTACTTGCTCCAGGTTAATCAAAAGGGATTTTTGGCTTATTTTTAGATATTCCAAAAGAACTCAAACCCTTCTGACCCTCTCTGGAGTCAATTAAATGGTTGAATTAACTAAATTTATACTATTTTTCTGGTAACGGCTTGAGCGCCACACTATCTTGGCTGTCAACTTCTTCGACGTTAACAGCAACTTGTTCTTTTGACGATGTTGGGATATTTTTCCCAACAAAGTCTGCCCGAATTGGCAACTCACGGTGTCCGCGGTCAACTAAAACAGCAACGGCGATTGAACTCGGCCGGCCAATATCCATTAAAGCATCCATTGCTGCCCGAACCGTGCGACCGGTATAAATAACATCGTCAACAAGCACAACGTGTTGATTGACAATCTCCACGCCAATCTTATTCGAGTTCACAACTGGATCCTGCTTAAGAGTTGCATCATGGCGGTCATCACGATAAAGGGTAATATCAAGCTCGCCTAAAGGTATATCCACGCCTTCTAACTTTTTAATTCGGTCATGAATGCGTTTAGCTAGATAAACACCACGCGTTTTAATACCGACAAGCACCAAGTTATCGGTACCCTTATTGCGTTCAATAATTTCATAAGTAATTCGCGTTAATGCCCGCTTCATTGCGAGTGCATCCCAAATTTCTTTTGCCATCTTGTTCTTCTTTCCATCCCAAAATAAAAGCGCCTAGTCACTGAGACCAGGCGCTAACTCGATTGCCTTGCTAGCCTCTCTGGACTAATTAAAGGGATATTAAGTTAAATATACGAACAAATCACATAATTGTCAATTAAAATTCTCAATTAAATTGGACTTGGCCGACCAAGTCGTTAATATCACTAACGCCCAGCTTAGTTAACAGGCTTGGCAATTTTTGAATAATATGCGGGCAAGCAAGTTCATCATGAAAATGCGCACTACCCACAGCCACGGCACTAGCTCCTGCCAGCATAAATTCAACTACATCTTCTGCAGTAGTAATGCCGCCCATTCCAATAATTGGCAGGTGCGTTATTTTAAATACTTGATGAACCTGATACAATGCCAGCGGCTTGATGCCACTACCTGAAAGACCACCAACATTGTTGCCTAAAAGCGGCTTCCGCGTTTCAAGATCAATGCGCAATCCCATCACCGTATTAATCAGTGACAAGCCATCTGCGCCACCACTTTCTGCAGCACGTGCTATTTCGGTAATATCGGTCACGTTCGACGTTAACTTAACATAAACCGGCAACGCAACCGTCTGCTTAATCGCGGCTGTCAGCTGCTCAACCAATTCTGGATGAATACCAAAGGTCATGCCGCCGCGCTCCACATTAGGACAAGAAAAATTAAGTTCTAGTACATTAACCATCCCAGATTCTGCCAATTCTTCAGCCACCTGCACATAATCAGCCGCACTACTGCCACCAACACTAGCAATAATTGGCAAGTCAGGATATTGCTGACGTAGGTGTGGCAACTTTTCACTGACAACGCCGGCAACACCTGGGTTAGTTAACCCCACTGAATTTAAAACACCATCTTCTAAGACCGCAATTTGCGGCTGCGGATTACCACGCCGCAAATGTGGCGTCGTTGTTTTCAACACCAACGCTCCTAACTTATTTAAATCAAACTTATTAGCAGCAGCAACATCGCCAAAATCAAAGGTACCACTTGCTGGCATTACCGGATTTTTCAGATTAAGACCGGGTATTTTTACACTAAGATTAGTCATTTTCCCTCCAAAAATGAATGCTCACAGACATTACAATTATTTTTGCAATTTATTTTACACGTTTTTAATTATTTGCCAAGATTTAATTAAACAGCTCTAGACATAACTTATTTCAACTTGACGTCCCAAACAGCCTGCTGCATCTCACCATAAAACTTATGGTAAAGCTTCTTAGTTTCCTCAGTTTGATAACATTTGACAACATGTTGGTAGTCGGGATCGTTCTTCTTGTCCTCTGTCGTACAAATATTATTAATGGCACCAGCCGACTCCTTATTAATTGGTTCCACAAAAATCGTTTCTTTCGGGCCAAGGCCAGCCGGCACGGCAAAGTCATTGTTCACAATCACCGCGTCAACGGAATTGATAATCCGCGCACATTGCTCGTCACTGACTTCTTTAATCTTGATATGTTGCGGATTAGCAGTAATATCCGCAATCGTCTTTAACTTTTGCCCACTAGTTAAACTAATTAACCCGGCATTCTTTAAGACATGGAGTGCCCGCGATTCAGTTGCGGCATCATTGGGGATTGCAATTGTAGCTCCTTGCGGCAATTGGCTCAACTTATGATACTTCTTGGAGTACAAGCGAATCGGCGCAATATAGGTTTTACCAATCGAAACAATCTTGGCATGATTTGCCTTGGACCAAGTATGCATAAAAGTTGTCGTTTGAATGGCATTGAGGTCAATTTCACCGTCTCGCAAAGCCTTGTTGGGTTGATTGTAATCTGTAAAAACCTTGGTCTTAATGATAATGCCATAATCGCGTTTGGCCTTTTGGGCAACATGTTGCCAAATTACTTGCTCAGAGTTGCTTTCGCCAACGACGCCAATCGTAATCACCCGCTCTTTTGGCGCATGATTGGAAATTCCAGGGCCAAAACTAAACCAGCCGGCAACTAGCAGCACCAAAGCGATAACTGTCCAAGTAATAATATGTTTCTTTCGCTTCTTACTCATTTTTTAATTCCTTTTCGTAATTCTGTTAAACAGCTTAAATTTATATTAATTATACCAAAATAAATGACGTGCATTACCATTGCTTAAAACTATTAGCAAAAATTAGTTGTCTTTTAGTCAAGATGATGCTAAACTAACTAACAATAAACTTTAAACGGTACAGAGAGACCGCAAGTTAAACATGACTAAATACCGAAAAAGTCTATTTTGACGCGCTCTGTGCCAAAATAGACTTTTTTTGGAGGTTTGCAATGGAAAAAGCAGTTTTTGTCGCCCTTGATTATGCTAACGAGCAGGATGTTGCACAACTTTTGCCTAAACTTGGCACTGCACAAGAAACTTACTTAAAAATTGGCATGGAACTTTTTTATCATTCTGGAAGTACTTTAGTTAAACGATTAAGCAATGCAGGTTACCACATCTTTTTAGATTTAAAATTGCATGATATTCCAAATACAGTTTATAACGCGGCCAAACAACTGGCCCAGCTCAATATCTTTTGTATTACTATTCACGCACTCGGCGGTAGCAGCATGATTAAGGCGGCCAAGGACGGTTTAATCGCTGGTACGCCAGCTGGACAAGGTGTGCCTGAACTGCTAGCTGTTACGGAATTAACTTCAATTTCTGACTCAATTTTAAAAGATGAGCAAAACTGCCGCTTACCAATGAATGAGCAAGTTATCAGTCTTGCACAAACAGCACAAAAAGCTGGCGCCGATGGTGTCATTTGCTCACCTCTAGAAGTTCAAAACCTAAGAGCAAAAATTGGTCCTGACTTTCTTTACGTAACGCCGGGAATTAGACCGGCACACAGCAATAATGACGACCAAAAGCGAGTCGCTACCCCAGCACAAGCAAAAAAATACGGCGCTAGTGCAATTGTTGTCGGCCGACCAATTACCCAAGCTGCTAACCCAGAAGCAGCCTATCAAGCAATTAAAAAGGAGTTTAACTAAGATGCATCAAGAACAAATCATTGCTAAATTAATCGCAGAAAAAATCATCACAGTTTCGCCAGACAAGCCTTTTACTTATGCAAGTGGCATGCTCTCACCAATCTACACCGATTTACGCCTCACGGTTTCTTACCCCGACTTACGCGATTGGATTGCCAGCGACTTAGCTGACTTAATCAAGGCTGAGTACCCAGAAGTAACCATTATCGGTGGTGTGGCAACCGCTGGTATTCCTCATGCTGCATGGGTTGCTGCCAAGCTTGGTCTACCAATGATTTATGTTCGTCCTAAGCCTAAAGATCACGGTAAGGGGCGCCAAATTGAAGGCTGCTTCACTGACCAAGACAGAATTGTTTTAATTGATGATTTAATTACAACCGGTAGTTCTGTCCTAAATGCAGTTAAGGCAACACAAAATGAAGGCGGCAATGTTATTGGCGTCAGCTCAATTTTCACTTATTATTTGCCAGATGCTAAGCAAAACTTTGCAGCAGCTAACATTGCCTTCAATCCCCTTCTTTCTTATCCTCAATTATTAAAGAAGGAAAAAGAATTAAATTACATCAGTGCAACCGAATATGACGCACTCAAGACTTGGCACGAGGACCCGTGGCAATGGGGTAAAAAATTTAAATAAAACAAACATCTGTAAGCTAACACATAGGAAAAAATTCCTGCGTGTTTTTCTGTTTAGAAGGTATTACAACAATTTTACCTTTTTTAATTAAAAAAATTTTTGCCTACTTTAAAACAAATTTGTATATTTAGAAAAATCAAAACTAGTATTATAACTGAACACCACAAAACAAAGGACCAATTATTCACTGGCATCATACTTATCCAATAAACACTAATAATACTACTGGCTATACCAAAAATAAGTCCCGGTACATAAGACTGAACTACAATCGCCTGAATTACATGTCCTAAAATATGGTAGTTATATGCAAGCATCAAAGCTACATAAAATTTTAAGTATGAAATTTTGAGCAATGTAATCCCAGTAATTAATACTAAAATAATAAACTCTTCAAATATTGTTAAAATAAATGTTCTTGATGATAAATTAAGATATTTGTTCAAATAGTTACCTTTAAACATTTTAGGCACTTTATTATTTATCAGCTCTTTATAACCTTTAAAGAATAAGATTTCTTCTAATTCATGGAACATAAAAACCGTTGGAAATAAAGCGACATAAATCCTAAAGTCCACTTTTATCCTCCTTGCTATAATTTGCAATTATTAATATGCTTATACTAAATGATTTTTGCATATACAGTTTACTATACTCAACTTTTTAAGCAATAAATTTTATTTTTGCTAAAGATTTAGTTTCTTTAGATTATTTAACTATAGTAAAACCCCGAAGTTAGTTTTTCTAACTTCGGGGGTTCTGTATAACTACGAATATTTTCTAATTATTTAAGCCATTTTTGCATCATGGTGTTCACGATAAGTGTAATAAATATAAGCAACGACACCAAAGGCAACTGGTCCAATTGCTGTCCAAAACGACGTCATGTAGTCGCCTTCCAGCATTGGCTCAATACAAGTAAAGATAATGCCCATGGCAACAACCAGCCAGACAACAATCGTTACTGCCCAGACCTTACCTTTGCCCTTGATAAAGACAAACGGTCGATCAATATCCTTCTTCATCTTGAAGAATGGGAATACCCCAATCAAGAACAGATATGGTACAGTTGATGAAACATTCATCATATCCATTAAAATCGTGTAAAATTGTCCCGCAGCATTACCACCAAAGGATATAAACAGGATAATGACACTAATCAGTGCTGCCTGTGCCCACATTGCGCGTTCTGGCATGTTATGCTTATTCAATTTCACTAATTTTTTAGGTAAAAGACGCGCATCACAACCCTCAATGAAGGACTTAATTGGTGAGTAAACCATCAAGAAGGCAGCAGAAATTCCGGATAAAACATCAGCTAACCCAGCAAGCCGTGAAAAAATCGTTCCCAAAGTCAATGTTGCAGATTGCGATAAGCCCATACTGTGGCCCATTACAATTCCTAAATTGTTGACTAACACATACTCCATATTAGCAATATTAACGTTTTTGGCACCCAAAACAGCGGCCCAGTTAGTCGAAATACCACACATGAGAATGTTAATAACATAGAGCCCAGTCATCAATGCCATCGCGCCCATCATTGCCTTAGGGAAAGTCTTTTCAGGCTTATCAACTGAATCAATAACACCAGCCGAAGTTTCAAGACCGCCATAAGCAAACAAGGCATAAACAATAAATGACAGAACAGCAACAGGCGTTTGGAACGCTGGATTAGGCGACTTAGTAAAGTTCATCGCCGTCACTGGTTCCGCAAAATGACCATGACTGAAGGCAAAAACTAACATTGACGCTAACATGAAGCCAAGAGCAATCAGAATTGCAAAGGCCCCGCCAACCTTGTCGACAGCTGTAATTTTGTCAATTCCCTTAGCAGCAAAGAACGTAACCACAATCATGAAGGCAACTTCAAGCACACCCAAAAGTTGAGTCGATGACAAAAAGCCAAGATGCCAAGTTTGCGTCATGTCTTTACCTGAAATCAATGTTGACAGAGCAACAAGGAAGAATTGCGTGGACGAAACCAGCCATACAACCCAGGCAGCAAGCCAAATAAAAGTACCAACAAATGCGACCTTTTCGTTAGATGACTCTTCAAGCCAAGAAAAAATACCACCCTTGACACCCTTAAAAGACGCGCCATATTCTGCAAAAATTAGTGCAGATGGTAGAAAGAACAGAATTGCCGCAATTACATACCAAATGATACTTGCATAACCCATTTGGTAATACGCAGTCAGCGAATTACTGAACCCAAAAATGGACGAAAAAATCATTAAAATTAACGTGCCGAGTGTGATTTTTTTCGGCTGTTTGTTATCCATAAATAGTAACTCCTTTTCAAATAGACCTCACTATTATGGACCTTTTTGAGCAACTATTCAAAATTTCTTATTTTAATGTAATTATTTTTTAAGTAAATTTCAAGATAAAGCTATCAAAAAAAAGACAAGGAACAAACATACCTCGTCTTTAAGTTTTAATGATTGTTAATCGCACTGTTCAGGCGTTTACGATAACGTAGATAAACAATAATCATCAACGGAATTAGCAGCAATTGAACCGGATAGAAATATTTAATCGGCAGTAGATCATTTACAAATCCCATAATGATTGGGCCAAATGCCATCCCAATATCCAATCCTAAATAAAAGGTGCTGCTTGCCAGTCCCTGCTCGTTAATCGGCGCGAGCAACAATGCCGTTGACTGCAAGACAGAATAAATAACGCCGTAGCCAATTGCCATGCCACACGCTGCTAATGCCATCTCCCAGTTATTTTTCATTACTGCAAGTAATACCAAATAAATTGCTGTTGCGGCGGCACTCAGCCAGAACCAGACGCCAAAGCGAACCGTATCAAATAAATTTTTTAAGCCAATTCTAATGACCAATAATACCACGGCATAAATTAAAAAGTATGAGCCGACCGCCACATTCAAATGCCGTTCCTCTGCGTAAGTTACCAAGTCTGCTTGAGTAGCAAAATACGGAAAGGCAAACAACGTGGTTAACAGCGCAATTGGCAAATCTTTAACTTCAATAATCTTAAAATGCTTGGATTTACTTGCTTCTTCTGTCTTTTTCTCAGGTTTGGCATGGTTGCCAACAAATTGAATCGTAATAATCATCAAGAAAGACGATACCGCGGAAGCAATTATTGCCAGTCGGTAACCCGTTTTTTGATAAACGTTAATCGCTAGAGCTGGTGCCACGGCCATTGCCAGTGCATTCATCAAGCCGTAAAAGCCCATGGCCTCGCCGACATGCTCGCGCGGGACTAAGAAAGCTAGCCAAGTAGTCATGCAAACTGTATCTAGCACGTAGCCAGCACCATTAATTAGCCGAAACAGTAGCAGCCACCCACTTTTTGGTGCAAGCACGTACCCAGTTACGCCAATAAAAATTAGCACACCACCAATTAGTGATAGGCGAAATTTCGAAAACTTATCCGTCAAATTACCCGCAATTGGCCGCAAAAACATTGCTGCGATACTCATAATCCCAACGATAATTCCCGCAAATGCACTGCTAGCACCGAGACTCTTAGCATAACCATTAATTAACGGATTAACAAACATCGTGCTAAACATGAAGAAAAACGATGCTGCCATTACCAATATTACATCTTTAGTATAAATCGATTTATGCTGTGTCACTTTTTACCTCACAAAATTACTCAATACTACAATTTTATCACTTACAACAAATTAAATTAATGGTTCTATTCTTTTATTTTTGCATTAATAAAAAACAGAACCTCTTGAAATTAATCAAGCAATTCTGTTTAATAAATTAATCTTTTACTTAGTAGCCCATATACTTATTTCTTTCCCAGTTAGAAACGGTCTGAGTATATTGTGCCCATTCCAATTCTTTAGAAGAAATAAAACTGTGTGAAAGGTGTTCACCCAAGGCATCTTGAATTAACTTGTCAGCCTTGAATGCCTTGATAGCGCTGTGCAAAGTTGCTGGCAATGGCTTAATTCCCAATTCTTCGCGTTTTTCTTCGCTCATTTCAAATACGTTAGAAGTAATTGGCGCCATTGGCATTTCTGCCTTCTTGATTCCATCAAGTCCAGCAGCTAAACAAGCTGCAAGTAGAAGATATGGGTTAGCAGTTGGATCAGCAGAACGCATTTCCAAACGCGTGTTGATTTCTTCAGCTGAAGGAATCCGCACCATTGGTGAACGGTTCTTTGAAGCCCAAGAAATATAAACTGGTGCTTCAAAGCCTGGAATCAGCCGTTTGTATGAGTTAACAGTCGGGTTGCCAACTGCAGTAATTGCGCGGGCATGTGTCAAGATACCATTTAAGAAGTAAAGTGCGGTATCTGACAGGTGGAACTTATTGTTCTTGTCATAAAAGGCATTCTTACCATCTTTGAACAAGGACATATTAGTGTGCATCCCGTTACCAGCTTGGCCTTGAAGCGGCTTAGCCATAAATGTCGCAAACAAATTGTGCTTTTTAGCAACTTCACGAACAACCATCTTAAAGGTTTGAACACGGTCAGCAGTTGTTAACGCATCGTCGAATCTAAAGTCGATTTCTTGTTGGCCATCACCAACTTCATGGTGAGCAGCTTCAACTTCAAAACCAATGCTTTCGAGAGTTTCAACAATATCACGGCGGCAGCTAGCACTTTCATCATTTGAGGTCATATCAAAGTATGAAGCGTGGTCTGGCACTTGCGTGGTCCAATCGCCATGTTCATCTAACTTCAACAAGTGGAATTCAGCTTCAAAACCAATATCAAAATCAGAAAAGCCCATTGTCCGCATCTGCTCAACTACACGCTTTAAATTGTTCCGTGGATCACCAGGAAATGGCTTACCATCTGTTGTATGAACTGAACAAATCAGCCGACCAATCTTACCACCTTGGCGGTCAGTCCACGGCAATACTGCCCAAGTTGAGAAATCCGGGTACAAAACCATATCGCTTTCTTCCAAGCGAACAAAACCATCGATTGAAGAACCGTCAAAACGGATATCATTACTTAAAACCTTCTCAAGTTGACTATTTGGCACCTCAACGGCCTTCAAAGTACCGTTGATGTCCGTAAATGCTAATCTTAAAAAGCGAACGTCATTATCAGCAACGCTCTGTCTAATATCATCTGCTGTAATTGTTTTTGCCATTTTTTCACCTAATAAAAAATCATACAGTAATTGGTCTGGTCCTAGCAAAAATTTTCTCGTTCTGCTCTAAACCTGACTAACACAATAGCAAACTCTTGTCTAAAAGTCAAAGTGGTCTAGTAGTTTTGAGCCAACCTTTAACATTTTTTTAATTATTTTAAGAATTACTTGCGAAAAAACAATTCGTTGACCGCATTGGTGATTGCAATTTTGACGTGGGCGTATGTCAAACCACCTTGCATGTAAATGGCATAAGGTGGCCGAATCGGACCATCACCAGAAAATTCAATGCTTGCACCCTCAATAAAAGAACCGTCAGCCATGATTACCTTATCTTCATAACCCGTATCATTGCTTGGAATTGGGTCGACAAAGGAATTAACCGGTGAGTTCTCTTGCAGAGCTTTAGCAAAGCGAATCATTTTGTCTTGATCATGGAAAATCACGGTCTGAATCAAGTCAGTTCGATCTTCGTTCCACTTTGGCGTTACTTCTTCACCCATCTTTTCCAAAATCGCTGATGAATAAATTGCACCCTTAATCGCATTACCCGTTGTATTCGGCGCAATAAAGAGACCTTCGAAGTAATCAATGTTGTTATTTAAACTGGCACCTTCCTCGCGGCCAATACCACCAGCAGTCAAACGCGCCGCGGTATTTTCGATTAGTTCGTGCTTACCAACAACATAACCACCGATTTTGGCTAAGCCACCACCAGCATTTTTAATTAATGAGCCAGCCATCAAATCAGCACCGTATTCTGTTGGTTCATGCTTTTCGGAAAATTCACCGTAGCAATTGTCAATCATAATGATACTCTTGGGGCTAACCTCGCGAATCATTGCAATCATTGGCTTAATCTTGGCAACAGTAAAACTTTGCCGCGTGTCGTAGCCGCGTGAGCGTTGAATGACAACCATCTTTGGCTGGTGCTCGCTCAGTAATTTGCGCGCAGCATCGTAATCAACCTCGCCGTTCTTTAAATCAATGTGCGAGAATTTAACGCCGTATGATTTTAAGCTGCCGCGCCCATCGCCAGCAACGCCGATTACTTGTTGCAGAGTGTCGTATGGCATTCCCGTTAAATAGGTTAATTCATCGCCTGGCAGCAAATTCCCCGCCATTGCCGTAGCAATCGTATGTGTACCTGACACAAATTGAGAACGCACAAGCGCATCTTCAGTATGGAAAATCTGCGCGTAAATGCGGTCTAGCTTATCACGGCCCGAATCATCTGAACCATAACCAGTCGTTCCAAGCAAATCAGCTTCTGCTACTGCCTTATCCTTAAATGCTTGCAACACTTTATTCTGATTATACAAAACATTATCATCAATCTTAGCAAGCTGTGGCGCAATTTGAGCGTCAACTTCCTTAACAATTTCTTGTAATTTTTCTGGCCAATTATTCATGAAGCCATTCCTCAACTTTCTCTTCTATTTCTGTAATACAATTTTGGTCATTTAACGGGTCAAACCAGTGACATGGCAATTGATGACGAAAATACGTCAATTGCCGCTTCGCATACCGCCGCGAAGCTGTCTTTAGCTGCTCAACACAATCAAGCAAGCCTTGTTCTTCTTTAAAATATGGGAAAAACTCCTTATAGCCGATTGCCTGCAAGATTTGGTGTTCGCGTTCGCGGTTTTGGTAAACAAATTCGGCTTCCTCAAGCATCCCTTGAGCCATCATTTGGTCAACTCGCAAATTAATCCGGCGGTAGATTTCCTCTCGTTCGGAATTTAAACCAACAATTAAATAATCATAGCGCGGTTCAATTTTAGATTGCTGCTGGGAAAATTTTTGCCCTGTCCGCTCAATTACAGTTAGCGCTCGTAAAGTGCGCCGGGAGTTGGCCACAGGGATTTTGCTAGCAGCATCTGCATCTCGCTTGTTTAGCTCTTGCCACAATGATTCTGGCCCATTTTGGTCTAAAAAATCTTGCCATTTAGCCGTAATTGCCGTCTCATGCTCATCTTTTTCACCCAGCTGCATCTGGTTAAGCAAGGCATTCACATAAAAGCCGGTCCCACCAACTAGTAGCGGTAACTTACCCTTAGCCGCAATTGCATTAATTGCTAATTGGGCCTGGGTGACAAAATCCTTAACCGAATACGGTTCAAAGACCGATTGCGTGTCAACCAAATAATGCTTAACTTGCGCTTGCTCCTGAGGTGTTGCCTTTGCCGTTCCAATTGCTACTTCGCGATAGACCTGCATCGAATCGCCAGAAACAATCTCACCATTCAATTTTTGGGCTAATTTGATGGCTAAACCAGTCTTTCCAATCGCTGTCGGTCCGACAATTGCTAGTACTTTTTGCATCTCGAATATCCTTTTTCGTTATAAAAGCAAAAAACACGTTTGCGCAAATGCTCCAAACATGTTCTCCTAATTAATATTTAGATGTTTTTGTGCGACCATTCCACTCATCAAAACCGTTTTTGAGCCATTTAATCGAAGTAAAATGCTTCTTTTGCAAAAATCTAGCAGCTCTTAAAGTTACGGTTAATGAATCAGAGTACAAATACACCGGTAAATCGGCTCTCAGCTCACCATATTGGTATTTCAGGGTAGTATAAGGCAAGTTACGCGCACCATCGATATGCTTTCTCTTAAATGGTGCTTTTTCACGTAAATCAACGATTTGCGCCTTTCTCATTCCCTGATTAAATTCTTCATTAGTTAAATCGCCGCTACCGAGACGCTTAGTCTGGAACTTATTCCACAACCAAACTGCAACAAAAGCCAGAATGATAGCTACTAATACAACATCCAAAATAATTAAAAAAGTTGACATCGGTTAAACTCTTTTCTAAATAAACTTATAAGAATAATTCTACTACTAAATTATTCTAGCTTCTATGCTTTTCTTTTTCTTTGCGTTCTTCATACTCGTGCTCACGCCGCAAAATCATCTTGGCAACCAGATAATCATGCTTGTCAATTAAGCGCGAACGGTTAATATTGTCAAGTTCAAGGGCCATCAGCTCAATGTCCCAAATGCGCTTACCAACGTGCACCAAGACACCATATTTTTCAAGGAGCTGCTGAACATCATACAAGGTCTTCATTAGAATCTGATAACCATACCCATTCTAACAGTAGCAACTAGATAGACAATTAGAACGCATAAAGCAACTATGCGCCACTTAGTAGAATATTTTTGCAAAGCGCGATCACCTAAAATAATTGCTAACAAAAGTCCTGTAACTAGCCCACCAATATGGCCCTGAATATCAATATTAGTGTCAAACAGGTCAAGAACAATATTGATTATGGCAAGCCACAGCGCCTGTTTGCCCAAATAAACAAGAACCGGATTATCGCGATTACGCAAACCAATTGCCGTCATTGCACCCATTAGGCCAAAAAGTGCGGTCGAAGCACCAGCGCTAATTGCTTGGTCGCTGCCAAGAGCCAAACTCAATAGGTTGCCACCAATTCCCGATAACAAGTAAACTGCTAAAAAGCGCCAATGACCTAAAATCTGTTCCATGTAGACGCCGAGATAATAAATCATCACGGCGTTTGAAACAATATGCATAATTCCCATATGCAAGAATTGCGCCGTAAACAAGCGCCACCATTGACCACCCGCAACTACGGCATAATTGCTCATCGCGCCCATTTTTATTAAAACAGCGGTATTCTGTGAACCACCCAAGGCGGTTTCCATTAAAAAGACCACAAACAAAACAATTAAAATGATCCACGTCATGTAACTATCTTTAAAACTTTGCTTTTGCATAATTGCCTCGCTAATTTATCAGACTATGCTGGGAGTAATTAGCGTTTGGATTGGAATATCCGTCTGCTCAACATCCCATTCAGTCGTATTAAAAATCATTTGTGAATTTGCTAGAGCAACAGTCTTAGCCCGCTTGTGCTTTGCCAGGAAGCGATCATAATAACCGCCACCAAAGCCAAGTCGCTGGTGCGTATCTTCCGCAAATGCAAGTCCAGGAACAATAATCAAATCCAAATCATTGTTGACCTTGGCACTTGGATCATTAACTTCCATTACACCAAACTTCGACGCAGTCAGCTTAATCATATAGCTATAATACAGAAAATCTTGTGAATGTTCCGAATTATTATTGGCTTTAGCCAAGTAGACGTCTTTGCCCTGATCCCAGAGTAAAGCAATTAAGCGCGAGGTATCAACTTCATAAGCTAATGAGGAAGTCACACCAATCGTTTGGCTATTTTTAAGTCCATCCCAAGCCATTATTTTTGCTAACAGCTGGCGGTCCTCCTGCTCTTTTTGTTCAGTTGCCGCAAAATCCTGCAAACGACTTATTTGTTTCTGCCGTAAATCTTTTTTGTTCATAGATTTCTTTCACTACAAAAAATAGCAGGAACACATGCCCCTGCCATATTGTTTATTACTTAGTTTCACGATGAAGAGTTGCGCGTCTTTCAACAGGGCAATACTTCTTCAAACTTAAACGTTCCGGATGCTTACGCTTGTTTTTCTTAGATAAGTAACTTCTATCGCCACATTCGGTGCATTCCAAAATGATGTTATCTGCCATTTCTTTCACCACCTACAATTTATTATTCTGACTGAATTATGATAGCATTTTTTAAAGACTTTTACCAGAGTTATCCTCAAATTTCTAATTTTTATGCAATTTAAAGTAGTCTTGAACCATTGCTTTAGCCATTTGCAAGGTGTAAGAGCCTTCCAAATCTGGGTCTAATCCCGGAAAGACAACCGCAACTGCTAATTTAGGATTATTCGACGGTGCATAGCCAACAAAGGTCGCGTTAATTAATTCCGGTGGATTCTTCTGGTTGGGGTGATCAGGATCATAGTAGAACGTTTGGGCCGTCCCAGATTTACCTGAAATTGACGGCTTAACGTTCTTCAGCTTATGAGCAGTGCCCCACGCATTAGTCCCATGAACAACGCGCCAAAATCCTTGATGAATGACACTTAACTCATCAGTCGTCCATGGAATCCGCAACTGCACATTAGGCTTTTTGTTATAGTCAATGTAGACTTTTTTACCATTACTTGCCGTGCGACCCACTGATTGCACAACATACGGCTGCAGACGATAGCCACCATTAGCAATTGTTGAAACATACTGTGCCAATTGAATCGGCGTGTACGCGTCGTAGTTACCATATGCCAAGTCAAGAACGGACCCAGACAAAATTTGCCCCTGAGCGTTAAACGATTTACCTTGAATTCCCGCGGATTCACCGGGTAAATCAACGCCAGTCTTTTGTCCAAGACCAAACATGTTAAAATTGCGCCGCAACGTGCTAAAAGCATTATCAGGCATGCTAATAAATTGCTTAGGCACATATTTAGCATGAACCCAATTCATTGCTAAGTGCATCATGTAAATATTACTTGATACTTCCAGAGCTGTTTGCGCGTCAAGCGCACCAAAAGTTCCAACTGGATAAACTGATTTCTTAATCGGAGAACCTGGCAAGTAAATTGGCGTATCAGGCAAAGTGTTGCTAGTAGGCGTAATTACCTTATTTATTAGGCCGCCACCGACCATTGCCCCCTTGACAACAGAACCCATAACGTAAGTCTGGTTAATTGCACCTAAGGCATTGTCAACCGTCTTATTTTTATTAGGATCACGACTAATCCCCGCAACAGCAAGCAAAGCACCAGTCTGCGGATTCATTGCCACAGCGTATGCACCATTAGAATAGTGCGCTGCACCTGACCCAATCGCTGCAGCGTAAGTCTGCTTGAGTGCGTTCTGCACCTCTTTTTGGTACTTAGCATCAAGGGTCAATACCAAACTAGCTCCGGCCTGACCTGAATAAACGGACTTAGTTTGCTCAATATTACCATCAGACTTAGTCCATACCTTGCTAGTCGACTTAGTTCCCCTTAACAGTGGCTCATATTCTTCTTCAAGATATGATGTCCCTACTCGGTCATTGCGCGAATAACCATTAGTTAAATAATATTGTAAATTATCGCTCGGCAAACCGGCCTTTTCAGTTGAAACCGAACCAATGATACTTTGAATGGACGACCCATTAGGATATGAACGTTGCCAGTCAGTCCCGATGCCAACTCCTGGTAAACTAGACAGGTGTTCACCGACTTCCGCAATTTCCTTATCAGTTAAGCCCTGATTTTTAATATAAATCGTTGACAGCGTATAAGCACCCGATATTTTGTTATAAATCAAAGCCGCGGTCTTTTCACGTGTCGTCAATTTCACGTGCTCTTTGCGCACCTGATTATTAATGGCGTTATTAATTAACTCTTCGTCTTCGGTATTGCGCACCACCTTAGGTACCTTGGCTGTTTCCTTAGCACTGTTAGTCTTATTACCAAGATAATAATCAATTACCTGCTGCTCCGTCGGCTTTTCATCATTAAGTCGAATGTAATAACTTAAGGCATTGGCGATGGAATACACCTGATCGGCCGTAGTTGAAGCACTTTTGGTATAAGTAATAGCATTTTGCGCCTTGTTGCCGACTAAGACGCGGCCCTTGCTATCATACATAACCCCGCGCGGCACCTGACTTGATACCACAGCAGAATTAGACTTCTGCACTTCGGCCTTAAAGCGTGAACCGTAACCTAGCTGCAAATATGCTAATTGACCAATCAACGTCGCAAATAGAACAAAAATAATACCCAAGATAATTTTCATTCTGAGTGGTGTCGATGATTGATTCTTCACATTAGCAGCTCCGCGATCTTTTTTAGAATATTTCACTTAATTCAAACCTCTCTAAACTAGAGTTATTTTAACAAAAAGCAGACGCCAATTCTATCACTAGACCATAGCTTTGGTAAAATTTTAAAAGATTAACCATGAAATTATCGTCTACTTGCCTTCAACAATTTAGTTACCGCTAACATAATTTTATAATTTGCTTCTGTCTTGTTAATCTTTGTAATAAAATTAAGATTATAAACCAGTCTAAAAAAGGAGAAAATTTTATGACACTTACATATCAAATCGGCGTTGATGCCGGTGGAACACATACCACAGCGATTGCATACGACATGCATGGACAAGAACTTGAACGCGCTGAAGCTGGAGCTGGCCAAGTTAATACTGACTACGATAACGCCATTATTAATATTAGCAATGCAATTAACCAGTTACTTAATCAAATCGATGGCGATTGCCAGCGAATTTTGTGTGGCATGGCAGGATTATCCGTCATCGGTAACGCACCGCAAGTTGCTGCCGCAATCTCTAGCAAAGTTGGTAATTTACCGACCCGCGCGATTACCGATTCCCTTCTTGCCCTGTATAACGGTCTTGAAGGTGCAGACGGCGGCCTTGTAATTGCGGGGACTGGCTCAGTCTTCAATGGTTTGCAAAAAGGGCATATCATCACCACTGGTGGCTATGGTGCAACACTAGGTGACGAAGGATCAGGTTATGCAATTGCCTTATCTGCCTTAAAAGCGGCCCTGCTCAGTTGGGACAAACGCGAAGATAATGCCTTAATTACTATGTTTAACCGCATCTTCGAAGTTGATAATATCGTTGACGGAACCGCCAAATTTTATCAAATGACTAATCCAGAAGTTGCCTCAATGGCTGTCGAAGTTGCCAAACTTGCCGATGAAGGCAATGCAAATGCAATCGCAGTTATTAAGGAGCAGGCTGAATTACTGGCCCGCGATATTATTATCGGCATGGATCGCTATGAAGCTCCTAAACCAATGAAGGTAGCTTTAACCGGTTCTGTTTTGGCTAATAATGCAATGCTGCGGGGCTTTTTAGAAGACAAGGTACACTCGAAATATCCACAAGCTGAATTTTCAATTTCAAATGGTGAAAACGCCCGCGGTGTTGTCTTTGACAAGAGCAGTGATTACCGTCACTTTACAAATTAAACAAATAAATTTTACTCAACAAAAAAGCAGTTCTTACGAACTGCTTTTTAATTGCAATTATTCTTCTACCTTGTTAATGACAATTTCAAACTTGCCACCAGGTGTCAAAATAGTTACCTGATCCCCCTTCTTCTTGCCTAAAATGGCTTGGGCGATTGGTGAATCATTAGAAATCTTACCGTTTAGTGGGTCGGATTCATCACTACCAACAATGGTATATGTTTCTGGATCGTCCTCACCAACTTCGGTATAAGTAACTGTCTTACCAACAGCTACTTCGTCAGGGTTGGTAGCATTAGCATCAACAACGTGAGCATACTTCAGCATTTCTTCGACAACGCTAATCCGATCCTCAAGGTGACTCTGTTCATCCTTAGCAGCATCATACTCGGAGTTTTCGGATAAGTCACCGTATGAGCGGGCAACCTTAATTCGCTCGATTACTTCTGGACGCTTAACAACTTTTAAATTTTTAAGTTCTGCTTCAAGTTTTTCTTTTCCTTCAGCAGTCATTGGATATGATTTTTCAGGCATAAAATGTACTCCTTAAAGTTAAATTTTCTTTGCAATGGTCTATGATATTAATTTCCCAGCACAAAGTCAACCTCTAACGAATTTTTGCGCTAAGTTTATCTTCCAAATCAGCCATAATTGCATCCATTGCCTTAGTGACAATTTCGTCGGTCAAAGTATCCTTTTCGTTCAAGAATGTTAGGTTGTAAGCCAAGCTCTTCTTATCTTTATCAATATGAGTGCCTTGGTAAACGTCAATTACGCGTAAACTGCGCAAGTACTTACCACCATTGGCTCTAATGCTATCTTCAATTTGTTGGTTAGTAACATCTTCGCCAACCAAAATTGACAGGTCACGCTCAATTGCAGGGAATTTTGGTGCTGGGGTTGAAACTGTCTTCGGCTCAATAATCATCGGAATGATTTCATCCAGATTTAATTCGTAACCGTAAATTTCTGCACCATTAAGCGCCTTATCAGCCATAGTAATAGTATGAGCAATCATCCCGATTAAGCCAACATACTTACCTTTAATGTAAATTCCAGCAGTTCTAGTTGGGTGCAAGCCCACTACGACTTCCGCCTTGTATTCAACTTCGCTTAAGTCAATACCAATTGCTAACAATAAGTTAGTTAATTGTCCCTTAACGTAATAGAAGTCGATCTTTTCATTTTCATGTTGCCAGTTAGCAAAGTAAGTATTGCCGCTGTAAAGTGCTGCTAAGTGCTCATGTTCATTGTAAGTACCACCCTCATGGTCATAAACACGACCTTGCTCGTACAGTGCCAATTGATTTTGCTTGCGCGCCATATTATAGCTGGCAGCATCAACTAACCCTGTCAACAAGTTTTGTCTTAAAGTTGAACGACTTGAGTTCAGCGGCATTTGCACTTCAACAACTTCTTTAGGTTCCTTAGTAAAGGCTAGTGCCTTAACTGGTGACGTCAATGAATATGAAATGGCTTCGATTAAGCCTTGACCCTGAGCGACCTTTTTAATCCGCCTTAAAACTGTTTCTTCTTTAGAGTAGCCACCGTGGGGTTCTGCCAAAACAGGTTGAGTTGACTTGATATTATCATAGCCGTATAACCGACCAACTTCTTCAACCAAGTCCGCAGGAATAGCAATGTCCCAACGTCTTGCTGGTACATCAACAGTTAAATTATCACCATCAAGTTCGGCTTTGAAGTTTAACCGAGCAAAAATATGCAAGATTTCAGCACCGGAAATTTCAGTACCCAAAGTCTTGTTAATGTATGAAGCAGTTGTCTTAATTACAACTGGTTCACGTGACTCATCGCTAGCTTTAATGACACCTTCAGCAATTGTTGCTTGGGCATTATTTCTAAGTAGCAATGCTGCCATATCAAGTGCACGCATGGTAGCATCCCAGTTAACGCCCTTTTCATATCTGCTTGATGCTTCGGTTCTGTTAGCGTGGCGCAAGGCTGCTTTTCTAATTAAAGTTGGGTCAAAAATAGCTGATTCCAAGATAACATCGGTGGTATCATCTTCAATTTCTGAATTAAGACCACCCATTACTCCAGCCATCATCACAACTCGATCGCCATCAGTAATTACAATATCGTTTGGATCAAGATCAACGTCCTTATTGTTAAGTAGGACTAGCTTTTCACCCTTATTAGCCTTGCGCACAACCAACTTGCCACTCTTAAAGGCCCGAGCATCGTAAGTATGCATCGGTTGACCAGTCAGCAGCATCATGTAGTTAGTCACGTCAACAACATTGTTAATTGGCCGAATACCTGCATTCCATAACCGCTTTTGCATCCATAAAGGACTGTCAGCGATTTTAACGCCAGTTACTTTGCGTAAGTAAAATTTAGGCGCTAATTTAGGATCAACTTCAACAGTAAAATCATTTGTCCAATCAGGACCATCAGCCTTCAAAGTTACATCTTCAACGTTAACAGGCTCGTCAACAATTGCGCCGACCTCGTATGCAGAACCTTCCATTGATAAGGTGTCTGCTCGGTTAGGGGTAATGTCAAAGTCAAAAATGTAGTCATCCATTCCCAATGGTTCATAAGCATCTTGACCCGGCTTAACATCAGCATCTTCAGGAAAAACGTAAATGCCATCAGTATATTTTTCAGGAACTAAATTATCAGCGAAGCCAATTTCTTGTAAACCACAAATCATACCGTTGGATTCATAGCCACGCATCTTACCTTTTTTAATCTTGACGTTATCAGCAATCCGGGCACCAGGTAAGGCAACAACAACATCTTCGCCAGCAGCAACATTTGGTGCACCACAGACAATTTGATGAGGCTCATCTTCACCAACATCAACGTGAGTTACATTAAGGTGGGTCCCTTCAATTGGTTTGCAGTCAATAATGCGACCAATGACCAACTTTTTCAATCCTTCTTCTGGGTGCTTAACTTCAGCAACTTCAACACCTGTGCGCGTGATTTTTTCGCCTAATTGTTTAGGATCTTGATCTAATTTTAGAAAATCTTGTAGCCAATTATATGAAACTAGCATTATCTTTCCTCCTTACGGAATTGCTCTAAGAAACGTACGTCATTTGTGTAAAAGTCGCGAATATCATCAATCCCATATTTCAAAATCGCGAACCGATCCAAACCGACACCAAAAGCAAAGCCACCATAGACGCTTGAGTCAATACCGGCATTTTCTAAAACATTCGGGTGAACCATTCCGGCACCTAAGACTTCAATCCAGCCGGTGTATTTACAAATTGCACAGCCCTTGCCATCACAGTTGAAGCAGGAAACATCCATTTCAACTGATGGTTCAGTAAATGGGAAGTAGCTTGGCCGCAAACGCGTTTCACGGTCTTCGCCAAAAATATGTCTGGTGAGCAATTCCAAGGTACCCTTAAGGTCACCCATCGTCACGTTCTTGTCAATAACTAACCCTTCCATTTGCATGAATTGGTGTGAGTGTGTCGCATCATCGTCATCGCGGCGATAAACCTTACCAGGTCCGACCATCTTTAATGGTCCCTTAGAAAAGTCGTGCTTTTCTAGAACACGAGCTTGGTCACCCGAAGTTTGTGAACGCAATAAATCTTCAGGATCAACATAGAATGTTGCCTGCATATCACGAGCTGGGTGATCTTTAGGTAAATTCATCATCTCAAAACAGTAATGGTCTGTTTCGATTTCCGGACCCTGAACCACCTGGTAACCCATGCCAATGAAGTACTTTTCAAGATCATCCAAAATAATATTAATCGGGTGCTCTGAACCAATGTGGTTTTCCCGACCCGGCAAAGTCACATCAATCTTTTCTTTTTCAAGACGTTCTTCAACAAGTGCCTTAACAATCTCAGTCTTAGCATCATCTAACTTGTCATTAAACAAATCACGCAATTTGTTTACTCGTTGACCAATTTCACGTCTATTTTCTGGCGCTACATCCTTCATCGAGTGCAAAATTTCAGTCAGTTCACCTTTACGGCCGACTAATTTTACCCGAACATCATTTAACTTTTCTTCGCTTTCTGCCTTGTCAATTTCAGCGAGGCCTTTATCGCGGAGTTCTTTTAACCGATCAAATAAGTCCATAAACTTGTCCTTTCAAATAAAAAAGCTCCGTCCCCAAAAAAAGGGACGAAGCTACGCGGTACCACCCTAGTTTGGACTATAAAAAGTCCACACTCAAGTTTTCGATAACGGTGAATACCGGAATTGATTAGATTCTACTGGCAAGATGAAATTCGCAGTTCCATTTAGACCCTTCTTTCAGCTCAATAAAAAGGTCTCTCTGACTAAACAATTGCTGTTACTAGTCTTGCTCATTAGTAATTAACTATTAGAATAATTCTTTTGTCTACAAGTTGCAAGTAAAATTTTACTTTTAGACCCAGTTATCGGCCCATTCGTGAATTTGGTCAAAAACCGGCTGCAATTCTGCACCTTTTTTCGTTAAGCCGTATGAAATAATTTTAGTTTTTTCATCGACTGAACGCTTAACAATTTTTTCTTTTTCTAATTCTTTTAGTCGTTCAACTAAAACCCGGTCGGAGCAAGCAGAAACGCAATTTGCTAGGTCTTTGAAACGCATATAGTTCGTATCACACAAGGAACTGATAATCAGGCCATTCCACTTCTTACCAATGATCTGAAATGCATTAATAAAATGTGGGCAAGTTTCATAAGTTAAAGCCTGACAACCATTGTTTTGTTTAAATTTTCCTTTGTGACTCATAGCAATTCCTCCGTTATCGATTTCTGTTCTCGACAACTATTATAATTAATTCACTTACTAAAAACAAGTACCTACTCTTAGTCTCTAAGCAAAATGATAAATCATAATTCCTGCTGCAACTGCTGCATTTAATGATTCAGCTTGACCCTTAATCGGAATGTACAATTTTTCGTCACTAGCTTGTGCCACTGCTGAACTAACACCATGAGCTTCGTTACCGATCACTAAGCCCAATTGCGACACTGGGGCAAAGTCCGGCAGCTGTTTAGCCGTGCGGTCTAACATACTGGCATAAACAGGAATGCCGTTATTTCTTAGTGAGGCAATTGCTGCAGGCAAGTCAGTCACAATCAAGTTAATGTGGAATTGGCTACCTTGCATTGCTCGCTGCGTTTTCGGATTGTATAAATCAACACTATTTGGTGACAAAATCACACCGTCAAAGCCGGCGGCATCAGCGGTTCTAATAATTGTGCCGACATTACCCGGGTCAGCCAACTGGTCAAGCAAAACCCACTTACCATAATTAAACGGATAATCTTTCGGCTGTGCAATTTTCAAAACCATAAAAATATCTTGAGAATTTTTAGTACTCGATAAGTGGCGCACGATTGCAGAGTTAATCAAAATAACATTTATAGCTGTCAAATCGACTTCATCTTCAGCCTCGACTGTATTTAAGGCTTCTTGCGTCCCTAATAAATAGACGTACTTGCGGCTTGCCTTAATTGCTTCCTCAACTAAGTGAAAGCCTTCGATTAAGTATAATCCTGTTTCCTCACGATATTTTTTTTGCTTTAATTTAGCTAAATCCTTAATTAACTTATTGTTTACCGAACTAATTTGTTCCATTGCTAAAACCTCTTTCTCTGACCCTATTTTAATGTAAACTATTCAATTTTAAAAATGGTAAAATCAAGTATATAACTTGTAGAAAGGACTAATTATGGGCTTTTTTAACAGAAATAACCACCCTAAACATCATAATTCTGCCGATTCCAATCAGGAAACTTGGGCACTTACCGTTTCTGGCATTGTGCAAGGTGTCGGCTTTCGCTGGAGCGTCCAGGTCTTGGCTGACAAAATGCAACTGACTGGGTCTGTTCATAATAACTTGGACCAAACAGTAACTATTGTACTGCAAACCGACCTCAATCATGTTAACCAATTTTGCCAAGAATTGCCTCACAGTATTTCACAATTTGCTAAAATAACTAAAATTAAAAAAGAAAAACTGACAAATACGGGCAAAATACACGGTTTTCATGTATTATATTAGATGTTGACAAAAAATAATAATGTGGTGAATTGAATGAAAAAATATCGTAAATATCTTGGTTTGGCTGCTTTAACACTAGCAGTCATGTTAATTGTGACTGGTTGTGCGCAAAACGGCAATGCATTGAATACGCCGCCGTCAAGCGGCATCTACGGCTGGATCTACAGCTTTATTGGTAAACCCTTGCAGAACATCATGTTGCGCTGCTACGCCATTATCGGTGGGGCAAACGGCGCTGGCTGGGCCATTATTTTAATGACTTTGGTCGTGCGGATGATTTTATTGCCATTAATGTTAAACCAGCAAAAGAAATCAACAACCCAACAAGAAAAAATGGCGCGGTTGCAGCCACAGATGAAGTTAATCCAAGACGCAATGAAGAAGAAGGATCTAACTCAAGACCAACAAATGACTTTGGCCAACTGGCAGCGGCAATTATATTCACAAAATAACTTATCGTTAACAGGCGGCATGGGCTGCTTACCACTGATTATCCAGTTCCCAATCATGATCGGAATTTACCAAGCGGTAATGTATTCCAAGACACTGGCAAATTCGACTTTCTTTACAATTTCGCTTAGTGATAAATCCATGCTGATGGCGATTATCGGTACTATCTTTGCGTTTATTCAAGGTTATATTTCATTAATTGGGATTCCTAAGGAACAGAAGAAACAAATGCAGTCAATGATGCTGCTTAACCCAATCATGACCCTATTTATTTCCATGTCTGTTTCCGGTTCAGTTGCGCTATATTGGGCTGCGGGTAACTTCTTTACCATTATCCAGCAAGTAATTGTCACATTTATCATTATGCCTCGCGTTAAAAAGAATGTTGACGAGGAATTAAAGCGTGAACCGATTAAAGAAATTGTCACACCTGCTAAAGTTGCGGAATTAATTGAGCAAAAGACGGCTGCTCCAGTAATCAACAAACAAACTAAAGAATTGCATGAAAATTTGCGTAATCGCAATCAAGGTAAACAACACCGTAATCATTAAGTATGGCTATAATGGATCTTTGTCAAATCCTGCTGATGAAGATAAATAGCGAGTTGAATGCACTTTAAGCAGTTATGCTTAAAGTGTTTTCTTTTAGAATGACAGCCTTAGCTTTTAACATAATTCTAGCTGCTATATTAGAAAAGTTTCGATAACCATACGCTGTTTGTCGGACAATCTTTTAAATGCTGGTAACACAACTTCTAACTTGTTATAAAGTTTTAAATATGATTTCTAATAATATTTACGCAGGAGATAGCAGTAATCATTTGACAACCGACGACGGTGATATTGCAATCAATTAGTATGTATATATAATTATAGCAATAGAAAACTTTGCTTAATTTTGATATACTTATATGAGTTTACTGAAAGAGGAAATTATATGAAACAAGCTATTTTTGTTATGCTTGATGAGTATGCGGATTGGGAAGGCGCATACCTTTCAAGTCAATTAAATCAAAGTTCTGATTGGGAAATTAAAACGGCTTCAACTACTGCGGAAGTAACGTCAATTGGTGGTATAAGAACTAAAATTACAGATAAAATTGCAGATATTCCGTCAGATTGCGAGTTATTGATCCTAATTGGCGGTAATTCTTGGACGATAAAGAATGATCAACTTAAAGAGGTTATTGCAAGAAGATTGATAACTGGCAAAAGCGTTGCTGCTATTTGTGGTGCGGTTGATTATCTTGCAGAAAATGGTTTGCTGACGGGTTATAAGCATACAGGAAATGCGCAATATTTATGGCAAAATTTCGCCGAGTATAAAAATGGCACTGACTTTGTTTCTGAAGATGCTGTTTGCTGTCGTAATTTAGTTACTGCGAATGGCACTGCGCCGCTTAAATTTACGGAGCAAGTTTTGCAAATGATTAAATTTAAAGATAATGAACAGGTTACACGTGATATTGATTTGTATCGTTTGGGATTTTATAAATACTGTGAAAAGTATGGCAATCCGTTTGTCTAAGACATTGCAAAATTTTAATTAGGTAAAATGACAAACAGCCTACAACTAAATTGTTGGGCTCTTTGTCAAATCCTGTTAATGAAGATAAATAACGAGTTGAATGCACTTTAAGCAGTTATGCTTAAAGTGTTTTCTTTTAGAATGACAGCCTTAGCTTTTAACATAATTCTAGCAACTATATTATAAAAATTTCAACAACTATAAACTGTTCGTCAAATTTGTTTAATTCTCCGATTAGTACCTTCAACACAGCCATTGGAATATTTAGAAACAACTGCATTAAGAACAGCTTGAAGATTGCGTTTCTTGCATTAAGTTATAAGTTGCATGTAATTTAGAATTAATGCATAAGCCTTCTTCAACGATCTGTTCTTGAGTCAGCTGCTCTTCTAAGTGCTGGTAGTACTTGAGGTGTTTAGCTTCTAATTGTTCATATGGTTTTAAATATGACTTTCTGTGGCATTTAAGCAAGATATAACGGCGTCGAAATGTTTAAACTGTTTCATTTCATTGTTTGTACCCGCAATTGATTAAAGGAATGATTAAGCATCTGTACAATATGAAAACGATCAATAATAATTTCAGCATTAGGGGCAAATGCATAAGCTAGGTCTTGCTAATAAGCACTTAGATCCATAGTAATAGTCTTAACTTTACTTCTGACTAACAAGGGAAATTTTTCAAAAAAGGCAGTAATATCTTTTTTTAAGTGAGTTGGTAAAATTTTAATCATCTCATGCGTGTCATCATTAACACAAATAAAGTGCAAATGCCGACCAACACCACGAAATTCATCAACGTCAATGTGTTCCGGTAAGTAATCATAGTCATCAACCTGTGGCAACTTTTTTAAATCTAGTAAAAGTACATAAAACAGTGTTGGTAGGGACATTGTTAACTTGTACAATTTTTGTTAGTGAACGATCAGCGGTTAAATCGTGAATTACTTTTTGCTTAACTGGATTAGAGATAAAGCAGAACTTGTCAACTAAGGAACCATTAGCCATAAAAGAATGATGATAACTGTAGCAGTATAGTTGCTGTTTATGGAATTCAATTTGAAGTGGTTTAGAAGTATTTAAAGTAAGATAATGAAGACGAGAGATGTAATGACCGTTGTGGATCAAAGCAGTTTGATAGTTGGGCCATGTGCTTAGAGGCAGAGCGAGTTTGGTAACTAAGATTTTATCAAAATGATCAGAAGCATAATAACTAGTAAAAATTTAATAGAATAATTATCAATAGAGGACATAGAAAAGCTTCAATCTTTCTTGAGTGGTATTAGGAAATAAATAGGAGGCTATGGCCTGTAAAAAATATCCTGTTAAAGAACATTACAAGATATCATCAACAAGAAAAAGTGTGCAGCCGCTATAATCTAGTAGCGCAATTGTCACTATATTGCAAAAATAAGCAACAGGTTAAAATTAACCTGTTGCTTATTTATTATGTCATTAAATTTCATCGTTAAACTTAGCTGGCGTTGCGTTATAACCATCTGCTTGGGCAACTATGACGGCACTATCTGCCGATAAACTTGGATCGGCTGCTCCCAGAAGCTGGAAATTAGCATTTTCTGGAGGAATAACTGCCTGCAGGGCATCTTCCCTAGTTAGCTGTGGAATCCAGTCGTAAGGAATTCGATAAGCCCGAAAAATCAGCCCGTCACCTAGGTTAGGATAAACATACTCCCAGACGATTTCCTTATCCTGTGTTACCTCTAAAAAACGTCCCTCTGTTCCCTCATCAATTAACGTGTTACCGTTGGGTAAACGTTGAGCGCTGCTGACAAGCGGCGAATAGAAATGATGACGATGAAAGGGAGTATGGCTATCGGCAATATCAGTTGCGCCAAATGACCAAACGACTGCCAAAGTTACTGGGTTGAATTCAATTACCCGTGAAGTGTCAATACGACTAGTTTTTGCCCCTGTACTTGAAGTCTGATTGGGAGCACCATAGCCGGCCCAGCCACCGTTATTGAAGACCAAAATATTACCAGCTCCAGGCAAGCCCTGCGGAATCATATGTGTGTGATGCATCCCAATTAACGGCCCCAATTTTTGTAAAGCAGTGCTTGTGGTATAGTCTGGACCAATCTGCCAGACAATTTTGCCAGCTTCATGATCAATAATCCACATAATATTGGCTTCACGAGAATCCATTATAATGTTATCCGGCTTAAAACGGACATCGCCTTCGTCAAACCAATGGTTTGGTCCTAAATAACTAGCACAATTAACATGGAACAGGTCACCTTCACCCTCCCCATTAAAGCTGTCCTCATGAATATTTGGGTCTCGAAAAATAGCATTCTTTTGCAAATTAGATAAATGAAATTCATTGAAGTGGTCTGTTATGTGCCACGACCAGAGTTTTTTTCCACTACGGTCAATTTCTAATAAAACTTCTTCAAGTAAGGGTTGTGGTGAAATCTTAGGCTTTTTAACATTGTTATGCGTCAACAATAATACTTTGTTGAAATCATCTTTAACAGTTTGACCTGGGACAAAATAGCCAACTGAGTTACCTTCAATTTGATAGTCATGGTGTTGCCTAGCGACCCAAGTTTTGCCGCAATCCCGATCCGTTACTTCTTGGTTATGATTAAAACTCCAGATTACATTACCATTCCAATCAACCTCGGTTACATCAGCATAATCTTGGTAGGCATCCAAGCGATTGCGACATCTGAGCGAACCGAAGATTTTACCACCAGGAATCATTTTGTTAGGAAAGCCCTGCAACCCGCGCCACTGATGGACTACCTTCCCAGACATATCAATTAACACAGCACCAACGCCGCCAGCGTTAAATAAAGTATAGCCATTCCACGTCTTAGCAGGATCGAACATCACCGTTCCTGTTGGAAAAACATTTCTACCCATGATAAAACCTCCTTATGCTTGTTTATTTTCAAATTTATTTAATAGTGCCATTGCAAGCGGTAAAAGCAAAAAGCCTACAACCATCATGGCAATTGCGTACCAATTTATGCCAACAACTTGGCCGTTGACGATTACGCCAAATTGAACTTTCCAATTGTATTCGACTAATAAAAAGACAACGAGCAAGATTGAAATAATAGGAATAATGATGTCTGTCCAAACATTTTTAGGAGCATCTAGGACCTGCTCCCTGTTAGTTCCCCGGTAAAAACGCATAACAGAGAGTGGAACAACAATAAACTCGACGAAGCTGACCATTGCAGTTAATGTAATCAGATTTGTCATGTTAAATTGAAAAGCCATCGGAATTAAAATAACTAGAATTATCGAAATGAAGTAACTTCTGATCGGAAAATTGTTTGCTGTTCTTTTAGTTAGTTTCCTGGATAACTGTCCTTCTTTAGCCATTGCTTCTAGAACTCGCGGAATACTGAAACTTTCAGCAATATTAACACCTAGCATTGAAATTAAAGCGCCAACTAGGATTAGGTCACGAAGAATCTCGTTCTTGAAAATTGCACTGATAGCGACAACCTGCTTAGTTGTCATTAAGGCCTGTGGATCTAGTTTTAGGGCAACTGCGATAATCCCCATGTAGATGAATGCAATGATAAAAATAGACAGTGGAATTGCGCGCGGCAAGTTCTTTTCAGGATGTTCCATGTCTTCTGCACCCGAAGCAACTGATTCAAAGCCCATGAAAGAATAAAAAGCAGAAACCACGGCCATTGCAAGACCACTAGTAGTTAATGCTGGAACAATCTTATGACCGTTTTGTCTAATTTGGTCAACTTCTGCAAGGTGATGAGTTGCTCCAGTAGTCAGCATCAGAACAACTGCAGCTATAATAATTAAAATAAGTGCAGCAAGCTTACCAATGGTTGCCATATTCATAACGTATTTGACAACTTTTTGACCGAAAAGATTAATTATAGTAATCAAAACGACCAAGAGTAATAGTCCAATGGTTAATGACATATTATTATTGGGATTGCCACCAAAGATAGAAATGGTCGATTTAACAACGCCAGTTGCCATTACTGACCAAGTGACACTAGCGGCAAAGTAGCGCAAAATCCCCATGTAAAAGCCTAACTTGTCGCCAAAAGCCGCCTTCGAATATGCATATGAAGCCCCAGACTTAATAACATATTTAGCAGCTGAAGCTGATGAAATCCCAAAGGCTGCCGCACAAATAGCAGCAATTAAGTAAACCCATAACGACATGCTTCCAGCTTGATTGACAACACTAGCTGGCGTTAAGAAAATTCCCGAGCCAATCGTAGTATTAATTGCCAAAAAGACAATAGACCAAAAGTCTAATTTATCGCCAATATTTTTGTTCTTCATTTATCTTTCCTCTTAATTTGATAATAAAAAATGGGCATGTTAGATTAAAAAAACCTAACATGCCCACTTTGGCACTTGATATTTAGAACATAATCATGCTAACGCACACTTGCTAGGTATTAATTAATCTAGCAGGTTGCAATATGCGAGCTAGATACGGCTTTATTTTGTCCGTATCTAATACAACGGACGTTATTTAACCATAATAGGTATAAAAAACGCCTGCATAATATCGCTGAATTGCTTGTAGTGATTGTTGCATGAGAATAGTCCTTTCTTTAATGATAGTGTTTATTAAAACATAAAAGTTCAATGTATACAATAGTAAAATTGCAAAAATATTAAATTAAAATTAATTATTGGTACTATTTATCAGATTTTAAACTTAATTGCGTTAACTTCAAGGGTTAGATTTGTCTGTTACTTTTTACTTTCAGATTCTGCACGCTTGCGCAACTTGTCAGCCTGCTGCTTAGTTAGAGCTGGAAAGACAATTTTGAACTGACTGCCTTGTCCCTCAACAGAATCAACGCTAATCTGGCCGTGATAACTGTTAACCAGTTTTTGCGCAATCGACAAGCCCAGTCCATTGCCACCCTTCTCACGTGTGCGAGCCTTATCAACGCGATAAAAGCGATTGAAAATCTTGTCCTGTTCGACCTTGGAAATCCCTTCACCAAAGTCTTGGACAATAATATTGACTTCATCTTGTGAAAGACCAGCCGAGACATTCATTTGCTTACGGTCAGTTGAATATTTAATACCATTATCAATCAAGATTACGAGTAATTGCTCTAGATGGCCTTGATAAATCTGGACTTCCGTATCTTGCGGCAAATCATCCATGTCGAGACTAATATCAAAATCTTGATGAACCAGCGACATGTCGCTAACCACGCGCTTTAAAACCTCTGAAATCTTAGTCACAGCATTCGGATATTGAACATTAATCTGCTCGGCACGCGTCAAATCCAACATTTCTTGAATTAGGTGCTGCATGCGCTTAGCTTCTTGCAGTGATGCATTAATCGATTCATCCAAGATTTCAGGATCGTCCTTGCCCCACCGCTGAAGCATATTTAAATGACCTTCGATTACCGCCACGGGAGTGCGCAACTCATGCGAAACATCCCCGACAAACTCTTTCTGCTGGTCAATATACCGCTGCATTCGGTCCAGCATTTGGTTAAAGGACACCGCTAATTCTTGCAATTCGTCATTGCGATGAAAATCAGCAATTCGCGCCGTACTATTCGGGTCATCGTTGACCTCACGTGCCACCTTCGACATTTCCTTAATTGGCTTGACAATGTCTTGGACAATAATAAAGGCAATCAAAGTAAACAACACAATTGCAATGATTGAAATGCGCACCATCCATTTAAGCAAGTTTTTCATCAGACCGTTGTAATACGTCATGCGGTTAACAACCACAATGTAGCCGGTCAATTTGCCAGTCCTGATTGAACGTACTTTTTGGTATGTAATTAATTCTTGGCGATTATCTTGAAAAGTCTGTTCCTGCTTATATTCACCCTTAAAGTTCTTAAACGTCGGAATTTCATTTTCGTTGCCATTATCAAAAACATCTTCTTGCTGTAAGTTATAAACAACCACATTTAAGTCAGGATTGGTCAATGATGCTAACAAATTATCATTAAAGGCGTTACTTGCCCGATCGTCGCGACTAATCACAGGATCGCCCTGCAAGACCTTTTTAGCAGAAGGCGTTAGCGCCGGGACAACATTCGCAATTTGTAATTCACCCGAAATGGAACTGAGATTTTCATTCAGCTGCACGACCATTTGGTTAGACGTTTCCTTCTGCTGACCAATTGATTGCTGACCAACAAACGTGTAAATAACTACTGAAAATACAATAAAGGAGACCATAATCGTCAAACTGACGATACTGACCCACCGTACAATTAACGATGAGCGTTTGGTCCCCTTTTTACTTTGTTCATGCTTTTTAGTTCTTTTCATCATCTTCATCTCTTACCATATATCCGGTACCGCGAACGGTCTTGATATAAGATGGTTGCCCGGGAACGTCAATTTTATTGCGAAGATAACGAACATAAACTTCTACAACATTAGTTTCAATGTTTGAACCTGGTCCCCAAATTTTAGAAAGCAATTGATCACGGCTAACAACATTGTTCTTATTCTTAATCAATGTCATGAGCAAGTTATATTCCCGCTTCGTCAAGTCGACAGTTTTACCATCGCCGCGACGAACAATCCGGTTAGCCGTTTCAATTGTCATGTCCTTAAACTTAATAACTTTCTTTTCAATTGTGTCGTCAGAAGCTTCTTTTTCAATTTTAACCCGGCGTAAAACAGCGCGTAAACGGGCAAGTAACTCCTCAATTGCAAATGGCTTAACAATGTAATCGTCGGCACCATGGTCAAGACCAGAAACCCGATCAATCACGGAATCACGAGCTGTCATCATAATAATCGGCGTTGTCTTAACTTGACGAACTCGCCGAGCAATTTCTAAACCGTTCAAGTCTGGCAACATTAAGTCAAGCAAAATTGCATCAAAATCTTCGTTCAATGCAGTTTCCAGTCCCTTACGACCGTTTGCTTCAACAACTGTTTCATATTTTTCGTGTTTTAATTCTAGCTCGACAAACCGAGCCAAATTCTTTTCATCTTCAATAATTAGTATCTTTGCCATTTTATCCATCCCTTTTAAAATTATTGTTCGCACCAAAAACTAAAATATTTTTAAACTTAATTTAATAACTAAAGGATACTTTAAAAAAGCAAGCAAAACAAGCTTAAGCTTCCAAGTTATCTTAACTTTAATTATCTTAAAAACACTTAATTTATTCAATCTTTATCTTGCTGGTCATCCTTATGGTCTAGCAATTCCTTTAGTTTGGCAAACGCCGGATTAACCTGATTCTTTTTGCCTTCGTCAAATTCCGCTTCCGAAATAACAGCCCAGCCATTACCTTCTGGATAAATATCCTGGTCTTCTTCTTCGGGCGTTAATATCGTTGTTGGAATATGCAAGAGTAGATTATCCTCGATTGCTGTTTGCAAATCAATTTGATCATCCTCAACCTGCACAATCGGCGTTTCACTAGCTTCCAGTTCTTCTTTAGAAACTACATCTTCAGAATAATTTTCACTAAAACGAAAATCTTCATGATAAGTCACTGGCTCTAAGCTCCGACTTGACGGGACAACTAGATCAGCTGTGACGTGCAGATCACAAGTAACGTATGGCTCATTATAAAAAGCATCACCGTCTAAGCGAACATTTTCAACTTTGTACAGCAGCTTTTGACTACGCTCCAAAAATTCTGGTCGCATTGCAACTTCACGCTCAATATGCGTCAGCGGTGCCTTGCTGCTTTCTACTTGCGAAAAACTAATCGTAAACATCCTTAAACCTCCAATGGTCTGCGACCAAAGTTTTGGTCAACTTGCAAAATTTGCTCAACCAGCCGATCCACGCGCAATTGCAAGTGCATTGAGCCCGAACGCGTATTCTTTTGGTCAACCTTTGAAATAACGTTAGCAGTTGTTTCTTTTCTGATTTTCTTCAGATAACGACGACCTAATTTGCTATAACCAAGCAAGAATAATGCCTCATTGTTGAAACTGTCCAGCATGTCATCCTGGGTCACGTTTAATAAAGTATACAAACTTAATCGGCGCAAGCGTGAATAAGTATAACGCTTAGACTTGATATAGCGCAAGAATTCCGTAAAATTACGTGCACGGTGAATTTCCTGCTTCATTTTGTATTCAAGTCCCTCACTCATTTGGTAAATTTGCCGCAATTCTTCAACTGACGAAGACTCAAGGCGATACTTCAAAAACGGGAATAACAAGTTCCAGTTAGGATAAGCTGATTGCTGATACAGCTGCGCTACTTCGGTTTTAGGCAACCACTGTTCTAGTTCAGCGCCTGTTTTTTGGTGCAAAATAATATTCCGAATAGCACTAGCACTCTGCACGACACCTTCACGCTGCAGTAAATCATCATGGCCTGCACCAATTCGGTTAACTGGATGCAAAGTAAGCGGCGTCCACAAATTATGGTTGGCAACCGCATAAGCTAGCCCTAAAATTGCATTCGGCTGGTTAACTTCATAGCCCACCTCGCGTGCAACCATCTCATTATATTGAGTTGAATAGGTCTGACTATAATCGTTAAAATTCATGTGATTAGGCGGAATTTCAGCAATCTTACTGCCAAGATAGGCAAAGTTAAGCGTAGCATCTTCCACACCAAACACTAAATCGCTGACACCTAATTTAGCTAACTGATTAATACTCCCTAGTGAAAAAAGGTCAGCAGGCTCAACCGAAGTTGAAAAAGGCATCTCAAAAACAAGGTCGGCGCCACTATTTAGCGCAGCCTGTGCTCGTGACCACTTATCCATGATTGCCATTTCACCACGCTGAACATAATTTCCCGACATCAAAACCACAATCGGATCTTTACTGCCAGCCAGCAGCCTTGCCTGATTTAACAAAAACTCGTGGCCACTGTGCAAGGGATTAAATTCGGCAATGATTCCCACTACACTCATTGTCAGCTAGTCTTCCTTTAATTCTAGTTGCTTACCTTCTGACCACAATTTTTCTACATTATAAAAATCGCGCGCCTCTTCGGTAAAGACATTGACAACGACATCGCCCAAGTCAAGCAAGAGCCAGTTAGACTCGCTTGACCCTTCAATGCGATAGTCATAGTAGTCAGCCTGATGCGCCTCATCAACAATTGCATTGGCAATTGCGTGCAGCTGCCGATTAGAACCGGCACTGGTTGCTACGTAATAATCAGCCAAGATACTAATTCCCTGCATGTCATAGGCAATAGTATCTTCACCGTGGCGGTCACTGATGGCTTTTAAAACAAAAGTCAAAATTTCTTTACTAGTCAAATTTTTCTCCTTAATTATTTTTAATACTCCACACATTATATGCTTTAAACGTGCGCGGATAAATCTTATCTCTTTTTTCAGCTAAAAAGCTGAGGCTATGTGCTAGCTGGTAGCCCACACCAGCGTCTAAATTGGCAAATGTTACCTCGCGCGCTTCTTCAACTCCAGGAAAATCGCGGCCAGGCTCAATGAAATCAGCCATGAAGACTATCTTATCTAAAGTCGTCATTTCAGTATCACCAGTCGTATGCCGGTCAACAGCCGTTAAAATTTCACTATCAGTGATTTGCAAATCGCGCTTAATAAAGTACGTGCCAACAATCCCGTGCCAAATTGCACGATTCCAATTTAAGAGTTCCTGATCAAAGCCCTGCGACTTAATCACTTCACGATATTCTGCAACTGGGACCTGTTTGGCATAATCATGGACAAAACCAGCTAACGCAGCCTTATCTTCATCATAATGATTAAGCTGAGCCAATTTTTGCGCGGTTTGGCTCACACGCACACAATGCGCAAACCTAGATGCATCCATGTTGGCTTTTTCTTTAGCGATAATTTCCTTGCTTGATAAAGGTGAATAAGTGTTTGCAAAAAATAAATCAGTCATAATAGAGTCCCTTTCGATGAATATAATCGCTAACCAGTTTTGGAACTAAATATCTAATTGAGCCGCCCATTGCAATTGTTTGCCTAATTGAGCTTGAACTTAAGTCAATTGCTGGAACATCAACCCAAATAATTGGCAGTTGCGCCTTTTGCTCATATCCCGGACGCCTAATACCAACCAAAGTTGCCAATTGAGCTAATTTAAGTGGCTCTTTCCATTCACTTAAATTATTAACCTGATCACTGCCCATAATCAAATAATAATGATTTTGTGGTGCTTTTTCATGCAAATAAGTCAGAGTATCAACAGTGTACGAAACACCGCCACGAAACAGTTCAAATAATTTTACATGAAAATGCGGATTATCTTGCGTTGCCAATTCGAGCATATTCGCCCGATCTTCTGCAGATACAGTGGGCTTATCTTTTAAAGGTGGAATATTTGTTGGAATAAACCAGATTTCATCTAAATGCAGCTTAGTTAGGACTTGGTCAGCTACGACCAAATGAGCTAAATGAACAGGATTGAAAGTGCCGCCCATTATCCCAATTTGCAATCCTTGGGACTGCGGAATTTTTTCTTCTTTAACCTGAACTACCGGCTTTTTTTCAATACTTTTTGCAAACGTCATTCTTCGCCTCTAAATTAACGCGCGTCTAATTCCTAAACCAATCTTGTCAGGCGTGTATATTTTGACTAAACAATCGGCAGGCACCGTGATAAAGCCAATGCCGCCAAATAATAGATCGCTCTTATAAGTCGGATGCATTTCTTGACCCTTGAGTGCAGGCAGGTCTTCCCCCTCTGACGGCGGTGTTAGCAGGTCACCCACATGCTTTTGGTAAAATTCATCCGCATTTTCTGTCTTTGTCCGGTGAACATATAAATTTCGCGCAACATAGACCGTAAAGCTGGTTGGCTCGCCCTTTAAATAATCTATCCGGCCTAATCCTGCCAAAAAGAGCGTGTTACCTGGTTTCAACTGGTAAGTTGCCGGCTTAAGTGGCTTTTGCGGTGAAATTGCCGCCAAATCTTGCGGCTTAAGGTGTGTTGCCAATTGATTTTCAGACATAATTCCTGGTGTATCAACCAAAAAGTGGCCATTTTCTAACGGAATTTCAATTCGGTCAAGTGTTGTCCCCGGAAAGCGTGACGTCGTAATCAAGTTCTTGACGTCACCCATCTTGTCAATGATTGCATTAAGCAGCGTTGATTTACCAACATTGGTCATTCCGACAAAATATACATCTTCCGTGCGAGACTTCTTATCCAAATAAGCAATTAAATTAGTTAAATTTTTCTTTTTAGCCGCACTAACTAAGAAAATTTTCTTGGGAAAAAGCCCAACACGATTTGCTTCCTGCCGCATCCAATCCTTAATTTTGCTTTCGCGTGAATTAAGTGGGAAAAGGTCAAACTTGTTGCCGACTAAAATTAACTCATTGTCACCAACAAACCGTTTCATTGATGATAAAAGAGAATTGGTGAAATCAAACAAATCAACGACATTAACCACCAATGCCTTCTTCTCGGCTAAAGAGTTGAGTAGGGCCAAGAAGTCATCATTATCAACATCAACCGGCATGATTTCATTATAATGTCGTAAGCGAAAACAGCGCTGGCAATAAATATCGTTGCCCTCGTCTTCGCTCTCAAGTGCCTTCTTAAGCCGTGAAGCTGGCAAATAACCTGCTTCCTTGGGATTGTCGGATTGCAGCTGCGCGCCACAACCGATACAAATAATATCATCCATTTTTTAATGTCTCCTTAAAACTTACCCGGTGGGAAATTGCTAAAAAGAAAAAGATAATTTTTTCCAAAAACCGGTTAATCCGAGTATTCCACTTATCTGTTTCAATTAATGGCTTAACCAATACTGACTCGACGCCAGCTAGGTTACCCGCTTGAATGTCCGTGATTAACTGGTCACCCACCATCATTACCTGCTTCTTAGTTAAGCCCATTTCCTCACGCTTTTTTGTAATTGCAAATGGCAATGGCTTCCTAGCTTTAGCGACAAACTCGATATGATACGGATTAAGTACTTTGCCCACTCTGAGTGCATTATTGTTTGAAATAACAACAAGTGTTACCCCAGCAGCTGCTAGTCGCCGATTAAGCTGGTCCATCTTCTTAGCCGTTTCAAACTCATTCCATGCAAGCAAAGTATTGTCTAAGTCCGAGAATACTGCCTTAATTCCCATCTGGTGCAGTACATCAGTATCTAAATGATAGATTGTATCAATTGTGTAACGTGGCCTGAATATCATCTAGCTCCCCTTTTCTGCCATCTTCTTAGTCTAATATATCAAAAAATGACGTCAAGGTCATAAATTTTGACATAAAAAAACGGCGCCATAAGCGCCATTTTTGAATTAATTTAAAGCTTTCTTAGCAGTTTCTGCTAATTGTGCAAAAGTCTTTGAATCGTTATAAGCAATGTCAGCTAACATCTTACGGTTAATATCAACACCAGCTACTTTCAAGCCGTGCATTAACTTAGAATATGAAATATCATTTTGTCTTGCTGCAGCATTGATTCTAGCAATCCATAACTTTCTGAATTCGCTCTTACGTCTTCTACGGTCACGGAATGCATATCTGTAAGATACAAATAATTGTGTACTTGCAGCCTTAAATTGCATATGCTTTGCGCCACGGTAACCCTTGGCAAGCTTCATAACCTTCTTACGACGTTTACGTGTTACTGTTCCACCTTTAACTCTTGGCATCTGAAATTCCTCCTAAATATCGTTGTTCTCGTCTAACTTGATAATTAACGCATTTGAGAGAGCATCTGTTTGATGCGCTTCAAGTCGCTGCGTGAAACTAATGCAGCCTTTCTCAAATGACGACGTTGCTTCTTGGTCTTACCGTGGAAACGGTGGCCAGTAAATGCGTGATGACGCTTTAATTCACCAGAAGCAGTTCTCTTAAAACGCTTTGCAGAAGCGCGGTGGGTTTTCATTTTAGGCATTTTTCAATTCCTCCAAATTAACTAGTTTTTACTTTTTGTCACTCTTAGGAGCGAGTATCAAGAACATTGAACGACCTTCCATCTTCGGCTTGCTAATCACAGTAGCAATATCTGAAGTGGCTTCAGCCATCTTCTCCAGCACTTCACGTCCTAATTCCTTGTGGGTGATTGCACGACCTCTGAACCGAATCGAAACACGAACTTTAGCGCCCTCTTTAGTGAGGAACTTTTGTGCGTGCTTTAACTTAGTGTTAAAGTCATTACCTTCAATGGTTGGACTTAAACGGATTTCTTTAACGCTGACTGATTTAGACTTCTTACGAGACTCTTTGAGTTTCTTCTGTTGTTCAAAACGGTACTTACCATAGTCCATGATGCGAGCAACTGGTGGCTTGGCATTAGGCGAAATCAGAACTAAATCTAAATTTGCAACACTTGCTTGCCGTAATGCTTCAGTCTTAGTTACAACACCAACTTGATCACCATCTGCATTAATTAAACGAACTTCGCGTGAACGAATTTGGTCGTTTAATATTAAATTCCTTGGTATAATTCTTCACCTCCGTGTTAATTTGAGGACAAGAAAAGAGCGGGTATTAAGTACCCGCTCTTAATCAACAGAAAATATCGATTAGCCCAGAGGTCAACTTAACTTAGGCGAGAAGCGGGAGCTTCTTCTTGTTCTCAACTAATAAGTAATTATAGTACCAACTACATACTTTTGTCAATAACAATCATCCATTTATCTGATTCAGGTTTAATCAGCTCTTAATTTATTATTAAAATAATTTATTTTATCAAATTATCTTTAACTAGCCAAATAAAATGCTTCCAGTAATTGGTCCTTGAACCAATTATCTGGAAGCATTGTTATGCAAATTTAATTCAGTTGTTTACCAACTAAGCTGCCGACTAATGACAAGGCAAAGCAAACTACAAAATAAAGTAATGCCAAAGCCACAAACATCGGCAATGTAAAGTTAGCATTCTGCCCATAAACAATCTGTGCTTGCTGAGTCATTTCGGGAACAACGATAATAGTTGCTAGTGATGTATCTTTGATTAGTGATACTAACTGGCTAACAAGTGTGGGAATCATGTGCTTATACGCTTGCGGCAATACAACGTGCCACATTGCCTGCGCAAAATTCATCCCCGTTGAACGGGCGCCCTCCATTTGTCCAGTTGCAACCGATTGAATCCCCGAGCGCACGATTTCTGCAATCATCCCAGACTCAAAAACCGTCATCGCAATAATTGCAGCTGGAATCACATCAGGTCTATAGCCAAAGTTTGGCAGGCCAAAATAAGTAAAGAAAATAATTAATAGTAACGGCAGGTTGCGAACAACATCAACAATAAAGCCAACAGTCGCTGAAACATATTTAATTTTAGCGAACCGTAAAATCCCCATTAATGAGCCAATCACAAAGCTCAAAACCATTACAATTACGGAAATACCAAGTGTAACCTTTAATCCCAGTAGTAAAAATCTAATATTAATCCAGGAAAAGGCGTTAATCCAAGTTTGCATCGTTTTGCACCTCCCTAGCTCAATCTTTTCTCTAAATAATGCATGTAATAACTTAGTGGCATTGTTAATAGCAAGTATAAAATGCCAACCACCAAATAACTATTGATTGTATCAAAGGTTGTTGATGCAATCGCATTGGCTTGATAAAGCAAATCAAAGCCGGCCACAAAGGCCAAAATAGAGGAATCCTTGATCAAATTGACAAATTGATTTCCAAGAGACGGAATAACGATTTTAAATGCCTGGGGCAATACAACATAACGCATTGCCTGCCAATAGGTCATCCCAGTTGAGCGCGAGCCTTCTAATTGTCCAGCTTCCACTGATTGGATTCCCGAGCGAATAATTTCTGCAATAAACGCTGATGTGTAGAGAGTTAATCCAATTGTGCCCGCGGTAAAACCGTTAATTTTGAAAAAGTACAGCGGGATAATCAGATAGAAGAACATCACAATTACCAGCAAAGGAATATTACGAAAAACTTCAATATAAATTCGGCACAAAAAGTGAACTAGTTTACTTGGCAGCATTTGCAATAGCGCAAGTGAGGTACCAATTATTAAACTGAAAACTAGGGTAATCAAGCTGCACAATAACGTCCAACCCAGACCAACTAACAGCTGATTACCAAAATGCATAAAAATGTTAATCATCGTTGATCCATCTCCTTGTAGTTAAATCCGGGAACTTTACCAAACCATTTTTTAATTAAATGATTGTATTCCCCACTATGCTCTAACTGGACAATTGCGCGATTGACAGCTCGCTCAAAGGGCTTTTGCTGCTTATTAATCGCAATGCCATAAGGCTCTTTAGTAAAAGTACCACCAGTTACAACAAGGCTAGGATTTTCGACTGCCAAGCCGTAAAGCACCCCATTATCTGAAACCAAAGCATCACCTTGGTGCGACTTCAGAGCACTAACTGCTTGACCATAATTCTGCATCCCAATTACTTTTGCCTTGGGTGCAAACTTCTTAACTACTTCAGAAGAATTATCACCAACAATTCCAATAACAGTTTTACCATTCAAATCATGCACGTTTTTAACACGAGAATGAACTGGTACGAGCAGCGACTCGCCCGCATTGAAATACGAATTAGAAAATGCAATTACTTTTTTTCGCTCAGGCGTGATTGACATTGTCGCAATTACCGCGTCCACATTACCGTTTTTTAGTAATGGAATACGCGATTGTGCGGTTGCTGTTACGAACTTGGCATGACCATTTGGTCCCAAAATTTGCTTAGTAATTGCTTTAGCAAGGTCAATTTCAAAGCCTTTGTGGACGTCATCACGCACATCAATCAGACTAAACAGCTTCATATCTGCTTCCACGCCCCAAGTAATCGTCTTAGAACTCTGCGCATTTTTTAAAACCGCTTGATCTGCTACCTTTTGACCACAGCCTGATAGAAACAGCATGCAAAACAGCAGCGGGACTAACCAAAATTTCTTTTTCATCATGGTCACCTCTTAATGCGCAATGATTTTGCTTAAAAACTGTTGTGCACGTTCAGTCTGAGGTTGGTTAAAGAAAGCTTGACTGTCATCATCTTCGACGATATGACCTTGATCCATAAAAATCACGCGATCGGCAACTTCCTTAGCAAAGCCCATCTCATGCGTCACGATCAATGACGTCATTTCGCTAGCCATTGTCACCTTTTTAATGACCTGCAAAACCTCATCAATCATTTCGGGGTCAAGCGCTGAAGTTGGCTCATCAAATAGTAGCAGCTTCGGACGCATGGCTAGCGACCGGGCAATTGCCACCCGTTGCTTTTGCCCACCTGATAGTTGGCGCGGCATATTTTGCGCCTTATCAGCTAAGCCAACCATCTCTAGTAAGTTCATCGCGCGCTGTTTGTTTTCAGCTTCTGGCACATGACTGACAATCCTTGGCGCCAGCATAATATTCTCCAGCACATTTTTATTAGCATAAAGATTAAAGTGCTGAAAGACCATCCCAACATCCCGCCGCAAGATATTTGCATCTGTCTTGGAATCCGATAAATCGTGATTATTGACGATTAATTGACCACCTTCAATTGATTCCAACTGATTAATCGTGCGAATTAACGTACTTTTACCAGAACCAGAAGGCCCAATGAGAACGACAGTCTCGCCCTTATCAATTTTTAAATTAATATTGCGTAAAGCATGAAACTTACCATAAAATTTCTGCACATTGTTGAATTCGATCATCGACATAAATTTCTCCTTGTTAGTAGAAAATTTAAGTATCAAATTGAACACTCAGCTAGCTAAAATCCAATAAAGCCAATCGTCTACACAACTTTTGTAACTCAACGGGCAATATTTTCAGATTTTTTAAATTTAAAAGTGCCGAAATTATTAATACGTTTTCTAATTCTTATTATTGCTGATTATTTTTCACGTGAATATGACTTAACGTCAGCGTCAATTTCTTTAATAAATTCGTCTAAACTCTTGGCAATTTCCTTGTCAGTACCGTAAGGACGAACATTAACGCTGTTATCTGCCATTTCCTTATCACCCAAAACAAGAGTGTAAGGAACCTTTTGGGTTTGGGCTTCACGAATCTTGTAACCCAATTTTTCGTTTCTAAAGTCAACTTCTGCTCTGAAGCCACGCTTGTTTAATTCATCGCGAACCTTCTTAGCGTAATCGCCGTGAGCATCAAGGTTAACTGGAATAATTTCTGCTTGAACTGGTGCAAGCCAAGTTGGAAAGGCACCCTTGTAAATTTCGATTAAGTAGGCGATAAATCTTTCCATTGTCCCTACAATTCCGCGGTGAATCATAACTGGACGGTGTTCTTCACCATCTTGACCAACATAAGTTAAGTCAAATTGTTCTGGCAACATGAAGTCAAGTTGGATCGTTGACATAGTTTCATCATTACCTAAGGCAGTCTTAGTTTGAATATCAAGCTTAGGACCATAGAAAGCAGCTTCGCCTTCAGCTTCCACGTAGTCAAGACCCATGTCATCCATGGCACCCTTAAGCATTGATTGACTTCTCTCCCACATTTCATCGTTAGCAAAGTACTTCTTGGTGTTCTTTGGATCACGGTATGAAAGACGGAAGTAGTAATCAGTAATGTCAAAGTCCTTGTAGACATCCATGATTAATTGCAAAGTTCTAGCAAATTCATCTTTGACTTGGTCTAAGGTAACAAAAGTGTGACCATCATTCAATGTCATTTCCCGAACTCGTTGCAAACCTGACAGAGCACCGGATTTTTCATATCTGTGCATCATGCCCAATTCAGCAATTCGAACTGGCAGTTCACGGTATGAACGAATGTGATGCTTGTAAATTTGAATATGTGATGGACAGTTCATCGGCCGCAATTCAAGCATTTCGCCATCGCCCATGTCCATTGGTGGGAACATGTCATCGCGGTAGTGTGCCCAGTGACCTGAAGTCTTGTAAGCATCCAAGTTCATCAATACGGGTGTGTAAACGTGTTGGTAACCGCGAGCAACTTCTTTATCAATGATGTAGCGTTCAATCACACGGCGAATGGTTGCACCCTTTGGCATCCAGTAAGGAAGACCAGCACCAACCTTAGGGTCAACGAAGAATAAGTCAAGGTCACGGCCGATTGTCCGGTGGTCGCGTTCCTTAATTTCTTCGCGGCGTTTAATGTCGGCATCAAGGTCAGCCTTCTTGAAAAAGGCAGTTCCTGAAATTCTTTGCAACATTGGGTTGGAAGATTGTCCTTGCCAATAAGCACCGGCAACACTGAGCAATTTAAACTGCTTAATCTTACCAGTATTTGGCAAAAGTGCATCGAAGCCAAAGTCAACAAAGTCGCCTAATTTATATGCTGCAACAGTGTCGTTTGGTTCAGCCTGAAGTAATTCCAACTTGAACTTGTCATCTTTGAAAATATTTTCTAATTCACTCTTAGACATCTCTACTTGTTCAATCTTAGCGCCACTCTTAACAGCCTTTTGGATAGCCTTTTCTAATTGTGGTAATTCACTAATCTTGATTTGGTTTGCCTTGTCAGTATCAACAAAAAAACCGTCGTTATCTGCAGCGTGCTCACCTAAGCGCAATTCTGGATAAGCCTTTTTAGCAACTGCTTCAAAGACAAAGGCAACAGTTGCACGTAAAACGTTCAGGCCGTCTTCATCTTTATCAGTAATAATTGCTACTTCTGCATCGTCATTTAATTCGTAATCAACTGACTTCAATTCGCCGTTAACTTTTCCGGCCATTGCAGCCTTACCAAGTGAAGTTGAAATATCATGTGCTAAATCAGCAATTGAAATAGCTTGGTCATAGTCACGGTTTGACCCATCAGGCAAAGTAATTGAAAAACTCATGTTTACCTCCATAAACAAAAAAGCCCCAGTGCAATTAAGCACTGGGACGTATATTAGCGCGGTTCCACCCAAATAGATTAGAGTATCTCTAACCCTCTCTTAAGATTGATAATGGAATCCAGCCTTTGTTAAAACCCTTATTAGTAGAATGAGTGGGGTCTTGCTCATGAAGGACTTCCAGAAAAGCGTCCTTCTCTCTGAGTTGAGCAACATCATGTTCATTCATTGCACTTTATTATACGCAAACGACGATTAAATGCAAGAACTTTCTAATAGAATTTGATTAAAAATAAATTAATGACGGCGATTGGGCCCCGACACGACTACTTCTTTAGCCAGTGTCCGCACCCGTTCCATCAGGCGTTTGGCCTTAATTGGATCCAGAGCATTCTTGGTTTCTTTAAAATGGTCTTCCAAGTCAGCCATCGCAAAATTCGACGAGAAAAATGTCGGCAGAACATTGTCCATCCGCGCTTGCAAAATTACACCTAGGACATCATCACGCGACCATTGGCTCAGAGTTTCTGCACCAATATCATCTAGCAGTAATACGTCAGCTTGGCTCACGCGGTCAATTTCTTTCTGCAAACTGTTATCTTCAAAATGACTGGACAAACCAGCAATAAACGTTGGCACGTGTAAAAAGACCACTTGCTTCCCCATCGCCGCAACCGAATTGGCTACTCCAGCTAGTAAGTATGTCTTACCAACGCCGAAGCTTCCCGATAAATACAGCCCTTGCTGATGAGGATTTTGGGGATAGCCAGCCAAGAATTGCTGAATAGCTGCTAACGCTTCTACACGTCCCGCAGCTGTACCATCCACTTGACTAAGACGCACATCATGCAACGTTTCCGGCAAACTAATCAGGTGCAAATGCTTCTTGGTATTAGCACGCAAATTTTGTTCAATTTTGCTTTCATCAGGTACATAACGCAAATCAATTGCATGATGATTTAAGAACAATTCTGGCCGATAACCAGCTGTTACAGGATCTTGCTTGTGTTGTGCCAAATAATATTCGTATAAATTCGACCAGCTCTTTTTAATCATTTCAGATGTAATTTGATCCTTGTGCTGGTTCAAAAACTGTTGTACATTTCTATCCGCCAAAACCTGCTGGTAAATTTGCGCCAAATTGTGCTTTTTAGCAATTTCTGGATTTAAATTATTAATAATATCACCGATTGATTGCATAATCTCACCTACTTCATGCCATTTTTATCTTCTAAATCCTTAAAGAACTTCTTCAAGTCAGCGGAAGAAACATCAGTATTTTGTGTTGCCGTTTTTTTACTCCAGTCAGTCCCCTTCTCGACCCGCTTAGGTTTTGTCGAATATCGAGGGTAATAACTCTTCTTTTGCTGGCGCTTCTCCATATATTCCAAAGCCTGGCTACCAGTCTTAACGCCATGCTGCAGCCAATCATGCAAGATCGTATTTGCCAAACGGTAAGACACAGATGGCCCACTATTCAAGCAGGCATACGTCAAGATATTGAGCAATTCTGCTGGAATATCCTTTTGGTTATACAAATTATCTAGCACCTTATACTCGCTGGCATCAACATAATCATGCTTATCGGTTTTTAAGCGGTACAAAAATTGGGCTGGCGACTTAGTCTGCGCCACCTGCAAAATTCGCTGGTCACGCAAGCTCAAACTAGAATTATCCTGAATTGTCGCCTGTGGATCCTGCGCTTGCTGCAGGTTTTTCCGTGTGCCCTCTGCATGAATATTTTCCGCAATAGTCCGCTTAATTAACGGCATATCAAGCTGATAACTATCATGCAGACACGGCAAAGTTTCATCCACAAATTCCTGTTCCGACAAGCCATAAGTGCGCATTATTCCTCGGATAGCCGGACGATTTTTATCAATTTCGCTAGCGGCAATCTGGTAAATTTCAAACTGCTCTTTCATAAACTGCCAGTCAATCTGATCTTGCTCGTTGACACTGGCTGTCGCAGCCTGCTTGACCTGATTTTCCTGTGCAGCTTGCTGAACATCAGGTGACGGACTAATTGCTTCCTCATCTGGCAAGCGAAAAACATCCATAAATGAGGCAGAAACATCCTTAGCGGTTTGCATGCCGTTGACCTGGTTCTCACTGCGCTTATTTTCTTGCGCAAACGCATGGCTCAGTCGCTGAAAAGTTGTCACACCAACTTTTTCTTTTAGCAAACTCGCTAGTAACGCGGTTGCGAAAAACTCACTGCTGCCAGGTACGCGGTTTAAAGAAAACAGCAGCACTTGCCCCATGATCTCATTTTTGATAATGCGGGTCTTAACCAATCCTACTGCCTCTAGCTTATGCAGCGCCTGAAACAATTCTTTCAAACTGCAATCAAGTTGCTCCTGCAAATGATAGATGCCCTTGCTATCTGACAAAATCGCCGCAGCATCGTAGTCTGCCATTAGCGTCAAATAAAGAGCAACCCCACTAGCACCAACTAGCGGCTGGTAAAGCTTAATCAAAACTTGCAAATCCTGCGGAAAAACCGTCACTCGATTAATGATGAAAAAGGGCTGTTTGGGATTAGAAGTCTCAAACATTAGTAGTTCCCTTCTCCTCACGTTTAGCAATCATGTCTTCCATGGTCTTCATAAAGCTGGACATATCTTTAAATTCCCGGTAAATGGAAGCAAAGCGAATGTAAGCAACATCGTCAATATCAGCCAGTTCATCCATCACAATTTGGCCGATTTTCTTTGAGGAAATCTCACTAATACCCTGTTTTCTTACCTTATTTTCAACATGGTCAACCAGCTGTTCAAACTGCGCGCTAGTAATCGGGCGCTTTTGACCAGCAGCCATTACACCATGCAAAATCTTTTTACGACTGAATGGCTCTCTTGTACCATCATTTTTAATAACTAACAACGGGGTCGTTTCAACACGTTCAAAAGTTGTAAAACGAAAGCCACAATTTTCACATTCACGTCTACGTCTAATCGCCCGGTTTTCATCGCTGGGCCGAGAATCAATGACACGTGAGGCATTTTGCCGACAATTAGGACATTCCATTCTTCTCTCCTTTTAACTTAAGTAACAACTCAGCCAATTTGGCTTCTAGTTCTTCTATTGTACCAGTATTTGTAACTACATAATCGGCCAACTTGATTTTTTGTGCAAGTGGCATCTGATTTTTAATCCGATTTAGTGCCGCCTGGCGCGACAACTGATCACGCTGCATTAACCGCTCAATCTGCATTTCTTCGGGAATTGCAATTAGCAATGTCTTATCGCAGTATTTTTGACCGCCTGATTCAAATAAGACCGGAGCATCAACAATAATTAATTGCCTGCCAGTTCGCTTATTTTGCGTAATTTTAGCCTGGATTGTTTGAAAAATCAATGGATGAGTAATTTTATTCAAGCTTTCTAACTGCTTAGGATTGCTAAACACCACTTTGCCAAGCTGATGCCGATTAATTGTTTGATCTGGATTTAAAAACTTTTTACCAAAATGTTGTACAACTTGCAGATAGCCATCTTCGCCAACATTTAAAATTTGATGAGCAATTAAGTCGCTATCGATAATTGGCAGCCCCTGTTTTCTAAAAAAGGCATCTGCCGTGCTTTTACCACTAGCAATACCACCAGTCAGGCCCAACACTAGTGTCATTTGTAGACCACCTGACACTTAGGACAAAAAGTAGTACCGCGACCATTAACCTTGATTTTTTCGAGCGGACTGCCGCAACGTGCACACGGCTCACCCTGATGACCGTAAACCCGCAGCATTTTTTGAAAACCACCGGTTTCGCCATTGGCATCAAGATAAGTATGTACAGTAGTACCGTGTCTTGTAATCGCCAAGGCAATCAGCTTATTAATGTTATCATGCAGCTCGGCCACTTTCTTTTTAGGAATTTTGTTAGCGCTACTTAACGGATGAATTTTGGTTTCCCACAAAACTTCATCGACATAAATATTGCCTAAACCCGCCACAATGGTTTGATCAAGCAAGGTGCTTTTAATATTTTTCTTCTTACGGCTAAGACCTGCTGCTAAAAACTCTGTGGTAAAAGCAGCAGAATTCGGCTCAAAGCCTAACTTGCTAATTCCAGTAACTACCTGTTCAGTCCCAGTTGCTACTAACTGCATCCGTCCAAACTTGCGCACGTCATTATAGCGCAACGCCGTATCATCAGTGAAGGCAAACTGCACGTGATCATGTTTATCCTTAGCTGCAGCAACCATTGTCAACCGATATTTACCTTCCATGCGCAAATGCGACACAATTGTCAGATCACCACTTAGGCGAATTAATAAATACTTGGCATAACGATCAATCGTCAAAACCTGCCGCCCTGCAACCTGCTTAGCAAATTCATCGGGATCACTAGCAATAATTTTGGGATACCACAGTGTTACCTGTTTAATTGTTTTTCCTTTAATTAAGGGAAGCAAAGTGCGGCGTACTGTCTCAACTTCTGGCATCTCTGGCATTAATCTATCTCCTTACTTTGCATCGTACCAATTATGGCCCCAACCTGAGTCAGCAATCAGCGGAATATCAAGTCGCACCGCTGACTGCATCACTTCTGGAACAATCTTCTTAATCGTTTCTAATTCATCCTTCGGAACATCAAAAATCAACTCATCGTGCACTTGCACCACCATCTTGGTCTTGAGGTGCAACTCGTCTAACTTCTGTTGCATGTTAATCATGGCAATCTTAATAATATCGGCAGCTGACCCCTGAATTGGCGAATTAATCGCGGTTCTTTCCGCAAATGACCGCACATTAAAGTTCTTGGCATGAATGTCAGGCAAATAGCGGCGGCGGTGCATAATTGTTTCGGCGTAGCCCTTTTCGCGAGCTTCCTGGACAGCCTTGTCCATATAATCGCGAATTTGCGGATATTGCTCAAAGTAATTATCAATAAATTCTTTAGCTTGCTTGCGACTAATATTCAAATTCTTAGACAGGCCATAATCGGAAATGCCATAAACAATCCCAAAGTTAACGGCCTTAGCCCGGCGACGCATCAGCGGTGTTACTTCATTTGGAGAATCTAAATGGAAAATCTTCATCGCGGTGTGTGAGTGAATATCATACCCCGTCTTAAAGGCTTCCTGCATATGCTCATCACCGGAAACCTGCGCCAACACACGTAATTCAATTTGCGAATAATCGCAGGAGAAGATATAGCCATCAGGAGTACTCGGCACAAATGCCTTGCGAATTTGCTTGCCTTCTTCGGTTCTCGTTGGAATATTTTGCAAGTTGGGATCAACTGAAGATAGCCGACCTGTTGCCGTTAACGTTTGTAAGTACCGCGTATGAACGCGGCCGTCTTTTTGAATTACATCCAGCAATCCCTTAACGTAAGTTGACTGAATTTTGGCAAGTTGCCGATAAGTCAAAATTTCGTCAATAATCGGGCTTTGCTCTTTTAACTGGTTTAAAACATCAACTGAAGTGGAATAACCAGTTTTAGTCTTTTTAATTGGTGGCAAGCCCATCTTTTCAAACAAAATGTGCCCTAATTGCTTAGGTGAGTTGAGATTGAAGCGTTCTCCAGCCTCTTGGTAAATTTTGTTCTCAAGTTCCTGTAATTCCACGGCAAATTCGTTTTGTAATTGAATTAAAGTGCCAGCTTGCACCTTAATGCCGTTCATTTCCATCACCGCTAAAACGCGCGCTACCGGAATTTCAATGCTCGCATACAGGTCATCTTGCTCATGGTCCTTAAGGCGCTTGAGCAATTCGTCCTTCAACCTAACAATTGACTGAGCCTTGCTGGCCAGGTGACTGAACAAAATCTGGTCATCATCAGGAATGTGTTCCTTTTTGCCCTTACCATAAACTTCAAAGTCACTCTTAACAGAATAATCACCATACAAATGGCAAACTTCACCCATGTCGTTGGAGTTGTTTTCATTGTTTACCAAATACGAGGCTAGAAGCATGTCGTAATCTATCCCGCGAACATGAATATCTAGCCGATTAAGACCAACCATTGTCCGTTTAAGGTCAAAGACATCCTTCTTAATTTGAGCATTTTCCAAAATTTGCTTTAACGGCTGGGTTTGCAAGAGCTCAATATCGCGACTGACATAAGTTTGCTCACCGATTTTAAGAGCAAAACCAACAAAGTCAGCCAAGTGATAATTAGCGCCCAGCATCCCTAAATAAAAGCTAACAGTCGATTGCTCGTCAACCTTAATTTGTTCTAACTGCTCCTTAGTCAGTTCAACATAGTCAATCTTAATTTCTTCTTTAGGGGCATCTTCGCCAGTAGCAGCGGCATCCAGTTGACTTAAAAATTTGCGAAAATTCATCTTCTCGTAAAACTGCCGCAACTTATCCTGATCAACCTTTTGCCACTTAACATCTGCCAAATTAATGGTCACTGGACTTTTACGATCAATTGTTGCCAATTTTTTAGCCAAAAATGCCTTGTCCTGATCATTAATCAGGTTTTCCTTTAACTTGGACTTCTTCATATCAGCAACATGCTCGTAAAGACTTTCAACCGAACCATATTGCTGGATTAAGCGTGAAGCCGTCTTTGGTCCAACCTTGGTTACACCAGGATAATTATCAGAATTATCACCCATTAATGCCTTCATATCAATGAACTCAGTTGGTGTAACACCATTAACTTCCTTCATGTGTTCAGGAGTGTAGGCTTCTAGGTCTGAAACTCCAGACTTAGTTACCATGACTGTCGTCTTTTCTGAAGCCAGCTGAGTCAAGTCCTTGTCCCCAGTAACAATCGTCACCGTCATGTTTTGTTCTTCACCAAGACGCGCAAAAGTACCAATAATATCATCGGCTTCATAATCTTTCAATTCGTAGGTGGCAATCCCCAAATCATGCAGCAGTTCCTGAATATATGGCAGCTGCTCCAATAATTCTGGTGGTGTCTTTTGCCGGCCGCCTTTGTAATCACCATACATTTTATTTCTAAAAGTTGTCTTGCCGGCATCAAAGGCAACCAAGACATAATCTGGCTTAACGTCTTTTAACAAAACATCCAGCATATTTTTAAAAGCATAAATGGCATTAGTGTGCAGACCTTCAGCGTTTTTGAAGTTTTCGAGCTGCCGATAAAGTGCATAAAACGCACGAAAGGCAACAGAGTTACCATCAATTAAAAGTAATTTTTGATCAGCCATAGTTCTCCTCATTATTAAATCGTCAGTTAATTCACATACCATTCTAACAGTTTTAACGGCTTCTAGCAGGTTACTGACTTAATTATGGTTTAAAAAAACTAGTCGCGTTGCAACTAGTTTCTTAGTTAATTTTATTTTTGCAATAATTTTGCGAAAGCGTCCTCGTATTTTGGAATGTCGCCAGCACCCATAAAGATAATGACGCTGTCATGATTTTGGGTTAAATCAGCGATATTCGCTAAATCAATCACTTCAGAACCAGGAATTTGTGCGGTTAAGTCTTCACTAGAAATATCACCGGCACTTTCACGAGCTGAAGCATAAATTGGTGTTACGTAAGCCTTGTCGACGCCATGTAAGATTTCTTCAAAATCCTTAGCATATTTTTTAGTCCGAGAAAATGTGTGCGGTTGAAAAACAACAACAAGACGTTTACCCGGGAACTTTTGGCGAGCAGCTTGAATGGTGGCCCGCATCTCTGTTGGGTGATGGGCATAATCATCAATTACATTAATGTCGCCATAATCAGTTTCGGTAAAGCGACGCTTAGCACCATGATAAGTTAACAAACCCTCTTGAATATCCTTTAACGGAATATTTTCAGTATGCGCAACCGCAACAACTGCCGTTGTATTCAAAATATTATGGTCACCAAACAAATGAACAGTAAAGCGACCAATATTTTCACCATGAGCCAAAACATCAAAGGTTGAACCAGTAGTTGACCGCTCGATATTAACAGCTTGAAAGTCATCACGATCATCAAAACCATAAGTATACTTAGGAATGCTGGTCTTTAATGCTTGCAGACGGCTGTTGCCACCCCAGACAAAGAGTCCCTTCTTAGTTTGATCGGCTGCCGTTTGGAAGGCAGAGGTGTAATCATCCTGATCTTTAAAATAATCAGGGTGATCGAAGTCAATGTTAGTCATAATTTGGTAATCTGGGTGGTATGCCAAGAAGTGGCGGCGGTATTCATCGGCCTCATAAACAAAGAAACGCGAGTCCTGCACTCCTTTACCCTCGCCATCACCAATTAAATAAGATGTCGGTGCAGCTTCACCAAGCACATGAGCTAATAATCCAGTAGTTGAAGTTTTACCATGCGTTCCAGAAATACCGATACTGGTGTGCATAGCAACAAGTTCTTCAACTGTATCTGGGTAACTCTGCCAAGCAATCCCCTGGTCTTCACATGCTTTAACTTCCACATTATCATTTTTAAAAGCATTACCTTTAACAATTACTTGACCACTAGGCTTAATATTCGCTGCCGCAAAGTCAACAACCTCAATCCCAGCTTTTTCCAGAGGCACTTGAGTAAAAGTGTACTTTGTAATGTCACTGCCGGCCACATTGTAGCCCAAGTCGTGCAGCAATAATGCTAAGGAGGCCATTCCTGTACCCTTAATTCCAATAAACCAAATTTGTTTGTTCTTATTTAACATTTCATTTGCTCCAAATTTTATTCAATAATCGTTTATTATTTTACCATTATTGCAGACAAAAGAGTAACAAGTGCCGAATATAATCAATAAAGCAGCAGGAACTATGAAATTTGATTTGCCATTTCACTTTATTTAACAGAATAATTTAAATTGATCACTTTTAAAAAGTGGCATCCATGATCCCCACTTATGCTGCTTAATATCATTAAGTACTAGTAATAAGCCACTATTACCAGTTGTCAAATCAAGTGATAGTTTATAGCCGAATCTTCCCTGAACGAAAGCCGCATCTCCTTGACCTACAATATAATTATTAAGCAATTTTAGCTTGTGTGCTAATCGGTTATCATCAGTTAAATTGGCAACTGCAGTATCCAAAACTATTAAGCTAATAAAGCCATCAAATAAGCCATCTAAGTATGTTACAAAAACATCATTGGTTTTAATTAATTTTTGTAATATAGCTTTTTCATCCTGACTAACACTTTCGGGGCTATCTTGAATAAATTCTATTAATAATAACGCCAAACCTGCACTACCATGATTTACATACGGCATCAACCGTTCATAAGATAATGTATTGTCTTTAATATAAGCAACAGTTTGCTCAATTTCGAGTGAATTGCTCAATACTAAATGCAATATTCTTAATGCTTCTATGCGATATTTTTCAAACTTAGTAGCAATATACATTTTCCACAAAAACAGAGCTGCACCTAACCAGCCCGTTAACAAGCCACTATCACATTCTTTAGTATAATTTCTTGATTGAGTAAGTTCACTAACTTTTTTAGCTAATAATTGCGCTTGGCGCAAATATTTTTCATCATTATTCTGCATATAAAACGTTAAGTAGGCTAGACCTACACCAGAAATTCCAGAATAAATTGAAATATCTTGGTTTAATTTACAAGACAACAATTTGTCCATAATTAATTTGCTCAACTCTTGATAGCCCTGTTCAGCTAAAACTACCGCAATACCTGTAAGTCCTGTAAATAACCCGCTATTATTATCCTGATGATCTAGCAATTTTTTAATATTAGTAATCTGATTGTCAATCCAATTATGAATCTGGTGATTGATTTTGTTATTTAAGCAATTAGACCTTGTCAATGCCATAATTGCACCAAAAGCACCTTTAGCTACTGAGTAATAACTAGTTTGAGAATCATATTCTGCAATATCACCACGAATTAAGCCCCTAAAATCAAAATTAAGATGTTGGATAATCCCCTGTGCTACTTCTGCAATATTTTTATCAAGGTTATCAATATCAAAACTTGTTTTTGGCTTAGACAAATTTGCTTGATAATGTTGTGGGTGGCGTGCAGAAGTATTAAAATCTAGGCTCAACTTATTTTTCAAGCAATGAAAAAAGTCTACAATTTCAGGACCAAATTCATTAGCAATATTTTTATCCTGTTCTTGCTCGATTTCAGGAGCCCAATCAAAACCACTGGCTATTGGCAAAATCATATAACGCGCAATCTTATATAAAGCAATATTATCAGCCTCCCCAAAGGTATGAGCATTAACATCAGCATAACCTGGTGTTGCCATCCCCGGCTGATATTTAGCAGTCAATTTTTGCGAGTTTTCAAAGTCAATTAATTTAATGATATTGTCTGTTAAATTAAGTAAAATAACATTGTCTGGCTGTAAATCGCCAATCGCTAAGCCATAACTATGGATATGCTCAACTGCCACTGTCAATGCATTAATAATTGCAACACATTTTTTTGCATACTTCTTTTTTTCAGCTTTACTTGCAGTAAACGGATACTGACTATCAATAAAGTCAGCCAATGTATCTCCTTCAAGATATTCTTCTACCAAGTATAAATGCTTCCATGCCTTAAATTTTTCAAAGACATTAACTGTCTCTGGAACATCATGCAACTTTGCCAAAGCCTTATATTCGCGTTCTACTCGCTCAAAACCATCCAAGCCATTAGCATCAAGACCGGCATGAGCACGACCTTCTTTTAAGACGCACTCATTACCATTTAAAGTTGCATGATAAACTCCACCAGCATTACTAAAATGCAGTGCTGAGTCAATTTGATACTTCATTAATTGTTTAAATTCAGATTGGTTATATTGTTGAACGTTAGATTGCAATTCAGCAGGTTCCACAATGAACTCAGGCACTTGATAGTATGGTACTCTTTTATCTTCAATTAGATTTCCATGATTATCCCTGATGCAATATACTTCTTTACCATTAATTTTTGCTTTGATTTCTTTAAATGCACCATAGCGATAAAAAATATGGGTATCGTGCCATTCCTTATCGCTTAGAATATATGGACCTTCTAAAAAATTGCTTGTAACTTGCGCTAGTTCATCAAGTAGCTGAACAAATTCTTTGTCAGTTCTTGGATAAATCGTAATGAACTTTCCTGAGCCTGCACGATCGCCATACTTTGAATTACTTAAAACCAGCTCATCAAGAGTATTCACAAATTTATACGTTACCTGTTTAACCGTCAAATATTTACTAACAGCAAGTAGCAACTGCTGAGCATCCTTAATATTTGCTGAAATATGGATTTTCCAACCTTGTTCAGGCAATTGATGATCAAACAAAATGTAATGCCAATAATTATCACTATAATCATAAAACTTGCCAGTTGGCTTAATATATTTAAAACCATCCTGCTGATTATTGTTAGGTTGATAAAATAATGTCTTGTCATCTTTAATAAATCCAAGGTAGTCATTACCTGTTAATTCCATTATTGCCCTACTTTCTATTCATTAACTGCTAAAATTTGTTCCTTAACAAACTGCTGATACTTAGGAACTTTTTGCATTAAGTCTTTATGCGTGCCACTGCCAATAACGCGATGTTGATCCAAAAAGTAGATTTTGTCTGAATCAACAATTGTTGACAGTCTGTGTGCGATCACAATTAAGGTTGTCTTCTGCCCCATCATAATTTTATTCAAAGCATCCGAGACAATTTTTTCGGAATCAGGATCTAAGTTGGATGTTGCTTCATCTAAAATTAAAAAGTTTGCGTTTCTTAAATATGCACGTGCTAATTGCAGACGCTGCCTCTGACCACCAGATAGACCTACACCTTGCTCCCCGACAACAGTTTGCAATCCTTGCGGTAATTTTTTGATCTCAGCAGCTAAGTTAGCCTTTTCAAGTGCCGACCAAATTGCACTGTCTTTTGGTTTTTGGGCTAAACCAAAGGTTAAATTCAAATAAATTGTTCCCGAAATAATTGTATTTTCTTGTGTCACAACAGCAAACATATCCCGCCAAGTACTTAACTTATATTCTGATGCCTGTTCTTGACCCAAAAGTAATTTTCCATGCTCTATTTCATACAGTCTTGCTAACAAATTAATAATTGTCGTTTTCCCTGCACCAGACGGACCAACAATTGCCGTCTTCTTACCTGCCGCAAACTTAAGTGACACATTTTGTAAAACCGGTTCCTGATCGTTATAAGAAAAAGACACATTTTGCAAAATCAAATCACCACATACAGGTAATTGTGATATTTGCTTGGTATAAACATCCTGTTCACCTTGCGTATTTAGAATCTTATTAAGCTTAACAGTCGCACCTTTAGCTTGCTTATATCCCGCATAAAAATTGCCTAAGGAATTAATGGGATCAATTACTTGGAAAAGATATATTAAAAAAGAAACCAACGTTCCAATACTCAAACTCTGCTGCTGAACACGAATACCACCATAAATAATAATCATTAAAATGATGCCAAGAGTGAAAACGGTTTGGATTGGCCCAACAATTGAAAAAATCTTGTCAGTTCTCTTAGATACCTTAAAGAGATTATTAACAACGTCTTTAAAATTAGCTAAAACTGGCCGATAAGCATTATTTAACTTAATACTGCGAATATTATAGAGATTTTCTGTGCTTTGACCCGACAGTTCACTCAGCTTATTCTGCGTAATTACTGACAGCTTTTCGCTAATCTTCCCAATAGGAATGGCAATAAAAATAATTAATGAAAAAGACAAAATAATAAATAACGTTAATCGCCAATCAAGACTAAAGAGAATCAAAAATGAACCAACAATCGTGATCAAACTATTAATACTCGTTGGAATACTGCCAGTCATAAAATCCTGTACAACCTCAGCATCATTAATTACTCGACTTGAGAGTTGACCACTTCTTTTATCAGCAAAAAAACTCATTGGCAGTGTAAGTAAATGCTGCTCAACCTGCATCCGCACAGCAGCAATCTTGCGATCACCTGCTACACTGATGAGATACTCACTAATTGCACTCACAATAGCACTTAGAATAATTGCCACGGCAACTACTAACGCTAGATTGATATTTAAATGATTAACAATCTTAGTCTTGGCATCTACTAACTGCTTAATAACTAATGGTACCCAAATATTAACAAAGGTCCCACAAACACTAAGCAATATCCCAAAAACAAATCCCCACGATAAGGTATATAAAGTTATCTTCTTTTCCATAAGTAGACTCTCATTCTATTTCAACTAGTAAAGGCACATCTTAAAATAGCCTAAAGATGTGCCCTTAAAACTTGATGGAAATTTATTAAACATTTTTCAACTAATAAATTCTGATACAATCTTTATTTAAAGAAATCCCTTTAAAGCTTATTCACTATCCAGCAAGAATAATAAGACCACCAATACAAATGTATGTTACTTGTGGCTTTGATTTATGATGCTTTTTCCTTAACAAGTCTTCAGTTTGCAGATTTAATACTTCATTATTATCCATATTCTTATCTCCTCGTATTATAAAAATGATTTACGTAGATATCTTAAACTTTTTCTATAATGTAAAACTAAATTTTAATCAATCAAATGAATATAACGCTTACATTTAAACATATGTATGTTTTACGTTTTTTTGATTTTGATGACTTTCTTTTCAACAAATCTTCAGTTTGCAGATTCAACGATGGATTTTCTTTCATCATATCAACTTCTATCTAAATAATTTTAAAATCATGATAACAAATATAAGTTCTATTCTTATCCTTTATTCCATGAATACCGCTTTTCTTTTTACTACTATCATGAGCTAATTTTTCTATCTCATGAATAAAGTTATCTATAATTTGATTCAATTCATATCACTTCCCTTCAACCATTAATGAAATCAACCGATAAGTAACGAAAAACCCACTAAAAATATTTTCAACATAATTTTTTCCTTTCAATTCAATTAATTTTGTTGACACCATTATTAAATCAAAGTTATAAATAGAAGTAGCAATTTGTTGTCAAATTTCACATTTATATATTTTTAGAAAGAGAAGCTATGAAAACTTTTGGTGAAACCCTACAGAAAATTCGTAAGTCACGAAACATTACCCAACGTCAGTTATCGAGTAATACCCGAATAAATAGGTCTACTATCTCTAAGATTGAACATTCAGCTGAAGAACCTGCTTACGAAATGGCAGTTAGCTTAATCAGAACCTTAGGAATTACTCCAGATGAATTTTCTTATATTCGCAATAATTATCAGCTTGATACACATGACAAGATAATTTATGATATTCTCAATATCGCTTACAACACAGAAACAAATAAGATTGACAAGATAATTGAGCAAAGTACTTTATTATCTTCTGATCCAGTAATTACCAGACTAATACCTATTTTGAAAGGCTTTAAGGCAGCCAATACAAATAATTTAGCCTTAGCAAGAAAGCTTATTTTGCCTGTTTGGCATGATTATTTATCTAAGAATGAAACTTGGACAATATTAGACCTCTGCATTATTAATTTGATTTTTTTTGCTTTTGATGAAGAAACTATGGCCAGCATATCAGACCAGGCAATTCAAACAATTGAAAATAATTATCAATTTTTAAAGTCATTAGAATCTAGTTTTCTTCTTAATCAAGCCATTCTTTATATGGAGCGACAAGATTTCAGCACCGCAATTACTAGTTTAAATAGAGCATTACCACTTATTGAGCACTCTTTTCGTTATGACAAACTGTTTTTAGCCAAAGGCAGACTAGCTATCTGTCATCATAATCAAAAAGAAGCTCTACATTGTTTAAGTGTTCTAAAGGAAATGGGGGCTACCAGTGTCCACCAAGCATTAAACGAAGAAATAACCAAATTCAATAATCAATTTTAAAAAAGTATACGTAAAGAGGCTGTCACAATCGTGACAGCCTCTTTAATTACTATTTAGCTTTATCAAGTAAAATCCAAATTTTTCATATGACTTATAGCTTAATCTTGCCGCTAGCTAACAATTCATCACATTTTTCTGGTTCAAAAGCAGCACCGACTATAAAGTCATCAGGGACAACCATAATCCCGCGCTTTTGTTCAGCATGCTCTAAGCCTAATTCGCGAGCTGAACAAATCATCCCGTATGAAGCAACGCCGCGTAAGTCGCCAGGCCAGATTTGTTGACCATTAGGCATTAAAGTACCAGGAAGGGCAATAACAACTTTTTGACCTTGAGCAATATTAGGGGCACCACAAACGATTTGGTGTTCCTCACCATCGCCAACTTCAATTGTTGTGACGTGCAAATGGTCAGAATCTGGATGCTTATCACAAGTCTTAACAAAGCCGTAGACAAGTGTTGGCTTGCCATAAGCTAATTCGGTGTCAAAGCCCGCTTCTGCCAATTTTTGGTTTAAAGCAGTTAAGTCATCAGCGGTTAATTTAACTTGACCATCTGGCAATTGATCGTAGTCAATTATTTGGTCAACGTTAAAAAAGTTATAACCAGTAACATTGCCCTTTTCATCAATAACTTGGGTAATGTCACCCTTTTGGACGTATTCACTCTTACCGTTATCTTGACCCAAAATCACGATTAAGGTGTTAGGGTAACTGCGTTTATTAATACTAGTAATCATTAAATTATCTCCTTCATTAGTCGAGTGACCGCAAAAAGTCCTCAACTTCATCTTTAGTCTTGCGATCCTTATTTACTAGTCTACCAATTTCTGCGCCATCTTGGTAGACAACAAATGAAGGAATTCCCATAATATCTAATTCTTTAGCCAAATCAATTGAGCCATCACGGTCAATTTGATAGAACTTACTATCGGCAAAATCTTGCTCAATCGCAGGCATAAATGGGTCTAAGAAGCGGCAGTCTGGGCACCAATCAGCCGAAAATTCCAAAACAGTCCGTCCATTTTTGGTAATTTCAGTTAATTTTTCTTGAGTTAATTCTTTAATTTGTTCCATCGGTATAACCTCTTTTATTGTTATTCAATACTTAACTATTTTACTCCAAAATCAGCATGAAGAGCATAAATTGGATTACCTTTAGCAGCAAATTTGTGTTCATATTCTGTTTCCACGTTTTGTGCCACAATCTCTTCAGCCTCATGGTGTAAATCAACGGATGCAAAGTCAAAATGCATCCCGTAATTATTCATACTCTGCAATGAATACGCAAATAACCCAGCATTATCCGTTTTAAACTCAATCTGACCTGCATCAGTTAAGACCTTTTCATATTTACTTAAAAATGATTGGTAAGTCAAGCGGCGTTTTTCATGCCGCGTCTTTGGCCACGGATCGCTAAAGTTAAGGTAAATGACATCAGTTGAATTTGGTGCAAAAAACGCATCAATTGCTGCCGCATCGGCACACAAAATTTGCAAATTATCTAATTGTTTATCAAGCTTTGTGCGCAAGATAATGCCAGCAGCCGTAATCTGCAATTCAACCGCCACAAAGTTTTTTTCTGGGTGCATCTCGGCCAAGGTGGTAATAAAATGCCCTTTTCCTGAACCTACTTCAATTTCTAATGGCTGCTCAGGCTTAGGGAACCGCTGTGCCCAGTCAATCTTTACTTCTGGATCTGGTCGATCAAGAACACTCTCTGGATGGTTCTTCACTAACTCCACGGCCCACGGCTTATTTCGTAATCTCATTTATTAAATCTTCCTCTTCTTAATTTTATATGGTAGATACAGCTGCACAATCAAGCCACTAAAGCAAATTAGCAACCCAATTGCCTCCAGCAACTGTATGTTAAATGGCAATAATAGCAGCCATGACGCGCTAATCAACAACCATTGTAATAACATTGGCAACCTTAAGGCAACAATTAAGTCGTGGCCCCGATTTTGACGCAAAATTGGCGCAACACGATACATAATATTATCATCAAACTCGTCAGCCATGGGTAGCAACTGATAAGCTGTCAAAAAGATTACTAGGCAAGATAATCCAAGTGCCCACGCCCAATTTTGGACAAGCCATGAGATAAGAATTGCAAAAGCGGTCATTCGCACCAATAAATTTAAATTTTCCGGATTACGCAATAGCGACCGCCGATACAAAAAGCGGTTAGGATTTTCGCGTTCAAGTGACCGCGGCAACAAAAAGTCTAGATACTTCCGCCGCTTGATAGTGACTTGCTTTTCTTTGACGTCAGTAAACATGCTAAAGGCAGTGTAGACCCGATTTTTACGTTTTTCTTCTAGAGCTACAGCATAACGCCAATCAAATAATGTTTTCCGTTCCAAAAATAAGTACATCGCAACAATACCGGCTACTAATAAGACCAGTAACAGCCAAATTAATATCGGCTGCATTATTGCTAAACACAGAACAATTAATAATGCTAAGTTAACTAAAACTAATGAAATTTTCCGACCAAAATACAGATTTTGCTGGGTGATTTTTAATTGTAAAATCTTACCAAGCCATATGGCAACTGCAAATTCCCAATAACTTACTGGCGCTAGGCCCGCCTTAATCGTTGCAAACGGAAATAAAATACCGGCTAACAATACAATTAATAATGTCGGCAGTGCCATACTGTACTTGACTAAAGGACTTAAATACAAGTTCATCTGCTCATCTTGCGGCAATAAAAATTGCAGGTCTGCTTCTTGCAGGAGCGTAACTAGGTTGCCCGTTAATAATGGCAGCCATAATAATGCCGCAACTAGTGGTCGATAAAACCATAATCCTTGCGGAATCGTCTTCATGCTTTGTGCATACCAATACATCAAGGCACCAAAGAGAAAAATTAACGCTAGGATAAAAAAGTCGTTGAAAACTAACATTAAATATTTGAGCGACTGCCGTAAATTATGCTGAAGTCGAATTTGAGCCAATCTACGCATGGTGCTGCTCCTGATTCAAAACTTGATAAAGCTTGTCAAAAGCATCGCTTGGCTTCAAACCATAATGTGCCCGAATTTCATCAAGGCTGCCGATTACCTCAATTGTGCCGTTATTTAAAACCGCATAGTTAGAGATTGCCTGCTCAGCGTCTGCTAAAACGTGGGTCGTCATCAAGACCATCTTGTCGTCAGCGATTGCCTGCTTAATTAAATCAATCAAATTGGCAACTGCTAACGGGTCAAGTCCAGTGAATGGCTCATCAATTACCAATAAGCTGGTATCGGCTAAAAAGGCTGTCACAATCATTACTTTTTGTTTCATTCCTTTTGAAAAGTGGATCGGCAGCCAATCCAACTTGTCATCTAAGCGGAATAATTTTAATAATTTCTCTGCTCGCTCCCAAGCTGTTTGCGGAATTAGTTGGTAAGCCAGCATCGTCAATTCCAAATGTTCCGCCAAGGTTAATTCTGGATATAAAACCGGTGTCTCTGGAATATACGCAACCTCTTGCTTAAACTCCGTCGGCTGCTTAGTTAGTTCCACGCCATTAAGACGGATTGTCCCCTTTTGCGGTCTTAATAAACCCAAAAGATGCTTGATTGTTGTGGACTTTCCCGCACCATTTAGTCCAATTAATCCCAAGGCCTCGCCCGGTTTAATCTCTAAGTTAATATTTCTAATTACTGGCACGCCCGTGTAGCCACCAGTTAAGTGCTCAATTTTCAGAACCATATTTCCTGTCTTTCTTTTAATGAATTTACTCATTTTATATGATAGCATGATATTAAAAGAAACTAAATTTTGAAATAAAAGAGGTATAAAAATGAATCAATTAGACGAAGACTGTTTATTTTGTAAAATTATCCGTGGTGACGTTCCTAGTTACACTGTTTTTGAAAATGATGATGTCAAGGCTTTCCTTGACCTATCACAAGTAAACCCGGGTCACACCCTGATGGTTCCTAAAAAGCACATTACCAACTTTTTTGATTACACATCAGAAGATGCGCGGCGCTTTTTGCAATATATCCCAGAAATTGCCAATGCAATCAAAAAGTTTGACCCTAAAATTACTGGCATGAATATTAATACCAATAATGGCAGTAGCGCCAACCAAGTTGTGATGCACTCACACATTCACTTTGTTCCCCGGTTTGAAGGCGACGGTCTTAAGCTTGCCACACGCAACAATGCAGATAAATATAGTGAAGCTGATTACCAAAAGATTGCTGACGAAATTAAAGCCCAATTTTAAGGAGTAAATTATGAAACATTTTAGTTTAGGCATTGCTGCTGGTGCAGCTCTTGGCATGATCTTATCAATATTGACTGATGATGAAGGCACTAGGTACGGCGCACCAATTAAACGTGAAGTTGATGGTACTGTAGAAGACACCAATAGTCTTGTTTCGTCTGTCGCTAATTTAAAGGAAGCTAAGCAAAAATTAACTGAGGTTATTCCTGAGACGCAACAGGCAATTATCTCCTTGCAAAATGATATTGAATATTATCAAGCAAAATTGGTCCGCTTAGTCGAGGATTTAAAGGGCCAAAATGACGAATTAACTGACGATTTGGCCACTAAAGCCAAAAAATAGTAAAGAAAGTTTGAATTTTCTGTGAAAATAGAAAAATTAAAAACGCTGCCAGCTAATTTATGTTATATTAGTTGTCGATGACTTAATTTATTAAGGATGTGGAGAATCTATTTTATGAAAAAATATTTGAAAAAGGCAGCCGCAGTGATCGCTGTAGCTGGAATTGCATTATCAACTGCTGCTTGTTCTAATGGTGGTAAAACTGTTGCTTCATATAAGGGTGGTAAGATTACTCAAAATGATTACTACAACGAAATGAAGAAGTCCCAAGCTGGTCAATCAGCTTTGGCTAACATGATTATCAACCATGTTTTGGATCAACAATACGGCAGTAAAGTTTCCAAGAGCCAAGTCAACAAGCAATTTGATAACTACAAGAAGCAATACGGTTCTCAATTTAGCGCTGTTTTACAACAACAAGGCATGACGGAATCAAGCTTTAAGGATAATTTGAAGACTACTTTGCTTTCCGAAGCAGCTTTGAAAGACATCAAGAAGATTTCAAAGAGCCAAGAAGACAAGGCTTGGAAGTCATACCAACCTAAAGTTACTGTTCAACATATCTTAGTTGCTAAGAAGTCAACTGCTGAAGACATTATCAGCCAATTAAAAGCCGGTAAAAGTTTCAAGGCTTTGGCTAAGAAGTACTCAACAGATACTGGTACTAAATCAAAAGCTGGTAAGTTGCCTGCCTTTGATTCAACCGACACAAGTTTAGATGCTGGCTTCAAGAAGGCAGCATTCCAATTGAAGACTGGTGAAATTACTAAGACTCCGGTTAAATCACAATATGGTTACCATATTATCAAGATGATTAACCACCCAGCCAAAGGTTCATTTGCTTCACATAAGAAGGAAATTGACAACCAAATTTACCAATCAATGTCACAAGACCAAGAAACAATGCGCGATGTTATCGCAACTGTTTTGAAGAAGGCTGACGTTTCTATCAAGGATAATGACTTAAAGAACGTTTTAGCATCATACGTTTCTACTTCAAAGAATTAATTTGAATTAGCAATAAAAAAGAAGTTCGTCAGCGAACTTCTTTTTTGTTTATTCTAACTTATGTGACTTAGTTAACGGTTCATCAACCTTGGGACGATAAAATTTCCTTCCACCTTGACTCATAATATTGTCAGTAAAACTGCCGGGTCGCGTATGTTGCAATGCATTAGTAATCGCATAAACTGCCGCATCCATATCATCAATCCGGTGCAGTAATTCCGCTTCAAGCAGAGCTGGCAATTTTGGCGAACCATATTCAAACTTGCCGTGGTGCGACAAGACCATGTGCCGCAGCAATAACAAGTCTTCTGATTCAGTATCAATCTTCATGTCTTGTGCAGCCATCATAATTTGCTCATCAATCAATACCAAGTGACCAATAAGATTGCCTTCTGTTGTGTATTGCGTAGCTGCAGGACCAGTTAATTCTAAGACCTTGCCCATGTCATGCAAAATGCAACCAGCGTATAATAGTGACCGATTAACCTGCTGGTAATTATCCACAATTCCCTTGGCATCCCGCAGCATTGAAACTGTGTGGAAGGCCAAGCCGCCGCGGACAGCATGGTGGTTGCTTTTACCTGCGGGATAATCAAAGAAACGCTGATCCCACTTTTTCAGCAAATAACGTACAATGCGATTCCAAGTCGGGTTTAAGATTTCAAACACATACTGGTTGATTTCTTCCTTCATGTCCGCAATCTTTTCGGGGGCTGACTTGATAAATTCTTTCAAATCATAGCCCTCCTCTGGCCCAACTACCCGTAAACTATAAATCTTAATCTGCGGCTGATCTTGATATTCTTCGCGTCTCCCATTGAGCTCAACAAGTGTCCCAGCACTAAAAGTTGCCGCATCTTGATTATTGGCATCCCAAAAATTACCACGAATTTCTCCAGAGCTATCACCAAAAGACATCGCTAAATATAACTTGCCCTTTTTTGTATGACGCAACTGAGAATTCTTAATTAAAACTACTAACTCTAATTCTTCACCATCATTGTAATCCAATAGGCGTCTAAACATTTTCGGTTCCTTTCGTAAAAGTCAGCGGTTGCAGCTTTAATTGCTCAACTAATTTCTTTTGTGCCGTAAAAATCAAAACTTGAGTAGTTTGTGCAATTTGCTTTAAAAGCTGTTCAATTTGACCCGTTCTTTGATCGTCAAAATTAACAAATGAATCATCAATTAGGATTGGCAAATTAATTTGTTCCTTAACCTGCTGAACAAATGCCAGCTTTAAGGCAAAGTAAAGTTGTTCCTGCGTACCGCGCGAGAGGTATTTCACCTTGATAGTTTTACCATCAGCTCGTGTGACAGATAATTTTTTATCAATTTTAATATTATTATACCGGTTATTTGTTAACAGTCGCAAATATTCTTTTGCATCAGTTAACATTTTTGGAAAACGTTCATTGGATGCAAGGTCTAACGCGCGGCTAATCCACTTGCTGGCAAATAAGTTAGCTAAATATTCAGCACTTTGGTTGCGAAATAGCGTTTGCGTGTTGGCCAATTCTTGTTTAGCCGTAAAGACGGCTGTTGAACTAGCGAGATGAGCCATTTTAACATTGGTTTCGGCTACTTGACCCTGAAGGGTATGATTTTGCTCTTCAACTGCAGCAATTTTCTGCCGTAAAGCAGTTTCTTTTGCCTGCACCTTAGGTTCATCTTGTAAAAATTGAGCTAATTGTGGCAAGTCATCTTGCAGATTGGCCGTCAATGCTGCAATCTGGGTTTTAATTGTTTCCTGCTGCTGCTTGACAATCTGCAATTGCCCATAATCAGCTAAAGTTTTAACCCCAGCTTCGGCCAACACAGCTTTCAATTTTAAATTAACCTGCTGCAACTCGGCATTATTTTCTGCTAAGCTACTTTCCACTGTTGCCTTAGTTTCCTCTTGATGCTGCTTTTGCTTTTCTTGTTCAGCTAGCGAATCAAGTGCGGCAATTACTCCAGCAAAATCTGTCGGCACATTGTGGTTCAAAACCATGCTCAGTTCGTGTGCTAATTGGTCAACTTGCTCTTGTAAATTTGCTAACTGCTCGCGATTGGCCTGCTCATTTTGCTTCTGCAGTTGATATTGCCGCCACTGATTGAGCAAATTAGGCAAGTCTAAGGTTTCCGGATTAAGGTGATACTTTTGACCAAAAGCAGTTTGCATTTGCTTAACTTTAGCTTGTTTTGCACGCACAGCTGCCTGCCTATTTTCCTGCAGTTTTTGCTGCTTAACAGCCCAGCAAGCGCCAATAATTCCGAAAATTAGTAAAAGACCACCAACAATTCGTGGACCAGTAACTAATAAAATCACACCAATGAGTGGCAAAATACCAGCTGCTACCAGCCAAATTCGATTATTTGAATTATCACTTTGAACTATCGGCTGCTTAGATGATAATGCTTGATAATCTTGCTGCAACTTAATAATTGCCTCTTGATTAAGCCCAATAATCTGTTGCAAATCTGGCGTTAGCGCCAATAATTGTTGCTCAGCCTGCGTAATCTGTTGCGCCTTTTGCACACATGAAGAATATTCTGCTTTCCACTGCAGTAATTCTGGCTTTTTCTGAACCAATTTGGCTGCTCTAGCATTTTCAGCAATATCAGTAAACTGCGTTAGTCGCTTTCTTAAGCCCGCAATCGTCTGTTGTAAATTTTGCTGCTGCACGGCTAATTTTTGTGCAAGTTGATACTGCGCAGGATCAAACTTAACCTCTTTTAACTGTTGCTTCAACTCTAGCAGTTTTTGATAATTCGGCAACTGCTTACGCAACTGCTCAATCTGATTCAATTCACCTTGCAGGTTATGTAATTCAGTTTCACTGTTTTTTTGCAAATTTTTCTGCTCAAGTGCGCTAGACTCCAAGGTCTGATAATCAGTAAATTCACCCTCGGTTTCATCTAACTGCGCTCTTTGCTCCTGCATCTTTGTCAGCAGCTTATTTACTGGCGGTAGTGAACCTCGATTCTTAAATAATTTATCCGCCGCTTTGGCAAACTTGTCACGCAAATCAATGAGCTGGTCGCTGTTGGCTGCTCCCAAATAATAAATCCGCTCTAAGAGATCTGTCTGACTAATGTCAATTACTTTAGCTAACATGTCTTGGTTAAAAATAAAACTTGCGGTATAAAAATCGCCGTCAATATTTTTAATTTGGTCAAAAAAGACACTTTCGGGAACAACTTGCCCGTCACACTTAACAGTTAACGTTCCCAATTTTGACCCCTTGCCGCTGGCATACAACCGCTCTACTTCAAACTGTTGACCATTTTCCGCTGTAAAAAATAGCGAGCCCCCCATCGGACTGACACGAGCCAACGGTTTATAATCTTCAAAAAAATCGCTGGTGCGTTTACCCAAATGAAAGCCAAACAAAATCTGCTTAATAAAGGCCACAACCGTGCTCTTGCCCGCTTCATTGGCACCAAAAAAGACATTCAGATTCTTATCCGCTAAATCAAAGGTAAAATTTGAAAACTGGCCAAAATTAATAATTTTTATCTTAATCAGTTTCATCGTTAATCCCCTTTAAATTATTGTTCAGCTTAACTGCAGCTAACTCCTTCACCTCTTGTAAAAATTGCGGATCCTGTGCGAGTATAGCAGCCAATTCATCCTTTTTAATCCAATCTTGACCTAACTTGGCAAATGTTTCTGGATCAAAAAGTTCTTCCGCGGCTTGCGTGAAGTAAGCCTGGTCGTTAGCAGCAATTTCTAAGCGACTGTTAGTAGTAAAACGCACATCCACTAATTGCGACTCAAAAGCTAGTTCTCGTGAAATTCCCTGCCAATAATTGGTATCTTGCACCAGTTCCCGCTCTTGATCGTTCAGATACTCGGCGCCAATAATTTGCAAGCTATAATAAGTCGTCGATTCTGGTTTGAGACTTGCTAAAACATGCATCCGCAAATCATTGGGCGTAATTTCAGCAGTTAAAGTCAGCGTAGCTTTTGCCCAAACAATTGGACTAGTTGGCATGAATTTAATTTGCGTCTTCTTTGTCTGCTCGTTAATTATTCCCAGATAACAGCCCTTAACGCCCAATTCGTTAATGTGGCGGCCCTGAATGTTGCCAGGGTAAACAATTAGCGGTGTTTCTGACAAAATTTGCCGCAAGTGAATATGACCAAGGGCAAAATAATCATAATTAAGACTTTTTAATTCGCTCAAATTAAACGGTGCATAAACATTTTGACTAACTTGCCCAGCCCTTTCTTGAGCGTGCATCATCCCGAAGGTATAGTGCACAGTTTTTGCAGGAAAATTCGGCACGAGATCAGAAGTAATGTGATTGTTAAGATAAGAAAAACCGCTAACATCGTAGTCAAAACCGCTTCTAGTTTGGCAAGACACGGTTTCAACCTGCTCACCATCACCCAGCAGTTTAAAGTACGGACTATCTGGCACCAATAAATCCGCTGCCCACATGTGATCATGATTACCAAAAATCATCACTACCTGAATTTGAGCATCTGTCAGGCGTTTAATTTGGTCAGCTAAAAATAGCTGACTGCCGGGATTAGGCCGACTACTATCAAAGGTGTCGCCAGCAATTAACACTAGGTCAACCTGTTCTGCTAAGGCAAGGTCGACAATCTTACTTAAAGACTGATTGGGTGCTTGTTGGATTTGAGAAAATCGCTTAGATGGCAAAAAAGATAGCCCCAAAAATGGACTATCTAAATGTGCATCCGCAAAGTGGATAAATTTCATAATTTCTTCTAGTTTCTAAGACCTTCATAAAGATCATTGATTGGCTTGGTAATTGCCTTTTGAACATCATCAATTGTCTTATACAAACCTTGTTCTGCTTGCAAAAGTTTTAAAATCTCTGGATCTTTTTGTACTTTTTCGTTTAATTGCTTATATTCGTCTTGAATATCTTTTCCAATATCCTGACCTTGAGCTTGGGCTTGCATAATTTGCGCTTGCATCTTGTCCATTTCCTTAAACAAGGCTGAACTGTCAGCATTCTTCTTAACGCCGTCAATTGCTTCTTCTAAAGCCTTGTATTCTTCGATTTTCTGCAAGTCAGAAGCTAATTGATTAGCTGAGTCGTAGATGTTTACCATATAAAAAGTCCTCCTAAATTAATGGCCAATTAGGCCCTTAACATCATTATACCATTCATTAAGCTTTTGACTCGCCGAACCAAAACCTTTTTCAATTTTATCGCCAAGACCACTAGTCCAATCCGAACCGGCACCATTTTGCTTAATAATTTGGTTAGGGGCTTTTTCAGTAAACTGATTTTGCGCGGTATACGGTAAAACGCCCTCCATTTCAGCCTTATAAAGCCGCGTAATGCCAGTTTCTGAAACGCCATGCATGTAATGCTCCCTGTTAGTCTTGTCAAAGCCAACCCAGGTTGCCACGACAACATCCGGCGTATAGCCAACAATCCATTGATCCTTGGTACCAAAGCCATACGAGTTAGGTACTTCTGTTGATCCCGTCTTTCCAGCAACGCGATAGCCATTTGGCTGCGCCGAAGTTGCTGTCCCACCACTGAAAACGCCTAATAGCATTGTCGTCATTTCTTTGGCAGTATTAGTTGAAATTATCCTGTGAGTGCCTGGATTATGATTTTCAGCCAAGACATTGCCACTGGCATCAGTTATCTTCGTAATAAAGTACGAGCTATTTGGCAGATTACCCTTATTGGCAAAGGCAGAGTAGGCTCTGGCCATTTGCAATGGTGACACACCACTTGATAAACCACCAAGAGCCAAAGCTAAGTTTTGGTCGGACTTAGGCACCTTGAGGCCAAAGTTACTAGCAGACTGTACACCCTTGGCAACGCCAATTTTATCAAGCAACCAAACCGCAGGCACATTCTTACTCTGGGCTAAGGCCGTGTACATCGGGATTTTATCAGAATAACCATTATCAACATTATGCGGCTCATAACCATTCTTACCAAAGCGTTGCAGCTTATTTGAGAGTTGTGAGTCATAATGATAACCCTCTTGCAGCGCTGGGGCATACGTAACTAGTGGCTTAATCGATGAGCCTGGCTGCCGCTTCATTTGCGTTGCCCGATTATAACCGCGAAAGACGTGCTTGCCGCGACCACCAATAACTGCCCGCACAGCACCAGTTGCTGGGTCCATCACGACACTGGCCCCCTGAGTTTGGACACCATCTGCCGCATTTTGTGGAAAGAGCCAGTCCTGACTAAATTTATCCTGCAATTGTCCCTGATAATTTTGATTCAATGTCGTATAAATTTTCAAACCCTTGTTCATTACATCTTCTTCTTTTAAGCCATAACGGTTAATGGCCTCATCAACCACTGCATCAAAAAAGTACGGATAACGGTACCCATCTTGGTTATGATATGCATCGACCAGCGTTAAGCCTTGCTTTTGGGCAATCTTAGCTTCTGATTGAGAGAGCTTTTTATTTTCAACCATTAGCTTTAAAATTAAATTTCGCCGCGAAAGTGCATAAGACATGTGGTCAATCGGATTATACTGGCTCGGATTACGTAAAATCCCGGCCAAAGTGGCACCCTCACTGACAGTTAGCTGACTAGCATCCTTGCCAAAGTACTTTTTACTAGCATCTTGCACGCCCCAAACACCATTGCCAAAATAAGCATTATTAAGATACATTGTCAAAATATCTTTTTTAGAATAAACGTGCGTAATCTCAATAGCAAAAAACAATTCTTCTAATTTACGCGAAAATGTTTGCCGCTGCGTTAACAGCGCGTTCTTGGCGAGCTGCTGGGTAATCGTTGACCCCCCACCAGAAATTTGCCCATGATGAATAACAATGCCTAAACCAGCCCGAGCCATCCCCTTGATACTAAAGCCGGGATTAGTCCAAAATGTCCGGTCCTCAGTCGAAATGACAGCATTCTTGACATTTGGTGAAATTTTATTATATTCGACAAAGGAACCTTTTTGTGAATACAGCGCCCCTGCCTTTTGACCTTTATAATCATAAATGGCAGTCGTTGTTGACAAAGAGGCCTTTAAATTAGATATATTCGAAGTTTTTACTTTAACGGTATAATACGTACAAACCAAAAGGATCACGCTAAGCAGGATTAAAATAATCCAGCGACCGATATAAAAACGGTTATCAAAGCGACGCCACGCCCTACTCAAACCGTTTTTCTTTGGTTCATTATTGTCCATAAATTCTGCTCCTTTTAGAAACACCTAAAATTGTATCATATTAGAAGAGGATTAGTTTTATTTACAAAAAGACTTAATAAATATTTATGAGCTATTATTTTACACTTAATTATCCCAAAAATCTCAAACCATGTTCTGTTGGCGACTTGTTACGCCAGCTGCTAGTGCCACGCAAGTGGCGTCATTTCTTACGAATTGAACAAAAAATCCGCGTCAATGGCCATTATCGGTATTTTAACCAATTGGTTTACCCAAATGACAAAATCGAATTAGAACTGGACTGCGTTGAATCTGAGCAAGGCACTTATCCAGCTAGTGGCAAGCTGCCCGATGTTATTTATGAAGACCAGGATGTACTCGTGATTAATAAGCCCGCTGGGCAAAAGACACATCCCAACTTAGCTGAAACCGATACGGCACTGAATGATTGCGCCACCTACTTAGGATTAAGCCCCTTTGTCGTCCACCGCCTAGATATGTTAACTACTGGCTTATTGCTAGTTGCCAAAAATCCGGCGGTTGTGCCGATTCTTAACCGCGAATTAACTACCAAAATTTTTCATCGTGAGTACATTGCCGTCGTTAATCACCCGGAAAAATTGCAAGCAAGTGGTACAATCAATCTGCCAATTGGTCAGGATCCAAGTGATCAACGCAAGAGAATGGTTCGTGTAGACGGCTTATCGTCAATTACCCATTATCAAGTTTTAAACCAAACATCTAACGAGGCCCTAATTAAATTGCAGCTTAAAACTGGCCGAACACACCAAATCCGTGTCCATTTAGCCGCTATTGGCTGCCCAATTGTTGGCGATCCACTCTATAATCCGGATTGTGTCCCAGACGAATTCTTGCATTTAACTGCCTACCAAATGTCGTTCAATAAACCTTTTTCCTTTGATCAAGTTCAGGTTAAACTGCCACAAGAAATCAAATTTTAAAATACGCAAACTAAAAAACTCCTTTTCCACTTCAGAAAAGGAGATTTTTTTATGATAAAAATAATCGACAAATCTTCACTAGTAAGTTAGTTGCACCTGCCCCAGCTCGCTTATCATAATACGCACTAAAGCGGCTGTCACATTGGTAGAGCTGAATAATTCCTAAATGAATTTTAGTTGAATATTGCGGCAATAACTGTTTAAGCCAAGCCTGATGTTCTGTAAAAATACTTTGTTTTAGTTCTATTTCTTTTTCTGGATTGAGTAGCACAATATGCAAATTTTGAATTAATTTTGTTTCATTATTAACTAAATCGCGATATGAGCTCTCTGAGATTTTGGTGAATTTTTCTTGAGCTGCTTCATAAATATCTTCACCGTATTTATGCCTAACCTCGTCACCATAATTTGCTTCGTTTTCTTGCAATAATGTTTCTTTCAGTCCGGCAAATTTTTCTGTATCTGTCATTGTGATTTCTCCTTTTCTTGCCTGAATCGTATGTTTAACATTATTGATTACTTGCTCCAATTCTTGCTTTTGCTTATTCAGCATTTTCATTTGCAACTCTAGCGCCGCATCAAGATTAAATTCTGGATTTTGTAAAATATCCTTAATGACACTCAATTTAAAGCCCATCTTTTTGAAAATAAGAATTTGTTGTAAAGTAGTGACATCATTTTCCCGATATACGCGATAATTTGATGAAGCATCCCGCTCAGGCCTAATCAGTCCAAGTTGCTCATAATAGCGCAAAGTGCGTGCAGATAAACCCGTTAGCTCCTGAATTTTTTTGCTAGTAATCAATATTGGTACCTCCTATTAACAACTATAGAGGTTGACGCAAGGTCAGGGTCAAGAGAATGATCATAATTAAATAAAATTTGCTGCAATCAGGTGCTTCTTGATCACTTTCAAGCGCAAAATCGCTACATACGATAAATTTTGCCAAGCACTAAAGCCCTGGCCGTAATGTAAATAATCATAGACCAAACTCATTACTGTTCCGTGAGTACCAATTGCAACAGTACCCGACTCAGGTATTTTCTTTAAAAAATCAAGATATCTTGTCTGCGCTTCTGCCAAGGATTCGCCACCCTTTGCAGTATAAGTGAAGTCCTGCCACTGCTTTTGAATGTATTCACGAAAAGATTTTGCATCACTGAACCACTCTGGCATTCTGCGCTCAATTAATGAATTGCTGGTTTGGATTGCCAAATTTTGTTGCCGCGATAGCGGTGTTACTGTTGCCACAGCTCTAGCAAACGGACTTGAATAAATGGCAGTCAATGTTAAGTTTTTAAATTTATCAGCAACTTCTATTGCTTGCTGTCGTCCCAGTTTGGTTAACGGTCTTGCCCAATCATCGTGCACGCCTGTATCAGGCTCACCATGCCTGATTAAATAAATTGTAGTCATTTTAGTTCTCGCTTTTTTGCAATAATGGTACAGCTAATAAAATTAAGGCAAAGTATGCAGCTGAAACCCAGTACATAACGGTTAAATTGCTATTTGCAGCGATAATTTTGTCATCAATAATTAACGATAAACTGACAACAATTTCTACCAAGAATGAAACGACAGATAACATCAACGACTTGTTATTTTCACCATAAATCGCCCGATTGCTAAGAGCAGAAATTTGCCCAGATATTAGGCCCATTAATAATTCAACAAGTAAAAAGATAACTAAGAATATATACCGGTTGCTGAAAACAGAATTACTACATAGCAGCAACATCATACACAATGTACTGGTAATCGTTAATTTCGTAAAATTTTGTCCAGACATTTGCTGAAATACCCACGCTCCACCGATCGTCGCACACATAAAGGCCGTATAGACTAACGACAAGTTAAATCCCAACTGTTTAACATAAATGATTGACCAATAAATCATTAAAAATTGAGTCCCGCAATCGTAACCAATATTAACCAAAAACAGAATCCAAAATGATTTTTTCTTGATGATTATTGTTATCGCTTTAAGAAAATTAACGTGCTTAGTAGTAATTTGTGCTCGATTATCGTGAAAACCCATGACTTTAATAAAAATTAAGACAAACAATGGATACACAGCAAGACCAAGCAGTCCGAACCAAACAGGCGCCGTTATTTTAAAACCAAAAAGCCACGTTCCAATGTTGCCGCCAATTAGCGTGGCAATATTCAAAAGAGCTGCTTGCTGACCCATCAATCTACTACTAGGCTTAATTCGATTTATTTCTTGTAAATCTGTAATGTACGATAGCAAAGTTCCAGAATTAAATGCCAAGCCAATGCCATACAAAAATTCCGCCAGAGAAAATATGATAAAACACGGATTTATTATTAATAAAAAGAAACTAAAACTAATTATTATTGCAGACAGATTAAGCACCTTAAGTCGACCAATTTTATCAGCTAAGAATCCTGATGGCAGCATCCCTACTAAAATTCCCACACTTTGCCAAGACTTAATTGCAGAAATTTGAGCATCAGGAATACCACTATTTGCATAAAATAAAGAAAATATCCCGGCCATTGAAGAACGAAACAAAGTGAAAAATGCGGTAAATGTTAAAAAAGTTATCGCAATTTTATCGGCAACAGTTCTAGCTTTCATTTTATTAATCACCTCTTTTTAATATTTTATTAATATAGCACCAAAAAAAATCATTTTCAAAATTTGCTAGATATGTTTTTATATCAAAAAAGCCCTACCTGACTTCAATTAGTCAAATAGGACTTTTATTGGTTATTAAAAATTATTCTTCGTTCAATGAGCTTCTGTCAAAAGCAGCATTTTTAAGCTCTTCGTCGATTGAAGGAGTTCCAAGCCAGCCAATCATTTCTTTCATGGCATCAGTAATGGCTTCAGTACCTGGCAATAACAGCTTACGTGGGTCATAACCCTTGTTAGCTTTATCTTCATCCTTATGAGCTTCGAAGTACTTCCGAGTAGCACCTTGAAAGGCCAATTGGAATTCAGTATTGATGTTAACCTTAGAAATACCAAGTGAGATAGCTTTCTTAACTTGATCTTCAGGAATACCTGAACCACCGTGCAAAACAAGTGGTACAGGAACAGCGTCAGCAATTTCCTTCAAACGGTCAAAGTTCAAACCCTTCCAGCCTTCTGGATAAACGCCGTGGATATTACCAATACCACAAGCAAGCTTGTCAACACCAGCAGCAACGAAAGTCTTAGCGTCTTCAACAGATGCTAATTCACCACCATCGGCACCTTGGTTCTCACCAATTTTACCAATTTCAGCTTCAACAGAAATGCCACGTTCATGAGCTAACTTAATGATTTCCTTAGTCTTAGCCAAGTTCTCATCAGTTGGAAGTGCATGACCATCAAACATAACTGAGGAGTATCCAAGTGCGATACATTCCTTAGCTGATTCAAAATCACCGTGGTCCAAGTTCAAGACAACTGGAACAGAAATATTCATCGAGTCCATTGTATCTTCAACAATGTCCTTAACAATCTTATAGCCACCCATGTACTTAGCAGCACCAGTTGAAACTTGAATTAAAACTGGAGTTCTAGTTTCTTCAGCAGCACGCAAAATTGCACGGGTCCATTCTAAGTTGTTAGTGTTATATGCACCTACTGCATAATGGTTTTTACGAGCGTCTTTAAAGATCTGATTACCATTATCTAAATAAGCCATTAAAAATACCTCCTATATAAACTTACATTGATATTGTACCGTAATAATTAATCAGTGAACAATCTTTTATTTCATGTAAGCGCTTGTTTTAGAAAAATATTTTTCAATTACATTTCCTTTGGTGCGTTAACTCCTAGAAGGCGAAGGGATTCTGTTAACACAATTGATGTTGCTTCAACTAGCGCAAGGCGGGAAGCAATTTGCTCATCAGTGGTCAAAATCTTGACATTGGCATAATACTTGTTGAATTTTTTAGCTAAATCCAGTGCATACTTGGCAATAACTGATGGCTCAAATTTTTCACTGCTGCGGGCAATAATTCTAGGGAAATCAGCTAAGGCTTTAGCCACACTAAAGGACCAGTCATCTGCCAAACTCATGTTAGTTATATCTGGTTTTTGATCCATCTTTGCGGCTTTACGCAATACACTCTGGGCGCGGGCATTAGTGTATTGCACATAAGGACCAGTATCCCCTTCAAAACGGACAACTTCTTCTAAGTCGAAGTCAAAGTTATCTGTCCGGTCATTCTTTAAATCGTGGAAGATGACAGCCCCAACACCAACATCATGAGCAACTTGCTTTTGCTCAGCTAAGTCTGGGTTCTTTTGTTCAATTTGCTTCTGCGCAAGTGCTACAGCATCTTTTAAGACCTTGTCTAAGAAAACAACGTTACCCTTACGCGTTGATAGTTTCTTGCCGTTTTGCGTAATTAAGCCAAATGGTACGTGGTGAATTTCATCAGCCCAGTCATAGCCCATCTTCTTCAAGACAGTCTTCAGTTCCACAAAGTGTTGTGACTGCTCATTACCAACAACGTACAACATTTTGACAAAGTTGTAGGTTTTCATCCGGTAAATAGCTGCGGCTAAGTCACGTGTCAAATAAATACTGGTACCGTCTGACTTCACAATCAAGGCCGGATTTTCACCTTCACCCATGTCAACGACTTGGGCACCCTGAGACTCATGCAATAGCCCCTTTTGCTTTAACTCATCAATTACCGGCTGCATCTTATCATTGAAGAAAGCCTCACCCTTATAAGAATCAAACTCAACGCCTAATTCCTTGTAAATGCGCTTAAAGTCGACAAGTGAAACTTCACGGAACCATTGCCACAATTCAACTGCTTCTGGGTCGCCATCTTCCAGCTTTTTAAACCAAGCACGGCCCTCATCATCAAGCTCTGGATGCTTCTCAGCTTCCTGATGGAACTTAACGTAATACTTAAACAAGTTCATGATTGGGTCTTTTTTAACGTCTTCTTCAACGCCCCAATGCTTATAAGCCGCAATCAGCTTACCAAATTGCGTGCCATAGTCACCTAAATAGTTAATCTTAATTGGTGTATAGCCAACCTTTTGCAGCGTTTTAGCAATTGAATTACCAATCACTGTTGACCGCAAATGACCCATTGACATTGGCTTAGCAATGTTCGGGCTGGACATATCAATTGGAACGTTGCCCGAGCCAAGTTCTTGGTCACCATAGTGTTCTTTTTGCGTTAAAACATCGGTTAATGTTTGTGCAATCAGCTTTTCATGATTAATGGCAAAGTTAACATATGGGCCAACTGCTTGAATGCTGGCAAAATTCGGACTGGACAATTGCGCTGCAATTTTCTTAGCGATTTCAGCCGGATTTTTGTGCATTACTTTAGCTAACGCAAATGCTGGAAAGGCATAATCACCCATTTTTTCATTTTTTGGCCGCTCAATTAAAGCCGCAATTTTTTCTTTTGGTAAGTCAACTTGCGGTGCTAGTAGCGCAACTACTTCATTTTTAAAATCCATTTTTACCTCACTTTACGAAAAAAGTCCCTTCCTGCCATGCAGAAAGAGACGAGTTTTTACCCGCGGTACCACTCTATTTGATACAAAGTATCCGCTTATTAAATTTACTAAATTATCGGTTAGACACGCCTTCACACAATTTTTCTAGCCTGCCTTACACCACTCGCAGACTCGCTAATTAGGAAATTGCTTACTACTTCTAACTTCTCAAAACACGATTATAACAGGAAAAAGAGTCCTCGCCAACTCTTTTTACCTAATTATTCTTAATAATCACCTTAGTGCCAGTCCTGATATTGTTCATTATCCACGCCGAATCTGGCACGCTCAAACGAATGCAACCATGCGACCCAGATTGTTTACCCAATTTTTTAGCTTCTTTTAAATTATATTTGCCGTTATCTTTAGTTGGTACTGAATGGAACAGATAGACATCTTTTTTATCCCAGCTCGTCCAGTTATTAGCACCCTCATTTAAATTCGGATTGTAAAAGGACTCACCACGATTATCCTGAATGTGAAACGTACCAGTCGGAGTTAACGATTTGCCGTTTTTGAAGACGCCACCACTGGCTAGCATCGTATAAATGCGCTGATTATTACGCAAAATGTAAACCCGGTTACCTTTAAGCGAAACCCGAATTGTAATGTCATTTTCTAGCGATTTAATCTTAGGATACGGCTTACGTTCGCTCGACTTACACCAATTATATGGCTGGCGCAAATCGCTAGGATCTTGATAAGGACGAAAAGAAGCGGCTGTCTTTTTAACTATAGTTTCTTTTTTAGTAGGCCTGCTTGCTTTTTCTTGTGTTTGTGGCATTGAAATTCGCGCCAAGCTGATGACACATATTAAAATGACAAAACAAAAAGTAAGTGGCTTTAATAGACTTTTTTTCATTCTCATCCTTTCTTTCTGGCACGTAGCCTTATTCTACAACAAAACTTAATTCATTTAACTATTTAACCTGCGTATTCTTTCATTATTTGCGGCAATAATGCACTGACTTTAGTTGGCCTAACCACGTAATCCGTTTGGGCAATCCTATCGCCAGCCAGCGAATGAAGATAAACAGCAGCTAAGACTGTATCAATTTCATTACCAAATTGTGCGCAAAAGCCGCCAATTATCCCGGCAAGTGTGTCGCCCATTCCGCCCGTTGCCATTCCAGGATTGCCTAATGGGTTGACGTAAACTGTCCCATTAGCGCAATAAACATGCGTATGGTTCGATTTCAGAACCAAAATTGCGTTTTGCTGCGGAAATAGTTCATTTAATACTGTTAAATTAGCACTGTCTGTTTGAAAGGCAATCTTTATTTGGCTTAACCGCTGCCACTCCATTTGGTGCGGTGTCAAAATGATTTTACCAACATGCTGCGGAATTAAACTATGCTGTTTGGCAATCAAATCAAGACCGCTGGCATCTAAAACCAACGTCTGCTTGACAGTTAAATTAGCGCACAAAAACTGCATTAATTCTTGAGCAAAATTACTGAGTCCCAGTCCCGGACCGCAGACAATAACGTCCATTTTTTTAATTAACGCGGGCAAATCATGGTCGCGCCAATCAATGTACATCACTTCGGGGTCACGCGCGTGCAAGGCTGACAGATTAAGCGAGTGTGTCGCCACCGCCACAAGCCCCGCACCGCTGTTTAAAGCGCCCTCGGCACTCATAATTATTGCTCCGCCATAATTTTCACAGCCGCCGATTAATAATACGCGCCCATAATCGCCTTTATGGGTGTCGCTGCGTCTTTTTTTGATTACTTTAGTTAAAATATCTGCTGAAATTGCTGTCACTTTTTAACCTCCAAAAAGCCAACGCCAAAAGCGAACTAAAAAGTTAACCTTTGTCGTCCTTTGAAATGCCTTGGCTGGCAAGCGAACCCCACTAGGGTTTGTCAGCGAAATTAACGGAGCACTGCCCGCTTTAAATAAATAATTCGTTGCTGTCTGTCCAACTTTTACGGGTGCTTCAACCTGATCATCAGCTAATTCAACGTGCAACTTTGCACCGTTAATCGGCGCCCACACCTCACTATTTTCTTTTATGCCAATATTAATCTGTCGCGCTTTACCGTTATGAACTTTCATACTGGTTAGACCTGTGATTACTTCGTTTTTAGTAAAAATAATCGGCCGATAGGTGCGGTAAAGATAGCTTAACAGCTCTTTGGTCTGAATAAAACGCGACGGGTCGCTGCCATCGCGGTGGGCAGCACCCATTACAACGGTAATAATTCGGGCACCGTTATGCTCGGCCGTTGCGATAAAACAGGCACCGGCCGCATCGGTTGTTCCAGTCTTTAAGCCGTCAACTTTTAACTGAGGATTATACTGCGATAGTCCCTTAAGCATCCAGTTAAAGTTCACCATTGCTGTTCGCGTGTTTTGATCTATAAAATCCAAGCGAGCAATCTTCGCCGTCTTAATAACTTGCGGAAAATCAGTGAGTAAATGCTGCCCAACAATTGCCATATCCTTAGCTGAGAGTTCATTTTCAGCCTGACTTGCGGCACCCGGATAAGCATCAGCACCCACATCCTTATTCGGCAAGCCACAACTTGTATAAATTTGGGCATCATTAATCTGCCATCTGGTCAGTTGCTGCCGCATCTTTTTGACAAACGGCACTTGAGCGCCGCTGACAGCTTGTCCTAATAACATCGCAGCACCATTAGCCGACTCAATTAAAGTCGCCTGATATAGCTGCTTAATGCTATATTCGTGGCCCACATGCAGTGGCACGTTAGAAAAATCCTTGTTGTTGGCCACCCGGATAATCGCATCAGTTGGCTTCACCTTAGTTTGCCACGTTAATTTTCCCTCTTTAATTGCCGTCAAAGTCAAATAAACCGTAATCAACTTGGTCATCGAGGCGATTGGTAGTGGCTGATTAATATTCTTGCCGTACAATAACTGACCGGTCTTGCTGTCAATTGCAATCGCCGACTTAACATTTAAATTCAACTGGTTAGTATTATAATCATTTGGCACTTGAGTTGCTGCAGAAATTGGAACTGCCGGCAACATTAGTAACACAATTGCCACCAAAGCAACAATAATTCTGTTAAATTTATGCTTAAAAGTCATAAATCCTCCTTAATTAGAAAAAATTTTAGATATTTTCTGTTTTATGCTTACATTTTACCAAATTTTTGGTATTATTATTACTGTGCTAAAAATATTTAAGCCCCGATGGCGGAATTGGCAGACGCGCAGCGTTCAGGTCGCTGTTTAGGTAACTAAGTGAAAGTTCGAATCTTTTTCGGGGCATTGTAAAAGCTGATCTGTGATGATTGGCTTTTTTTATAACCTAAATCATGGTAAAGGAGCAGAGTAATGCAAAAACATTTAACAAAATCGCACGACAAAATTTTGACTGGCGTTCTAGGTGGCATCGCTGAATATTTCGATTGGGACAAGGCTTGGACAAGAATTGCCGGCGGTGCCCTAATTTGCTTTACTGGTTGGGGGTTAATACTTTACATTATTGCTGCCTTTGCAATTCCAGAGCACGGCCATCGTGATAATATTCTTAATGGGGAATATCATAAGCATTGAGTTATTAGCTATCTAAGTATTATGGTATAATAGAATTCCTTGGCAGGGGCGTACAAAGCAGCTTTGACGCTATTTTGTAACCAAAAAAGGCGCTATCACAATTACGTGATAACGTCTTTTTTTATGCTCGAATATGTAACTTTCTTAAAATAGGAACAATCTTGTCACCTAAAATCTTTTGCGCCAAGTCAGACTTAATTGCCGCAAAGACGTAGAAGACGCCACCAACAAGAACAGAAACAGCAACAATCAATAGTGCTTGCCAACGAACTGTTGGGTTTAATACAAGTTCCATAGCCTTTTCAACTGCTATCACAAGTAGAAACATAATTACGGAAAATGAAGTAATGCCGATAAACCGCCGGCTGGTTCGGCTGCTATTAAAGTCATAACTTACCTGAAGATGCTTCAACGCCAAGAAAATAATAACCAGCATCCCCAAATTAGTCGCTACTAACGGGCCATAGATTTTAAAGACATACACCATTGGGTACTGCGTGATAATTTTAATTATCAGCCCGAGCACAAGATATTTTATTGCCAGACCATTTTCTGATAATCCTTGCAGGATAGCCATTAAAACGGTAAACAACCCTAGCGAAATCGCCGTAAAGGATGATAAATATAAAACATCTGCGCCCAACTTGTCATAACCATAAAAGATGGTGTAAATCGGTGTCGCTATCGCTGCCATCCCAAATGCTGCTGGGATCATCACGAACAAAAATAAGTCTAGCGTATTACCAATTTGCTTTGAAATACCACGAAAATCGTGCTTAGCATGGGCTGCTGACAATAATGGAATTGCCGTAACTGCCATTGCACTAGCTAGGGACACAATAATCATGATTAACTTATTCGCATTAAGCGCGAACAAGGCATACCAAGTCTCAATTGTGTTGTAATGAGCCTGCACTAAGCTTGCAATCATTGGGTGGAAAGTATATTGGTCAACTAAGTAAAATAGCTGAATTCCCGCATCAATAATAATGAACGGAATTGCCTGAGCGATGATTTCGCCAAACAGCCCCATTGTTGAAACTTCAACTTCATTATTTGAATTAGCAACAAGGTTATTCAACTTGTGCCGCCGCGTAAACAAAAACCAGACTAAAATTGCAATTCCAAAAACTGCTCCAATGGCCGCTGCTAAGTTTGACTGGACAACTGCGTTAACAAAAAAACCGTGCTGCACCTGCATAATAATATATGCAGTTAGCAGCATCCACACGACACGCGCAAGCTGTTCCACAAATTGTGAAACTGCCGATGGCATCATATCTGCATACCCTTGGAAATATCCCCGCATGATACTCAAAATCGGAATAATCAAGATGGCGTAAGACAGACTGCGCATTACCGCCACTTGTCGCGGATCACTACGTGACCCATTCGAAGCTAAAAGTGGTGAGGCAAAATACATCACAGCAGCTGAAACAATGCCTAAGACCACCATCAAAATTAAACCTTTACGAAATAATTTACGACCAACGCCATATTCATTAAGGGCGTTATATTTGGCGACCTGCTTAGCTACTGCTCCGGGAATCCCAGCTGTTGAAATCAAGATAAAAATACTATAAATGTTATAACTTCTAGCCGTCAGAGCGTTAGCAATATTGCCATACGGCTGCATCCAGATGAACCACGGAATGATGTACAATGCACCCAAAAGTCGTGATGTAATCGAGCCAAAAGTCATCCACGCACTACCCTTAATGAAGGTATCCTGCGTGTTTTGCTCTTTTAAATTATTTTCTTTCATTAATTTTTCCTAAATCTAGTGTACTAACTATCCTATTTTGCAAGCAAAGCTAATAATTCTCAATCACATAGCTATTCATTTTAGGAAAAATTAAATTTTATTTTGCAACAATGTTAACAATCTTATTCGGTACAACGATGACCTTTTTGACATCTTTACCAGCTAAGAATTTTTGAACATGTGGCAATGCCAAAGCCTGCTCTTGCAGCTCATCCTTAGCTGTATCCTTAGCAGCGTTGAAATTGCCGCGCAACTTGCCGTTTACTTGAACCATAATCTCTACCGTTGATTCAACTAATTTAGCTGGATCATAAGTTGGCCATTTAGCAAAGGTAACTGATTGGTCATGACCCATGATTTGCCAAATTTCTTCCATCATGTGTGGTGCAACTGGTGCCATCAGAGTAATAAAGCCTTCTGCATATTCCCGTGGAATTGTCTTAACCTTTTGGGCTGCATTAACAAAGACCATCATTTGTGAAATCGCGGTATTAAAGTGCAAAGCTTTAAAGTCTTCGGTTACCTTCTTAACAGTTTCGGCATATACCTTATCCAGCGCACCATCATTTTCGGCAACAATGTTTTCTTGTGGAATTGCCTTCAAGTCCAAATCGTTTACAAATAGACGCCAAACGCGATCCAAGAACTTCTTGGTCGAAGCAGGACCATTGTCATCCCAATCAATTGAGGCATCTAATGGGCCCATGAACATTTCGTAAGTTCTCAGGCTGTCTGCGCCGTATTCATCAATCACATCGTCTGGATTAACAACGTTGCCTTTAGACTTAGACATCTTTTCGTGGTTCTTTAAAATCAAACCTTGATTGTATAGACGCTGGAACGGTTCCTCATTTGGTACAACACCCAAGTCGTAGAGAACCATGTTCCAGAAACGTGCGTAGAGCAAGTGCCGCACTGCGTGCTCTGCCCCACCAATGTACAAGTCAACTGGCAACCACTTCTTAAGCAAGTCATAGTCAGCTAGCTTTTGGTCATTATGCGGATCAACGTAACGGATAAAGTACCATGATGAGCCAGCCCAGTTAGGCATCGTGTTTGTCTCTCGTTTACCCTTGCGGCCATTTTCATCAACAACGTTAACCCAATCTGTCAAGTTAACAAGTGGACTTTCAGGTGTTCCTGAAGGTTTAATATCAGTTGCGTGTGGCAAAACTAATGGTAATTGGTCTTCTGGAACCAAAGTTGTTTCGCCATCTTCCCAATGAATAACAGGAATTGGTTCACCCCAGTAGCGCTGGCGACTGAATTCCCAATCACGCAGCTTGTAGTTGACCTTCTTTTCACCAACATTGTGTTCTTCTAGCCAAGCTACAATTTTCTTCTTCGCATCTTCAATCTTTAAGCCGTTTAAAAATTCGGAATCAAAGTGGACACCATCACCAGTATAAGCTTCCTTAGTGATGTCGCCGCCCTTAATAACTGGCTTAATTGGTAAGTCAAACTTTTTAGCAAATTCATAATCACGGTCATCATGTGCTGGAACGGCCATTACCGCACCAGTACCATAAGTCGCTAAAACGTAATCAGAAATCCAAATTGGAATTTCTTCATCATTAACCGGATTGATTGCGTATGCACCAGTGAAGACACCAGTCTTATTCTTGTTCAGATCAGTTCTTTCCAAGTCAGACTTGGACTCGATTTCCTTAACATATGCTTCAACATTTGCCTTGTAGTCAGCTGTTGTGATTTTTTCAACTAGTTTGTTTTCTGGCGCCAAAACTGCATAGCTGGCACCAAATAAGGTATCAGGACGAGTGGTAAAAATGTCAAAGGTCTGATCAGAATTCTTAATTTTGAACGTAACTTGGGCACCAACTGAACGACCAATCCAGTTCCTTTGCATTTCCTTAACGTTTTCCGGCCAATCAAGCTTATCAAGACCAGCAAGTAACCGATCAGCATAAGCCGTAATCTTCAGCATCCATTGCTTCATATTACGACGATAAATTGGAAAGCCGCCCCGTTCTGTCTTACCGTCAACAATGTCTTCATTCGCAACAACTGTCCCTAAATCTGGTGACCAGTTAACCGGTACTTCAGCTTCATAAGCCAAGCCATGCTTGTACATTTGTTCAAATGTCCATTGGGTCCACTTATAATATTTTGGATCACAAGTTGCAATCTCGCGGTCCCAATCATAAGAAAAACCAAGCTTGTGCAATTGTTTTTTAAAAGTAGCAATATTTTCTTTAGTAACAACAGCCGGATCCTTACCCGTCTTTAACGCATATTGTTCTGTTGGCAAACCGAAGGCATCCCATCCCATTGGATAAAGAACATTATAGCCCTGTGCCCGCTTCATTCTGGCAGTAATATCAGTTGCTGTATAGCCTTCTGGGTGACCAACGTGCAATCCCTTACCAGATGGAAATGGGAACATGTCCATGACATAATAATTTTTCTTCTTCGGATCATTACCCGTTTTGAAAGTTTTATTTTTGGCCCAATAATCTTGCCATTTTTTTTCGACAACTTTGTGATTGTACATCTGCTTCACCTCATAAAAAAAGTCCTATGAAACTAATCATAGGACGAATAATCGCGGTACCACCTAAGTTTCATGCCGTAGCATGACCCTCTATCGCTCCTTAACGCGGCAGCACAACGAAAGGTTCTTTCTCAGGCTCAGTTCACAATTAGTTTTTTTAGTCTTGCACCAACCGACTTTTCTCTAAGGAAAAACAACATTGCTACTAGTTCCTGACCTTTATTTTTTTATCAATAATGATTATAATTTACCACAAATACTAAAAAAAACAAGGGGAGAAAAACATTTGAATAATACAACACACGCTAAAAGAGACACAATCGTGCCCGCAACAATCTTTTTGGTCATTTATGCAGTCTGGGCCATCCTAGTTTCTTCAAGCAATCAAATTATTCATCAATTTGACAATGCAATAATTGGAATTATCTGTAACACAAACCTAGCCAATGTTAAATTCGCAACAACTTTTACCAATTTAGGTAATACGAGTGTCATTGTGGTTGAGACACTTATCCTATTCATCATTCTGCTAGTCTTTAAAAAATACGCTTATGCCTTCTTCACGGCGGGAACCATGATTACAGCCAATGGCTATAACTGGATTATCAAACACGCAATTGCTCGGCACCGACCATATGTGCACCACTTGGTTGCTGCCCACGGTTACAGTTTCCCATCTGGTCATTCTGTCGGAAGTGCTACTTTATTCGGGATTTTAATCGTACTAACTATTTTATTAATTAAGAACAAGGCTGCTAAAACAATTTTGTGTATTATCTGGGCTTGTTTCCCATTACTGATTGGCTACACCAGAATCTTCACACATGTTCACTATCCGTCAGATGTTCTCGGTGGCTTTTTAGAAGGAATTACCTTTGTTCTGATTGGTTATTCCTTCTTGTATCATTACTACTTAAAAGAATAAACTGCTAACAAAAAAGTCGACTAACGTCGGCTTTTTATTTAGGTGATGCTTCAGAAATTGCATCAATAATATCATCTTTAGATTTTTGTGACGTTGCTCCAGTAAAAGTGTTAACCTTGGCATCAGGATCCTTAATGATTTTCTGGTTTGTATTTTTAAGATACCCATCAACTAGTGGCTTCATATCAAAGACTTATTCGTTAACTCCCCTGTACTCGCCGTCACTATTGTATACGCCGCAATAGCATGAACAAAATATTCATCATGCTTATTGGTTAGCATCGGAATTTTAGCAATTTTCTTTTTGCCAGATTTTAATTTGACATATATGTCCCCAGAAAAAACCACATTTACCTTTTTAGCAGCTTTATCTAGCCAATCATCATCGGTCATTGCTACATCACTCACCGTATTGTTGGTTGAATTTTGCCCAGCTAATTTTTCAATAGGCTGTTTTGTGTTTTTATCCATATAATTATTTTCTCACTAAATTGGCAACAATTATATGTGCAATTTATTCCTAAAGCAATACCAAATTTAAGCAAAAAAGGGCCAACAACTTATAACTAAATTATTGGCCTTTTTAAATAAAACTGTTTAATTCTCTTTTTGCTTTTTATAACTAGCGTTAATCAAAATTGAAATCACAATGGCAACCATTGAGACAACGTAGACACCCTTTAGGGCGCTAAACAATACCTGCCGCAATTGTGGAACCAAGTTAGCAGCCAATTCCTTGGCTTTAACTGATGACACAATTTTGTTCATCATTGCCTGTGTTAGAGCTGGATGCTTAGCAATTTGTCCAGCAACAATCGTATTAAATGTAATACCGTAAATTGAAACTAACATCGTCTGTCCTAAATAACGCATTAGTGTATTAAATGACGTAGCGACCCCAACGTTTTCTGGTTCCACTAAGACTTGTGAGCGAACTTGAGACGCAGTGATAATTGCCCCAAAAGCCAAACCATTCATTGTTGCAATGACACAAAATACCCAAAATGGTGTTTGCATTGGCACAATTAGCAATAGTATGTCTGCAATTACTAGTAATCCTAGCATGCCGAAGAAAGTTTTGCGAACGCCAAAGTGACCAAGCATGCCACCAATTAAGAACGAACCAACAACCCACATTACAGAACTTGGCGTAACGGCAAAGCCTGCAATCGTAGCACTTGTACCCTTAATTCCCTGCATCCAGGTCGGAATATAGAATTCAAAACCGATTACAACACCTGAAATAAACAGGGTAATCAGGTTTAATGCGAGGAACTCTCTACCTTTAAGCATTGAGAGTGGCATTATCGGGTCATCTGCGTTCTTTTCAACATGATAAAAGGCAACTGCACTAATAATAATTAAAATCACTAGAGCGACTGTTATCAGCCAATTAAGCGAACCTAATTCTTGCAGTACATACATCAAGGTTAATAATAGGACAATTAGCCAGCACGTACCCTTAACATCTAACTTAACTGCTACCTTTTCCTTAGGTTCATGCAAAAAGAATACAACTAATAAAAAGGCAATTAAACCAATCGGCACATTGATGTAAAAGACCCAGTGCCAAGACAGGCTTTGAACAATAAAGCCACCCAGAAGTGGTGCAATAACAGAAGCAACTCCCCAGAAGCCAGAATTAAGTCCAAGCATCTTGGTGCGCTTTTTTAAAGTATACAAGTCCGCGATAATTGTCATTGCTACAGGCTGAACTGCACCAGAGCCGAGGCCCTGCACAACCCGAAACAAGATTAACTCCATCATATTGTGTGCTTGTCCGCAGAGGGCTGACCCAACAACAAACAACGCAATACCAAACAAAAAAACTGGCTTGCGACCAATGCTGTCTGCCAGTTTTCCGTATAAAGGAGTCGATACAGCTGTCATAAATAAGAAAATTGAAACAACCCAGTTCATAATTTCCAATCCATTCAGATCAGAAACAATGGTTGGCATTGCAGTTGAAACAATCGTTCCTTCAATCGCAGCCATAAAAGTTGTCATAAAAATCGCAAGCGTAACAACAGGTACGTTTGTTTTTTTCATAATTGCTCCTCCTTAAAATTATTTATTTTTCTTTACAAAATCTAAGATTTCTTGAACCTTATCGGTCTTTTCCCATGGCAAATCAATATCAGTGCGACCAAAATGACCGTAGGCTGCCGTTTGCTCATATATTGGCCGGCGCAAGTCAAGCATCTTGATAATGCCAGCTGGACGTAAATCAAAGATTTCCCGAACCGCCTTCGTTAAGAGCTCATCACTAACCTTTCCAGTGCCGGCAGTATCAATCATTACTGATACTGGATGAGCTACACCAATCGCATAAGCTAGCTGCACTTCACAGCGGTATGCTAGACCAGCAGCCACGATGTTTTTGGCAACATAACGTGCCGCATAACTAGCGCTGCGGTCAACCTTTGTCGGATCCTTACCGGAAAAGGCGCCACCACCATGGCGAGCATAACCACCATAGGTATCAACGATAATCTTACGGCCAGTTAACCCTGAATCACCTTTAGGTCCCCCGATGACAAAGCGACCAGAAGGGTTAATCAGGTATTTTGTTTTCTCATCCAAATACTTAGCTGGAATAACCTTGTTAATGACTAAATCAATCATTGCCTGACGGATTTCTTCATTAGTAACTTGATCATCAGTTTGCGTTGAAATGACAACCGTATCAACCCGCTTAGGCTTACCGGTTTCATCATATTCAACGGTAACTTGTGCTTTAGAATCCGGACGCAACCATGTTAAAGTCCCATCTTTGCGCAATTGCGCAACTTGACGCATTAACCGGTGCGCAAGTGAAATTGGCAGCGGCATTAACTCTGGCGTTTCTTTAATCGCAAAGCCAAACATTAAACCTTGGTCACCTGCACCAATTTGATCCAAATTATCTTCGTCAGACTGATTTTCACGAGTTTCTAGCGAATGATCAACACCATCAGCAATATCAGGTGATTGCTCATCAATATCGACTAGTACAGTACAATTATTGCCGTCAAAGCCAAGTTCTGGCTTGTCATAACCAATTCGTAAAACTGTCTTACGAACAATTGACTGAATATCAACGTAAGCACTAGTCGATATTTCGCCAAATACATACACAATTCCAGTGGTAACAATGGTTTCACAGGCAACGTGTGCATCTGAGTCTTGAGCAATAATCGCATCTAAAATCGCATCAGAAATTTGGTCAGCAATCTTATCTGGATGTCCTTCAGAAACAGATTCTGAAGTAAATAAACGTTTTTCCACAATAGTCCCCCTATATAGACAACAGCTATTCGGTTACAAGGCATCTCCACTTACTTAGCGGATCCTCTCAGGACTTGAACCGATAAATATTAAATTGTTTCGTTCCTTTTGTATAAAAAAAGACTACCGTAGATTCGGTAGTCTTAGAACGATGGAGGATACAGGGCTCGAACCTGTGACCTCCTGCTTGTAAGGCAGATGCTCTCCCAGCTGAGCTAATCCTCCAAAGTGACCCGTACGGGATTTGAACCCATGTTACCGCCGTGAAAGGGCGATGTCTTAACCACTTGACCAACGGGTCATAGCCTGAATCAAAGCACTTTAACCAGTATACTAGATACTTGGAAAAATGCAAGAATTCTTTCTCAATTCTGAAAAATAATATTTAATTATTTCCATAAATAATGGCGGTGCAAATTTTCACACCACCATTATTATGGAGGATACAGGGCTCGAACCTGTGACCTCCTGCTTGTAAGGCAGATGCTCTCCCAGCTGAGCTAATCCTCCGAGGTCGTTGTCATCTCATGACTACTCTTAATACTATAGCAAAAGGTCGCGGTCTTGTCTATCTTTTTTTCGTTTTTTTTTGCAAAATTCGTAATTTTTTACTGAACTATAATTAAAAATCTAGTAAAATAAAATTAATTTAAAAAGATTTTAGGGAGTGAAATTATGGCCGAAGATTTTGATTATCAGCAGATGTTAAAAGGAAGTTTATACCAAGCTGCAAATATTAAACCAGAAAATACGTCAATTCATGGTAAAATAATTGCGCAAAAAATTAACCGAGAAAAAATCTCTAATAAAGAAAAAATAATATCACTGGAACGGCAACTCTTTGGTAATTTTGGTAAAAATAGTTATGTAGTTCCCCCTCTTCATGTCGATTACGGACGTCATACAACAATAGGCAATAATTTTTACGCCAACATGGACTGCATTTTTTTGGATGTTAACCAAATTATCATTGGTAATAATGTTTTAGTTGGTCCACGTGTCAGCTTCTACACTGCTGGACATCCTACTGATGCGCAAATTCGCCAAACTGGCCTTGAATTTGGAAAAAGAATTGTTGTCAGCGACAATGTTTGGATTGGTGGTTACGCCGTGATCTTGCCAGGAATTACCATTGGCGAGAATGCAATTATTGCAGCTGGAGCAGTGGTAACTAAAAATGTAGTCGCTAATACCTTAGTAGGTGGCAATCCCGATCATTTGATTAAACACCTCGGTAAAAAAGAACATGTCTTTTGGCTAATTGAGGAAAGTAAATACTTCCAAACTAAGAATGAGATGAAATAATTTAAAATCGCTTTATTTAGTTCATAATTAGTCCATGCGGTTAAGCAAGATTAAGGTTAAACTATCATTAATTTCTTTACCTATTAATTTTTGTATTAAAAGCTGAATTAAACGCCTGCAAAACCACAGTTTAACATGCATTTAATTATTTACTGCGGAGTATAAAATTATTTTTGACTTTATTGTTTCAATTTTATATCGCAAACAAAATAAAAGCCTGTTAAACATTGGTTTAACAAGCTTTCAATTATTTATTACGGAGCGTGAGAGATTTGAACTCTCGATACAGGATTAAAACCCATATACATGATTTCCAATCATGCTCCTTAAGCCACTCGGACAACGCTCCAATATACTCCGGCTGTCAGACTCGAACTGACGACATCTTGATTAACAGTCAAGCGCTCTACCAACTGAGCTAAGCCGGAATATTAAAAAAGCACGGCAGCGTCCTACCCTCGCAGGCAGTCTCCCACCAACTACTCTCGGCGTGAAGAAGCTTAACTACTGTGT
>NZ_JAQTIG010000003.1 GCF_029433515.1 Lactobacillus sp. ESL0679 | reverse complement strand
TTGTCAAGAACTTTTTTCTGCCCCCTGCTGAAGAAGTTTCGCTTTCCTCAGCAGCGTTTATTATCTTACTAAACATAACTCTTATTGTCAAGACCTATGTTTAATTTTATTTTTTGCTCTTGATTAAGCTAACTAGCTCTCAAGGACAAGTAATACTTTACCCTCTTTACGCGTTTTCGTCAAGCTCAGCATTTTGTTCGCTATTTACTTAAATCTACTGTCTAATTAGTTTAAGCTAATATAAAATTGCTACATTTTTCTAATTTTAATAAAGCAACTAGTTAAAAATATTCGGAATTTAACGATTTTTAGTCGCAAAACGGTCTAAAATTAATTTTATTTTTTTCAAAATAACTAAAAAAGAGGTCCAACTGGACCTCTTTAACGCTTAAATTAAGCTTTGTTCTTTAGTAATTTTTGTCATTCCGTTCATATATGGAACTAATGCTTCTGGAACTGTTACTGTGCCATCTTCATTTTGGTAGTTTTCCAAAATAGCGGCAACTGTTCGACCAACAGCCAAGCCAGAACCATTCAAAGTATGAGCTAAATGCAGCTTACCGTCTTCACCGCGGTAACGAATTTGCGCACGACGTGCCTGGAAGTCAGTACAATTAGAACATGAAGAAATTTCACGGTACTTGTCTTGAGCTGGCATCCAAACTTCCAAATCGTAAGTCTTGGCACTAGTAAAGCTGGCATCCCCAGTTGATAATGCAACAACATGATATGGCAAGTTCAACTTCTGCAGTAAGTGTTCAGCGTTTGCTGTCAAATTGTCTAATTCATGCCATGATTCTTCAGGCTTACATACCTTGACCATTTCAACTTTTCTGAATTCGTGCATTCTGATTAAACCACGGGTATCACGTCCAGCAGAACCTGCTTCACTTCTAAAAGCTGGTGACAGTGCAGTTACGTTAATCGGCAATCTGTCTTCATGAATAATTTCATCACGGAAGTAATTAACTAGTGGCACTTCAGCAGTCGGAATTAAAGTTAGGTCCCGTGGCTTATCCGGATCATCGTTATCTACTATTGTATAAACATCTTCATGGAACTTCGGGAATTGTCCGGTTCCTTGCATTGAAGCGTCATTTACCAAGTATGGTGGAATGATTTCCGTATAGCCAGCCTTCGTGTTTTCATCTAAGAAGAAGTTAAATACGGCCCGTTCCAAAAGTGCACCTGCGCCTTTATAGTAGACAAAACGCGCACCAGAAACCTTAGCACCGCGATCCCAATCTAAAATATCGAGGTCAGTTCCTAAATCCCAGTGGGCTTTAGGCTTAAAATCTAATTTTGTTGGTTCACTCCACTTACGCACTTCTTGGTTGTAACTTTCATCAGGACCGATTGGGTCAGAATCATCAGGGAAGTTTGGCAATCGCAATAAAATATAATTTTGCTTGTCAGTTAACTCACTAACCTTATTGTCTAAGTCCTTAATTTCACTACCAACTTCGCGCATTTCAGTGATTACGCTTGAAGCATCTTCTTTATTACGCTTAGCTTGCGCAATCTTTTTAGACACATCATTGCGTTTAGCCTTTAGCTGTTCACTTTGATTTAAACTTTCACGGCGCTGTTTATCAATCTTAATTAATTCATCTAATTGCTCCGGCTTAATCCCACGCGTAGCAAGCTTTTCCTTTGCCCAATCGAGATTCTCACGAATCACTTTAATATCTAGCATTGTTTACCTCCATAAAAAAGAGCCAACTCATCCCTGCATCTTGGGACGAATTGGCTCATACATGGCTTCGCGGTACCACCCAGTTTCAGTTATTGCGATAAAATAACTGCACTTCATTATTTGGCGATAACGGCGCCGCAGCCCGTGTAACTATTAATTACCCACATTTAAAGAATCTGGAAACGACTTTTATCCGCTCACACCAGCCGCGAACTCTCTGAAATAGTCTTAAGATTCCGTGTTTGCATTTATTTTAAGCCATTCTTTCCTATCAAGCAAATAGTATTTTTCTTGATAGGAAAAAAGATGACTAATTTTACTTAAATCGACAAAATAAACGTACTTAAAGCCCAAACGCTGCAGCAATTTTTGCGATTTCAAGTTATGGGCAAAAGTCCCCGCCCAAATTTCGGTTTGGTCAAGCTGATTAAAAGCATAAGCAAAAATTAGTTGTAAGGCCTCAGTCATATAGCCGTGTCCCGAAAACGACTTATCTAATAAGAAACCAACTTCTTTAGTTTGCAATAATTCCTGATCATTTGTCCCGCGCTCATATAATTCAACAAGGCCAATCACCTGCTGCGTTTCTTGCAAGCAAATCGCATAACTATTATCTCGCGCAGCATATTGCTTAGCGGCAAGTTCAGCCTGCGCCAAATTTTGATAGCGACTAAAGCCAGCATAATGATAGTAGTAATCGTCCTTGCCCCATCTTAAAATAACCGGTGCATCTGCCAAGCTAAAGGAACGCAAATAAACCCGCTTAGCCATTACTTACTGCCAACAAGTTTGAGCAGCCAATCCATCCCAAACATTAGGGCAAAACTGTACGCCGCTATTGTCCATGGCTTTCCTAAAATAATTATCCAAAAGTAAGTTGAGAATTTCATCTCCGTTAATCCCGCTAACATGCACAGAACATCGTCCGGCGCCATTGGCGCAACAATACAAATTGCAAAAAACCAGTTAAATTTTCGCTGATTTTTCGTCCACTTCATATATTTATCGAGTGTCTTTTCGGAAACAATATGCAGGATAAACGGCCGGCCATAATAACGAGCCAAAAAGAAATCAATAATTGAACCAATACAAACACCGACATAATTATAAATAAAACCAGCCAAGGGGCCAAAAAATACTACCCCACCGAGCAGTGACACACCACCCGGAATAATTGGAAAAACAACCTGTGTAGTTTGAATCAAAACAAAAATAACCGGGCCAATAATTTTTTTATTAGCTAAATATGCGCGCATCTTCGCCTGACTAGTAAAAATCCCTAGGCGATACCAATAGATACACAGCAAGATAATAATAATCCCACTAACAACGGTTAAGATATTAATTAATCGTCGACTAGCTTTAGGTGACAAATGCATAATCTTCCTCCATATGTTAAGGTCAATTTTACCAAAATTTCACGATCCATGATTGCTTTTTTAGCTAATTGAGGATAATAATTAAAATAACTTAAAAATTTTACCATTAAAAGGAGGTCAAAATGGATATCTGGGACAAATTATATAAACAAGCCAAAAAAGAATACCATCCCGGTGAAGTTACACCATACGTTTATGCCCGCAGCGTTGTTTGTGCTCTTGAAGCAGAAGATGGGCAAATTTTTGTAGGCGTTTGTATCGAAAGCTGCTCTGGCGTATTAAACTTATGTGCTGAACGCGTTGCCGCGCTGAATATGTATGTTACAACTGGGCAAACTCACATCAAGCGCATTATCGCTTTTCGCGACAAACCACCATTTGGCGGCAGTTCTGGTATGCCTTGCGGCGCCTGTCGCGAATTTCTCATGCAATTAGACCCAAGTAATAAAGATACCGAATTTATGGTAGATTACGCGTCAAGACAAACAATTACTTTAGCCAAACTAATTCCTAATTGGTGGGGAACAGACCGCATAGCGGCGCAAAATTAACTTCTGTTCAGCCAGTTAATCTATTCCACAATAAATTTGACTTATTAATCAAATTTTTTCAGCCAAAAGCACAATTTTATTCTAAGATAGAAGAGACAATAAATATAGTTATATTGGAGGTTTAAATATATGGCTAAAATTAAGAACGATATCATTTATGATGAAGAACACCACTTGGCAACTGACATTTACTTGCCAGATACGCCCTCAAAAGCGACTAAAGTTTTAATCTTTTGGCACGGTGGCGGCTGGATTCGCGGGGATAAAGGCGACGTTAAAGATTTATGTCTTAAAATGACAGAAAAAGGCTTCACTGCATTTGTCCCGAATTACCGCTTGGCACCAACCAACACTTTCCCAGCTGCACACGATGATACCGTCAAGTTCGTTGAATGGCTGCTTGACTCTGATTACACTGGTTCAGACACCAAGGGCATTACGCAAATCGGTGCCAGTTCCGGCGGCGTCATGGCCCTCTACATTGCTGGAAAGTACGGCTTCCCAACAGTTACTTGGTCAGCACCAGTCAACTACTCCGCTTGGATGAAAGAGCACGAAGCCACTAAGGCCTCAATCGATGCTCGCGGCGAACTCGGCTTAACCGACCCTAAGGCAATTAACGAATCCTTCTATAAATACTTTGGTTTAGCATACGCCGGTTCAAGTGATGCAGCCACTCTCGAAAAGCTGGACGCAAAATCCTACGACTACTCCAACTTGGGACACTTATGGCTAATTAATTCAGTCGACGAATTGTCCCCATTGAAATATGTCTTGGACTTTATCCAAACATTGGCTAAAGAAGACCGCGGCTCAGAACTTACTGTTCTCCCAGGTCAAAAGCACGCAATGGCCTATGCCAATGACTACATTGATGCTTCACTTGCCTACTTAACGCAAATGATGTAAGTACTACAATAGAAAAACCGCGAAAGTATTGCTTTTTCGCGGTTTTTTTGTAAGCAAATTAATTATTAGTAAAACTTGGTTCAAAAAATTCAAATTAACGTGATAACGCTTTATAATGTGTATTGAAACATTTATTTGTTTTTAGAATGATTTTAAAAAAGAGGTAACAATATGGCTAAATATCAATCAGTCAACCCATATACCAATGAAAAGTTTGCCGAATACGACAACCCAACAACCACTCAAATTGACGAAGCAATTAATCTTGCCCATGCGTTATACAAGAAGTGGCAACACGAAAGTCCTGAAAGTCGTGCCATAATTTTGCATCAAGTTGCTGACAGCTTGCGCAAGCATGAAGACGAAATGGCCGAAATGATGACTCGTGAAATGGGTAAAATGATTCACGAATCCAAAGAAGAAGTTGAAATTTGTATTTCGATTTGTGAATATTACGCTGAAAAAGGCCCAGATATGTTAAAGCCGCAACCAGTTGAGTCCCAGCTTGGCCGTGCCTGCTACTTGAAACAAGCTACTGGTGTAATTATGGCTTGCGAACCGTGGAACTTCCCACTTTACCAAATTATCCGGGTCTTTGCTCCAAACTTTATCGTTGGTAACCCAATGCTATTAAAACATGCCCACAACGTTCCTGGTTCTGCTGCTTTAGCTGCCAAAATCGTTAAAGAAGGTGGCGCACCTGAAGGCAGCTTTATCAATCTTTACCCAACTTACGACCAATTAGACGACATCATTGCTGATCCACGGATTTCTGGTGTTGCCCTGACTGGTTCAGAACGTGGTGGTGCTTCAGTTGCTGCTAATGCTGGTAAGAATTTGAAAAAGTCAACAATGGAACTTGGCGGCAATGACCCGTTCATCATTTTGGATGACGCCGACCCAGAACTTTTGAAACAAGTATTGTGCACTGCTAGAACTTATAATGGCGGTCAAGTATGTACCTCATCCAAGCGAATTATTGTTGTTAAATCTCGCTACGACGAAGTTTTACACGAATTAAAGAACGTCTTTTCTAACTTAAAACCAGGCGACCCAATGGACGACGCAACGACCTTGCCACCAATGAACTCAGTCAGCTCAAGAGATAAGCTAACTAAGCAAGTTAAGGCCGCAGTTGATGCTGGTGCAAAAGTCTTTTATCAATATCCAGAAATTAAGTCTGACGGTGCTTTCTTTAGTCCCGTAATCTTGACTGATATTGACAAGAAGAACCCAGCATTTGACGAAGAAATGTTTGGTCCTGTTGCAATGGTCTACAAGGTTGAAGATGAAGACGAAGCCATTGCTCTTGCCAACGACTCAAGTTACGGCCTTGGCTCATCAATCATCAGTTCTAATGTTGACCATGCCCAAGAATTGGCTGCTCAAGTTGAAAGTGGTATGACCGTAATTAACGGCACTTGGATTACTTCAGGTGAATTACCATTTGGTGGAGTTAAGAATTCCGGATACGGCCGCGAGTTAAGTGACTTAGGGATGATGGCCTTTGTCAACGAACACCTTGTAATCGATGTTTCCCACAAATAAATTTAACTAAAACAAAAATGCTGAGTTTAACGCTCAGCATTTTTATTGCTCTTTTTAAGGGTGTTTTCTAAATAAGCTAACCCCAGCAAGCACGGTTGTCATTAAACTAGCCAAAATCAAAAAGTACGTTGAGGCGCCGACCGATACGGCATACATCAATAGTTGACTTGTCAGACCGTGGAATAAGCCTGTATTGGCGCGCGTGGTGCTTGACAATCTAAAGACAAGATAAATCAAAAACGTGGTTTCCACTAAAGAGAAAATAAAGGCAAGCCACTTACCCTTTTTCGTGCTTTGTAAGGCTTGGTACATAATTATGATGGGAAAAATCACTAATAGTAGCCAAATCACACACATCAAGACCCCTTGTAAAAGCGTTGAGCTAGAGCCAAACAGTTGTCCTGCCAGGCTTAATGCAACTCGCGTAATCGACATCTTACCGGTATAAGTAATATCGGAAACAGACGCTCCAGAGCCGGTAAACAAAACTATTAAACTAATTAGCGCCGTCATCACTACTGACAGCTGAATATAATTAAAGTGCTTCTTGACGGTAACTGTTTCTTCTTCAACTTCATCTGTGCCATCCGGCGCAGTTTTTGACCGCGACCAGACTTTTTGGCTATGGTCCTCAACCCTATTAAACATATTTGAACCGAGCTGATTAACCTTCTCTGTTAAGCGCCGGTCAACAGTATAGCGTTCAATCTTGCTTCGCCGCAGGCAAACAACATACAACCAGAAGAACAGCAAGAAAAAGCAAATCCAGCCTAACCCACGCGAAAAACTCATGATAATCAGTAACATAATCCCTACTAAAAACACAATCATACTGTTAGCTCGAATCCATTCTAGCATCTTTTTAATCGTTGAATTTTGCTTATCAGGATAAAATTCCTGCCGGTAAGCTTCGCGACTGGCAATTTTTTTGCCCATCTTTTGGTCTTCATAATTTACCTCTTCATGCCTATCTGTAAAAAACGTCTGCCGATATTTTTGCAAATTAAAGTGACAATTTGGACACAGCTGGTCGTCATCAGTGATTGCTTTGCCGCAATTTGGACAAGTAGTCATAAACTACACTCCTTAATTTCATAGTTACTTTTAAGTTAATGATAAAACAAAATTATTAGTTTACAACCAAAATCATTATTTTTCGCAATAAAAAAAGATTGAACAGCTCAAAGTTGAGTTATTCAATCCTAAATTAATTAACTATTTTTAATTCGTTTATTCTTACGATTCCAATGTAAACCTTCATAAGTCAGCTTAACCGCTGCTGATAAAGTAATCGGCATGATAAAGACCAGAATAATTAGGCCAATAATCACGGCCAGTGCTACTTCGATCAAAGTTGGAATCCCAGATGGAATCAATGCCGCAAACGTACCACCAAGAATAATGGCTGCCGAAATAACAACGGTCCCAATAATTCCACAAGCCTTCAAAATGCGCTCACTCGGCTTACCGCCCTCAATTGCTCGATAGCGCGTCATTAAGAAGATACTGTAGTCAACACCTAGGGCAATCAACATAATGAAGCTAAAGAACGGCGTATTCCACGTAAGCATGGTATTGCCAAGCAAAACCTTAACAAGCCACTCACTAATTGATAGTGAGCAGAAGTAAGCAATCAGCAGCGTCCCGAGAATATACAGTGGTTGCAATAATGATCGGGTAACAAAAATTAGCGCAATACCAATCCCCACAAGCATGATCGCAGCGGTTCTAATAAAGTCACCGTTAGCCACCTGCTTAATGTCCGCAATTTTGGCACTTTCGCCGCCCATTGCAACGGTTGCCTTCTCTAAGCGAGTCCCTTGCAATGATTTTTTAGCCATTTGGCTGAGTTCGCCAACTTCACTAGTTGCCTTGGTACTACTTGGATTAGAGTTAAAGACCATCATTAACATCGCGGACTTCTTATTTGGGCTTAAGTAGACCTTAACAGAATCTTGGAACATATCTGACTTGATAAATTCAGTTGGAATGTAGAAAGTATCAGCTGCAGATGAGCTAGCTAAGCCAGTTAGGTATGAAGCTCCTTGACCTAGACCACTATTAACAGAATCAACACCCGAAGTAATCTTCGGCGTGCTGGTTGCCAACTTGCCGGCACCTGAGCTAAGTTGGCCCGTACTTGAATTTAGTTGGCCAATTCCGCTGTTAAGACTTGCAGCACCTGAACTTAATTGGTTAGAAGCAGAAGCCAAACTACCAATGCCTGATTGTAATTGACCCATTTGGCCACTAGTGTCTGGCATGCTTGCTGCGGTACTAGCCCATGACTTCGATAGCGCTGCACCAGCAGCTTGCATTACTGCTAACCGCTGACTTTGCGTCAAGCCAGGAATTTTGGCCACATTACGAGTCAAGTTTTCTTTGTACCCCTGTTCAAGGTTTGTCTTAATACTCTGCTGCGCTCCAGCTAGCGACTGCGAACTAGACGATAATTGCGAATTCAACTGGTTTAACCCAGATGCTAATTGCTGACTACCGCTTTGCAACTTGCTAGAACCGCCTTGTAAGGTGCTAGCACCACTTTGCAATTGATCGGTACCGTTAGCTAACTGGTTAGCACCCAGTGTCACCTTCTTGCTGGCCTTGCTTAACTTGTTTAAGCCACTGCGTGCTTGATCAACCCCATCATTAACTGTATTCAACTGATTATTAACGTACAATTGCTGAATACTTTCACCATAAGGTTGAGTAACTGAGGTGACAAACGAAACATCCTTGGAAGCCTGCAATTGTCTTGTTAATTGGTCAATCAGCTTCAAGTCTGCCTCATTATCAAGACGGTGATTACTCTTAATGTAAAGTGTAGTCGGCTCAGCCATCCCCTTAGAAAAGTGCTTTTCAACTACTTGCAACCCAGCTTTAGCCGGAACATCGTTGGCAATTTCATCAGTATCATCATAATTCAAGTGACCTGAATATAACAGAGCAAACGGTATTACTACAACCGCCAAAATTGCCAAGTAAACAATTGGATGGGCCAGTGTGCCCTTAGAAATACCATGCCATAATTTATCTTCGTGTTCACCGGTAAATTTCTTAACCGGCCAGAACATTTTTTCACCTAAAACAGCCATAAAGAATGGGTTTAGTGTTAACAAGACAACCAGCAAAACGGCAACACCGACAGCGACACCAACAGCCGATTGATAAATCGAAAACTTAGCCAAACTCAGAGCAGTAAAGCCAATTAAAATCGAAGATCCTGAATACAAAATCGTTTTGCCGGCAACCTTCAAAGCATTCTTCATCGCCTGATAGCGATCCATCCCCATGCCGAGGTCTTCCTTAAACTTATCGTAAAGCAGGATGTTATAGTCGGTTCCAATCCCAAACAGAACAATAATCATAAAGACTTGCGTAAAGTTGGAAAATGGGAAATTGTTATGTGCCACCAAGTTGGTGACGATTGAGAACGCCGTAATAAAGGATACGCCAACCGTTAATAATGAAATCAGCGGGACAATCGGCGACTTAAAGACAATCACCAAAACAATAAATATGAAGATAACAGTAATTAATTCTGTCTTCTTAATCCCCTCTTGAATGGAATTAGTGAAGGCATTTTGCAAGACATCTGCGCCCGTCACGTAGGTTTTCACCCCAGCAGTCTTAACCGCATTAGTTAACTGCGTTTCCACATCGTTAATTGGCGCGTGCTTCTTGGCAACGTTAATTTGCATAATCCAAGTCGTACCGTCTTTTGCTTCCAACTTCTTCTTGGTAGCAATATTATCCTCAGGTCCTAAGACTTGCTTAATGCCATATTTGTCCTGATGATTTTTCAGATAGTCAATTGTTTGGTTAATTGCTACCTTATCATCATCCGTTATCTTGCCCTTGTCCTTATTAAATACAACCGCAATTTGATAAGTATCCTTTTGCTTAGGGCCCCAATCATTCTGAATTGTTTGCGCCACTTCACTTTGGACAGTTTGTGGGAGAGAAATATTTGAGTGCTCACGTGTTAGCCCAGTAATATTGGGCAAAGCAATCACAGAAACAATTAAAATTATAACCCATGCAATCAATGAAAAAACATGGTTTTTCAGTAGTTTTTGCACTCTACTTTTCCTTTCTAATTTTGTAAAACTTGTTTTGGCTGCACTAATTGCAGCAGCAACTTATGGTAACCCTGATCTGCTTCTTCATTAGTTTCATCAGTAAACGATGATGACACATCTAAAAAAACATAACCGAGGACTGCACCAATCAGAGCATGAAGCGATACCTTGCTATCATGGCGCAAATTTAATTTTTCAGCTAAAGAAATAACATTGATAATTTCTTGGCTAATCGCGTCATCTTGTTGATATTCGTTTAAATGGTACAAAATACTGAGCAACGCAGGATCATGCAAAATAAAATCTCGCACAATATCCGCAAATTTAAGCAGCGCATCAACACCGGACAAGCCAATAATATTCTCTACTAAGCGTTTACTTAATAGCTTAATCCGACTGGCACCAACAAGCGATAATAACTGCTTGCGACCAGAAACATAATGGTAGAGCGATTGTGACCGCACACCAAGTTCCTTGGCCAAGTTTGGCAAGGTCGTTGCTGAAAGTCCCTTCTGCTCAATCATCTCTGTTGCCTTGGCAATTACCTTACTTAAATCAAGGCTCCTTTTTTGAATCATTGTCCCCTCCTCTACTAGCACGATGAATAATATAGCACTACAATATGAAGATTACAATCTACATGCTGTAAATTAATTTAAATAAAATAAAAAAGCCTTACCAAGATAAGCCTTTTATTTACTCTTATTAAAAAAATGATTAATAGTCCGGCCCAAACGGGCAAACACGGTATCATCACTGCTCCACACACTCATACAATATGCATGCCCGCCATCTTGGACAATTGCCACTGCGGATTTACTATCAGAAGCCGCATAAATTTGCCCATGAAGACCGCGAACTAATTTAGGCTTCGATTGTGCCAAATTAAGCGCGGTTAGAGCCAGATTGGCATACTGCCTGCTGAGAGTTTTATTCTGATATAAATCAACCATCACACTAGTTAAATCAGACGCAGTCGTTGTACTTACCGGATTAGCAGTAAACTTTTTGCCAACATTAGTCTTAGTAGCACCCATTTTTGCGATAATCCGGTTAACATTACGTGGTCCAACTTTGCGCAGTAATGCATTAGCAGCAGTCTTATTGCCATGCATCATCGCCTGCTTCAAGTAAGCAATCCCATAAGCATAACCAGGCTTTAACATTTGTTCACCCTTGACGCGATCAGCCTTCTTAATTTTGATTGCCGTGTGCGATGTCAATTTGCCGTGCTGCTCTTGATAGTAAATTGCAGCAAGTAAATACAATCGACTGCTAGCAGTTATGCCATGTGCCTTAATTGTATTATTAACACGGGCAAACTTACGCGAGTTTAGATCCTGCACACTAACCTGATAGCTCTTGTCCTTGCCCATCACCTGTTCAATTTGCTGGGCCCAGTCCTTGTCACTGCCAGACTCAACTTTAACATCGGCAGCGTATTCGACTTCATCAACACTGGGTTCACGGCTCTTTTTAGTCGCTTTATTATTTTTAACTACCTTGCTTTGCCACGAATTAACAATGCGCACACTGGTATTTTCAACATGATTTAAATTATTTAAATAAAGTAAAAACGATACAAGAGTCGCAACTAATGAACCAACCAAAATTTTGTTTTTCATAAATTAGCCTCAATTTAGAAGAAATGATGTCGCTTCATTAACACAATTAACCAAACCATTAAGAAAATGGCAAAAGCAGTAATCGTAATCCAGTCTGATGGCTTATGTCCCACCGGCAAGCTAACATTCATCCCGTAAAAACCAGTTAAAATTGTCGGGATTGTCAACACTAGCGACCAGACCGTTAAGAACTTCATCGTGTCATTCAAGTTGTTGTTCATCATATTATTGGAAGTCGCTGACAATGTTGCCGTTACTTGCTGAGAAATCTTCACCATCTCGGCAGCCTGGTTAGACTCAATTAGAACATCATCCAGCCGCTCACCAGCATACTTAGTAAAACTCAACTTGGACTTTTTCAAACTCTTAAGCATCATTAAATTTGTTTGAATGGAGCTGGAAAGATAAACCAAACTCTTTTCAATGTTTGATAATTCAACCAAATCATGATTATCAATATCATCAGACAGTTTTTGGTCCAGACTATTGCGTTCGACATCCAACTGCGTAACAGCCCGCTGGAAATATTGCGACGAAAACAGCAAGAACTTCATTAATAGTTCCGTTACATCTTGCGCTTGAGCCAACTTACGCCTCATCGGTCGGTCGTTAAATTCGTCAAAAACATAACTAGTCGACTCAGTATGAAACGTAAAAATATTTTCACCAGATACTAAAAAAGTAATCGGGTGTGACGTAAAGTGCTTAATTGACTTCGTTGGCCAAATCGGCACATCGTAAACCAGCAAGTGAATTTGTGTATGAGTATCGTAATCGTAGTGCGGTCGCTCGTGCCGGTCAGAAATATAAGAAATCATGTCCGGGGTGAAACTAAAATCATCCTGCAGCCGATTGCTGTCTTCCTCACTCAAATTACTGATGTCATACCATCTATATTCAGTTTCCACAGGAAAAGATTGCTCTCTAATCACCGTTCTCACCCCTGGCTTGTTAAATTAATTGACCTACAATAACCAATTCTTATGCCTTATTTATCTTACCATTCAAGCAAAAAACAATAAATAAAAAACAGACCAAGAGGTCTGTTTTTTTATAAAATCTTCTATTTTATTATTGCTTCCATGCAGCATCAAATTTTGTCTTGCCCGTCTTAATTGCATTATTAACATTCTGCTTCTTTTGGGCAGCAGCCAAGATTGATTGCATGATTGCTGGCAATTGACTGTAAGTTGCACCAGAATCTTTAATTACTGGCACACTGTACATTGTGTTAGTTGTCAAAACATCTTCTAACTTAGCCGGCAGCTTCAATGCCTTGTTAGCCTTGTAACTCTTGGTCTTAGCTACAGCTTCGTTAACTGGGATATAACCAGTTTCCTTAGCCCACTTAGCTTGACTAGATTCTGAAGCTAAAAACTTCATGTACATGAAGGCAGCCGATTTTTGCATGGCAGTTGCATGATTAAACATGTAAATGTCAGTTCCTTGTTGCATCGTGTACTTGCTTGGACGAGCAGCAACATCATAAGTAAAGCCTTTCTTAGCAGCTTGCTTAACCCAAGTTTCTGTTGATGATGAGGTTACCATCATGGCTAACTTCTTATTGGTAAACGGAATGTACAGGTACTTATCTGAACCCGGCATTCTGAAGTAACCAGCTTTTTCACCATCAGCAAAGTAGTTGATGACTTGCTTAGATTCATTGCCAGCAAAGTCAATCTTACTGGAGAAGTTTTGACCAGCATTCTTCATCCCCAAGACATAGTAATTGTCCAAGGCATCAAAGCCGGCACCAACTACCTTGTGCTTACTCTTTTGGTAAATTGTTTGGGCAGCACTCTTAAGTTCCGCCATTGTAGTTGGCACTTTCTTAACGCCGTATTGCTTGAGCATTGCTGGATTGTAAATCAAAATTTCAATTGATTTGTTAAACGGAATGCCATATTGTGTCCCGTTAATTTTGGCACCATCAAGCAAGTCGGACTTAATGCCACTTTCTTGTTGACTGCCCCAACCAACATCCTTGTTATTAATGTAAGGTGTCAAGTTAACCAGTGCCTTGTTCTTAGCAGCACTCTCTAACCAGTCAGGATAAGCTTGAGCAATTGTTGGCAAGTCCTTCGGTGATTGCAAGGTTGAATTGATCTTTGCCTGTAAATCGTTATAAGCACCTTGCTCCTCTAACTTAACTGTAATGTTAGGATTTTTCTTTTCAAATTCCTTGGTCAAACTCTTTAAGGTGTTCTCTTGGGCACCCTGCATTCCATGCCAGAAAACAACAGTTGTTTTCTTAGTTACTTTAGGAATTTTATTATTAGTTGAAGTTGACGAATTGCTCTTTGAACAAGCAGCAGTCCCCATTAAAGCCAAGCCCGCTACTGCAACAGTTGCAAGCTTTTTACCGAATTTCATTTTAGATTTTCCTCCAAATAATTTATTATATTGTTCTTAATAAATTGTCAATTGATAATTCTTGTTAATTGTATAGCAAGCTTTGAAAAATTACAACAAAATTTTGAGTAAAAATTCGGTTTTTGTAAAAATATTATATTTTACTATAAATAAGGTTCGTATTTTATTCGATAAAGATTTAAAAATATACAGTTTGTTCTAGTTTAATGAGTGAAAATTACTGCAAAAAAGACTGGTTGTCGTTGAAACAATCAGTCTTAAAATGTTTTATTTTTCTACTTCTACATAATCTGCAATATTCAGCTTGCCTACCTTAGTAGTCACGGCTGGATTAACCGTGTGATCTGACAAATAAACGTCTAACTCAGTATAATCTTTATTAAACTCTACATTATAAAAATGATTTTTTTCTTTAGGATACTTAGCTTGAACATCACTGTTAGCAAGTGGCAGAATCTTTTTAGCTTCTTCAGCGGTTAAATGATTAATATCCTTAACTTTTACCCGCTTACCGCGATCAAGTGCAGTAGTTGCTTGTTGAAGATCGGTAATAGCTTTTTGCACATCTGTATCAGTACTAATTAATGAATCATAGGCAATTTGAGCTTTTTTAAAGTAATACTCATAGGAACTGCTATTTGAACCAGCATAACGGTATTTTTCACTAGCCCTAATTTCTGGAGCTTGATCCAATAACTGCTTTAATTCCACACGTTTAGCAGTTGATGCTAGTGGTTTATTTGCCAGAGCATCTTCTTTAGTATTAAGTGGAGATAATTTAATACCATAGATATACTTAGTATCAGCGGCTTTAAGAAGTGCATAGCTACCATCTCTTACTGTAGACTCAACTTGATAAAATAATTCAGGTTCAGTTTGACTAGGTTCACGCAAATAAAATGCCTTAGTTGCATATTCAATTCTGCCCTTCTTGGCAGTAATTGCCTGAACAACTGAATTTGGTGTATTATCCGGAACAATAACCAAGTTCGAATTCGGAATTACACTTTGAGTAGCTACTTCACCTTTGTACGTATAATAATTGGTATTCTTGGTTGTCAAAATTGCCATATGCTTACTGCACGGCAATAATTGTAAATCCTTTTTACTGTAAATTGCCGTTAGAACAGCATCATCGTCAATATCTTCGTCTAAGAATTGGTTACTACCCTTAATGCGATACATAATTGAATAGCCTTCGTCAATTTGGTAATCGATATCACTACCATCTGTTACAGCATCCACGACAACCTTTTGACCCGGTGTAAAATGTTTAGCAACTTTTTTACCTAAATCTGCATCATATACCTCAATCGTATTGGCCTTTTGATCATCAAACATCTTCTTAGTCAACTTAATTGAAGCTTGATTTGCCAAAAGTGCTTGACCATTGATCTTGGTGACATTGGCTGCCTTGATATAACCACCGTGACCAATACTATAATAAGTTTTTCCGTTAATCATTTTATATGGTAAGTAATACCAATCCCAGTTCTCATCATGAAAAGAATAATTTTTAGACCTTGGATCAGTTGTCGGTACTACTTGCTTAGCAACCTTGATTGACTTGCTAGTAATTAAAGAGCTTTTACCGCGATAAGACCATAGCTTTTGCCCATGCTTGTTATAGACACGTGAATGATTGATTTTCAAATTAGTTTGCTCAGTTGCAGCTTGAACTTGAGCAGGCTGACTTGCCAGCATAGCAGGTCCAGCTAGCATAACTGCACCAAGCAATAAAATAACTTTTTTATTGATTTTCATTATTAACACCTCACAATAAATTTTATGTAATAATTATAATCTATAAATATAGTGTTTTTTAAAATCTTTACCAAATTGAAACAAAAATAGTGAATCAATCTTGATTCACTACCAAATTAGGACATTTATTCCCAACTAAAATTTTGCATTTCTTTAATTCTCTCTTGGGCACCAGCAAGAACACCATCGATAATTTCCGTCACTGCTTTTTGTTCGTTAATTAAGCTGACATCTTGACCACACATAATGGCGCCGTTTTCTGTATCACCATGAACAAGCCCCTTATTAATGGTAATTGAATCTGCATTCTTCAATTTTTTAGCAGCTTCAGTAAAGCTCGTTCCTTGTTCAAGGGCAACAGTTCTCTTAGTTAATTCGTTCTTTAATTCACGCGTTGGCCCAATGGAATAGTTGGTTTCAACCGTTGACATATCACCTGCTGCAAGCAGCGCCTTTTTAGCATTAGGATGAATTGCCGCTTGAGCTGTTGCCAAAAAGACTGTTCCCATTTCAATTCCATCAGCACCTAAAGCTATCGCAGCTGCAGCTGTGTCGCCGTTAGCAATCCCGCCGCTAACTACTAGTGGAGCAGTTATGACTGACTTGGCTTTAGCTGCCAAAACCATCGTGCTTTCAAAGGAAATGTGGCCGCCGCCTTCCCAGCCCTTGACTGCAATTACATCGCCGCCAGCTTTTTCAGCGATTACCGCATCAGCAACAGTCGATGCCTTGAAGATAACTTTACGATGTTCTTGGTGCCATTTTGTTGTATATTCGGTCACAATTTCTTGTGGCCAATCTTGCATCCCGCAGCCATAGACAACTGGAATATCATATTCAGAAATATATTTATCAAGCTCACTAATTCGCGGAGAAGTCATATCAACTTGCAGGGCATACTTTTTGTCAGTTAAAGTTTTAATTTTAGCAATTTCCTGACGAATCATGGGTTCTGGTGCATAACCAAGGCCTAAAACACCGAGTCCACCAGCGTTAGAAACTGCCGCAGCCAAATCTGCCGTGGAAACAAAGGCCATTGCCCCTTGAATAACGGGTTTTTCAATCCCTAAAGCTGCACATACACGATTTTCTTTCATTTTTACTACCTCAATTCTTAAAAATTAATTTTTTGCTTCCATTGCTGCAATATCGTCTTTGTTAATCAGTAGCATTCCTAATCCAAATGATACGCCAAAGGCAATTAGCATTTCAATTATGGCATTTAATAAATTCATTGGTGTTTTAGCAAAAAGTGCAATTGCTAAAATACCGGGACTCGCCATTGCTGTTGATGTAACAAAAGTTAATCCGGCATATAGTCCACCAACGGCACCACCGATTATTGCTGAACAGAGCGCCTTCTTATTTTTCAAATTAACACCATATAACACAGGCTCGCTAATTCCTAGTAAAGCAGTCGATGCCGCTGAAACTGCAGTCGACTTTGTCTTTTTGTTCTTGCATTTCACCGCTACAGCAAAACCAGCACCAGCTTGCGAAATATTAGCACTTAACCCAGCTGGCGTGAAGAAAGAATCATAACCAAACTTGGTAATTGATTGTAAGGCAATTGGGAACAACGTATAGTGCATCCCCATCATGACAATGATTGGTGAAAAGCCACCTAGAATTGTCGGTGCTAACCAAGGCACATTGTGGTTTAAAAATGCAATTGCAATTCCAAGATAATCACCAATATAACTGCCAATTGGACCTAAGACAACTAGTCCCAACACAGCATTCACTAAAATAGAAAGTGTTGGTGTGACAAACATTGCCACGGTGTCCGGTAAATTACTGTTTAATAATTTTTCTATTTTTGATTGGACATAAACTATTAAAATAATTGGCACAACGCTTGAGCCATAATTAACAGCTCGAATTGGCAAGCCAAATAATGAAATTGAATGGCCACTAGCAACCATTGCAGCAAACGTTGGGTGTAACAATACGCCAGCCAAGGTTACCGCAATAAATGGATTAGCATTTAATTTCTTCGCTGAAGTATAAGCCAATAATACAGGCAAAAATTGAAAACAGGCATCAGCTATAAAGGATAAAATTTGATAATTTAAACTATTGGTTGCAATAACATGAACAGTCACAAAAATTGCAATGAACCCCTTTAATAACCCAGCTCCAATAATAACGGGCAAAATCGGTGTAAAACTACCGGCAAGAAAGTCCATGAATCGGGAAATAAGTCCTTCCTTTTTCTCTTGCTTTTTATTTTGAATTTGAGCCTGATCTTCATTAGTCGGCAGCAATTTCATGAACTCATCATATACTTTAGGTACTTCTGTTCCAATAACTACTTGTACTTGTCCAGCTTGGTTAATGACTTCAGTTACACCATCAACCTTTTTAAGATTTTCAAGATTTACTTGATTAATATCTTTAACATTTATCCGCAATCTCGTTGAACAATGTGTTATCTGGGTAATGTTTTCTGCATTACCCATTAAACGCAAAACTTCTTGAGCCACTTTTTGATAATCCATACGTTGTTTTCCCTCTTTCCTCAACCAATTTATCATGTTCAGGCTTTTGAAAAAATCACTAGATTAAGTCCAAATGGTAGGTTAAGCAACAACCTGCATATATTTGTCGGGTTATGCAACTTTGACTATTAAAATTGTGGTATATTTATTTACTGGTAAAACAAGTTTTTAGTTTAGGTCACTATTATGAAAAAAGAAGATTTACGAGTTAAAAAAACTAAATTAGTTATTCAAGAGGGCTTTGCTCAATGTGTTAGCAATAAGCCCTTTTCTAAAATTACTATTCGCGATCTAACAGACGCAATGATGATTAATAAATCAACGTTTTACAAATATTATCATGATAAATATGACCTGCGCGATACAATGGTGCGCGAAACACTTAAAGCATTTTCTAAGTACATTGACATTTCGTTTCTTAATCTTGACGAGACTAACAGCATTGAAAACTACAAAAAGAAATTACCGGCTGCATTATTACCAGTGTGGCAGCACCGAGATTGGTTAATGACTCTTTGGTCTAAAAATCTTGAACTAAATGTTTTTACAATGATGGAAATAGCTTTTGCTAAAAAATTTAAGCAGTATATTTTTTCGACAAAACAAGAATGTACTAAGTATGATGAATTACAGGCTAATTTATTTGCGACAGCGGCTTTACAAATCATCAGGTGGTGGTTTTTCAAAAGTCCTACTTCTTCTATTGATGAAATTGCCGATATTATCATTAAGTGCCTAGAATTAGGTCCATATTTTGCCTTCACTAAATAATTTTTCGATCACAAAAAGGTCTGCTCCAGTTACGGAACAGACCTTTTTAATTTAAATTGTTATTCTGCAGCATACTTTCCAGCTAAACGACCAAAAGTTAATGCGTGACTAACTGTCAGACCAGGAATGTGATCAGGATAGACACCCCAGAAGAAGCCACCGGAACAATTACCAGCAGCGTAAAGACCAGGAATCACCTTGTCTTGCTTGCTAATAACTTGCATCTTAGTATTAATGCGCAAACCATCGAGAGTTGCCAATAGCCGGCCACCCAAAATCGCCCCGTAATATGGTGCCTTATTAACTGGCTCTAAACGTGAACTTTCCTTGCCAAAGTCATCATCGCGACCTTGAGCTACCATTTCATTATAGCGTGCAACTGTCTTAGTTAAATTAGCAACTGGTAGACCCAATTTTTCGGCTAATTCTTCAATCGTATCAGCCTTTTGTACTAAGCCTTCGTTCAAGCGGTCATTAACTTCTTTACGTGCTTCATCCCCTGTGAAAATTCCAGGGAAGCCCAAGCGTGAGCAACCTAAAGTATGATATTGTCTTAATGCTTCATCAGTCATAGTTTCCTCAGTCCAAATCATGGCACTAAGATAACCAGGTTGCTTAGAAGCAGCACTCATTTGAAACTGGTATGGGGCACTTTCATTAAAGAAGCGTTCACCATTCAAGTTAACTTTCAACATCGGATAGGAACCAAGCCACAAATATCCAGGATCATCTGGAGGAGTTAAGTCAACTTCGTAGAAGTTTTCTGTCTTAGTACCAACGAGAACAGCACCACGGTTGAAGACAATCGAAGCTGGTTCTTCATCTTTAGCAGCGCCGATTTCCATAGCGGCAACAATACCAGAGCCATCATCTCGTTGACCATCAGTATAAACATTGGTCTTTAAGCCAAGTGGATTCCACTTCTGCATCAAGACTTCATTAGAACCATACCCACCAGTACACAAAATTACACCTTTGGTTGCTCTAACAGTTGTTGTCTTCTTAGTCTTCACATCTTTAACAACAACGCCCACTACGCGACCATCTTCGACAACTAAGCTTTCAAGCATTGTCCACCAGGAAAATTCGGCGCCCAATTTTTCAGCTTTTTCAATTACCCAGTTACCATAGCCCATTTGCCAATACTTACCATCAGGAGCAGTGGCTTCATTTCCTGTTGGAAAAGCACGATTACGGTCTGTTTCAAAATGAGCGTCAGGTGTTGCCTTGATATAGGCACCATGAGGCTGCAAGACTTCATCATCAAGCCAATCAACCATTTCTGAACTATTGTCAGCCCAAACATTTAATAAACGCTGGTCAACATTGCCTTGGTTAAAGGTTGAAATAAAATTGACTAATTCATTACGGTCAATTTCTACGCCAGCCTTTTTCTGCGCCTTACTGTGGATTGCAGCAATCGTTTCTCTATATAAGTAGCCAGCACTGCCCGCCTTATCAATTACTAAAACGTCACCGCCTTTTTCTGCAGCAGCTGCGGCAGCCATCCCACCAGCATTGCTGGCGCCAACAACAATAATTTCATATTCATTTTTCTTCATTTTTTATCTCCTTAACTAACTTTCTGTTTCAAAATGCTTTTTCGCAATTACGGCAACCAAGACCATAATAAGGATTGCAATTACAGCAAAGAACACATAAACAGCGTTAAAACCACCAAATTTTTCGGCAATTAAATTGTTAAGTGGCATTGCAAAAGCCCCAATCAGAAAGGCAATCGAGTTAACATACGAAAAGCCTTTAGCAAAGGCACGTTTGCCCAATGCCGCCGTTGCAATTGTCGTAATTCCTGTTCCCAAGTAGACATAGAAAATATCATTAATTCCGGCACTGAAAATTGCTAAGTTAGCCGAGTGCATGTTAGTTGCAAGAATCAGTAAGATATACGAAACAACAGAAATTGCTAACCAGAACAAACTGGCTTTTTCAGCACCATACTTATCACAAGTCGATCCAACCAATGGATTAAGAAAAATATCAAATACCATTGCGGCCGTAACCATAAAGCCGCCAACTTCGCCACTAAAGCCTGCACTAGCAGCATAAGTTGGGAACATTTGGTTCATTACAGCTGGGAATTGCAGCAAGATTACGATTGCTAACAACAACCAAAATGTGACAGATTTAAATAATTCGTGATTAGAAACTGGCTTTACACTAGCTTCTTCAGTATCATCAGTCGCATCTTTCTTATAGCCATATGGCTTGCGTCCTTCTAGTTCAGGCGTAAAGTTAATTCCAAATAAGGCACATGGAATACTCAAGACTGCAACGATAATTGCTAATATTGTCATACTCTGTTGCCAGCCATACTTAGTAATTAAGACTGACAATACAGGACTCATAATCCCTTGAAAGACAGACGTGATTGCCCAGCACAAGCCGATGGCAAATCCCGCTTGGTCACTAAACCAGTTATCAATTAAGATTCCAACTGGTGTGAATGACATAAATGAAATTGCAACACCGATAATAATGGCAATTACAAAGAACATCCAAACTGCTGTAAAGTGTGGCATTAAAAATAAACTAACGGCAACTGCCAAACTAGCAACTGCAAATAATAATTTATTATTAACTTTTGCCAAAATTTTCGGTACGTTTGGTGTCATCACAGCCATCGCCAATACTAAAACTGTGTAATAATATGACAATGTTGAGATTGGTGTATGTAGTGCTTGACTTAACGGCGCTAAAAATGACCCCATCAATACCATACTTGATCCTAGGCAAGCTGCCGAAATCAATCCGATACAGCACATGACTACCCAAGGTCTAATATTCCTTTTTTGCTTACTCATTTGATCACCTCATCATTGATACTTTTGAATATGACTTGATAATACACTGATGTTAACGCTATGATGAACTAAATAATGAATAGCACTATGATGAAATGGAATTGTATTAAATGAACTCTACGCAAATACGTTGTTTTTTGTCTTTGGCAAAAAATCTCAACTTTACTAAGTCAGCTAACGAAATGTACCTATCACAATCGACAGTTTCCAAAAACATTAAAAACCTCGAAAAAGAATTACAGATTAAGCTCTTTGAACGCGGCTACCACAAGATTTTTTTAACAGAAAAAGGCAAAATCTTCTATAATCAAATGTCACTGACCGCAGCAGAAATTAGCGATACCATTCGCAATTTGCAGCAGGGCAATAATACTAAGCGGCGCAAAATAAAAATGGGCTACACTGACTTACCTTTTGAAAAAAAGTGGCTGCCCATTGCACTTAGATTGGTTAACTCCCACACCCAATTGGATCTGGTCCCCGTCTTTGTCGACCCTGGTCAAAAACTTGATCTCAGTAACTTAATTAACGATGACACCATCGACTTATTAATTATTCAAAAAGATATTATTAGTGAGAAAAAGGAAACAGTTTATCTTGAACTATTTCAAAAAGGTTTTTCCGTAGTAATCGCCCAAGGTGACCGGCTTTACCTGAAAGACAGTATCAAATTCAGCGATCTGATTGGCCGCAAGATTTATCTGTGGAATGGCAGCGATAATTTTCCCGCAGTCGAAAGTCTCAAATTCAGCCTACAAAGTAGCGACTATGACATTAGCTTCAAAGAAGAAACGGATTCATCTATTTTAGTTGCGTATGTACGGGCCAAAATGGGCATCGGAATTGTTCCTAGTGTTCTATATAACAAGAGCGATTCAGACTTACGTTATACGCCATTAGTTACGCCGCAAAAATTGTCATACGGTATTTTATCTTCAGTTAATTCGACTAAGAAAGATGAAATTGCGATTGTCAGTAAGTACATTGCCCAAGCAATTAACATTTCTAAATCGCGATGGTAATTTTCCCATCACAAAAAGGACCTATTCCGTAATTGGAATAGGTCCTTTTATTGTAAATAATTACATTAATGTTTAGTTTTTATTGTTTCCATGCAGCGTCAAATTTTGACTTACCAGTCTTAATGGTACTGTCTGTATTCTGCTTCTTTTGTGCAGCAGCGTAGATACTCTGCATGATTGGGTTAAGCTGACCATAAGCTGCACCAGCATCCTTGATAACGGGAACACTGTACAAGTTCTTCATAGCACTTTCCAATTTGGCTGGCAGCTTAATCTTCTTGTTAGACTTATAAGCCTTAGAGTCAACTACACTTTGGTTAACTGGAATATAACCTGTGGCATTAGCCCATTCAAGCTGACTTGATTTTGAAACCAAGAACTTAATGAAGAGAAAGGCAGCAGCCTTTTGGTCAGCACTTGCATGCTTAAACATGTAAATATCTGTCCCTTGTTGCATTGTGTACTTACCAGGACGAGGAGCAACATCATAAGTGAATCTGTTGCCTACACCTTGCTTAACAAAGCCTTCACCAGCAGAAGTTCCGATATACATTGCTACTTTTTGGTTAGCAAATGGTCCTGAAAGGTAATGTTCTGACCCTGCAGTTCTGAAGTAGCCCTTCTTGATACCATCGGCATAATAGTTGATAACTTTCTTAGAAGTAGCACCATCAAAATCAATTTTACTTGAAAAGTCAACGCCCTCATTCTTCATCCCCAAAACATAATAGTTAGATAATGAGTCAAAGCCAGCACCAACAACCTTGTGGTTACTCTTGGTGTAAATTGTTTCGGCATCTTGCTTCAGTTCCGCCATTGTTGCTGGGGCCTTTTTAATCCCATACTTCTTGAACATATCGGCATTGTAAGTCAAAGTTTCAATCGACTTATTGAATGGAATACCGTATTGAACGCCGCCTATTTGTGCACCTGAAAGCAATGCTGGCTTAATATCAGAAGCACTGCTTAAACCCCAGCCAATATTTTTGTTATTTATGTATGGCTTTAAGTCAACCAGCAGCTTATTCTTTGAAGCTGTGTACAACCAATCTGGATAAGCCTGCGTGATTGTTGGTAAGTTATTTGGCGACTGCAATGTTGAATTAATCTTAGCTTGTAAATCATTGTACGCACCTTGATTTTCCAACTTAACTGTAATCTTCGGGTTCTTTTGCTCAAATTCCTGTGTCAGCTTCTTCAATGTTGCCTGCTGAACACCAGTCATTCCGTGCCAGAAAACAATATTGGTCTTCTTGGTAATCTTTGTCGGAATCTTGTCCGTACTTGATGACGAAGAAGAAGAATTGCTACCATTAGAACATGCAGCTGTCCCCATTAACACCAAACCGGTGGCAAAAGCCGCTGCTAGTTTTCTACTAAACTTCATTTGGTAAACCTCCCAAAATAAAACTAAACAATAAATTTTGATTCACTAAAGCGTAACTGTTTGATTACGCTCAGGTAAAATCCGCTTTCCAAATGGGTTCTCTTCCAGCTCCGGATGCAATGTGTGCACCGGAATTAGCATTGCTGGCTGAACCTCGGCAATAATTTCTTTGAGTTCTTTAACATCCGCATGACCAGAACAGCGCAATGCCTTAAACTCAATCTTCTTTGCCGCAAATTGTTCAACAAATGGCCGATAAGCAGGGTCAAACTCGCCTAACGGTTCTGCATTTGAATGAATATAAATGCCGCCTTCTTGCAACTTGTCAAAGTCAGTTACTGCCTGCCACAAGTATTTGCCCTTATCTGCTAACAATTCTTGGTAAGGAATTGCCAGTTCCGGTCGTAAGTCAGCAAACCTTTCATCCTGTGGCAAGTAGTAATATGGATAATCCTTACCCAAACTCTCTTTGAGCAAGTGTGCCCGTGACGCATGCAACACGACTTGCCGCGGCGAATCACTGATAATTCTTAACAAGCGTTCAACATTAGTTGAATAAGTATTAAACGTCATCTGGCGCTCTGGATTTTCCCGTTGAAGTGCGATAATCTGCTCCGTCAATTCCCGCTCATTCTTCGGGCCGGTGAATTCTTCACTATTTTGATCATGCTGTTCTTCAGGCCAAGAAACTCCAGTGCCTTCAATAATGAGCGCATCACTGCCTTTGGCAGCTGCCAAAAATTGGTGCACCCAGTCGGGATGATAGCCATGCAAGCGAATGTCGCCAGTATAAGCAATCTGCTTATCAGGAGTTGTCACAATTAAGCCAGTTGCCCCATAGGCATCATGATCACTCGGCCACACTTCAAGGGTAATGTCGCCAACCTTGATTGGCTGCCGATATTCTGCCGCAATAATCGGCCGCGTATAATTAGCTGCATGCCCTGCGGATGGCAGCAGAAAATCGCCCAATTTATTTAATGCTGGCAGCATTTTAGCAGTAATTGGCCCAGCATAAAGTGGTACCTCTGGTGCCAAAAAGTTCATTGCCTTGCTGTGGTCAAGATGCAAGTGCGACATGTACGCAGCCGCATGCTCCCAACGCTCATGATTAATCGCCTTGCCGGTCAGTTGTGGATCATAAAAGTCTGGCACATCCCCAATTAACTGATTTTTAATTAAAGTTGCGTAACTTTCATCGGGCAAGTTTAACTCTGGCCGAAAAACTTCCCCTAAGTCAAACAGCACATGTGACTTGTTATAAGCAACCTCAATCATTGGTCCGCCAATTGTTGTCAAACCATTATAAAAAGTAATTGTTGTCTTATCCTTTAAGGTCATTACGTACCACTCCTTGGATAATCTGTTTTCTAAAAATAAAGTACAAAATCAAAATTGGTAACACCGTCAGCGTTGCCGCAGCTAATTGCAGTTGAGTTTCACTCCCGGCATCGGATGCAAAAGTTGATAAACCATTGTTCAATAGCCGCATCGTATCTTCATTAGTTACTAAGAGTGGCCACAGAAATGAATTCCACCCTGAAATAAAGCTAAGCAGGCCCACAGTAAATAGGCCACCTTTGGACATTGGAACCAAGATTTTCCAAATGTATTCCCAATCACTGGCCCCATCAATCATGGCTGCCTTATAAATTGTCTCTGAAATCGAGCCAAAGTAACTTTGCAGGTAATACATGTAAAAAATTGACGTTAAAAACGGCAACACTAACCCAATATAAGTATTGAGCAGACCCATGTGGGCAATCGTGTTGTAATTGGTAAAGATAATCGCTTCTCCCGGCACCATTAATAAAGAGAGCAGCACCATCTGCACAATGCCCTTGCCCTTAAAGTGCAGGTTAACCATCGCAAATGCACCAAGCAGTGAATTAAATAGGCTGACAATCGTTGTAATACTGGCGGTCAGCACTGTATTGAAAAAGTACCGAGCAAAAGGAGCCCGAGCAAAGACCTTTGCATAATTACTCCATTCAAAGTGATGCGGAATGAGCGTCGGTGGGATTGACGTCGTTTCTTGAAAGCTCATTAGTCCACCCAATAGCATGTAAATGAACGGAAAAACCGTAATAATTGCGAAGATAAATAAAATAATATAACTGAACAACACACCTAAACGCAGTTTTTTCATCTAATTTTCTCCTATCTTCTTCATCATTTTGCGCTGCAAGAATGTCGCAAACAAAATAATTAAAAATAAGACAACTGTTGCCGCCATCGCTACACCCGGCGTACCAACAATCTGGAATTTGTTATAAATATAGAAAACCGCGGTTGTCCCGGAATTACCGACCCCAGCTTGCCCATTGAATAAGGCATAAACCGAAGTATAAATTTTAAAGGCACCAATAATGTTCATCGTTAACAAAAAGGCAATCGTCGGCACTAATTCGGGCATCGTAATCCGCCAGAACTTGTCTTTGCCGCTCGCACCATACATATCGGCAATTGTGTAAAAGTTCGGATCAATATTGCGCAATGCTCCCATCAAAATAACGATGTTAAAGGCTAATCCCGACCAAATACCAAAGATAATAATCGTAATCAAAGACATTGCCGGATCATCAATCCAGTCCGGTGCTGGCAGGTGCAAGCAGCGCAAAATAAAGTTCAGCATTCCGTAGTCCCCGTTAAAAATATAGCGAAAGACAATCCCAATCGCGATTGTTGAAGTTACATACGGCATAAAGAACGTCGTTTCAAAGAAAGTCTTGTGCTTAACTTTGCTAAAAATAATCCACGCTAGCATAATCGAAATTGCTAGGCCGACCGGTACTGAAATAACAGCGTACAAGATGGTATTTTTAATAGCCAGCCAAAATTCAGGATCATGAAAGATATACTGATAATTGCTGAAGCCAGCCCATGTTAAGTCAATTAACGACCCCTTTTGCAAGCTCATACCAAAGGCACGCAAGATAGGATAAATGCTAAATAATGTAACAAAAATAATTGTCGGCGCTAAGAACAACCACGCCTTTTTTTGATTTGTCTTCATTAGTACACGCGCTCTCCTTCGAGTGTAAAGAGAAAGATGCGGTCAAGTCGCAGTGCCAATTTGATCTGGTCACCACGCCTTAATGTCGATTCCAAGTTCACCAATGACCGAGCCTGAACATCATCATGAGTAAACTTCAAAATTCGTTCACGGCCAATTAACTCAACATCATCAATCTGTGTTGTCAAGACACCATCTTCTTGCGGGACAATATTTTCTGGCCGCACCGACAGTGTATATTCACCATCCGGCAAGTTACGCTTAAATCGTGATTGCTCCAGCTCTGCCAATTTAATTGTAAAATCACTACCCTGAAGTTCATCAGCAGTCTTAGTAACCTTAAAATTATCAATTACAGGATTACCGACAAAGTTAGCAACAAAGTAATTATTTGGTTCCAAATAAAAGTTCTGTCCCAGATCATCCTGCTGAATAACACCATCATTGAAAAGAATAATCTTGTCACCGATTGACAAAGCTTCTTCTTGATCGTGAGTAACAAATAGTGTTGTAATCCCTACCGACTTAACCAATGAACGAATTTCTTCACGGATTTTCAAGCGCAAACGAGCATCAAGGTTAGATAGCGGCTCATCCATTAATAAAATCTGCGGCTCCTGAACCAATGCCCGAGCAATTGCCACCCGCTGCTGCTGACCACCCGATAAGTTACCCGGCTTTTCTTCGGCTAAATCTGTAATCTGTGTCAGTTCCATGTACTTGCGCGCAATTTGCTCTGCTTCCGTCTTTGACTTCTTTTGTTTGCCAACTACTAGCGGAAACATAACATTTTGCAGAACCGTCATGTGCGGATATAAGGCATAGTTTTGAAAAACATAGCCAATGTGTCGGTCTTTAGGCGCAATCTTCACTACCGATTTGCCACCAAATAAAATATCACCAGCAGTTGGACTAAGTAAGCCTGCTAATATATTCAAAATAGTTGTTTTACCACAGCCAGATGGCCCCAAAAGACAAACCAGATCCCCCTTTTTAACAGAAAAGCTAACGTCCTTAATGGCCTCATGCCCATTGTCGTAGACTTTCCTGAGATTTTTTACTTCAACGAATTTGTTATCATCCATACGTTCGCACCACTATATCTTGTATTAACTGTTTGTTTTTCTCCCTAATTTTAAGATAAATTACGCTTCAGCACAACTATCTTTTCTTAATAAAAATTCGTAATTTATTAAAAGTAAGTTACTTTTTAAAGTGAATATTCGCTTTTACTGCTTAAATAGTTAATTATTTACCAAAAATATGATTTAATGTTTCTGTTTTATCATTAACGAGGACAAAACAAAAAGGCGGTAATTTCTTACTACCACCTTTTTAGCAAACTATTATTAAAACTAAACTAATTAACCGAATATTAGTTAAAAACTTTATTATTTCGACTGATTAAAAATATGGCCTAGTAAAACTTCCTTTTCCTAAAAATCATATAACCAAGAATAAAAAATATTAGTAAGTATCCCAACGTCCCTAATATAATTTGTACATTTTCAAGATGAGTTGTCGAATAATACATTGCAAAGTTATAGTATTGCCTAGTTAGGCTAACCATATTCAGTGGATTCCATTTAAGCACGTTAACGAACTTGCCCAAATTTAATAAATTTGCTGAAACTGCTTGTCCTAAAAAGATAACCAAAAAACTAGTTGTAATCACAATTGCATTACTAGTAATCAAGCAAGATAACAAAAATACTAAGCTGATAATCAGCATCGTTGTTAACAAATCGATTAACATTGTATTAAGCATATTTAGCCAAATTGGTTGATGATATTCATAAATAGTAGTCCAAGTTATTGTGGTACCCATAGTTATCGACTTCAACCCAATGGTAAAAATAATTGCTAATACATGTAAAAAGCAATCATAGATAATAACTACAATATATTTAGATAGGTAAACGTCTAATTTTTTAGAAGCTTTATACAATATTGTCAAAATTGCATTATTTTGGAATTCCATCGAAAACATCGTTGACCCAATAATTACTAAAATAAACATTATCCAGTCTGGCGCATCATAACAGGTCATCAATAAGCGTTTCGACTCTCCATATCCTAAAGTACATAAAGCCATTATCATTAATATTAAAAGAATTACAGGTATAAACCATATAATTCTTTTATGTCGTTGTTTATAAAACTCTTGTTTAATATTAATAATCATTTTTATCTCATTTCACAAAAACTACACTCTTCGCTGTCTAAATAACAAGTAACCGAGAATTGCAAAAAACAAGCTATAAAAAAGCGTTCCCATGATCAACTGCGAATTACTTAACTGAGAAACTCTATAATAATAGGGCTTCGATAATTGTTGAGAAATAAAAACCATATTTAACGGATTCCACTTTAAAATGTTACTAATTGTTGGAAAAGTCTTCATTAAAGCTGTTGACAAGCTAGCACCAAAAAAGCCCCAGGCTAGCCCGATACATATAACTACAGCATTAACTCTTATCAACATAATTAACATAAAGGACATGGCCACAGCAAAAAGCGAGTAAATTATCATCCCTAAGATATTTAAGCCAAGTTGAATTAAGATTGTTTTCCCAGCAATCACTGTAAACAAATTATATTGTCTACTCTGTAAAACTATACTTAGTAAAAAAGCAGTAATTATTGCAGTAGCAGTCAATACTATGCCATACAGTAAAATGGTCAAAAATTTTGCAATATAAATTTCTGATCTTTCAGAATTTTTATATAACAATAGCAAAATCGTATTATTGCTGTATTCCATTGCAAAAAATGCTGAACCAATTGCAATCAAAATAATTGGTATCCATTCAATTGCGCCAAAAATTGATATTAAACTATCAGCATTAGTCTTAGAAGTTAGCGCACTATAAATCATCAGCAATACTAAAGCAACTAGGCCATACAGTGAGGTTTTTTGATGAATAAATTTATAAATTTCTTCTTTTAAGCTTCTAATCATGCTGTTCCCTTTGGTTAGCTAAAATATTAACTACAATTTGTTCAAAATCAGCTGTTACTGGCGACATTTCTCGTAAGTGGATATTTTGCTTTAAAAGCTCATCTTGAATTTGATAAAGATTTTGTGGTTTTACTAGCAAATAATTATCTTGTCTAGCAAAATTAATCTTTTTAGTTTCAAGTACAGCTTCTGCAAGAGAATTATTTTCAGTCATCACTTTATAATCTTGCTGGATAAGATGATTAAATTTTGTTACTTCTTGGTTCATAATAATTTGGCCATCATTAATTAAAATTGCTCTAGTCATCACTTTTTGTAATTCACTTAAAATATGACTGGAAATTAAAAATGCTGTCCCATTTTTTGCATAACAATCAATAAGTTGCCGAACTTTAATTGTCGACTCAATATCAAGGCCATTCATTGGTTCATCAAGAATAATTAATTGTGGCGTATTTAAAAAAGCAATTGCTATGCCCAATTTTTGTTTCATTCCTAAAGAGTATCCTGAAGCTTTTGTATCAATGTAATTGTTCATTTCAAGCGCCGCAATCAAGTAATCCATGTCTGATGACTGCTGACTGTATAACTCTAGGTTCTGCCTACCAGTTAAAAAGGGATAGATTGCTGGATGCTCTATCAGTGCACCTACATTTGCCAATGCATGATGATTAGTTTCAGTAACTTTTTTATTATTTACTTTAACTTCACCGGTAAATTTTGTTAGCCCCAGAATAGTTTTCATTATCGTTGTTTTACCAGCTCCATTCGGACCAATTAAACCAACAACTTCTCCAGACTTAATATTAAAACTAACCTGATTAACAATTTTGTCGTGCCCGATAAAGACATTCAGTTTATCAACTATTAGCATATATTTTCTTTCTAAACTAATTTCTTATTTTATAACTATAGCTATGAAAAATAATGCAATTAAAAATATGATAAACAACCACCAAAAATGACTTAAGAAATCCCAAAAATTCATCGTGCCATAACGCCGAACATATTTATTTTTTTGTGGATTAAAGACAAACTGCGTTTCATCTATTTTCGAATCGGTCTTTATACCTAATACCAAATCATCTAGACTAACATTAAAAATTTCTGCTAACTTAACTACATTATCCAAATCAGGTGTTGAATCACCAGATTCCCATTTAGAAACAGCTTGTCTACTAATAAGTAATTTAGCTGCAAGTTCATCCTGAGACAGAGCATTACTTTTACGATAAGTTTTTAATTGTTCTGCAAATTTAATCATCTTTTATCCTCCTAAATTGTTACTCATTTAGTTTGTCATAATAGTTTAAATAAGCAAGCAACTATTTTAATCATTACGGTAAAAAGCAACTAACATTTACGCAACTAATACTTGCCGAACCAGAAAATACCCCAAGTTATAAGGCATAAATCTGGTTGCAGCCAAAATAGCAAGCGATTTTATGTGAGCTTCAAAATACTCAATAATTCTTTAAAATTTTACACAAAAAAATCAGTGAACTGATAAAAGCTCACTGATTTTTTATTACCTATCTCACTAAATTTCTTTCTTTGCCTTTTCCTTAATGGTTTTGGCAGTTTGCTGCAGTTGTTTCTTTTCCTCATCAGTCAGATTCAATTCAACCTTTTGCACGATACCATCCCTGCCAACTACTGCAGGATAAGACATGTATGTTCCGTATTCTTCTTGGTAATTGGATACCGGCATTTCTGTACGTGAATCACTCAAGACAGCTTCAACTAAGCGCACAGCGGCTGCCGCAATACCAAAGTTAGTGTATTGCTTACCTGCATAAACTGTGTAACCTCCTTGCTTAATTTCCTCATTCATCTCAGCCAAACTCCAAGAATTTTTCTTAGCAGTTTCAATGAATGGCTTTTCCAAAACTTTAACGGTTGACCAAGCAGTAAATTGCGAGTCACCGTGTTCGCCAAGTGTAAAGCCAATAACTGAACGAGGATCAACGCCCGTCTTCTTACCAACAGCACGCTTCATCCGTGCGGTATCAAGCAGAGTTCCTGTTCCAAAGACATGATTCTTCGGCAGGCCCGTCAATTCTTGATACAAACCTGTAATTACGTCAACGGGGTTCGAAATACAAATAATAATCCCATTGAACCCGCTCTTCTTAATGCCATCAGTGACTGCAGCCATGCGCGGCTTATTATAACGTAACTCACCAAAACGATCTTTTGCGGACAACTTAATATTGCCCATCGCACTAATGATAATGTCTGCATCCCCAAGAGCCGCATAATCATTAACCGTAATATTTGCATGATAGTGCAAGTTGGCCATTGCATCCTCAAAGTCAAGTGCATCTGCCTTAACTTTGCCCTCGTTTTCATCGATCAATACCAAATCGTCTACTAATCCAGAAACAATCAACTGATGTGCCACAGTACAGCCTACATGTCCATCACCAATAATACCTATTTTGTTCATAACTAGTTTTCCTTTCTGTTGATAAGATTGTTAATATAGACTACATTATAAGCTGATTTTTACAAAAATAAAATTATTTTGAAAAATTAATTAAAATAATTAAACATGTGATTGCAATTATCCACAATTTGCAAATAGTATTGCACCTTTTTAAAATATTATCCACCTTTTCTGTTAATAACTTTATTTTTATTGTCAGTTTTACCTTAATTAACACATTTTTAACTCGACCATATTTTTTTGCACAAGCTGTGTGCATTTCCTGTTCATAAAATTTATAGCTAGATTTTTCCACAAAGTAAAAGAGCACTCCTGCTTTCAGAAGTACTCTTTTGCCTATTATTTTTCTGCAACTGTCATTCGTGTAATGACATCAGTTAATTTAGGATACTTGGTTAATAATTCTTGTCGACGATATAAAATGAAGTCATGATAATCAAATCCTGGCGCTACTACGCAGCTTACAAGGCAAAAGCCTTCGCCGCCTTCTACCTCAGCACCAAAAATCGTATTCTGCGGCACACTGTATTGCAAAACCTCGCCATTCTTAATGTCCTTGCCCAATTTTACCGTCCAGTATTTACCAGTTTCACTAATACAATGGATTGTAATTGGCTGACCATCATGATAAAACCAGATTTCATCATGGTTTAACTTGTGTAAATGTGATGGACTACTGGCATCAAGTAAAAACTCAATTGAGGTGTAGCGATATCGTTCGCCGTTACTTTCCGGAGCAAAATACTTGTCCGGACTATGAGAAATGTCTTTAAACCAGCCACCTTCAGCGTGTGGTTCCAAGTCTAGCTGCTTAATATAATCTTCCTTAGTATTCATAAATTGTGTTCCCTTTCTTATAATTAAAGGCTGGTAATCAGAATTCATTTTACCATTATCCAGAAAAGTTGAGAAGACTACTTAATTGCACCTGACTTATAGACACCTTGTACTAAAAAGCTAATATCAATAGGAGTTACATCATTAGTCAAACATCCCATTGAAATATAATCAGTACCACAACCACGATAACTAGCCAAATTGGTCAAATTAACACCTCCAGAAATTTCAGTAACGATCTCATTAGGAACCAATTGAACCCATTTCTTAATTGTAGCTGGCGTTTGGTTATCAAACATAATTGTTGTTGGCTTAGCTGCAATTGCCTCCTTTAACTCTGATATTGATTCAACCTCAACTTCAATTGGAGTCAACGGTCCTTGGACAGCCTTTAATGCAGTAATTGCCTTTTGGACTCCGCCCATTAGCGCAACATGATTATCCTTAAGCATGGCACCACCAGTCAAGCCAAAGCGATGATTAACTCCCCCGCCAATTCTAACAGCATATTTATCAAACATCCGCAATCCTGGTGCAGTCTTACGCGTGTCCGTAATTCTAATCGAATCGTCATCTAAAAGTTGAATAGCTTTTTTAACAACAGTCGCAATACCACTCATTCTTTGAATAAGATTTAATACCACTCGTTCAGCACTCAAAATAACTGCCGCATCACCTGTCACTTCACCAATTTGCATTCCTTTTTTGACAAAAGTACCATCAGTTACTAACGGATGATAGTTAGCCTGACCTAATAGATCATAAGCAATCTGTGGTACTTGTTGCCCGCAGATAACGCCATCTTGTTTGGCGACAAAATGACCACTGATCTTTTTTCCAGTTAAAAATTGACTGCTATAATCACCTTTTTCAAGATCTTCCTCTAAAAAGCTAATTAGTTTCTGCCGTAATAATAGATTATTCATTATTAATCCTCATTAATTGATGCTTGCTTCTTAACAGTCGGTATTAACAGCATTGCTGCAGCTCCAATAATTAACGAAACCATGAAAATAACAAAAATTACGTTAATTCCAATCTTTTGGTCAATTAATACTCCTACCAGTAGTGGCCCGATTACTGCGCCAATTCGACCAATTCCTTCAGCTAATCCTGTCATTGTTCCTCTAATTGCAGGTTCATAAATGCTCGGTGTAATAGCAATAATCGTCCCATAAGCACCTAAATTAAAGAAAGATAAAATGCAGCCGCAAATTACCGTTGCAACTGGAGTTTGTGCCTGACCAAATAAAACGGCACCAATTGCTGTTCCAATCATATAAATTGCAAAAATATAACGTAGATTTATTTTTTTAGTAAGCCAAGCAGCAGTAAAGTATCCGGGTAATTGCGCAACGATAATAATTACTGAATAACCAAAACTATCTACCACACTGTTACCTTTACTTGTCATGATTCCTGGTAGCCACATAAACATTCCGTAATAGCTGAACATGACCATAAACCAAGCCAACCACAACATCATTGTTTTAAAGTTTAAAAATTTGCCAATGGCAAAATGACGTTCTTTTTTAGCTGGCTGCTTAATTTCTGGTACTTGCTTACGCACAACAATTGCAAAAAATGCACTAATTGCCGTTACGATTAGTAAACCACGCCAAGATAAAACACCATTCAATGCAAACGATAAAAATGACGCAACTAACCAGCCTAAAGCCCAAAAGCTATCAGCCAAAATTAACATTCGTGATCTTTTAGTACCACTATATAAGTCAGAAACATAGGTCGCTGCAACTGGTAGCTCACCACCAAGACCCATGCCAACAAAGAAGCGAATTATTAAAAATGAATCAAAGCCTTGAGCAAACGCCAAAACAAAGTTACCAATTGAAAATGTTAATAGCGACAACATTAATGTATCTTTACGACCAATTCGATCAGCTAAATAACCGAAGAAAAAGCCACCACAAATCATTCCAATCGTACTAATTGAACTAATTAATCCTGTTTGTGAATTAGTTAATGCCCATTCTTTATGTACAATCGGCATAATAAACGATAATAAGCCAACGTCCATTGCATCAAACAGCCAGGCTGTTCCCACAATTGCAAAAATAAATCCTTTTTTCTTATACACTTTTTTACCCCACAAATTAGCAAATATTTAGTTAATTATTAACCACTCATAAGTCACCAATTGATAATTCGTGCTAATTGTAAACTTGTAAATGTAAAATTTCAATATAATTTTATTAAATAATTCGTGTTACTTTGATTTTTTGATATTTTTTTAGTATAAAGTTCTTGTTTAGTGCAATATAAGGTGCAAAATTAACAAAAATGTTTCCCTTTACGTTTATTACCAAATACCATCCACTTATTTTATTTTTCAGTCTAAAAAGACTTATACTAATCGGATGGAGGTACTCTTATGAAACAAATTAAAATTGGCCAAACAAACTTTACTGGCTCGGCCATTGCTTTAGGTATTATGCGGATGAATGCACTCACAACTGATGAGGCCATAGCTGCTTTAGACACTGCGCATGACGCCGGGATTAATTATATTGACTCGGCCGATATTTACGGTCATGGCAGGTCCGAAGAAGTTTTTGGCAAGGCATTTAAGCAATCGTCACTAACCCGCGATGATTTTTACATTCAATCTAAAACTGGTATTTACGAAAATCCGGAGCTGGATTACAAAACTACCCGTTATGATTTTTCAAAAAAGCATATTATTGAGGCCGTTGATGGCATTTTAACCAGAATGAGAATTGATTACCTTGATAGTCTCTTGTTGCATCGACCCGATGCCTTAATGGATCCAGCAGAAATTGGTGCTGCGTTTGACGAATTACAAACTGCAGGAAAAGTGCGCCACTTCGGTGTTTCTAACTTTAACCCAATGCAAGTTGCACTATTACAACAAGGTATCAGCCAAAAGCTACTGATTAACCAACTGCAATTCAGCGTGATGCACACTGGACCAATTGACTTTGGTATCCATACGAATATGACTGATGCGCGCAGCATTGACCATGATCGCGGCGTACTTGATTATTCACGCTTGCACAACATGACCGTTCAGGCATGGTCACCATTTCAATATGGACAAATCGAAGGTAACTTTATCAACAATCCTAAGTTTCCTGAAGTAAACGCGGCTTTGCAAAAATTAGCCGACCAAAAGGGTGTTTCCAAGAATGCTATTGCGGCGGCATGGATTCTGCGCCATCCTGCTAAAATTCAAGTGGTTATCGGCACAATGAATCCAGAACATATCATCGATAGTGCTAAGGGAGCCAACATTAGCTTAACCGCACAAGAGTGGTACGATATTTATTTAGCAGCTGGCAATGATTTACCATAAAATTTAACAATCAACAAATAACAGCAATCCGAAAATACTCGGATTGCTGTTATTTTGTTTTGCGTTGATAACTGTTAGCAATATTTAATTTTTGACGATACTTCGTAATCACTCGCCGACTTAGATTAATTCCTTTGGCCGCAAATAGCTCGACTAACTGCTGATCGCTCAAGGGATTAGCATGATCCTCATTCTTAATGAGTTGCATTAAGTCGTACTCAATCTTCGCCTGCGATAAGTCCGCTGTAACTGCTCGCGGAAACAGCAGCTTCAAACTAAAAATTTTATTTTGGCATTGAATGTACTTATCTTTAATTGCACGACTGATAGTGCTGGGGGCTAAATTCAACTCACGAGCTGCTTCTTTTAACCCCAGCGGTCGCAGTTGCTCTTTTTCAAGAGTAGTCAAAAAAGCATACTGCTGCTCACCAACAAATTTTCCTAATCGCATTAATGTCTGGTGGCGATGCATAATGGCATTCTTTAATTCAACATAACGTTGTTTTTGTTCAGAAAAATACTGTTTTTGCTCAGACTGCTTCCTTAACTTAGAAAAACTACGCTCGTCAAATAAAATTTCAGGGATTTGATTTTGAAAGCTCTCAATTGTTAGACGACCATCATTTACCCGGTAAATTAGGTCAGGAATTAGATATTGCGTATTGGTGTTATTAATAAACTGACTCGCCGGCAGTGGATTTAAGGTTTGAATACTGCTTAATGCCTGTTGCAGTTGCTTCTGTGAATAACTACTATCTGACCATTTTTGTTTATCTGCTAATAGCAACAATTGCTTATTGGTTAACAATTCTATGGCAATCGGATTAAAATCAGGCTGTTTTTTTGCCTGCAATAGTAAGCATTCCGCTAAGTCACCTGCACCAATACCACATGGATCAAGCTCTTGTAACAAATCGCGAGCGTGAATTAATTCCGCAACCAGAAACTCCGTTTGCGTAGCAAGCTCAGTCAGGTCAACTCGTAAATATCCATCCTGGTCTAAATTGTAAATTAATAATTTAACTACTTGCTTTTCCTTACTGCGCCAATTGTTTAACTCGACCTGCATTAATAAATGGTCAACTAAATTTTCCCCTTTTGGCGTTCGCAACCATTCTAAACTGTGCTCACTATTCTGCGGCTGCTTTAGCGATACAAATGGATCGCTTTCAGCCAAATCCTTCATCACATTAACTAGGTCATAAGTACTGTATGACAGAACTGCCAAATTTTGCTTTAATTTGGGTGACAAAAAAAGCCGCGTGACAAGCTGCTCCTTTGGTTTTAAAACCATTTTTTGCAATCGTGCCATCGACTTTTCTCCTTTTAGTCAAATTTATTACTAGTATTTTTGTTCATTATACTACACCAATTAATCCTAAAACGATTGACAATATAAATATTCCCAACATAACCCAATTAATATTAACTCTTTTACGTAAAAGATAAAAACATCCAACTGTAATCAAAAGTGGAACTAAGCCTTTAAACAGTTGATCTAAGTATCCCTGTAAAGCGATTGGCTTTCCTTTACCAATACTTAATGCAATTGTAGTTTTAAACTTGACATTCATTGCAGTCATACAGCCCATCATAAGTAGTCCCAAGGTACTTGCAGCCTTAGTTAGAATTTGCATACCACCGCTCTCATATACACGCTGAATAAATGTTGAGCCTAGGCTGTATCCTACATACGTTAAATAAAATGACAAGAAAACAGCTGGTATATTATAAATAAGTAGAAATAAAATTGGTCCCATGATTGAGCCCTGCATTGAAAGACCTATCCCAATACTTGCTGCAATAACTCTAAGAATTCCTTGAAAGAAAGTATCTCCGATTCCAGATAATGGTCCCATCAGTGAAGTTTTTACGGCAGTGATTGATTGATCATCAAAGTCATCGCCTCGAAGGCTCTTTTCTTTTTCCATTGATGCAACAATACCTAAAATTAAGTTTTCTGCATGAGGAGTACAATTGTACCATTGCACATGCCTTGTTAATGCTGCTTCTTTATCTTTCGTTGTCTTATAGAATCTGTTAATTGCCGGTAACATACAAAATGTAAACCCACTGGCATGAAATTTTGAAGGTCCCATTCGATCAGCATGCATTGCAAATGAACGTAGCGACATCGAATTTAACATTTTCTTTTCTTCTTTTGATAAATTTTCTGTTATTTTCATGCGAAAAAGTCCTCCTCTTCTTGTTGTTTTTGGTCTAAATTACTGTTTACTTTTGTTGCCATAGTAGATTTTTTCTTCTTTAGATCCAAAATATCTTTATCACGGAATGCCATTACAACTACTATTGCGATACCGATACATGCAATTGCCACTGCTGGTAAATTCAAATAAATCGTTAATACAAATCCTAATAAATAAAACACTGCCAGTTTATTAGCCCATAATATTTTCATTAGTGTTGCAAATCCAACAGCTGGTAATAATCCACCTGCAGTATTCAAGCCTGCCATTAAATTTTGAGGAATAAATTTGACCAGTGAACTTATTGCAGAAGAGCCTGCATAAACGCCTATAAAAGTCATTACTGCATAAATTCCATAATAAATAAACCAGGATAAAAAGTGAATGAAAATTAGGCCCTTTTGATTATTAGTTGCTGCAAATTTATCCAAAATAGGTGCAAAAATAATCATGACACCATTTTTTAATGCCAATAAAACAAAAGCTGCTAAAACGCCTATTGGTATAGTTAGCGTAACTGCTGCCTTTTGACTAATATTCGTTGTTACCGCAAAAGTTACAGCTAATACTGTTGCAATAGCCGGCTCAGATGAAATTACACCACCGACATTCAATGCTCCCATAAATACGGCTTCTAGGGTAGCTCCAATTGTTAACCCAAGCTTTAAATTTCCTAAAAATAGTCCTGTCACAGCGCCAATCACAATTGGACGGTCAATATAACTATTGCCTGTTAAATAGCTTCCTGCATAACAAAGAAGCATAACTAACATAGCAATTAATGCTGCTTTTAACATTATTTTCTCCTCTCTTCCTTAAAAATTAAGCTTTACCATTAATTAGTTGTGGAATTGTTAGCTTTTCAGAAGTGGGTAATCCTTGCGAAAATGTCTCAACATCAGACAATTTATCTAATTCCTTTAACTTAGTAATTTCATCAGGATTAAGTGCTATTGCAGAATTAAATCTGACAATCTTTGATTTATCAGTTTGATCAAATCTTCCCGCATTTGCTACATTGACTTGCTCCACTTGATCAACATTTTTCGCAATTTCATAAGCATCTTTAACACAATTAGTCACTACAAAAATTCTCATATTTTTTCCTCGTGGATCATTTAAAACGCTAATAGAATCTTTAATACCACGAATTAATAATTTTTTATCACTAGGCATTGCCATTTTCATTGTCATTTGAGCAACATCATTTTCAGCTGCACCATCATTAGCAACTAAAATTGCGGAAGCATTCAATTCTCTACTCCATACAAGTGCTACCTGTCCATGAATTAATCTATCATCTACTCTAACTTGTACTATCATTATTACTTTTTCTCCCTTACTATTTGTAATAAATCTGACATTCTATCAATACAATAAGTTGGTTGATACGGGCGAATCTGTTCATAATTTTTTTGCGACCAAGTTACAAATACACTGCGTGTATGAGCATTGTTAGCAGATTCAATATCTTGCCAATTATCACCAATCATCAAAGTTTCTTTAGGATTCGCATTTATTTTTTGCATTGCAATTAATATTGGTTCGGCATCAGGCTTTCTCCTTTTGCATTCATCACCACCAATTACAACGTCAAATACAGAAGCTAAATTAAATAAATTCAGTCCATGATTAACCATGTACTTACGTTTCATCGAAACTACTCCTAAATGACATCCTAAATTTTTTAATTTCTGTAAAACTTCTTTAACATCTGGAAATAATCGAACACTTTGGTCATGCCGTAAATCGCTATATGTATTGTATGCATATAATATTTTGTCCTCTAATCCCGGATATAATTCACGATATACATCTATTAAGTGTCTTCCATTAAAGGGTTTAACTTCATCTACAGTAAAAGTATGATCACCGTATTTATTGAGTGCATACATATTCGATTCATTAATCAAATCGTTACTATTTAAAAGTGTTCCATCCCAATCAAATAAAATTGTCTTAATCATAATTTTTTCTAATTAAAAAAGTCATCTTCTTTATTTTCATTTACTTTAGTCTCTACTATTTTTAATTGACTATCATTAATCATTTCTTGTAAGTTATGCATTGAAACATTATCTGTCGCTAATAATATTGATAAAACAATTGGCAAGTTCATTCCTGTAATTACATAAATGTTTTTTTTGCCTGAATTTATAACTTCTGAAACAACCTTTTGATTAACACTTCCTCCATAAATATCAGTAAAAATAAATCCCTGATCATTTGCACCTATACTAGCTATAAAATCAATAATTTGACCTGTAAAGTCTGAATCATCAACATAAGCATCAATAACTCTAAGGTTCTTCTCTTTACCTGTTAAAATTTTAATAGAACTTCTAATACCACTAGCTAATTTGCCATGTGATGCCAATAAAATTTTTTTCATCTTTTTCCTCCCTCTAACTTTCTTTTAGCAAAATACATGCCAACTAAATCATTGTCTTTATAGCTTTTATAGCTTTTTAGTTGTTGAATAAAGTGTTTAATTTAAATGATTAATTAAACACTTCCGTTAACATACAAAAAATACTAAATTTTACTAATTCTTTCCGTAAAATTTAGTATTGCCTTTTATCTTAAATAAACTGGCTAAACAGCTCATATAAAACATTCATTTCTGAAGCCGTAATTCTAATATTGTATTTTATTTCTATTGGTTGAAAAACACTATGAGTTATTTTGAAAAATTTTGCCTCCTTTTTAGATATCGACTTTTCCACACTAACTGATGAATTATGAAGCATTAGTCGTTCAATCATCAGTGCGATATGCATATATAAATTAAGCTTGAATTTACCATCAAATTTCACTTTATAAAGCAGTTCATATTTATTAATAATTGTTTCTACCTCACCAATAACTACGTCAGGATTTAAAAAACTTAATCTCTCAGCAATTCCTTCTTTAGAAAAGAAACGAACAATTTGATTATTAAAATTTATTATCTGCTCTGATGATAAGTATGGGGTCAACCAATCACGTAATTTTTCTTCACCACTTGCATCCAACAAATTATATAAATTCATATGTTTAAACTTCACATCTTTAGTGATATCAATCGTTGTCAACACAAAAAGTGTACGATCAAAATATGACCATTCCTTTCTCATTATTTTTTCTTTCAAAGAATCATAACTAATTGCAATTGTCTTAATATCGGCTGGCATGAATGGTCTAATTATTTCACTTACTTTTTCAGCAATTCCTAGCCCCGAAACACATGAAACCAAAATATTAGGTAATTGAGAAAAGCCTTCATAATATTTTGCTTCAATTGCGTAATCTTGGTCTGCTTTTTCGGCAATCTTTTTAAATGGTGTATTCTGTTTAATTTTAATCGCAACATCAAGTGCTGTCAGGGTAGTTAAATTATTAATTACTAATAAATCACCATCTAAATGTGAATTAATTTTAGAATAAAGTTGTTCTAATGAGCCCATATCTATCATCAACACAAAGCCATTAGTTGTGTTGAAACTGTCTATTAATTTATTTGCTTCTTTAATAATGGAAGAAACATTAGCATCAATAGGCATATCAATTGCATCAAAAATATAATTTTCACATAAGGAATTAACGACAGCCTGAATACTGGTAGCAGTATTTTCTCCATGTGCAACCATTAAAGCACGCAATTTAATATTTTCATCAACAAATTGACTTATTAAGATAGTAAAAATTATCATTAAAGAGTTTTTGCTTATTTTATCCAATATTGGCAATTGTTGATAAAAAATATCTGCTATATGAAATGAACGTGGTAACTTCTTTGAAAAAATTTTAGTTAAACTTTCTCTATCTATTTTAGTAATCCTAAAATGGCTTTTATATAATATGAATATTAGCGGCTCAATTGATGTTGCCATATTTAATCCATACCTCTTTTGAATAATTTCTAAAAAAATACGTTGATGTTGTAAATGAAGCCCTGTCTCAAATTCAATTTTATTATTTATACTATTTAAATTTTGAAGTTTTGTTTGACAAGCGCATAACTTTTTTAATGAATAATTTTCTGCTAACTGATGAATTGATATTTTTAAATCATCTAATCCCAACGAAAAATCATATTGTGAAATAAATTTCATTTTTTTATTTGGATCAACTAAAATAGTTCCCCAATTATAATATTTAGGTAAATTATTCAAAGATAAATTAGAGATAGTCACGTTAATTGTCGGCAAATTTAAATCACGATTATATGCCGATGCACAAGTAAGTTGAATGATATTCTTAATATATCCAATATTTCCTCTATGCTTTATTTGTAATAATGCAGAAACGACATGCTGATCGACACAGATACTTTTATTTATTTTTCTTGCTTCTTTATAAACAAGTAATTTCAATAATTCTAATCGCTCATCAATTGGTCGATCTATATAATCAGGTAATTTTATTTTTACTGGTATTCGCCTTAAAAATGTTGTTAATAAGACCTTATCTGGATCTTCCGTAGTTGCCATTATCAATCGAACATTGGTTTTTTCAGCATGAATATTATCACCTATTTTATAAAATTTACCTGTATCAATAAAACTAAACAATTTTTCTTGATTTTCACTACTTAGACGATGAACTTCATCTAAAAATAAGAACCCACCGTTGGCTTGTTTTAAAAGCCCTTCAGTTTCTTCATTTGCACCCGTAAAAGCCCCCTTCACATATCCAAACAAAGTACTAGAAATTAATTCTGGATTATCAGCATAATTAGCACAATTAAAAGTAATATATGGTGCACCAGCTTTTTTAATTTGTTTACTTATAGAATAACGATAAATTTTATTTGCTAAATAACTTTTACCAACACCTGAATGACCTGTAATTAAAATATTTAATCCATTTGGAGGATATACTACTGCTGCTTTAACCTGATCAATGATATGTTTCATTGAGCCTTTATATCCTATAAAATCAGTAAAAACTTGAGAAAAATTAGAAGATACTTGCTCTGTTATTTGCCATTTTACAGGTCTACCCGTAATTTTTATTACTTTACGTTCCTTTAATAACTTATTAAGATAGTGACTAACTACAGATCTAGATAATTTTAAATTCTCTGCTAATTGAAGAGTAGGAATAGCATGCTCAGAAGCTTGTTTTGCTAATTCATCATAAACTCGTTTTTCTGCTATACTCATAAAATTCCTCAATCCACACTTTTATTCCAAAAAAACCTGATCAAATTGATCAGGTTTTGCACAAATAATCTTGATAATAGTTGCATCTATAGAAAAAATGTTATATGGTCAAAGTGGTCAAACTTTGTAAGAAGGGCACTTTTTAGTCGCCCTTTTTATTTTGGGCTGTTTTTTTATTATAAAGTGCTTTTCCAGCTTTAACATCTTCCCAAGTACCAATTTTTGTATCTTCGGAATAATATCCGTCTAGGACACCAATTTTTTGAAATACAGTTTGCTTATATGCAACTTTAGCATTATATTCAGTAATATCAACGTCAGCTAAAGACTTATGTAATGCAGTTAGCGGATCCATATCCTTTCCACCTGATGTAAACAAAGTACCATGTGAGTTTAGGATAAAACCATTTCGTAAAGCTTTTGAGCCCAGCTTTTTAATTTCTCCCGCAACATACTGTGCCAGTTCTTCTGTACACATTGGATGCCAATCTAGAGTTCTTATTTCTTTCAACTTTTGTGTAGCTTCTGTAACATTGGGCATATTCAAACCACTTGTACCCCAAAACATACATTGATCAGCATGGGAGTGAAAGACACATTTAATATCTGGATTAGTATCATAAATTGCTTCGTGCATATTAATTTCACGAGTTACCTTACCATTTCCAGAAATAACTTTACGAGTGTGTGGTTCAATTACCAAAATCTGATCAGCATTTAAATAGCCCATATATGCTTCTGACATCATTGTTGGTGTCATTACATAGTAATCTTTACCAGCTTCATCTTGAACTTTAATGCTAATATTTCCACCAACAATATTAGTATCACGACGTTCCATTACTTCTCGAACTACTTTTGCTAAATCTTCACGTTCATATTCAAAAGGTATTCTTCCTGCAGGATATTTCATAAATTATTTTTCCTCCTTATATTATTTTTAGTAGACCAACAATTTTTAACAAAAAGGGTATCACTTCCCTTCTTATTAATTAGTAATCCTAAAATAATAACGAAGATATTTAGCCAATAAGTCTTAGTTATAAGAGCTAGACTGAATAGTCCGAAAGCTAGAAGAGATAAGCATGTCCAAAAAAACTTTTTATTTGAAATGTTTTTCATTAATCTATACCTATTCGACTTTAGCCGCTTTCTTATACTTTAAAGCAGGAATCGGATTTTTCTTAAATGAGCGATACAGCAGCCAGAATAAAACCATCAATACTACTAAGACAATGATTGCCCATATATTACCACGACCAGCCCAAGCCATTGCCCATCTCAATTCAGGGGCTTCAATTGAACTCCACGAAACTTGAGAACCGGCTGGGACTTTAATGGTAGTACTAGATTTTGCTAATTTAGTAAAGATATTTGCAAAATATGATGCTCCATATAAGAAGACTGGTTCGTAAATCACACCCAAAACTAGCATTCTTAATAAATTGCCACCAGTAAGCAGTAAGCCACCAACACCAATACAATAATTAATTACACCAGCAATTGGTAGAATAGTATTACCCGGCAAAACTGCAGCATAAATAATCGAAACTGGAATCATTAGTACCATTGTTACCCATAATTCAGTACTTTGACCCAAAATTGGCCAGTCTAATCCAATGGAGAATGTTCTGCCTTTAACGTGTTTCTTCATAAAGTCACTCATAGTAGAGCCAAATGGTGTTAGTGCATCCATAAAGAATTTAGCCATAACTGGAAAGATAGCCATTACAGCTCCAACAGTAACCGCTAAATTCAGAGCATCGCCCAAACTATAACGACCAGCCAAAGCTAACAAAAGTCCAATAATTGAGCCCATTACAACTGGTTCACTAAAAACACCAATTTTTTTCTTTAAAGCTGTAGCATCCCATTCACGATTAAAAATCGGAATATAATCCATCAATTTATTAATAGGCGACATAATAATAGCAGTAAAAGCCTCAATGTGTGTTACAGTAACGCCTTCATAACCTAACATATTAGCTATTTCTTTGCTCCACATATCACCAAGCTTCAAACAAATCACTACTTGAATTGCACCACAGATAAAGCCCCAAATTAAACTACCAGAAATTTGGTAAACCATATAGCCAGTTAAAGCAACTCCCCAAACATTCCACATATCTGCATTCATCGTGTCTGTCAGTTTTGCTAAAAGCATAATGATATTTACAACAATTTCTACTGCAAAGAAAAGAAAAGCTAAGGTCCAACTCCATGTAATTGAAGCCGCACCAGTCCAGCCGAAATCTACCGCAGGTAAATTGATTCCAGTATATTTAGCTAAAGCTTTAGCAGCAGGACTAACAGTTTGAGTCAATTGGTTTATTGCCATTGACATACCAATAAACCCAGTTCCTAGATACAGTCCAGAAGTTACAGCCTTAGACGGCTTCATTCCAAATATTAGTCCCAAAATCATAATTAAAATTGGAATTAACACTTGAGCTCCAACGCTTAAAATTCCTTGAACTATCGCGTTCCAGTCCATTCAAATCATCTCCTATACGATTTGTTATTTTGCCTGTTTAACAATATCAGCTACTTTTTGATTAGCTTCATCTTGTCCCATACCAGTTAGCCATGGTAAACCTACCATACCGACAACGTTGTTCTGATCAAGCGCTTCTTGAAGCTCTCCATCAGCCGGAGCGATGCCAACATAAATAATGACGTTAGCATCATTTTCAACAGATCCTTTGGCTTCTGCAACAGGCTCTGGTGTAGCTTTAGCAATTTGATCTAATCCTTGGTCTGCTAAAAAATCATTAATTTTATTAGCAACTTGAGGACTAGTAGCAACGCCCGTTCCACAACAAACTAAAATAGTTTTCATTTTGATAATCCCTCAAACTTTCTTTCAACTAACTGAAGCATCTTTTCAGCAGTAGCTATCTCTTTAAATTGCCCAACAAAGTTTTCATCTTGAAAAGCTGAAATTATTTGAGATAGCAATTCAGGTTGCTTTTTACCATTCTTTAAACCTAAAAACAAAAAATCATTAGCTGCAATCTCAGCATTATCACCCATTTGTCTCAATTTTAATGGTTGATTAGTTCGCGCAATATATATAAATGGTCGTTTGACATATTGTGGATCCACATGTGGCAACGCTAAAGATATTTTTGGAAACTTTAATCCAGTCGGATAAGAGAGTTCCCTCTTCTCAAGACTCGTAATATAACCTAAGTTTGCATACTCCAAATTAATGACCCTCAGCCCAACTAAATCAAATAACTGCTCTTCAGTAGACACAGAAACATTTAAATCAATTAAATTTTCGTAAAACAATACTTAAACCTCCTTTCTTATTCTGTATACGTTTTCAATATAATACCTAAGTTGAACATTGTCAACCTAAATTTAACAAAGATAAACACAGAATTACTTTTATTGTTCATGAATGTTTGTTATACTATGTGTGTGATATAATTCTAGTATGAAGAAGTGATTTTGTGAGTTTACAAGAAAAAAGATTAACAGAGATTAACAATATTCTAAGTAAAACAGGATTTATGACAACCGTTGATATTGCAAAAAATTTACAAGTTTCACCAATGACTATCAGACGTGATCTCAAGCGCTTAGAAGAACAAGGAAAAATAACCAGAATTTATGGCGGTGCCCAAAGCAATAATCAGACAGAATCAACAACAAACGAAAAATTAAAGAAAAATATCGTTGAAAAAAAAGAAATTGCCAAATTATTAGCAAATAAAATTACTAATAACTCAACAATTTTTTTAGGTGCGGGGACCACTTTACTAATGGCAGTACCCCAACTAATACCGAAGAATTTGACTTTTGTAACTAACAGCTTGCCAGCTTTTAATGAAATAAATAAAAGTGACTGCCGTTTATTACTTACCGGCGGTGAATTGCATAGAAACACCGAAGAATTCTTAGGAGAAAAAGCTGAAAATATTTTTAATGGTCTCAATTTAGATTATGCATTATGCTCTACTAATGGAATCAGTGAAAACCGTGTTACAACAAGCACAATACCTGAAGGCAACATTCAAAATATTGCCATTGCACATTCTGAAAAATCATTTATTGTAGCAGATCATACTAAACTAGATCATTCAGATATTATAACTTTTCAAAAATTGGATAAATTTGATTGTTTGGTAACAGATCCAGAAATCGAAAATGAAAGCGTTAAGAAATATTCAAAATATATTAAAATGATTTACTAACAATTTAGAATAGGAATAGATAATGGATATTACAATTACAGTCAACCCATCCGTTGACCGTCTATACCAACTCAAGGAGTTAAAAGTAGGCTCACTTAATCGAGTCAATTTAATAAAAAAGATGGTTGGCGGTAAAGGAATTAATGCTGCTCGTGTTGCATCTAATCTTGGTGCAAAAACTGCAGCAACAGGCTTTTTAGCAGGTTACAACGGTCAATATATTGAAGATCAAGCATGTGAAGATCAATATACTGCTGATTTTATTAAGATTGCTGGTAACACCCGCAATTGCTACACAATAATTCAACAAAATAATAAAAAAACAGAAATTAATGAACATGGAGACTATTTATCTTCTTTAAATTTCACATATTTACTCAATAAATTAAAATCATTAATAAGCAATAACAAAATTTCAGCAATTTCTTTAAATGGTAGTTTACCCCCTACTCAAATTAATAATTTTTATACTAGAATTATTAGCTTGATTAGAACACTGGATCCAAAGATAAAAATTATTTTGGATACTTCCGGTAAAGCTTTAACAGAAGTATTAAAAAGTAACCTATTACCTGACTTTATTAAGCCTAATGAACAAGAAATTGCAGATCTTCTTTCAACTACAGTAACCTATGATTGTTACGTTTTAAAAGAGGAAATCACTCAAAGTAATTTAAATAAAATTCAAAATATTATTGTTTCATTAGGTGCAAAAGGTGCATTAATTAAACATCATGAGCACTTTTTTCAAATTAAGTTTAATCCCGTAAAGGTAGTAAACACCGAAGGATCTGGCGACTCGGTTGTTGGTGGATTATTATATGCATTAGACAAACAGCTTGACTTCGAATCTGCTATCCGTTGGGCAATTGCTGCAGGAACAGCAAACGCTATGGAAACAAAAACAGGCTTTGTACAAAAAAATAATGTTAAGCAAATAATGAAAACCATTGAATTAGTTCCTATCAAATAAAACAAAAACTTCAGTAGACATTTAAATCTACTGAAGTTTTTATTTTATCTATAATATTAGCCTTATTCAATATCACATAAGTTAACGCCATACATCGTAGCTAAGTCGCGAACTTGTTCCTCAGTAGCTGCAAATGACATTACAGTATGGTGACCACCACCAGCATGAATCCACTTAGTGGCACCTTCTTTAAGACCAGGTTTTGGTGTCCACATTTGCTTAGCAACAGGTAAGTGTGGTGTTTCCTCAGCTTTATGACCAATCACTGGATAAGTAACAATCTTGAAATTATCACGGAAGTCAGCCAAAGTTACATCAACAGCGTCGCCTTCACCACCGGAGAATACCAGACGTGCAGGATCATCCTTACCACCAATGTCTAATGGGTGAACTTCAACCCGTGGCTTTTCAGAAGCAATGGATGGGTCAACTTCAAGCATGTGTGAACCTAAAATAGCTTCATGACCTTTACGCAAGTCAAGAGTGTAGTCTTCCATAAATGCAGTCCTCTTGTTATGTGTCATAATCTTGAAGATCCGCAACAGTCCAGCAGTCTTCCAGTCACCTTCACCGGCAAAGCCATAGCCATCACGCATCATCAATTGAGCTGACAAACCTTCCAATTGCTTCATTCCGTGCAAGTCCTCAAAGTTTGACGTAAATGCAGTATAGCCGTCACGTTCAAGGAAGCGCTTTAAAGCAATGTATTGTCTTAATTGATAGCGAACAGTATCTTCATAAGCTTTTGCATCCATATCGCCCTGAACCATAATGTAGCGCGACTTCAGGTCAGCATATTCGTCATCAATTTCAGATTCTTTAACTTTGTCCATTTCGTCAATTAAGTCACCAACAGGATAGTAATCAACTGTCCAACCTAATTGAATTTGTGCTTGAACCTTGTCACCTTCTGTAACGGCAACATTACGCATGGTATCACCAAAACGACAGATCTTAGTCTTAAATGATTCGTCATAAGCAACAGCAACATCTTCCCAGTCAGCAATTTGCTTTACAACTTCTGGATCTTGCCAGTGACCGTAAACGACCTTATTATGCATATTCAAGCGAGCATTGATATAGCCATATTCCCGGTCACCGTGAGCACTTTGGTTCAAGTTCATGTAGTCAAAGTCCATTGTTTCATATGGGATATAGTTTAAGTATTGTGTAGCAAAGTGAAGCAGTGGCTTTTGCAATAATTGTGAGCCGCGAATCCAATTCTTAGCTGGTGAGAAAGTATGCATCCAAGTAATTACACCGGCAACATTGTCATCATAATTAGCTTCTTTCATAAACTTAGTGATTTCATCAGCAGTTGTCAAAACTTCTTTAAACACAATTTTATATGGTAAATTGCCATTTTCGTTTAGACTAGCAACAATTTTCTTGGAATCTTCTGCAACTTGATTTAAAGCTTCTTCACCATAAAGGTGTTGACTACCGGCAGCAAACCAGAATTCATATTTTGGAATAGATAACATAATAATTTCTCCTTTGAAATAAAAACACGCTTTTAAACCACTACAATTTTTAATCCATCGTTACTCAGCCTGACATCACTTTCCAGTTCTCTTTGCATGTGTCTGTGACTGCGCATTGTTTTGACCATAATAGGCATTCTTACCATGCTTGCGATAATAGTGCTTATCCAGCAAATATTGTGGTAATTCACTGTTAGCTCGAGTTAGTTGCAAAGTGTGATAGTCTTCCTCAGCTACAACTTCTAGCACCTTAGCGTTATATACCGCCTTTTTTGGCGTTTCACCCCAACAGAATGGACCATGTTGGCTAACCAACGCTCCTGGAGTTGCCTCATAGTCTAAACCACGTTCTTTGAACGTCCGCACAATTGCTTGACCCGTGTAACCTTCATAATCTTCCTCAATTTCAGCCTTAGTTAAAGCATCGGCTGCTGGAATTGCATTATAAAAAGTATCGGCATGTGTTGTGTTCATTGCGGGAATATCCATTTTGGCTGCCGCAAAAGATACGGCCCAAGGTGAATGCGTATGGACAATGCCGCCAATCTTAGGAAAGGCATTGTACAAAACGGTATGCGTTGGCGTATCACTTGATGGGTTCATTGAACCCTCAACTACCTCGCCTTTAAGGTTAACCACTACCATATCGTCGGGTTTCATTTGCTCGTATTCCACACCGGAAGGTTTGATAACAAATAACCCACTGTCGCGGTCAATTCCGGACACATTGCCCCAAGTAAAGGTAACCAAATCTAGCTTAGGCAGTTGCATGTTAGCTTCATAAACTTCTTTTTTCAGTTGCTCTAACATTCTATTCTTCCTCGTCCTTTAATATTTCCGCCTGATTTTCAAGTTGTAGTGCCAATTCATAGCGATCAATGTACTTTTGGGCACCCTTGACACCTTCAGGTTCTGGACTTAAACTCATCATTTCTGAATCAACAAAAACTTGACTGTCTAGATAGTCCGCCAATGCTATCGACTCATGCTGTGCAGCGTATTGCGCGAGCACCGCCATGCCCCAAGGGCCACCAACACTGGCATTAAGCATGACAGAAATTGGCAAATTCAAGATATTTGACAGCACCTGCTGCCCAACTACCGGAGTTTTAAATAAGCCACCTTGTGCAATCATGACATCTGTTTTGACATTTTCTTCATCCGTCAAAACATCCATTCCAATCTTAAGCGGTGCATAGGCCGAATAAAGTTGTGCCAACATAAAGTTAGCTAACGTAAATTTACTGTTAGGAGTTCTAACAAGCATTGGCCTACCTTCATCGGTATTAGTCACTGGCTCACCAGAGAAGTAACTATAATTAACCATGCCACCAGCATCTGGGTCTGACTTAGTCGCATCTAAGAACAAAGTACTGTACAGTTCATCCGCAGATAAATTCTTACCTAATCGCCCAGCAAATTCCTTAAAAATTTCTGCCCAAGCATTAATATCAGAAGAACAATTATTAACGTGAACCATAGCTACTGGTAAGCCATCTGGGGTTGCCACAATGTCGATATCGCGGTGAACTTTTTTGAGAGGTTTATCCAAAACTACCATTGAAAATTCAGAAGTACCAACAGAAATATTACCGGTTCTAACCCGGACACTATTAGTACTAATCATGCCGGTACCAGCATCACCTTCAGGTGGTGCCATTACACTGCCACTTTTTAGCGTTCCAGTTGGATCAAGCAGCTTAGCACCCTGCTCGGTTAGATGACCAGCTACTTGTCCTGCAGTTAAGACCTTAGGTAAAATATCTCTAATTTCCCACGGATATTTCTTAACTTGTGGCAAATTATTAAATTGTTCAAGCATCTTAGAATTAAAGTTCCCTGTCTGATCAACAGGAAACATTCCTGACGCATCACCAATGCCGATGTTTTTTTCACCAGATAATTGCCAATGAACATATCCTGCTAAGGTTGTCATATATGCAATATTTTTAACATGCTCTTCATTATGTAGAATTGCGTGATATAAGTGTGCGATACTCCAGCGAAGTGGAATATTGAAATTAAACAACTTTGTCAATTCGCCAGCTGCATCACCAGTAATCGTATTGCGCCAAGTTCTAAAAGGTACCAACAATTGATCATCTTGATCAAATGCTAGATAACCATGCATCATTGCACTAACACCAATTGCCCCAATTTTTTCAATTTTGACATGATATTTACTGCTAACATTGGCTGCTAACTGCTGATAGCTTAATCTCAAGCCAGTCCAAATTTCTTCCTTTGAATATGTCCAAATTCCGTTCTTTAAACTGTTTTCCCATTGAAAAGTACCTGTTGCTAACGGCCTAAACTTACTATCAATTAACACTGCCTTAATTTGCGTTGAACCAAATTCAATTCCCAAAGCAGTTTTACCTGACCGAATTAATTCAGCGGTATCCGTGATATTCATATTTATACCTTTCAATTTAATTTTCAGAAGCTTCTGTTTGAGGATTATTATGTCCCTTAACTAAGAAAAACATACCAAAAACTGCAAAAACTGCAATAACTATACCAACAACCAAATAAGTTGATTTGAATCCTAGCGAATCATAACTAGAACCAATTACTGTTGAAAAAATAATCTGTGATATTTGAACTGCAGCAGTCGTACTAAGTGACTGGATAGTTGCAAATTCACTCTTATCAAACACAGAGAAAACGTACCCCATTGGGCAAACAAACCAAAACGGTGTATACACACCCTGTAAAATCCATCCAAATGCTACAAACATCCAATTCTTAGCAAATGCAAATATCAAAATTCTTGCAGCCATAATAAAGGACATTACAATTAATCCATTTCTATAGCCAATGCGTTTAACAACCAAAGGAATAATCATCATACCAAAGAAGGCAATAATTTGTTGAATAGTTGTAGCATAAGAAAATAATGCTGTGCCTTGAGCAGTATTAGTAAAGAATGTTTGAAAATAATTAATAACTTGTTGATCGCATATTTGTGACAAAGGTGTAGTTCCAAGCAAAAAGATTACAAAAAAGATAAAAGCTTTAGATTTCATACTTTTCATTACTTGCTTTAAAGTAACTTTTTCAGATTTTTCACCCTTTAAAACACCGAGATTATTATCATCATGCTTGGTAAAAAATACTACCATTATTAGATAAATTAGCCCTGTTATGCTTAAACTCCAAAAGAAATTTTGTGGCTGCCATGACAATAACCATGCACAAATCAAAGGTGCGATAAATCCAATAACAGTTACACCTGAACGAACCCAGCTAAATTCAAACTTATTAACAAAACTCATTCTCTGCTCGTAAGTTTCATTAACATTAGTACCACTATTCATTACCAAACCAACAAATAGTCCCATAATGATAGCCATTACGTAAGTGTTACCTTTCATCGGCATTACAAACCACTGCATGAACGGTCCCATTGCAACCGACAAAATAGCCACAGTTAGCATAAGTTGCTTTTTCTCTAAAATTTTATCTCCAATGAAACCTATTGCCGGTGCAGAAATCAAACCCATTACTGACATCATTGAAAAAGCTAAGCCAACATCTGCATGAGTAAAATTAGCATACTTTACTAACCAAAAACTTGCATAAGTTCCCATAACTGGCCAAATAAAATTATAAGACATTTCTGAAATAATATATGACCAAAATAGGTTAAAAGAATTGTATGGACTTGGTATATTTTTTATTTTTTTAATTATATTCATAATTTCACTTTTTCGATTATCTTAAAGTTACTGAAATTACACTTTTAGCTGGTATAGCAATATGCAATTTATCATCAATTAGTGTTGCCCCATTAAATTCCTTTAAAGTAACTTCATTAGGGTTATCAAAAGTATTGTGTGCATCCATTGTAGAACCTGTAATAATTTCTGCATTTTCGATTGACTTAGGATTTTCCTCAAATTCAAAATCAACTGTTTTATCTTGATTTAAATCATAATTACCTAAGGAAATTGTCAATTTACCATCTTTCTTTGATGCAGTATAAGTAATTCTATCTGGTAACTCTCCATCTTCTAATATACTTTCAGCATCCATGTGCTTTTGATACATATCAAACAGATAATATGTTGGTGTTTTCAACATCTTAGAGCCGTCAGTCAATATCATTGCTTGTAAAACATTAACCATTTGAGCAATATTTGCCATATATACTCGGTCTGCATGTTTATGGAAAATATTTAATGTAATCGCACCAGTTAGTACATCACGTAAAGTATTTTGCTGGTACAAAAAGCCAGGATTGGTACCCTTTTCTACGTCATACCATGTTCCCCATTCATCAACTATTAAATTAACTTTCTTATTCGGATCATATTTATCCATAATCTCTGAATGTTTGGTAAGCAAACGATCCATAAATTTGGCTCTATCCATAGTCTTATACCAATATTTATCAGTAAATCCAGTAGCTGGACCTTTACTACTTATCCAATCCTCACCTTTTGGTAATGTATAATAATGTAAACTAATACCATCAAGATATTGAGCAGCATTTTTCATTAAAACTTCGGTCCAATTATAATCATCTTCACTAGGACCACACGCAACACGGTAAATCGGCTTATCTTTATTATATTGTGGTAAAAATGTCTGATATTGACGATAAATATCTGAATAATATTCAGGGCGCATATTACCACCGCCACCCCAAGTTTCATTACCAATACCGAAGAACTTAAGCTTCCAAGGATCTTTCCGACCATTTTTTTGACGTAAGTTTGCCATTGGTGACTTCCCTGGCATTGTCATGTATTCAACCCATTCAGCCATCTCTTGGACAGTACCACTTCCAATATTGGCATTAATGTAAGCTTCTGCACCTAATTGTCTTAACAATTCAAAATACTCATGAGTCCCAAATGAATTATCTTCAGTTACATCTCCCCAATTAGTGTTAACAATCTTTTTTCTACCTTCTTTTGGTCCAATCCCATCCTGCCAATGGTAGGTATCAGCAAACAAACCACCTGGCCAACGTAAAACTGGAACATGAATTTTCTTTAATGCATTAACAACATCTTTTCTTAAACCATTTTCATTTGGAATATCTGAATTTTCACCTACATATAAGCCTTCATAAATTCCTCTACCCAAATGCTCTGAAAATTGACCATAAATATACTTACTAATTTTCTGACCTTTTCTTGAATTTAATATTTTTACTGACATTTCTAAACCTTTCATAAAAATAATATTTTTGTCTTGCAAACGATTACATAATATAATATTTATATGAATGAATCAAGCTTTCAAATAATTCATTCGAATAAATAAAAATAGACAAATAATTGATAAATCAATACTACTTACGTCTAAAAATAATTTTTTATTTTTTACCACAAAAATTCATAATCTTTTTTAGAACAAATTTTAACCTTGTATAAAAAGATAATCGTAATAATATTCAATTGACTTTATTAATATTTTTTATAATATATAATTTGTTTAAATAAAACGGAGGTCCCTTAAATGAAAAGCGATTATCTCGCAATCAAAGAAACTCTTAAAAAAGAAATAACTTTTGGACACTTTCGAGTTAATCAAAAATTACCAACAGAAACTGAACTAATGCATCGCTTTAATAAATCACGTTATGCTGTTCGTAAAGCATTATCTGAATTGCAAGATGAGCATTTAATATATAAGGTTCAAGGTAGCGGAATGTTTATTCAGGACTGGAACAAAAAATGGCAAATTAATCCCGAAAGTAAAACAATCGGATTAATTTGTACTCATATCGCAGACTATATTTTCCCCAAGATAATCTCACAGATTGACACTGAAATCAGTACAAAAGAATACTCACTTCTCATCGCTAATACACATAACCACCCAAAAAAAGAACGTGAAAGCTTAATTAAAATGCTTGATTCACAAATTGCGGGTTTAATTGTCGAACCAAGCGAAAGTGCTAAGCCTAGTCCTAATCTCGATATCTATAAACGAGTCGCTAAGAGTAAAATTCCACTACTATTTATTAACGCTGAATACCCTAAGTTAAACTTTCCATCAATCACAAATGATGATGAGGCAGCAGAAACAGAACTCATCAAATACCTACTTAGTATGGGGCACCAGCGAATACTAGGAATATTTCAGGTAGATGATCTTCAAGGTGTACACCGAATGAATGGCTTCATGAAAGCTTACCAAGAGACCAGCTCCAATCTCTCTAACAGCAGTATTATCATGTACAATTCTCATGATCCTTTTCAAACAATCAGTAAAAAAATAGCCTTTTACCTAAAAGATGGTCAAAGACCGACGGCAATCGCTTGCTACAATGACAGCTTGGCATTATTAGTCTTAGATATGCTTAAAAAAATGCAGTTGAAAGTCCCAGAGGATATTTCACTAGTTGGATTTGATGATTTTGACTCAGCCGCATACTTAACTCCCAGCTTAACAACAATGAATTACGAGCGAACCTCTGTTGGTAAAGAAGCTGGTCAGGGAATTTTGAAATTAATTCAGGGTAAAAAACTTAATTCCATTGTTCATCATCCTAAATTAAAAGTAAGAGCTTCTGTTGCTGCACCTAAAGAAAAATAAAGGTGCTAGGCGAGGAGTAAAGAATTTTTTAAAAGAAAATGTCATGTAAAAATATATTGTCGAGCCTTCTAAATAATAAAACTTGGAGGAATAAGAATGATTATTTAGAAGGCTTTGCTATTATTGAATTTACTAACGTTTTGTACTAGTACCAAAGTACAGGCAGCTACCAGTCACAAATGAAAATAATGAAGCTAAGTCTTTAACTAAAACGAAAAGGCTAAGTCGTAAGCTTGCACAATCGGATAAAGTAACTGTGGTAATTCGCTAATCTTAGAAGAAATAGATGAAGAAAAGGCACTAGCCAAATAATTGGTTAGTGCCTTTTTGGATATGATAGGAGTATCTCCCCTGTTGCATAATTTAAGAGTGAACGGACCAGCCACCACTTTTTAGTAGCCAGTCGGTTATCAATGCTCTACTTAATAATTAGTGGTTAAATTTTTTACTACCCAGCTTCATGTGGAAGTTAGGGTCTTTAGGAGTATTGGGATCAAAGCCCATAACAGTTGGAACGATTGATGCCATTACTTGCATAAGCATTGGGTAAATAAAAGTTTCAAAGTCCTTAGGGACATCAACGTCGTAACCAAAGTGATTACCATTGTTAGCGTCAGAAGTATCAACCAAATATAAGTTGTTGGTCCAATCGCCTAAGACCTCAATCATCTTTTGACAACGTGGCTCTGTACCATTGTCTAAGATAACGACACTAGCTTTTTCGTTCATTGCATTATAAATACCATGAATAAACTCATCAAAGTCATACCCGGTAACTGGCATCCGACAAGTTTCCAATACTTTGAGTGAACTTTCTAAGACATCCCCATACAGCATAGAAGGTCCAACTACACGTAAATTATCAGTCTTTGCTAACTTTTCTTTATGTTCTTCAACCCACTTGTAAGCACGGTCATAAGCATGAGGGAATTGCTCTAGCGTTTGATTTAGATTACTAATATCTTCGTCAAATTGGTCTTTAGTTAGATTACCGCTTTCAAGTCCAATGTAATCAGCTAACAGTAGCAAATTTAATTTCGTACAATAATAACCTTTGGTCTTTGCTCCAGCCTTTTCTTCACCGATATTAACGGTCATAACTTCGTCTGCAATTTGGTCAATGTAGGCACCAGTTTCGCCAGCCATTGTGCCAACAATGCAGCCAGCTTTTTTAGCAGTCTTCATAGCGTTAAAGGTACTAAAGCTGCTGCCACCTTGTGAAATACCAATGAGCAATGTGCGTGTGTTGTCGCCAACAAAGAAGTCAGGCGTTAGCATAAAGGGATAAAAAGCGAGAACTTCAATTCCGGAACGTTTTCTCATCAAAGATTGCATTTGCAAACCTGAATGGTAACTGGTACCTGAACCAGTAATAATAATTTTATTAATATCTCTTTTTGCTACATTAGCGAAAAGCTCCTTACTACCCTTAACAATTTTGTCCAATTGCTTTGGTGTTTCTGAAATATATTGCTGAATTAAATTCATTTTTTAAATCTCCCTTATAAAATCCCAATAACGTGTAATAAAATACCTAAAATCAAAACGCTAATTGTTAATTTTGACGTACTTACTTTCTTTCTGATTAGCCAAAATACTAACAAAGTAGCTAACAGCGGTAGCATTTCAGGAATAATTTTGTCTAATATTGATTGAATTTTAATTGTTGCACCACTCATTGCAAATTTAAGAGGTGTAGTTACTGGCAGCATAGTTGCGACCATGCCACCTACGACCATCATGCCGACTATTCCAACGATTTGCATGATTTGATCCATAACACCATTTTTTTGCACTTTGTCGAGTGACTCTACACCCCACTCATAGCCATACTTGAGGCCGAATACTCTAAGTAAAGTTGCTGGTAAGTTATAAAGTACGAAGAATAGGATCGGGCCTAAAATATTTCCTTGCTTTGAGAATGACACGCCGACACCAGCTGCGATTACTCTAAAGGTACCAAATAAAATTGAATCACCAATTCCAGAAAATGGTGCCATCAGGGATGCTTTAACAGAGTTGATTGAATCAGGATTGATTTCGTCAGGATTATTGGCATATTGCTCTTCCATAGCACAAGAAATACCCAAAATTGTTGGGGTCATTGCTGGCGTACAATTAAACAGTGCTAAGTGACGTTTTAAAGCAGCAGCTCGGTCTTTAGCCGATGAATATAAGCGTTTAATGGCAGGTTCCATTGCATAAGCATAGCCAATATTTTGCATTTTTTCGTAGTTAAAACCACCTTGTAGTGCAAATGCACGCCAAAAGATTGAGTGGAGGTCTTTTTTGGTTAAAGTTTTCTTATTCAAAATCAATATCCCCTTCCGTTAAATTATCTTCTGTCTTTGTTTCATCTTTTTGGTCAGAAGAATCATTATTATTCTTACCAAAGATAGTTATCACAATGGCTAAACAAATTGCGAGAATTGCAATACCAGTAATGTCTAATTTCAGATAAGCGCAGAGAAAGAAACCAATGAAGAAGAATACAAACAGCTTTTTCGAAAATAGCATATCAAGTAATAAGCCAAAACCAACGGCTGGTAAGAGATTACCGGCAATGGTTAAGCCGTCTAAAATTACTTTAGGAATAGCGTTAATGATTACATTGATTGTTGAAGAACCCACAAGCATTGCTAAAAAAGCAGGGATAAAAGCACTAAAGAAGAATAAGATCGTTGGCAAAAGCAACATCATGTTTACCCCTCTAAAATTAGCCGTTTCCGCATATTTTTCTGCTTTATGAGAAAACCATAGGTTACCAACACGAACTAAGGTACCGAGGTTAGCAGCTAAAACTGCAACAGGAACTGCAATCGTTAAAGCAATCCCAATACCATGGTGTGAAATAATTGCCATTGCTGTACCAATGACACCACCAGTAACGTAGTCTGGAGGAGTTGAAGCACCGATACCGGCAATTCCCATCCAAACTAATTCAAGCTGCGCACCAATAATAATTCCTTGTTTTAAATCGCCCAATGCTAAACCTACAAAAAGGCTTAGAACGATAGGTCTACAAAATAAAGTCGCACCCAATACACGTTCATCAAGCATACCGATACCGGCAATTAAGCCGATTAATAAAGCTTGTATCATTATTTATCACTCCCCAATAAATCAGAAAGACTTAGCTTCTTATCTCTAGGTAACATCCTGAAATCAAGTTCAACTCCCATCTTTTGAATTTCTTTCAGATCTGCAACGTCTTGATCCGAAACAGCAACAAAATCATTTAACTTTTTCTTGCCATCTTCAAATTTAACGCCACCAACATTTAAGTTTGTAATAGCGCCGTTTGAACCCTTAATAAGTTTTAAAGCATCTTGAATATTGCGTACCAAAACTAATACTTGTGCTTTCTTTGCAGAAGCAAATTTATTAACAATTTCGCCTGATTCAGCCACGTTTCGAATGTAGAGCTTAACACCAGCAGGCTTGGCCAAATCTAATGCCATTGCTTTAACCTTATCTTGTTGAGCTTCATCATTTGCCACTAGAATTGTGTTTGCACCTGAATTGGAAGTCCAACCAATCGCAACCTGACCATGTAATAATCTTTCATCAACACGAACTAATTTAATCATCGCTAGCCACACCTCTTTCAATCTTTTCACTAACGTCGATAATGCCGGCAACTCCTGCTTCCCTTAATTGCTTAACTAATTCTTTTGATGTCATGTTTGCAGAATCAATCGTTAAAAATGTAAGCAATAACGGTAAATTAAGACCTGAAAGTAGTTGGAAGTGGTGACCTTTTAGCAACAATTCAGTACAAATGTTGTTGGAACTACCACCATATAAGTCAGTTAAGATGATCAGATTATCTTCGTCAGTATTTTTGATTAGATTTTCTAACTCTTTTTGCCCTTCCACAGCAGATTTATCTTTAGTCATTCCGAAGCATTGAATATTATCAATGTGACCAACGATTAATTCAGCTGTCTTCTTAAACTCAAAAGCCAAGTTACCATGAGTAGCTAAAATAATATCTTTCACATAATGACCTCCCTTTTACTAAATAAGATATTCACTGACTTTATAGCAAAAGGTGTGCCAAGTACTGTGCGAGCGCTTAACTCAATAGAAGAATATCTCTTATGTATGCGATTTCCGGATCAGTGATTTTAATTAAAAATTCATTTTCCAGCACACTATTATGCTTTTTTAGCACACTAAAGTAGCCGTCTTTAACAATGTTCTTGTTGTCTCCCTCGTATGCTTCGATTTCATTACCACGGATAATTCTTTCAACCATGTTCGCAATATGAACATACAATGAGATTGCGACCTTATTGGGAATTTTCATATTTAAATCTTTTTGAATGCCTGTTAAATATTTACTGATGACTTTCATTACCTTATCTGGAGAAATAATGGTTAAGGTATCTATTATTCTGTTTAGAGAAAAGTTCTCAATTAGCCGGTTTTCCCATAATTCGATTTTTTTAGTAGTTGAAAATGGCTCTAGAATTCGCTTTAAGCCCTCTATTTTGGCACCTGAAATAATTTCTTCTAGACCAAAATATGGCACTCCGGGGACATCAGGATTATCAATACCTATAATTGCAATCACGTTTTTATTTAAAAATAAATTTAAGTCGCGATAATTTACTAACTCCTTAAAGTCAAAGGCTTCTACTTGAACATTTACCAGATTAGTAAAGCTTTGAGTTAGCATTGTCTTAATCCTTTGCGCACTACCGACGCCAGTCATGCAGGTAGTAATAATTGTGGCAGCTGCAGCAACTCTGGGAACACAAAGCTTGCTTTTAATAGTATCTCTAGGTAAATCATGTTGGATCGCATGTAATCCCTTTTGTTGCAATAGCTTATTCCCAATTTCTAAAATTACAGCCATGCTAACATTATTGATTACTAGTAAGGTGCAATTACAGTCATTTCTAATTGGTTCAATAATTGAATCCAGTGCGCCCATATCCATTAATATTACTAAGCCATCTTGCGGGTTAATTCTTTTGATTAAATCTTTCAAATTTGCAATCATTTCAGCACGGGAAACGTCAGGCTTTAAATCAATTGCCGTAAAAACTGCGCTTTGCAAAAAATGATTGCAAGTATCAGCCATACTACTTGCTGTGGCATAGCCATGTGCTACTACAATTGCTGGTACCTTAGACGAAACTGTAAAATTATCATTTGAACTCAAAATGGCTAGCCACAAGTAATCACATTTTCTCAGTTTTATTTCAAAACGCATTTCAATTAGTGGGGCCATTTTATTAATTAGCTGTAGTTCTGGTGCAAAAAGTTGCTCAATTTTAGCGACATTTTTGTCAGTAGTGTAGTCATGATCGAACTCATTTCTCATTAAATAGTAAATATAGACAGCAAAATCATAAATAGATGAGTTTTTAAGACTTAGCGAATCAATTTGTACGACATTAAAAATATTTGTTAGCACATTGGTGTAATCAGTAATCAGTGACCGGTCGGTACTGTAAGTTGAATATAAAATCTCATGTGTTTCTTTTTCTACGACTTTGTAGTAACTTGCTCTATCTGCTATTTGGTCGTTCTGTAGGCTTAATAAGCATTGCCAAGAAGCTTCGATTTTTGAAATATACTCTTTATTATCAGAATTAAATAGCTCTTGAATAGTATCGGTAGCATGAAAAACACACTTTTCTTGGCCCTGGCTTAAAGGATAAGTATCCTTAGACATTTGTCCCAGAATAGCTCCTGGCAAGTCGCCGATCTTTATTTCTATTTCTTGATTTTGGGTGGTTTTTGCATATTTTTGAGCAACAATGTTCTGTAATAAATTCTTTAATTCACCAACATTGGCATGAAAATGACTATGATAAATTAAACTAAGACATTGCTTAGAAATCTTGATATTACAATTAATATGTTTAGCTTGTTCAATCAGTAAAGCGTAAGTTAAAACTCTTTTTTCATATGTTCCCCGCTGGTCTAGGGATGGTAGTGTAATTTTAATGGGTATTCTACGCAAAAAGGTTTGCAAAAAATCAGATTCCTTTTCTGTTGTAGCAAAAAATAATCTAGCTTTACTTTTTAATTTTTTGGCATTATTACCTACTGGAGAAAAGTACCCAGTATCTAAGTAGGTAAAGAGCTTTTCTTGGCCTTCGGCACTCAATCGATGAACTTCATCTAAAAATAGAATGCCATTATTTGCCGACTGAAGAGCACCACTACTATCAATATCCGCGCCGGTAAACGCTCCTTTGGTGTAGCCAAAAAGCAGACTAGATAACAATTCGGGATTATTCGCATATTGAGCACAATTTATTACAATCAACTGCGCTTCATCATTAAAAAGTTTACGCTGCTTTGCATATTCGAATAGTTTGTTAATGATAAAAGTTTTACCAGTTCCAGATTCACCAAAAATAATGACCGGTAGTCCATTTGGTGGATACATTAAAGCAGCTTTAAGCTGTTCTATTGCCTCCTTCAAACTGCCATTGTAGCCAATGATTCGACTCCAAATTGACTTTCGTTGACTAGCTTTTAAATCTTGGACACTTGTATATGCTTTATTATTTTGAGTTTCTTCCTTAAGCTGCAAATAAATGACTGGTCTTGTATTGACCTTACTTAATTGCTTATTTTTATAAAGTTCATTTAGCCTTTTACTAACAACTGACCGTTCTATGTTTAACTTATTTGCGATAAATTCAGTCGTCGGCGCTTCTTTGGTAACATAGTTCTTTAGATAAACCTTAGTTTGCTGGCCAACTAATTTCAAAATTTCTTTATCTTGATTCTTCATGTAATATACCTCTTTTATACCATGAATAAGGCACACAATGTTTACTATTATATATTGTAGCAAAAGCTTTGCTTATATGCTTTCGAAATAAAAATACTCGAAAACAAGCTTTAAATTTTATATCTTACTAGATATTACTTTATTAGCGATAAGATAACATCAACCAAGCCAGCAATACTTAAATATTTGATCTTTCTTTTATACTCAAAAAAGAACATTGTTAAATAAACAATGTTCTTCTTGATACTTTAATAATGAAACTATATTTTTAAATTTTATTAGCCAATTTCTAGTTTTATGATCCTCTAAATTTTAGTTACCAATTATTTAACATAGAATCTATCTGCTGCTGGAATGTTTTTGTCTCTTCCGCCAGCATAACCATAAGGGTTATAGTGAATTTTGGCCAAAACATACCAAGCACTCGATGAAATAGCAATATGTGTATCAACACCATCCCATAAATTACTGGTTCCGTAACCTGTACCAGGATTAGTAGCATAAGGTAGACCAGCAGCACCTTTAAATTTGTTACTAGAAATAAACATCTTATTCATTTCAGAAATTAAGTTGTCTGCTTTTTGTTGCATTCCTGCTATATTAAACGCTACAGCCATCTCACCTGTTCCTTCAATCCAGATGGTATCACGGTCGATATCAAATGAATAGCCTGATACTGCATTCTTACTTGCTGTTGCGGTTTGAGTATTGTACATCATATCAGCTTTAAGAAGTGCTTCTTTGGGATAGTCTTGTAACATACCAAAACCCCAAGAAATCATATCTAGAGCGTACATATATTTACCATTATCATTAGTAGTTTTCAGTAACCCAGTTTCAGGATTAAAACGATTATTTTTAAGATATTTCAAAATGTTTTGATGAAAATTATCGTAACCTTTAACAGCAATGAATGCATCTAAGATTCCTTCGGTATTTTTACCAATCCGCTGATTATTTTGGTCAGTTCCTCCCCAAAGACCACCATCTGTATCTTGTAGTGAACGGATCCAAGTTGTCATAGCATTTGTCAATTTTTCATATTTATTACTACCAGTTTTTGCTTGATAATTATTTAAGGCAATTAACAGCCAGGCATTATCTCCTAACCAACGATTTGGCTTGTTATCTGTCGGAACACCATTCCGGTCACGGAATTGAGCAAAGCCTTTGTATTGCCCATCGAATTCAGTTACTAAATGGCTATTAAAGAAATCAAAAATCTTCTCTGCTTTACCGTAATCACCATTTGCTGTAAAAACAATCGCTGAGAGAGCATTATCATATAAGGACACTTGATTACTGTCTTCTGCACTTTCAATCAGCCCATTTTTCAATTGCATCTGACTAAGCCAACTATAAATGGAAGCTTCTTGTGTACCGGGTTTAATAGCAGGAGTATTTGCAGCGGTCTCGTTATTAATAGGTGTAGTAACCGAATTACCAGTGCTGGAATTAGATACAGTAGGCGCATTCGATGTAGTAGGTACTGTCGGTTTCGTATTAGCAGTGTCTTGAATAGGCTGTGTGTCGCTTACTTTGTTTGGCTTAACCAAATGAGCAGTACTCTTTAAAATACACGTACCATTAGCCAATACATAATACTTCTTGTGGTGCAATGTTAGTATTGCGTATGAGTTTCGTTTACTACCTTTCTTAATCTTTTTACCTGTATTTTTACCTAAAGTAGTATAAATTTTAGCATTCTTAGTTAGAATTATTTGTTGCGGTTTTTTGTCAACTACTGTGGCAGTGCCCTTTTTAATATATCTATTCTTGCCCAAATAATAAAAATGTTGCTTGTTAATTGTCGCAAATGTTACCTGATAATATGTGCCTTTACGAACTCTTTGTCTGGTTTTCTTGCCATTTTTAGTATAAATTTTTGCAGCAGTTTTAGTCTTTACTAAAACATATTTCTTAATCTGTGAAGCCTTTACTTGATAAACTTGGCTTATCGGATTAGTAGGTATAACACTATTTGCGCCAGATCCTAACAAAACTATTCCTGCTAAGCTTGCAACTATTTTATATTTATTCATTTTGTTTCTTTCTATATTATTTGAAATTCTTTTGTAATTACATCATTTGAATTTGGACCAATAAATAAATGGAAACTCCCTTTTTCTAATTTTGGATGCCCAGTGTTGTCAAAGAAGCTAAAATCTGTTGCTGGAATACTAAAAGTAACTCTTACACTCGTTTTTGCTGGGACGGTCACTTTCTTAAAGCTAACCAAACGTTTCACAGGCTGAACAATACTTGCAACATCATCATGAAAATAAACTTGGACCGTTTCCTTTTGTGACCACTGACTATCATTAACTAATTTAATACTTAATCGTAAATTATCTGATTCATTTAAAGCATCAGATTCTATTTGTAAATCAGAATATTTAACATCTGCATAACTTAAACCATAGCCAAATGGAAACAAAGGCTCATTAGGAGCATCAATATATCTTGAAACGAAACGCCCAACATGTTGTGATCCTTTTTGTGGTCGTCCGGTGCTTAAATGAGAGTAATATAGTGGCTCTTGCCCTTCTGTGAATGGAAAAGTTGTTGATAATCTCCCTGATGGTGAGACCTTACCAAATAGAACATCTGCAATTGCATTGCCCCCTTCGGTTCCAGGAAACCATGATTCAACAACTGCATCTACGTCTTGTATAACATCGGTTAAAACCAGTGGTCTTCCACTGATAACAACTAATACAATTTTCTTACCTAAATTATGAATATCTTTTATCAATTTCACTTGATTTTTAGGTAAGTGGAGGTTGGTTTTCGAACCTGCTTCTCCAGATTCAAAAACATTTTCGCCAACAGCTAAGATAATTGTTTCAGCTTTCTTGGCTAAAGATAAAGCAGCTTGATGATTCTGATTTTCAGTTTCATCATCGGAAACAATTCTACTAATTCGTTCTTCATTGAGAAACCCTAGTCCAGCTAGCATTTGCTTGTCACGAGTAATATCCGTTCCTTGTGCATAACCTAAATTAGTTCCTAATATAGAACTTAAAGCGGCTTTAATAGTAACACAATCTTTTATATCTCCGTGAACTGCCCACATCCCAATCAAAGATTTTTCATCTCCATAAGGGCCAATTAAGGCAACCTTTTCATTAGATGATAGAGGCAAAACTTGATGATTATTTTTTAGCAGCACAATTGCTTCGTCAGCGACTTTACGAGCTAACTTTCGATTATCATCACTTAATGTGTATTCGTGCTCTTCAATTTCTGAGGAACCAAAATATGGATTTTCAAACAAGCCTAAATCATTTTTCAACTGTAAAATTCGCATACAAGCTTCATTAATTTTAGTAATGCTTAACTTGCCGTTTTCGACCAGTTTTTGAAGACCATTCGCATATACGGGTGACTTCATATCAATATCAATTCCTGCATCAAGCGCCTTAAAAGCGGCATCTTCTTCATCTGCAGCAAATCCGTGTTTAATTAATTCGTATACAGAAGCGTAATCACTAATAATTACGCCGTTAAAGCCCCATTGCTTTTTTAACAGATCAGTTAGCAACCATTTGTTTGCCGTTGCAGGAACACCATTCAATGTATTCAGCGATGCCATTACCATCTTACAACCTGCTTTAACAGCAGCTTTATAAGGCGGTAAGTAGTTTTGAAATAAATTACTCATAGACATATCGGCCAAATTATATTCCAGACCAGCTTCAACTGCACCATAAGCAGCATAATGCTTAACACAAGCTACCTGACCTTTTTTATTAGGTAGCTGTTCTTGTAAACCCTCTACCATTGCTTTAGCAAAACAAGAATTCAAATATGGGTCTTCTCCTGGAGACTCTAAAGTTCTTCCCCATCTCGGGTCATGTGTGACATCAACCATTGGAGCAAAACAAACTTGATTACCACTCACAGCAGCTTCATTAGCAGCTACTTTAAAGGCTTCTTTGATTAATTCAGGATTCCAAGTAGCTCCCAAACCTACTGGAATAGGAAAGATCGTCTTAAAGCCATAAATAACATCAGACATAAACAAAACTGGGATATGATGCGGCTGTTTAGCCATTTGTTGTTTTTGTAAGCGTTGAGTTTCAGCAGCACCCGTAACATTCATTATTGAGCCACTTAAATCAACTAATTTATCTGGTATACCCAATTTTTGAATTGGACCAAACGAAATATCTTTCGATTTAAAGAAATCACCAGATAATTGGATTAATTGTCCGATTTTTTCTGATAAGGACATTTCATTTAATAGCTTTTCTAATCTTTCTTGTTTCATTAATTAAATTCCTTTTTATTATTTATTAACAGCTTTTTGTTCCTCTTGCAAAGCAAGATTATCAGCATGTTTAAACCATGGGTACCATAGTAATGGAGATAACACTAGTTGAATAAATAGTTGCAATATGATAATCGAAACACTACCTTCAACTGCGGCGTATACACCTATTGGTAAGCCAAATGTGGTTTGAACTCCTGAAAAGCGAGCAACAATTCCCAACTTAACTGCTAAATATGAAATTATAATTGCAATTGTATTATTGGTAATGAATGGCACTGCAAAGTTAAAGTTTAGGACTAGCGGTGTACCAAATACAGTTGGTTCAGTTATCCCAAAAAGAGCAGGAATAAGTGCTAATCGACCTAGCTCTTTATAACGCTTGCTCTTACTTATCAAGACCATTAATAAAACTAATCCTAAAGCTGTACCGCTCCAAGTTACAATAGTGAAAAAAGCATTCCCAATAATATTTGGCAGTGGCTTACCTGTCTTTAATGCTTCAAGGTTTTGCATATCCAAAGCCATCCAAATAGGCATAACGATTGGATTAAGTACGTTGGTACCATGAATGCCAAAGAACCATAATATCTGCATTAATAGTGATACTAAGATCATTGCCCAAATTGAACCACCAATATTTTGTAATGGTGTTTGAATAATTGAAAAGATCATTTGGTGGAAACTACCCCAACTAGTTAAGGTAAAGAGATAATTAACCAGCATAGCTACAACGCCATCAACAATTGCTGGAATTAAGTTAGCAAAAGAAGCTGAAACCATAGGTGGTACCCCAGCTGGCATTTTGATAGTCCAATTGTGTTGCTTCATAAATACGTATGATTTGGCAACTAAAATTCCGACAATCATAGCTGAGAAAACACCTTGAGAAGATAACCAGGTAGTTGGAATCGCAGTAATTGCAGCTCCTTTGTCTTTAATTTGACCTAGAGGAACTAAAATCAAAAATACCATTAATGAAATAATTCCTGCTGCACTACCATCATCCCCCTCAATAAAGTAAGGCACTAGGTGTTTAGCAATTAAAAATGCAATATATAAAGCCATACCATTCAAAGTAACGGCACTGACTGCATTAAGTACATTTGCTATCCCCGTCAAATTATATTTGGCAGCATAAACAGCGCCTAAAACGGCAAACGAACCTAAGATAATTGGCCCCAGTATTTCTAGCATCGCAGCCATAATCGTTTGTAAATATTTATTTGCACCCACTTTATTTAAAAAAGGTGTAATTTTTTCAAAAAATTTTGTCATTTTTTCTTTCATGACAATTAATCCTCCTATCAACTAATATTCCCTACATTAATTATTATAAGCGTTTTCATTTTTGGTAAAATGTATATAATTAACTTAGATATGTATTTTTTTTACTTATTAAAGGTTTGGATATGGAACAATCAAAACACGAAATTATTAAGTTCAAACAAGGCTTACCATTTAAGATTTTTACTTTTCATGGTAAAAATTCTAATAAAAAAATACCTCTACATTGGCATGAGCAGATAGAGCTGCTTTTCTGCATCGAGGGACATTTAAGTGTTAGCATTTCTAACAATCAATATTTAATGACTCCAAACGACATAATCTATATTCGTTCTAATCAATTACATTCAACATTTAGTCCCTCACCCAATCACGTTTTATGTATACAAATTCCTATGAAGTGGCTACGCTATAATTTAGGAGAAAATTTTGCAACGGATTGGGATATTTCAATTAATACAGTACATGATGAACTTATATCAGATAAATTGCTGATACAGAAATTAATATATGTTACCTCACTATTAGAATCTAAAAATAAGGATTTAAGCACTAATCTAAAAATTAAAGGGGAGATTTTTCTGGTTTTGGATTCTTTAATTAAACATATTACAAAATTAGACAAAGAGACTACTTCTACTGCTAATACAGAATTAAAAATTGAAATGCTTAATTACGTTAAAAACAATTTCCAAACTCAAATTTCTTTAGACAGTCTTAGTCAGCATTTTGGCTATTCTAGTGAATATTGCTCGCGAATGTTCAAACGATTAATTGGTACCAATTTTAAAGAGCTACTTACTTCGTATCGTTTAAGCAATGCATATGACCAGTTAATAAATAGCAATGATAGTATAGAAAGTATTGCTGCTGAATCAGGATTTGTTAGTTACCGGACTATGTACAATACTTTTTTGAAGTATTACAATATGACGCCATCGCAATTAAAGCTTTTATATCAAAATAACGAAATCAATATTAAAAATAATCATTTAAAAAATTAATACAAAAGGACCAACTTCAATAGAATATTGAAAGCTAGTCCTATGTTGAAATTTAATAATTTGATTTAATTTCAGGGCTTAAATCTCTAAAGAATATTCTTTTGACTAACCCTACATTCCACTACTTTATTTAACGAATCCTTAACCGCTTCTTTAATCGCCTTACTTGTTTGTGAAGCACCAGATACAGCATCAACATCATAAGTGTTAGCTGCAATCATTTTCTTTGGAAGTTCTTGAACTGCCTTTAGTCCATAATCATCGCTCTCAGTTTGCTTTAACACTTCAATATTGGCAATCTTACCATCATCGCTAAGAGTGGTCCGAACAACTACCCCATCACCCATTCCTTGATTACTATAGCCAAGGTATTGGTTTTTACTAGTTGAGTACTTTTGATTATCTTCATCACTAGTTGCATCAAAGTTAGGATTAATACTTACATCATTTAAGTTAATTCCACCTGAAACTGGCAATTCTTGCTTAACAGCTGCCGCATTTTCACCAGCAATTTTACCAGAGATCAGACAGTCAGCTACATTACCACCAGTAGTATATTTATTAACAAATGGTGCGCCTAATTCACCTGCTTCATACAAGTGCGGAATAGGTTGGTTATCAGGATCAAGCACCTGAGCGTGATCATCACGACGTCCCCCACCTTGTGTATTTAGCATATTTTGTCTTAAAGCAATTGCATAATATGGGCCATTCTCACTGAATTCACGCAAAGTTTGTGGTTCGCGATGAAAGGCGTAATCCTTTCCTTGCTCAACCATAAAATTAAACTCTGCAATGGTATTAGTAAGTGTCTCTGGCTTCTTGCCAATCTTTTGCGCTAATTCAGTTATCGATGATGCCTTAATCGCTTTTTCCAAGAAACCTGGAACTTTCAAGCCATCGTCTGGTTCATTCTTCAATTCATCATATTTTTGTTGGTCAAAAATCATGTAAGGATGGTTTTGGTTCAACGGCACAACCCAATCACCATGATTATAAATATGACCATGACGATTCATTTCTGCTTCGTTAAAGTAACGTGTACCATCATCGCCAACAACGATGACACTACCAGTGGAGCTTTCTTGCCAAAAGACATTCAGAGCATACGTTGAACGCGCGCCTTCTTCTTGTCTTAATGACAACCCGTGGAATTGACCTAGTGACTCAAATGAACGCATATTCCATAATTGTGCGTTTACTTCTTCGAGCATCTTAATGCCGTCACCCTTGTTGTACAAAGTACCAATTGGTGACAAGTAAGAGGATTGCAAGAAGCCTTGGATCATATCTTTATTATTTTCAAAACCACCAACGGCTAAAACAACCCCATTATTCACTTTAATATTGCGCAAAACATGGTCACGTTCAATTTGAACGCCAATCACCGTTTTAGTAGCGCCATCTTGAATTAAATGTTTTGCAGGTGAAGCATACCAAACATCAATTTTATCAGATCGATCTAAAACCTTTTGCCGTAAAATCTTCCACAATGCTGCATCATCAACACCACTATGTACCAAATAGGCATCATAAGAATCCGCATCAGGTAATTCTGGATATTCTGTCACATAAGCAGTTGACGGCGTATTAGCTAGCAGCTTTTTCATGCTCACAGGCTCGACGTCTAAATATTTTCTAAAGTAATCACCCATGTTAGCCATGCCTTCAATTAAGGCATTGAAAACTTTTTTGTCAGGCTTTAATGGTGCTGCAAGGTGTTCGTGATAATTTTTCAAACCTTCAAAATCAGTCCCAGCACCGACCATTTGACCTGAATATCTTGTATTACCACCTTCATGTCCTTCTGGAGCACTGTCTACTAGCAAAACTTTTGCACCATTATCTGCTGCAAACCTTGCTGCAGTAGCACCAGCACCACCGAATCCTAGAACGGCAACATCATAAACTGCATCCCATTGAAATTTTTGATTATTAACCATAAGTAAACCTCCTATCAGTAAGTTCTTGTTCACGCTTTCATTAAATACTATAATTGGTAATATGTGAAATACTTAATTATTAAAATCAATATTACAAAATAGGTATAGGTAAATATTAATGAACAATCGCTTATTGATTTTTTTGGAAACATTAGAAAACAGCAATTCAATTTCGGAAGCGGCGCAAAAATTGTACTTGAGTCAGCCCTATCTTAGTCGCGTCATTAAAAAGTACGAACAAAAATACAATGTTATTTTAGTTAAGCGCGATACTAAGCCAATCAAATTAACACCGGCAGCGCACCTATTAATTAAATATTTACGGAAAAACTTGCAGCTGCAGCATCAATTAAAAGTAAAAATGAAGCAGTATGAAAAAAATTATTTCCCTACCTTACAAATGGGAATTACACCGCCATTAGGTGAAAGATTCAACTTAGTCGTATTGCCGCAATTATTTGCAAAGTTCCCTAACCTGCAAACCAAAACTTTCGAATTAAGCACGGCAGATGCCGAAAAAGCCTTTCAGGATGGGCAATTAGATCTTTTTGTCGGCAACACGATTCTCCTACCAAATGTTAAAAATGAAAGCTTATACACTTCAGCACAAGTTTTGGTTCTAGGACGGCACTCACATTTATACGAAGCTGGTAAACATGAAATCAAGCTGTTAGCTCAGGATTTAAATAAAATCAATCACGAAAAATTTATCGTGACCGATGGTGAGCGAGGCTACCAAGCAATTATCAACAATTACTTTAGCAACATTGGCCTAGAATTCTATCCCACTATCCACGTTCGTGATTCCACAACTGCACTTAAATTAGCTGAACTAGGATTAGGAAATATGACGACCAGTATCGAAGCTGTTAATGAGCAAAAGCCGTCTAATATCAACTATGTCCGTCTACCTAGACATGAAATTAACGTTAGTTTTTCTATTTCCACAATCAAGTCGCAACCAAAACTCACAGATGAAATTAACTACGCAACGCAAATTCTAAAAAAAGATTTTGTCGATAAAATTATTTAACATCACAAAAAAGCCATGACTTCTTCTCAGTCATGGCTTTTTAAGCATGTATTTATGTAAGAAAAAATGGCAATATTACAAATTGTTGATTTGCTCTTCCAGGCTTAAAACCTCTAAGATATCCGTTGCGCATTCAGCACCCTTATTACCAGATTTACCACCAGCACGATCAGTTGCTTGAGCAACAGTATCGGTCATTAAGACGCCAAACATTACTGGCACTGGGCCATTAGCAGTGGCTGCTGCTAATTGTGATGCTGTACCTTCACAAACATAAGTATAGTGGTCAGTTTCACCGCGAATAACTGCGCCCAAAGCAATAATGCCATCGACCTTGCCACTTTTAGCCAAACAGTTAACAGTCCGCGAAATTTCATATGCTCCTGGCACGTGAACAACAACGATATTGTCGCTAGATACACCGGACATCTTCAATTGTTCCAAAGCGCCGCTAAGCAAGCGATCAGTCACAACACCATTAAATTTGGCAACCACAATCCCAATTCTTTTATCTTGCTGTGCCACTAATTTTCCTGTCAGTTCTTTCATTTTAGTCTACCTCGTTTAAAATATGATTCATTTCGTGCTTCTTGGTGCTCAAGTATTGTCTGTTTTCCTCAGTGAGACCAACTTCCATTGGAATTCGTTCCACTACCTGCACGCCAAAGTTTTCTAACTGGGCAACCTTATCTGGATTGTTAGTCATTAATTTAACTTCTGTGATACCTTTTTGGCGTAAAATTTCGCCAGCAACATTATAGCGGCGGGCATCAACAGGCAAACCTAATTGCTGATTAGCTTCAACAGTGTTCATGCCTTCATCCTGCAATTTGTATGCGCGCAATTTGTTTTCCAGACCAATTCCGCGGCCTTCTTGACGCAAATACAGCACGGCACCCGAGCCATTTTCTTCAATTTTAGTCAAAGCTTCTGCCAGTTGTGCACCGCAATCACAGCGCTTAGAACCAAAAACATCCCCAGTCAAACATTCACTGTGCAAACGCAACAAGAGTGGCTCACCCGGTTTAATTTTACCCTTACTAATTAGCAATGTTGGCTGCTTGTCTGGGTGCTTACTATCTCTAAAGCCTTCAAGTTGGAAATGGCCATATTTAGTTGGAAAATCAACTTTAGTAATGGATTCAATTGCCAAATCTTTATTTTCTTGCCGTTTACGGTATTCAATTAATTCCTCAATTGTCAAGTAAGGAATGCCCAGCCCTTCTGCTAATGCCTTCAAGTCCTTACGGCGAGCCATCGTACCATCTTTTTTAATGCATTCACAGATAAATCCGACTGGGGCAACTCCGGCTAAACGAGCCAAATCAAGTGCGGCTTCAGTATGACCAGTCCGCTCTAAAACGCCGCCTTCTTTGGCAACCAATGGAAAGACGTGACCAGGATGATAAAAATCATCCCATTGACTATTAGGGTCTGCCAACTTTTTAATCGTTTTAGCCCGATCAAAAGCAGAAATTCCCGTTGTTGTCTCGGTTGAGTCGACACTAAGAGTAAAGGCTGTACCGAAAGTATCATTTGAACCCGTTTCAAGTGGACTTAATTGTAAGCGGTCAGCGTATGCCTTACTCATCGGTACACATAATAGGCCGCGAGCTTTAGAAATCATGGTGTTAACCATTTGCGGGGTTACTTTTTCTGCCAAACCAATCATGTCACCCTCAGACTCACGTTGTGGTGAATCTGCCACGATAACCAAGCCACCATTTCTCATATGATCAAAAATTTTGGCCATTTTTTCGTTTAATTCGTCCTTCATTTTTATCCTCCTAAAATTCTTTTTTCCACGCCTGAATCTGCTTAACTGCGTAACGACCAATCATATCAACCTCAATATTAACGTGATCGCCAACCTGGCAATTAGCTAACGTTGTATTGGCAATAGTAAACGGAATCAGACTAACGCCAAAGACATCGTTTTCTGCCATTGTGACCGTTAAACTAATACCATCAATTGCGATTGAGCCTTTTTCAACAATATACGGATCATACTTGTGCGGCACTTGGAAGCGCAGCTCGATTGAATTTTCTGTTTCTGTACGCTTAATTAATTCCGCCGTTGTATCAATATGACCAGCAACAATATGACCGTCAAGCGTGCCGTTGACACTAACGGATGGCTCCAAATTAACCAAACTGCCATTAGTAAGGTTGCCTAAGTTTGTTCGCTTCATTGTTTCTGGCATTACATCGACCGTAAACTCATCATCATTCCAAGCGGTAACTGTCAGACAAATACCGTTGACCGCAATACTGGCGCCAAGTGGCAGATCTTTTTGGGCCATTTTGGCTGAAGTAATACCTAACTTGGCATGCTTTTCTGTAATGTCTAAGCGCGTAATTTTACCCGTGCCTTGAATTATTCCTGTAAACATTTATCCTCTCCTTGCGCAAATGCGCACATCTTGACCCAATTGTTGGACATTAAGAAGTTGATACTGCAATTTAGTACTTAAAGCTGGGCCAACTGCTGCCGGTAAGCCGGTACCGCCTAAAACTTGCGGAGCAACATAAGCAATAATTTCATCTGCCAAGTCAGCGGCAATAAATTCAGCTTGAATCTGGCTGCCACCTTCAACTAGTAGTGACTGGATTTCACGCTGCGCAAGTAACGCCACAATTTTTTCTGGCGTCCATTTTTCAGCCGTTAGACATTCAACGTTTTCGCCTATTTTTTTAGTTAATGGTTGTTCACTAAGCAGCCAAATTTGTTCCGGTAATTGAAATAATTGCTTAGTAAAATCAAGTTGGTTGGCATCCCGCGTGACTACAATCCTAATTGGCGGAATTGGCAAATTCTTAATTCTTACTGTTAATTGCGGATCGTCAATGCGTAATGTGTTAGCACCAATTAAAATCGCTTGATTACGGCACCGCAGTTTTTGGACATCAATTTGGGCTGCATCACCTGTTAAAAACGTTCGCTTCTGCTTAGCTTCATTAATTTTGCCATCAAGTGACATCGCATACTTGAGCGTGACAAACGGGCGCTTTTTTTGATAGAAAAAGTTATAGCGCTCATATAACTGCTCTACACCGCCAATTACTTCGGTTTCAAGGCCATGCTCATTTAAATATTGCATCCCCTTGCCGCCGACAATTTGATGCGGATCTACCTGACCAACTACCACACGCTTAATGCCAACTTCCACTACACGCTTAGCACATGGTGGCTGCTTGCCGTAATGGCTGCATGGCTCTAGCGTCACGTACAAAGTCGCACCTTGCGCTAGGCTTGGCTTAGCTAAATGCGACAACGTGTTAATCTCGGCATGCTCTTTACCATATTGGTGGTGGTAGCCTGTTGCCAATACTTGCCCATCTTTAACCAAAACCGCACCAACAAGCGGATTAGTCCAAGTCGCACCCTGTGCTTTTAAAGCTTCATGAACGGCCATCTGCATGTAATCCTTGTCTTGCACTATCTTCACTTCCTAAATACACAAAAAAAGACCCCGTTGATTATTTCAGCGAGGTCCATTCATTATTAACCAAATATGATTTCAGCGAAGTTCACTCAAAACGACGCGAGTCAAATATTAGTCGTATTTGTTCTTCTCCCATCCAGACTTTAACTGTCGGTGCTAGACTCACACTAGCTCCACCGCGATGTACGCGGGTCACGGACTTCAGCTTACTTAGGCTGTCACCGTCGGTCAGGAATTACACCCTGCCCCGAAGAAACCGTATTCAATTACTTTAAGAATAAGCTAGACGTTACAAAATGTCAATAGTTAAAGTTACAAAAGGTAATTAAAGACAAGCTCCTTCCCCTTGGCTCTAGTAGTTTAGCTCAATAATATTTCCCAATCAGTCAAACTTACTGGCAGATTGTTATTTTTAATAAAGTACTTTTTAAACGCCTTACCAAAGGCTAATTGTTCTTGATCGCGATGTTGATAGATGTCCCTAAGGGTCAAGCAGGCAGTTACTGCCAAGTTAACAGCCAAAATAATTAATAAACCAACCAGTATGTATAAAAGATAAAGCATCGTCCTACCTCTTTTGCAAATATCATTTAGTATTGTATTACTTACATAATACACTAAACTATAATTGCAAAATTGTCAATCAATTATGTGAAATCGATTACAATTTTCCGTAAAAAAAGAAGAATCTGGGGTTTTCAGATTCTTCTTTTTAACTTTAATACAAATACTTTTTAGTAGCCTCTTTAGGATCCATTCCTGCACGTATTTTCAGCGACAATTCAATTGCCACATCAGCAATAATTGATTGTGGATCAATCACGTTGTATGGGTGGTCCGGTGCCTTTTCCTGAGCCAAGGACAATTCCGTACAGCCAAGCAAAATCACGTTACAGCCATATTTATCATGCATTAATTGCAAAATATGATGGTATAAATCGTGATCAACTACGCCTTTTTCCTTGATATTAGCATAAATTAGTTTAGTTACCAGCGGTTGAATTTCTGGTCCGCCAAGCTCAACCTCACGCCCAACTGCCTTAATCTCATCGGCATAAAGATGGTCATAGATCGATCCTTCGGTTGCAATTAGGCCAATCTTAGGTTCATCCGGGTACTTTTCAACAAACTTGTGCACGGCAATGCGCATCATGTGCAAAAACGGAATATCCGTCAATTTGGCAAGGTCATCGTAAAAATAATGCGCGGTATTACACGGCATAACGAAAAAATCAGGCCCCAATTTTGCTTGTCCCAAAACATCTTCACGTAAGTCTACCAAACAATTAGGCTTAGTATGATCCTTGATATACGCTGTTCTATCTGGAATTTGCGCATCATTAACCAAAATATAATTTAAATAATCTTGATCCTTCGCAATTTTTACCCGATGATTCAATAACCGAACGTAGCTTTCAGTGGCAATTGTCCCCATGCCACCAATAATACTAAAAAAATGCTTCATTTTTCTGCTCTTTTACTTATTAAAGTGCTCGCTCTGACCTTCCAATTCGTCAATGACTTGCTGGGCAACAACAATATCTGATGGATACGGGGTATCAATACCGCGCACCTTTTGGAAACCATCGGCACCCTTGCCGCAAATTAACACAACATCGCCAGAGTGAGCCATACTGATCGCATCATGAATGGCTTTCGTGCGGTCAAGTTCAATCGTTACATCAACCTTGGCATGATCGATACCGGCGTCAATTTCTTCTGCAATATCCTTCGGATCTTCAAATCCCGGATCATCTGACGTTAAAAAGGCCTTGTCTGCGTATGCATTTAAACTTTGACTAAAACCAGGTCTGCGCGACACACCCTTATCTCCGGGAGCACCAACGACCACAATAATTTTAGGATTATTAAATTCGCGCTGCATAAAGCTCATTAACGCCATCATCGATGCTTTATTATGCGCATAATCAACCACAACAATCCCATGATCCTTAGTTACTTCCGTTTGCATTCTGCCCGGCACAGTAACGTTACTAATTCCCTTGGCAGCATCGGCATAATCTAGACCAGCTAACCCAGCACCGATAATTGCGGCGGTGCCGTTTGACTCGTTAAAGTCACCCAGCATCTTCAACTTATAATCCCCAGCAATTGCCAGTTCCTTAGCCTTATCTGTTGCGCACAAAACTTGGAAGCGGGTTTCTGCCATATCACTTTCTTCTGAAGAAAAGCGGAAGTCAATCGGTGCCTTCAAGTTAGGATTAGTGAACTTTTCATCCGCAAATAGATAAATGCTATCCGGATCTGTCGTCGTTGTTGCGGCAGCGTAAATTTCGTCAAAGTGATCACTTTGAGCATTGATAATACACTTGCGTGCATTAACCATCAACTGTAATTTGCAGTGCAGATAATCCGCAAAGTTAGGGTGTTCATTCGGTCCAATATGGTCCGGTGAAATATTTAAGAAAAAGCCTAAATCATAAGTTAAACCAAAGACACGGTTCTTTTTATAAGCCTGGCTGGAAACTTCCATTACCAAATGCGTCATCCCGTTATCAACCGCGCGCCGCATATCACGGAATAAGTCCAGCGACTCCGGCGTTGTCAGACTCGACTTGAAGCTGTCTTCGGGTTTAGTCCCAACAACATCATTAACTGATGAAATCAGCGCTGTCTTGCCACCATTGACTTGGTCCAGCATCCCCTTTAAAAAGTAAGCTGTCGTGGTTTTACCCTTTGTTCCCGTAATGGCCACAACAAATAGGTCATCTTGAGGAAAGCGGAAAAACGCTGCTGACAGCAGTGCCATCGCTTTAGAAACATCGCGCACAATTAACGCGTGCATCCCCTTACCCTCTGGATAAGGCTGCTCGGCAACGTAACAATTAGCGCCATTATCCTTAGCCATTGATAAGTAAGTCGGCCGAAAGCCAGCACCCTTGCAGAAAAACAAGGTGTTAGTTTTAATGTCACGTGAATCGTATGATACATATTCCATCTTAGTCGCGACAGTATCTTGAACAGCACTCGATTTTAGCAAGTGGTGTTCTTTCAAAATTAAAATACAGGTATTTAAGGAAATACTCATTCTGTGCCCCTCTGTTTTTTTATCTCAGTCAAAATTATAACACAGCTAGCCAGTTGTTTTATCATTCTTTAGATCTAACGGCAATTGAATAATAAAGCGCGTCCAGTCATCATCGGATTCACAGCGGATTTTACCATGATGCAAATCGACAATACTTTTGGTAATTGATAATCCCAAGCCTGTGCCGCCAGTCTGCGTATTGCGTGAGGTTTCTACACGGTAGAAGCGCTCAAAAATTTTCTTCAGTGACGCCTGCGGAATCTTGGCACCGTTGTTTTCTACCCGCAGTTCAACCTCATCGTCATTGACTAAATTAGCAATCAAATTAATCTGACTTGCACCGCTGCCGTACTTGAGTGCGTTAGTAATCAAATTATTATAAACTCGCACCAATTTTTCCGGGTCTGCCTGAATCGTCAAATCCTTTGGACGCACCGCAATTTGAAACTCGATGTTTTTTTCTTCAGCTTCAAATTCAAACCCCGCCTCTACTTGTTCTAACATTGAAAAAATGTGCAGTGGCGACAGATTTAATTTTGTCGTGGTTGATTTAAGCGTTGTATATTCAAGTAAGTCATGCGCCAAAGACTTCATCTGCTCGGCCTTGGTATAGGCAATATCCAAGTACTTTTGCTGGTCCTTAGGATCTGATACTCCCGTTTTTAACAAGCCCAAATAACCAATAATTGACGTTAGCGGCGTTCGAATATCGTGCGAAACGTTACTAATCAGTTCATCTTTGGACTGTTCAATCGCCTTTTCCTCATTAATTGCGGTCACCGTACTATCAACGAGGGAATTGATTGAGTCAATCACCTTCTGCAAGTCGGTCTTCACCTTAAAAGATATGCAATGGTCAAAGTGCCCTTGCGCAATATAATGCAATTCTGAAATCACGTGGCGTAGTTGCATCTGATGATAGCGACGAATTAAGCGCCAATACAGCACAATTAAATCGCCGGCACCCATTAACAGCAAAAAGGTGTGTTGCCACGACCACATATGCCGACCACCAAAAAACGTGATAGTTTTTTTAAGAAAGTAAATGCCATTAATCAAATTCTTATCGCGTAAAATTGTCAAATTGACCAAAATAATAATTGATAAGTTAAGTAGCAGCAGTAATACCACCGTAATGACGCCTTCAGCAAACAGTTCACTCTTTTCTGCAGCTGTTAACTTGACGCGTTCTTTTTTCATTTAATTACGCCTCGACTTTGTAGCCAACTCCCCAAACAGTCTGAATGACATCTTCGCCGCCTGTCGCCTTTTGGATTTTATCGCGTAAGTGCGACACGTGAACCATGACGGTTTTAGCAGAAACAATCGACTCTTGCTGCCAAACACGTTCAAAAATCTCATCGGCTGAAAATACCCGGTTAGGATGGCTTGCTAGCAAATATAAAATACCAAACTCCAATGCAGTTAACTGGATGTCCTTGCCGTCAATTGTCTTAACTTCGTGTGAATCGCGGTTAATCACTAACGGTCCAACCTCTAAGACATCGGGCTTTTCATCCTTAACCTGCTTTTGACTGCGCCGCAGTAATGAACGCACTCGAGCCATCACTTCCAACGGATTAAACGGCTTTGACACATAATCGTCAGCACCTGTAATCAGTCCTTGAATCTTATCCATATCGCCAGTCTTGGCTGAAACAATAATAATCGGAATGTCGGAATCCTTGCGTACTTCTTTAATCACATCAATTCCACTCATATTCGGCATCATGACGTCCAAAATCATTAACGCAATATCTGGCGTAGTCGTTAAACGGGTAATTGCCTCCTTACCACTATATGCCGCAACTGGCGTGTAACCTTCATTTTTTAAATAAATGCTCAACAACTCAACGATTTCTTTATCATCATCAACAACCAAAATTTTCATAGGGCGTATCCTCCCCTTTATTTAAGTTCTATTAATCATCGGGCACTAAGGCCTATGCTTAACATTTTAATCATTTTTAAGGTCAAAGCCTACTAATCAGGCATAATTTTATCTTTTTATTAAAAAAGAGCTGAGAAACTCTCAACTCTTTAGCAAAACTATTCAATTTCTTTCTTACCAGTGTATAACTCGTAATAGTAGCCCTTCTCCTTAATAAGCTTATCGTGGTTACCGGCCTCAATAATATGACCGTGGTCAAGCACAAGGATTAAGTCAGAGTTAACAATTGTGGATAATCTGTGGGCAATAACGAAACTCGTCCGGCCAGCAAGAAGGTTATCCATCCCAGCCTGAACCAATTTTTCAGTTTGCGTATCAATACTCGATGTTGCTTCATCCAAAATCATTACGGGTTCGTCAGCAATCATTGCTCGCGCAATACTGAGCAGTTGCATTTGTCCTTGAGACAAGTCCCCACCGTTACCGTCAATAATTGTCTTGTAGCCGTCATCCAAATGATGAATAAACTCGTCAGCGTGCGATAAGCGAGCTGCTTGGTAAACTTCATCATCACTAGCTTCTGGATTACCAAAACGAATATTATCCATAATAGTACCCGTAAACATGTGCGTATCCTGCAGAACGATAGACAGTGACTGCCGCAAGTCGTCCTTCTTAATCCGCGTAATCGGAATCCCGTCATAAGTAATTGTTCCCGACGCAATTTCGTAGAACCGGTTAATCATGTTGGAAATCGTAGTCTTACCAGCACCAGTTTCACCAACCAAGGCAACCTTCATTCCCGGCTTAGCATCAATTGAAATATTGTACAAAATCTGCTTATCAGGTGAATAGCTAAAGTTAACATTGTCAAAAACAATGTGACCCTTAACCCTAATTTTCTTAACTGAACCGTCTTGTTGCGGTACATTCCAGTACCAGCTACCCTTAATGTCCTCATCTTTAGAAATCGTAACGTCACCATTATCAACTTCAACTGGTTGGTCTTCTAATTGGAAGATCCGTTCAGCACCGGCTAAGGCCATAACGATTGAGTTCAATTGTTGCGAAATCTGCGCAATTGGCATTGCAAATTGCTTCGATAATTGCAGGAAAGCACCAATTACACCAAGTGATAATGGCGCAATCTTATTAATGGCAACAGCACCACCTAGAACTGCAATAATAACATAAAGCAGGTTACCAACGTTACCCATAATTGGGAACAAAACTGTGGCGTAAGTGTTAGCCTTACCAGAAGCATCCCGCAAATTTTCATTATATTTGTCAAAATCTGCTTCAACTTCTGGTTCATGACTGAAGACCTTAATAACCTTCAAGCCGCTTAGCATTTCTTCATTATAACCGTTGACTTGACCCAATTCTTTTTGCTGAAGCTTGAAGAAGTGAGCTGAGCGCGTAGTCAAAAACTTAACAATCCCAATTGACAAAGCAAAGATAATCAACGTAAAAATGGTTAATTGCCAACTCAAGCTGAACATTGCAGCCAAAACAAAGACTAAGTTCAATGTTGAGTTCATAAACTGGGGAATTGACTGCGAAATCATCTGCATCAGTGTATCAATATCGTTAGTGTACCGACTCATGATGTCGCCGTAATCATTTTCATCAAAGTATGAAATTGGCAATTGCTCCATGTGACTAAACATTTCGTTTCTGACTCTGTACTGCGTCTTTTGCGCCAAAACGGCCATCAAAACAGCAAACAGATAGTTAGAAATAAAACCAATTGCATAAATACCAAACATAACCTCAATTGCATGGAGTAATGGCATAAAATTCGGTTGTGCCTGCTTCAATAATGGCATGATGTAATCATTAATTAGGCGCTCAATAAATAGTGACCCTAAAACATTCGCACCAGCCGCTAAGACAATCGCAATCATTGATGTGATGAGCATCCATGGACTAGTAGTTGCGACTAACTTAAGTAACCGCCACAAAGTAGCGGAACGCTTACCATCCTTACTTGCATTTTTATTTTCTATTGCGTTATCCAAATTGCTCACCTACTTCTTTTGCTCTTCTTGGAACTTAGCAATTGAACTGTAAAGTTCATTGTTCTTCATCAATTCGTCGTGAGTTCCAATATCTTGAATTTTACCTTCATTCATCACAACAATTCTGTCTGCATCCTTGATAGAAACAATCCGTTGCGAAATGATAATTTTAGTTGTTTCTGGCATATTCTTAGCCAAGGCTTCCCGAATTTCACGTTCAGTCTGGGTATCAACAGCTGAAGTAGAGTCATCCAAGATTAAAATCTTCGGCTTCTTTAACAGAGCTCTGGCAATAGTAATTCTTTGCTTTTGCCCACCAGATACGTTAGTACCGCCTTGTTCAACCATTGTGTCGTACTTGTCAGGCATTTCTTGGATGAAGTCGTCTGCATGAGCTACCTTGGCTGCCGCAATGACTTCTTCATCAGTGGCATTCTCGTTACCCCATCTCAAGTTGTCCTTGATTGTCCCAGAGAACAAGACATTATTTTGTAAAACCATGGCAACGTTGTCGCGCAAGGTCTTCAAGTCGTATGACTTAACGTTGTGTCCTGATACCCGTACGGCACCAGAATCAGTATCGTAAAGCCGAGGAATCATTGACACCAACGTTGACTTCGATGATCCTGTCTTACCAATCATCCCGATTGTCTCACCCGGCTTAATGTGCAAGTTAATGTCGTTTAAAGCCAAAGCCTTATCATCATTGTCATACTTAAAGTTCACATGATCAAAAATCACTTCACCATTATTAAAGTTAGTCAATGGCTTGTGTGGATTTTCAATTGATGGCTTTTCATTAATTACGTCAGCAATTCTTCGACCACTAGCACCAGAAATAACTAATTGCGTAAAGATCATCGCTAAAATGTTCAGACTGTTTAAAACAGAATTGGAGTATGAAAACATAGAAATTAATTGACCGGTTTGCAAACCGCCACCGACAATTTCTTTAGCACCAAACCAGCAGATAGCTAGGTTAGAAATGTTCAAAACAGCCATTACGATTAATGAGTTCAAAGACATAATCTTTTGTGCTGTTGAGAATAATTTGTAAATAAAACCAGATGACTTCTTAAATTCAGCCGTTTGTGGTTTTTCCTGGACATAAGTCTTTACTTCTCGAATACCGCGAATGTTCTCCCGAACTACTTGGTTCATCCGGTCATAACCTCTAAAGATCCGTGGGAAGTATGGGTAAGCACTCTTAATCACCACTGCCAATAGCAGAATGAAAATTGGTGCTAGCACAACAAAGATTAACGACAAACGCGGGCTGATGATAACTGACATAATGACTGACACAATCAGCATCATCGGTGCTCTAACCGCAATTCTGATGATCATTTGGTAGGCCATCTGAATGTTGTTAACATCCGTCGTCATCCGCGTTACCAGACTAGCACTTGAAAACTTATCAATATTTTCAAATGAATAATCTTGAACATGATAAAACATGTCCTTGCGCAAATTAGCGGCAAAGCCGGCAGCAGCGTGAGCTGACACGTAACTAGCACTAGCCCCTAAAATCAGTGAAACAATCGTCAAAACCAGAAGAATCATGCCCCATTTAGTAATGTAGGCCATATCCCCCTTCATAATTCCGTTATCGATTAAAATACCGACCAAATACGGGATTAACATTTCAATGATAACTTCACCCGTGACAAATAAAGGCGACAGTAAAGACTGCTTCTTATACTGCCGAATTGATTTACGCAGTGTGTTAATCATTAAATACCTCTTTCTTTTATGTTAAACAATTATATTTTCATACATGCAAAAAGCTTCAAAAAAGGATAAACAGACAACTCAAGTCTGTTTATCCTTTTTAGCATTTGATAGTTTAGTATAATACTCTTATAGACAAAAAGCACACTATTTGCTTTTTACAGTCGGTGTAAAGACTGAGCCAATAATCTGGTAATGCCGTCTAAAGAGCCAACGTAAACCATAAGCAACTGCTGCTACAATAATGTTTGCAAATCCTGACAAGACTGGATTAATAACCCGCAAAGCCGGGATTGACAATACCCAAATGAGCACAAATAAAATTGCTAACATGGCAACCATGCCCAAGATTAACTTAGTCCACGGAATCTTTTTGTTTCCTGTCTGAGCAGGAATAACCCATTCATTATACTTAGTCATAAAGACTCCCATCATCGCCCCAACAACTAAGAGAGTCAAAATTCCCATTTGTGAGCTTTGCGCACTTGCCTTTTGGTTGGTTTGGAATAAGGCAATCACGCCAAACAAGCCAACAAAAATTGCAATGTACAACAAGGCACTATCAACAGCATATTGCCAGAACGGAATATCTGCTGCTGTGCGTACTTTGGGCTTTAACATATCAGCAGCCTTTAATTTAGGTGCCATATTGTAGTAGGTGCTAGCGGGTTGACCATGATGTTGCGCCACAACCAATTGTGGCAATATCTCATCGACCTTACTGGCCGCTTCAGCTTGACTGAGCTTACCTTGCAACTCCAATTCTTTTTGCAAGCGGAAAACATAGTCAGAGTTCTTATTGCTCAATTCCTTGCGCAATTCTGCCGGCTCAAGCTGCTTAACTTGATCATCCTTATTCTGACTTTCAATCTTATCTTTTAACTTTTCCTGCTTATTAGTATCGATTTTTGCTTGTTCTTCTTTTTTCTCTTCTGCCATTATTTTGTCCTAAACGTTAAATCTAAATTCAATAATGTCGCCGTCTTGAACTTCATAGTCCTTACCTTCAAGGCGTAATTTACCAGCTTCCTTAACCTTTTGCATGGTTTCAAACTGATCCAAGTCGGTGTATGAAACAACTTCTGCTCGAATAAAGCCACGCTCAAAGTCTGAGTGGATAACACCAGCAACCTGTGGAGCCTTCATCCCTTCGTGGAATGTCCAAGCCCTAGTTTCTGGACCACCGGCTGTAAAGAATGTCCGCAAGCCTAAGATATGGTAAGCAGCTCTGATTAAACGGTCAAGTCCGGATTCAGTAACACCTTCTGCTTCCAAAAATTCGGCTTTTTCGTCATCATCAAGGCCGGCAATTTCTTCTTCAGTAGCAGCTGAAATACCTAAGCATTCCGCATTTTCGCTTTCGGCGTGCTTCTTAACAATTTGATAGAATTCATCACTTTCTGGATCAGCCATTGATTCTTCGGCAATGTTAGCCACGTAAATTACTGGCTTGTCTGTCAATAGGAAGAAGCCCTTGACCAATTTTTGTTCATCATCAGTAAATTCAATTGACCGAACTGCTTTGCCATCTTCCAAAACTGGCTTGATTTTTTGCAAAACTGCATATTCAGCCTTAGCTTCCTTGTCATTTTGCTGGGCAATCTTCTTAACCTTATTAATTCGACGGTTAACAGCATCAAGGTCGGCAATTGCCAGTTCCAAATTAATAGTGTTGATGTCTTCTTCTGGATCAACTTTACCGGTAACGGAAGTAATGTTTTCATCTTCAAAAGCCCGCACAACGTGAATGATGGCATCAGTTTGACGAATGTTCTCAAGGAACTTATTACCTAAACCTTCACCCTTTGATGCACCCTTAACTAGTCCAGCAATATCAGTAAATTCAAAAGTGATATGGACAATTTTCTTAGCCGGAATGAGTTCCTGAATCCGTGCAAGCCGCTTATCAGGTACTTCAACCATCCCTACATTTGGCTCAATCGTCGCAAACGGATAGTTGGCCATCTCGGCTCCAGCTTTAGTAATTGCATTAAATAACGTAGACTTACCAACATTCGGCAAGCCGACAATCCCAGCAGTTAATGACATCTTTATCCTCTTTTTCTATTTAAAATCTTACTTATTCTTGTTTAGAACCCGGTCTGATAATTTCATCTTTGGGAACATAAAATTCCTTTTTGTTATTGACCGGATCATTTGCCTTAGTCAAAATCTTTTTCAAATTATGAGTAAACTTGCCGCGCGGCATCAACACCACATGTCCGCAGCCCATGCACTTGAGTCTGATATCCGCACCCAGCCGCAAAACTTCCCAATCGTTAACTTTGCAGGCGTGGGGCTTTTTCATCTGAACGGTATCAGCTAAATTATAAGCAATCTCTTTATTCATCAAGATCAACACCTAAAATATCAAGAATCCGGTTCAATTCATCAACCGAGCTAAAGCCGATTGATAAATGACCCTTACCCTTCTTGCTTTCTGAAATATTGACACTTGAACCTAATTTATCAGCCAATTGGTGTTCACTAGCCCGAATAAAAGCAGACTTGTGCGTTGTTTTCTTGGTTTGCTTTTTAGCATTCAATTGCGCTACCAATGCCTCAACTTTACGCACCGGCATGCCTTCCTTAACAACTTGCTTTGCAACTTCGTCAATCTTATCCTTATTCTTGAGTCCCAATAAAGTTCTGGCTTGACCCATTGACAATTGCCCGTATTGCAGTAAGTGCTTTGTCTTTGTCGGCAAAGTCAATAAGCGCAGATAATTAGCAATATATGGCCGCGACTTGCCCATTCGTTTGGAAACTTCTTCTTGCGTTAAGCCCAAGTTTTTTTGCAGCATTTCGTACGCCTGAGCTTCCTCAAGTGGGGACAAATCCTCACGCTGCAAGTTTTCCAAAACGGCAACTTCCATCATTTGACCTTCGTCAAAGTCACGTACAATTGCTGGGACAGTCGTCTTTTTAGCTAATTTTGATGCCCGAAAACGCCGCTCCCCCGCAATAATCTCATAGCCGTTAACCGACTTACGCACAATAATTGGTTGAAAGACACCATTTTCTTTAATTGAATCAGCTAATTCCTTTAATGCTTTGTCATCAAAGTTCTTCCGCGGCTGGTATGGATTGGGCCGAATGTCACTTAGGTCAAGATCGAGAATTTCTTCTTCGGTTTCTTCAACCTGGGGTTCATCCTCAAATAAGGCTTCAATACCACGACCAAGGCCGCCCTTTTTCTTTGGTTCTTTATTTCTTGAGTCTCTTGCCATTATTCTTTAGCACCTCTTTTGCTAAATCATCATAAACCTTTGCACCACGGGAATTAGGAGCATATTCTGCAATTGATTGACCATAACTTGGTGCTTCTGCTAGTTTAGTAATCCGCGGAATAATCGTCTTGTATACTTTTTTAGCAAAGTACGATTGAACTTCCTTGACTACTTCGGCACCCAAGTTAGTCCGCGCATCCAGCATCGTCAACAGGACACCCTCAACACCCAAATCCTTGTTAAAGTGCTTTTGCACTAAGCGAATTGTATTTAATAGCTGGCTTAAACCTTCCATTGCGTAATATTCACTTTGAACCGGTATCAAAATCGAGTCCGATGCCGTAAAGGCGTTAATTGACAGCTGTCCAAGAGACGGCGGACAATCAATGAAGATGAAGTCATAATCGTTACTAACAACATCAATTGCCGACTTCAATCGGGTTTCTCGCGCCATCATGCTAATCAGTTCTGTTTCTGCTCCAGACAAGTTAATTGTGGCTGGTACTAAATCAAGATTTCGATTTGAAGTATGGAAAATAGTGTCTTTTAACGGTACATCATTAATCAGTACGCTATAAATATCATCATTAATTTCTGACTTTTCAATTCCCATTCCGGAAGTCAAGTTTCCCTGGGGGTCAATATCAATAATTAAGATATGATAGCCACGTTCAGCCAGAGCTGCCGACAAGTTAATTGTCGTCGTTGTTTTACCAACACCACCCTTTTGGTTAGCAACCGAAATTACTTTTACCATTTTTGCTCCGCCTTCCTATTTTCTCTTCAACTCAATTGTAATCATATAATCATTAGGATCATTATTTTCCTTAACTTTGACCTTAATGCCCGATTCTTTAGCCAACTTAACAGCACGCTTAATCGTATTAATCTGCACTTGCAAATCTTTAGGAATACGGCTGACAGCCCGCTTAGTCTGCTCAGCCTTCTCTTGATCCTTAGCCCGCTTTTGCTTATTGATAAAATAGCCGTCGACATCTTTGACAATCTTTTCAGTATCGTTAACGTTTAGGTTATTAGCTAAAATCTCATCTAAAACGCGGCCTTGATCCTTCTCACTAAGACCAACAAGACACCGGCCGTGGCGCGGTGATATTTGACCACTAGCTAAATAACTTTGCACCTTGGGCGTTAATTTTAACAACCGTAATTTATTAGCAACATACGATTGTGACTTACCGATATTTTTAGCCAAGCTTGTTTGCGTTAAGTTATTTAATTTCATTAAATTATCATAAGCCTGAGCTTCATCAATGGGGTTCAAATCCTCACGCTGCAAATTCTCAATCAAAGCAAAGGAAGCAGCTTGACTATTATCCATGTTGTTCACGATTGCTGGAATGGTCTCCCATGCAAGGTGCTTGGCAGCACGGTACCGCCGCTCGCCAGCAATAATCTCATAATTATCATCACCCTGCTCGCGCACGATAATCGGCTGCAGAAGGCCATCTTTATCAAGAGTTGACGCCAATTCCCGGATCGACTTATCTGAAAACTCGCGCCGCGGTTGGTAAGAATTTGCTTTAATTTTAGTTAATTCGATATCTTTAATTTGTTTATCTTTAGGAATTTCATCATGATGTCGTAAAGAAGAAAAGATTGACATATAGAGTCCCCCTATTAATGAATTGGTTTTCGGTGCGGTGTGCCCGCTTGCCGAGGATATTTCTTAGGTGTTGCCCGCACTTTTTGAACAAGAATAAGCGTACGTTCTTCATTACTTTTGGGCAAAGCTAATTCCTCACCAGCAATTACCTTACCACCTAACACTTTAACTGCCTTTTGGCTGTCCTTCAATTCGTTTTCAGCCTTTGGCCCTTTTAAAGCCACGAAATAGCCATTTGCTTTAACCAGCGGCAGGCAATATTCACTTAATACCGCCATATTAGCAACCGCTCTCGCCGTCACGATGTCAAATTGTTCGCGATACAATTTATTTTGCCCGACATCTTCAGCGCGACCATGGACTAAGGTTACACCCTCTAAATCCAGCTTGCTAACTAAATCTTGCAAAAAGGTTAGCCTTTTTCCTAGCGAATCAACAATCGTTACCTGTAATTCCGGCATTAAAATCTTTAACGGAATTGACGGAAAACCGGCTCCAGCACCAACATCACATAAGGAGGCATCCGACTTAAAGACTGAGCTAAAGACAAACAGCGGCGTAATGCTATCGAAAAAATGCTTTAAGTAGACATCTTCTTCTGCAGTAATCCGCGTCAGATTAACGTGCTCATTCGCCGTCACTAAGTTAGTAAAATAAAGTTTAAATTGTTTGATTTGCTTTTCACTTAATTCAAAATTATGTTTTGATAATTCTTGGACAAATTGTTCAGGATTCATTTTTCACCCGTGAAACCTTGTTTCACATTCTATAAATTTAACGCCAAAAATAACTTATTGTAAAGCCATTACATCTCTTTAATTATGAAGTATTTTTAGGCAATCGTCAAAGTCTAAATATGCAAAATAAGCTATAATATACGACAAAGGAGATAAACATGATCGTTACTTTAATCGTTTTAGCCTATTTGGCTCTAAAAACCTACAAGGGCTACCAAACAGGCTTTACCAAATTAATAATTAATTTGATTTTTGCTGCAATTGTTTTTATCGTTGCAATTTTATTTCAAAATCCGCTGGGAAACTGGCTTTATGGCCAGATTACCGGACAAAATATGCAAACCACTTTAACGCCGAGTACAAATTTAATTTTGTTTCGCTTTATTGCTTTCTTTATTTTACTATTTGTTGGCAAAATGGTAGTCAAAATTTTCAAGGGTTGGGTACCAAGTAAAAATCCTCACGCCACTAACTTTGGCAGTATTTTAGACGGTGTGCTGGGTGCAATCGTATCCTTTGTAGCCAGCTACTTTTTCGTCTATATTATTTTGTCGATGCTTAACGCGCTGCAAAATCCGTGGTTCATCCAACAAACACTCGATTCATCATTTTTACGGTTTATTATTTATAACACACCAGGATTATCTAACGGCGTGTTTAACAGCATCTTCAGTATTAGCCGGACAACTGCTTAAAATTTTAACAATATAAAAAGGACAAGACGGTTTTACGCTTTGTCCTTTTGTCTTATTTAATTTTTACTATGACGTTTACCTAAATAATACATGCCGCTGAGCATAAGGAGTATCACAATCACTGCTGCACCAATCGCTAACCACAACCAGAGTTTATGGTTTTTTGGCGAATGATCCTTTTGACTAGCAGCCTGCGCTAATTTAGCATCAATCTCAACTTTTTGCTTAAATTGCCAATGCCGAGTTCCCGACTGTGCTGTTACTAGTAGGTCATAAGTACCACTAGACAACTTTTTATTAAGTAAAACATGATTGTCAAAATAGCTTAATGGCGCCATTGCCAGATTTTTCTTAGTTTGCACAAACACTGACTTCTTAGTCCGTGGATCCACAACTTTAGTTGTGACATCCAGCTGACCAAACATTGTCGGTGTCTCATTTGCTAGCCGGACAATAATAAAGGGATTACTCCGATCCACTTTTGTCATGACCTTAGGCATCGCTAACTTAGTATGCACCACCTGCTTACTTTCACGCAAAATTAGCGGAATCACATAAGAATAAACATTGCGATACCCCATCACTGCCTTTTGTCCTGCAGCTTTTTTATCTTTTTGCGGCTTAGTAATTTGCGACACATAAAAGCCGCCAGCTAAAACACCCTTGAAAGCTTTTCGTGGAACTTTAACAACATAGGTTTTACTGACTTGAGCATGCGCAGCCAGCCTAACGCGGCGCGGCCCACTTGTCATTTGCCCAAAATTATTTTGGCCAAAATATCGTTTGCCCGGGTTAGCCAGATTATACTGCACTAAGCCGTTATCACCAGTGACAGCTTGATTGGGTGACACATTAACTGTCTGCACTTTGGCACTATTATTAACAAAAACGAGTTTAACACGAAGATTTTGTTTCGGCTTGACTTGGCGTTCAATGTAAGAAGAATTACTGCCGGCAACCCTAACGGAAAAGCTTTCCGCTGCGTTTACTGTTTGTCTACCTCCAATTAAACTAAACAAAAACAGGGCTGCTGCAATAGAGATAAAGCCAAGTCGCTTACGCTCACTAGTAAAATTCATGATTATTCAGCAGAATTAGCTGTATCTTTAGGTGTACCACTTAATGTCCAAGTAATTGTACCCGTGTAATCACCAGCAAAAACTTGGTTATCTTGTTGAAGCGCGATTGAAGTATTGGCAGCGGTTAACGGAGTTGTAATTGTACCTTCCTTATCACCGCTAGCAACTTCAACGCCATTAGTACCATCAATGACCGATGTAGCTTTACCATTAATTGTTAAACTGGAAGCCTTTAAAACATGACCATTGGCATCTGTTAACTTTGTTGGTACAGCAGATAAAGTCCAGTTAGTATCAGTACCTAGACCGCGGTTATCGGCAGTTTCAATAGAGCCATCTGCAGCGATATTAGCAGTTGTCTCGCCGTTAGCAATTGCTTCAACTGAAGAACTAAAGTTAAAGTCTGATACATTACCTAGTGTCAGTGTACCTGCTTGAACAGCAACTTTAGTAGCACTATCTTTAGTTGGATTTTCAGCAGCTTTAACTACACCAGTTGATACACCGAGACTAGCTATTAATGTCATTGCGGCCGTTAAAATTACACTTTTCTTCATAAGTTTCCCTTTCTTACTTATAAAATTCGATTAAATAAAATTTCTGCATGCAGCATTTACAAGTTTACTGACTAATAACTATTTTTAGCAAGTTTAATGCTTACTTTTTAAAAGTATATTGTTGATTCAGGGGCATTAAACATGAAAGGCAAAAGCAATTGCTAAAAACCAATTACTCTTAGAACTATACAAAAATAGCTATTACGCAATCAATAAAAATTGTGTAATAGCTACTTAAATTAATTATTAAAATTGTCATACTCGACGTGTTCATCATTATAAACAAAAATTGCACCAACACGATCGGGATCATCATGCCAGCCCTTAATTGGATGCCCAGCAAAAAATAGTCGCTTACATTCAATTTCAGCTTCAACTGAATCCTTGGTAAAGGTAGTCACCCCAGCCAAATCAGTTTCTACTGGATAACCAGTCCGCGGGTCAATTAAGTGGTGATACTTATGCCCATCAACAACTAAGTAGCGCTCATACGTCCCACTAGTAACTGCCGAACATTTAGGTACCATTACCGAAGTAATATTTTTACCACGCTTTTCTTTCGGGTCTTGAACACCCACTGACCACTGGCCGCTAATCCGTTTAGGCGAATCACCAACCAGCAGAATATTGCCGCCAAGGTTAATAATCCCAGCATTGACGCCATAAGCATGCCAGAAGTCCCGAATCCTGTCAGCAATCCAGCCCTTGGCAATCCCACCAAGGTCAAGTTCCATTCCTTCTTTAGTTAAAAAGACAGATTGATTATTATCGTCAAGTTCAACGTTAAACGGGTCGATTAATTTCATTTTTTCTTTAATTTGGGCATCAGTTGGCACGTGCGCACCCTTAAACCCAATTGCCCACAGCTTAACTACTGGCCCAATCAATGCGTTAAAGCCAAAGTTAGCTCGGCTTTCTTTTACAGCTAATTTAATCAAGCTGTAAGTACCGCTCGATACTTGTACCGGGTGCTTCCCAGCAGCGTGGTTAACACTCATTACCTCAGATTGATCGCGGTTAACCGTCAACAAGTCCTCATAATGATCGATTAAGTCAAAAGACTTATTAATGATGTCCTGATCTTGCGTGCCAAAAATCTGTAACGTAATTGACGTCCCTAAGGCGTGATGCTGACCAACTGCTTGTTCTAATGCTAAATCATCAATCATTGCTATACCTACTTTTCCAAATATTTATTTCTAATATCATCTTGAACTTGCGCTGTAATTCCTACTGCTTGTTCAAGGTAAGCGTCTAAACCGCCATATACTTCATTAATTGTAATCAAGCTAGTATCCAAGAACGCATCGCTGACTGAACCCAAAACACGCATGTTAGCGCGAAACTTATCGTTTTCACCACGCTGTTTAAACCGGCGATCACGGACAGCACGATACTCATTTAACATGTAATTTGAATATAAATAATCTTGCCGAATTGTTTCAGGGTCAACTCCTAAAATATGCAAAATGAGCAGTGTCACTAAGCCGGTCCTATCCTTGCCTTCTGAACAATGATACAAAATTGCGCCTTGATCTTGACTAGCAATCAATTGCAAAATTTGATGAAAACTATCTTGACTACTCTTATTTAAAATGTGTTTACGATAACGCGCGCACATCATTTTTAATCCTGCATACTGATCCTGACGATACTTGGCCTTGTTTTCTTCAATCTGGCTGCCACCACCGGAAGTATTGTCTTCAATTCCTAGTGGCAACTGATAATGTTCAACGCCAGCGAGTGTTTTATCAGGATTAATTTCACATTCTGCCGGAGAACGCAAATCAATAATTTTTTTCAGACCATAATCAAGCAAAAACTGTTGGTCTTGTACCGTAACTTTACTAATATTGCCAGTTCTAAGCAAACGATGCTTTTTTATTTTGCGATTTTCAAAGCCGCGATAACCGCCTAAATCTCGGGGATTGCGAACAGATAACACTGGTAAAACTACAGGCTCAGACATGTAAATACACTTTCTAGCATAAAAATAACCGGATAGTACTCCTATCCGGTTATTTTACTCTATGCCAGGCATTCTAGCAAAACTTTATTTAGTTGCTTGCTTAACAAAATTGAAGAAGTTATCCATCATACCATCTAATGATTTAATAGTAGCTTCATCAGTTAATTCGCCAGTTTCTTTATTAAACTTACTTGCGACACCGCCGATTAAGACTTCGTTACCTGGCAAAACATTAGCACTCATATCTGGTGAAAGTAAAATTTCACGCATATCTTCTTGAGCGCGACCAGAACCTTGGCTACCGTATGAAGCACCAGCAATAGCAACTGGCTTGTTCTTCATAACGTTAGGACCAGCATGTGAACCCAACCATTCCAAAGCACTCTTTAATGGTGCAGGAATAGTATGGTCATATTCTGGAGTGGTAATTACAATACCATCAGCAGCTTTAATGTCTTCAATCCAAGCTTTAATTGTGTCATCAGCCATTTGCGTTCTGCAGAAAGGTGTTAACTTATCGATTTCTTTTACTTCGATATCAGCCTTGTCAGCGTAACGCTTAGCGATAAATTGTGCTAAAAAGCGGTTATATGAAAAATCTGCGTTTGTACCAACGATTGATAAAATTTTCATTCTTGGTCCTCCTTACTTAGTAACTTGTGCGTACCATTCGTCAACTTCGTCAAAGAATTGACCTAAGAATTTAACGGTACCCTCATCAGTCAGGTCACCGTTATCATCAAATTGACTAGGACCGTTGCCCATCATGAATTCATCACCAGCAAAAACATTTGCACCAAAGCCAGGAGCCATTAACAAGCTTCTTAAGCGACTTTGTGAACGTGAAGCACCTTGTGGCATTGGTGAAGTTGATACCATAACAACTGGCTTGTTCTTAAATGGGTGAGAAGTGCTTGATAACCATTCAAGAGCACTACTCAAAGCACTTGTTACTGAGTGTTGTTGTTCAGGTGAACCAATCAATACTAAATCAGCAGCTTCAATTTCTTTACTTAAAGCAGTAACTGATTCGGGAGCATCTTCACCCTCTTTAAACATTGGTAACCCCTTAACTGTTGCCAGTTTAAAATCATATCTGTCGGCGAAGTGCTTAGAGATAAACTTAAGCAAAGCTTCATTAAACGAATTATTGGCATTTGAGCCAGATAATGCAAGGATTTTCATAAAAACCCACCTTTCAAAAAACTAATTTCTACAGATTATTATAACCTATATATGATTTTTTGAACATAACTCTGCTTTCATGTTTTTACACAAATTAAATAAACACTCTAGCTTCACACTTAATAATCTTACTCATCGATAGCATTTTTTTGCTTTTTATAATCTCTCACATCAAACAGCGGTATCTCCTTGTTCTTACTGAGCCAATCATTTAAAATTGCGTCATTAATTTGCGCTGTCAACACGTTAATAATCTGTGTTTCCGAAAAAGTAGCAATCTCATTAATAATTAGTGAAGCAATACCGATTGTAGTAATCCAATTTGCCACAACAATATTCATGATTTTTTCTTCACTATAATCAGTATCTTCATATTGCTCATTAAACTTCTGGATACCAAAATCAATTAACGTATTAGAAATACGCTTGCTGCCTAACTTACCATCCACAAACATTGCTCGAAACAGATTTTCGTGTTCTTTTGCATAATCAATATAAGATAAATCCATGTCAATTAAGGGCTTACCTGTATATTCTTTTTGCAAAACATTACCTTTTAAATTCTTCGCAATTTTATCTAAAACTTCATCCCGAAGCTCATCCATACTGCTAAATTCAAGATATAGGGGTTGCGTCGAAAAATGTCCTTCTTTAGCAATATTACGTGCAGTCAGACATTCGACACCATCTCTCATCACCATTTTATAAGCAACGTTTAAAATTTTGTCTCTACCTATTTCTTTTTTTCTCGCCATTCGGTTTTTCCTTAACTAACTTTCGTAATTGTACATTCGAATGCTTGCGATCTGCTGGTCAATTAATTAGTACCGCTAATCAATTATCAACTAGTTATTATTGTTATTACTTTCCAAAAATTGATCGTAGGATGATGAAACCATCTCACTAACTTCGGACTTACTTAATCCTTGAGAAGCACAAAAGGAAAAGAACGCTGCCGATAAAATATAACCGCGCTCACGATCATCTGTTAGATCATCCGAAAACTTAATATTGATACTTTGATTTTGATAATCCGTTGCTAACACAATTGATTTATCTGTTGGTACTTCGTTCATTTCTTACCTCATTAAAAATTAGCTGCCTATCTACTTAAATATAATTACTAATATCTAGCTAAACAAATACACAATTACATAACGCTTTGATACATATCCAATTACAAATCACTTGTTATTTTATAACTATTAAATGTTCAATCTTTTCAATAGCAACAGCGCTTTCAGCGTTAGCCTTAAAATGCCGTTTAAAGCCATTTTGTTTTTTTATCATATTAAAAATAACAAAGCAATTATCTAACACCTAGAATAGTAAATTTGAAAGCCCTTTGTCAAGAGGAAATCGCTTTCTAAAAGATAAATAAAAGGCCAAATTATTAATAGCCACTTTATTAAATATCTTCATTTTTTTCGCAAAAAAATACACAATCCTTTATTAATTAAAGCATTGTGTACTTCTGCTAAACATTAAAATAGTAGCTATTTTTTATTTTGTTTGCGTCATTTTGCCATCCATCATCTCGTAAATATGATCGGCATATTGTTCCAAACGTGGATCATGAGTTACTAATAAGACGGCTTTAGCATAATTTTTCGCTAAGTTTTTAAATAATTGACCAACCTCATCAACATTCTTACTGTCTAAAGATGCCGTTGGCTCATCTGCCAGCAAGATTTCTGGATTAGCATATAGAGCCCGTGCAATTGCAGCCCGCTGCTGCTGACCGCCAGATAATTCTCCGGGATACTTATTAACTAAAGCAGTAATGCCTAACTGGTCTAATAATTTAGTTAAGGTCGCGTGATCAATGTTGCCCTGCTTTTTTACCCGGTCAACTAATTCAAATTGTTCCTTAACTGTTAAAAACGGCACTAAGTTATAGGCTTGCAAGACAAAGCCAATTTGATTAAGCCGCAAGTGGTTGCTCTGCTTAGTTGTCAAATGGGCAATGTCTTTGCCATCAATTAAAACTTGACCAGACGTTGGCTTCTGCAGTGAACCAGCGATGGTTAAGAAGGTACTTTTACCAGCGCCAGATGGCCCCATGATGAGGACCACTTCACCTTTATTAGCCGTAAAATTGATATTTTTAAGTGCTTTAACTTCGGCAGCACCCTTACCATAAATTTTTTGGACGTTTTTTAATTCAATGACTGCCATCTTATTCACCTATTGCCTTTGCTGGATCTACTTTCAAAATTGATCTAATTGGAATTAAGCTGCCGATAATTCCCGTTAACAGCATGCCACCAGCACCACTCAGCATAATTACCGGAGTAAAACTCATCGGTACAGCAGCTGGCAAGGCTTTAGCAGTCAAAATCATTGCTAACAGGCCAATTATTACCCCAACAACAACCAGAATAATTGCTTGACTAACTGTTGCTCTAACTAAAGTGCCACTAGGAATCCCTTGTGCACGCATAACCGCGAAGTTGTGCATCTTTTGCATCGTTAGAATATACATAAAGACAGCAATAATAATTAGAGAAATCACAAACAGAAAGCCAATCATTAATTCAAAAGTCATATTTTGAGCAGTATAACCCGGCAATTTATTAATAAATGTTTTAATCGGATACGTCTTGCTCTGAGCATGATGATACTTATAATTGGCATTACGTGAAATAATTGCTGACGCCTGCATCTCAGGCATCCCCTGGCGAAGCAATTTCCAAGCACTGAGCGAGCCATAAACAATCGGCGCGATATTGATTTTGGCATTCTTAGCAAAACCGACTATCGTATATTTTTGTTTAGAGCCGTTTAGTTCCAGCTTGTCACCAAGCTTGTAGCCCTTAATCTTAAAGGTTTGGTCGGCAACTACTTCCTTTTTGGTTTTAGCTTTACGACCGGCAATTATCTCTTGGGCATCATAGATAAACTGTGACTTTTTAAGGCCAATAAATTGTGCGGAAATCTGTGGCCGCTTTTTATTTTTAGCGACCACCGCTGTTTGCCCAACCAGTGCCTCGTCCTTACCAATCGTAGCTTTTTTCAAGTCGGACTTGGTCAAGACCGACTGGTTCATACTGACATTGGCATTTTTATTCAAGACCACTGATTGCGCATTCCATGACTTCAATGCCTGCGTATTTTCACTGGCTAAACCAATTGATAATGACGATAAAATAAAAATCAGATAACTAATTAAAAAAATCATCAACACAATTAGGCCGTAACGCAATTTTTCTCGTTTAATTTCTTTAAATGCTAAAAACATTAATTTGACCTCTTTTGTAATAGTTCTAAACTCGCCTTAAAGCGAAGTAAAATCTCGTCTTTTTGACTTGGATTTGTGAGCACAGCCCGGATTGACGCGTGGCTCAAGACCATCGCGCTCCAGTTTTGCGGACTTAACTCTGCTTGACTGGCACTTTGACCAGGCTTAGCTAATAAACTTTCGTTATACAAGATATGCATTTTAATTAAAGGTGCATACTTACTAGCGTGCGTTTTTTCAACAAAGTTGACCACATTTAGATAAAAAATCTGTGGTTCAAACTCATGTGTAACCTTAATATCGGCGTGGATTTCTTGCATTGCCACACCATATAAATAGCTATAAGCATCAAGTAAATCCGTAAAATACTTATAAAAGGCCCCACGCGCAATCTGCGCTTCTTTAACAATTCTTGCCACCTGCGCCTTTTGGAGCGGATAATGACTAAACTCGTTCAGTAGAGCCTGCGTGATGAGGTCCCTCTTTACCTGCGGCAAGTTAATAAAAGTTGCCTTGACCATTCTGTTACCACCCTTTTCTATTGCATTGGTGACACCGTGTCACTTTTGTAAAATAATATCATTAGCTAACTTGTATAGTCAAATATTATGCCAACAAAAAAAGATTCACGAGGAATCTTTCATCATTTATTAAAGCGCTAACACTTGATTATAATAGTTAATTCGCGGCGTATGATCGCGGTACGAAATTTTTGCTAAAGCACAATTCTTCATCGTGTCAAAATAGTTAAAATCACCATTAGTAAAGTAATGGGCAAACATCATCCGGATTAACGTACCATGACAAACCACCAAAACTTTTTTACCAGCATAATTTTGGGTAATATCATCTAAGAATTGCCCGCAACGCTCATTTAACTCTTCGTTGCTCTCGCCATGTGGAGCGTACTTAATGTAGTTTGCATTTGCCTTGCCCCAAGGATCAATCGCATCAGGATATTTTTGGCCTAACTCAGATAACAGCTGACCATCCCACTCGCCAAAGTTAAACTCAACCAACCGGTTATCAATCTTAATTTCTTTTTGCCCTTTAGTAAAAATCCGCGCCGTTTCCAATGCTCTTTTCATTGGACTGGAAAACACAACATCAAAACTTGACGGGTCAAAATTGGCGGCAGCCTTTTCGGCATAGGCGCGACCAGCCTCATTTAAATCGTGATCAAAAAGCGACCCCTGAATACAACCCATTTTATTTAAATCAGTTTGACCATGACGAACAAAAACAATTTCCATACTTAAACCTCACTTTTTCAATAGGTATATTTTACTATTAGTTGGAACAGTTGACACATTTTTATCGTCTTTTAAAGTCAAACTCCGTGCGAAAGATATAGGTATCAGCAGTGCTTTCTTCGGGCATAAATTGAAAGCCAAAATCATTAAAATTCTGTAATTCTTCGGGCTTAGTCAGCTGATTTTCCGCAATGAAGCGCGTCATTTCTCCTCGCGCCATTTTGGCATGCACGCCAACAGTCTTCCATTGCCCATTCTTGCACTCCTGGAAATCAATATTAATCATGCGCCGCTTGGCTGATAAATACGGGCTGATATTCTTAGAATATTCCTTGGACGCCAAGTTAATTAGAACCGATTCGTCATTAAATAAATTATCCGCAATTGTTGAACCCCAGAAGCGATATAAATTTGGCTCTTTAAAGCCAGTAACCTTGTTCTTCATCTCCAAGCGATACGGCCAGACGCCGTCAAACGGACGTAAAACGCCATATAGGCCAGACAAAATCCGCACCTTGTCCTGTAAGTAATCAAGCGCTGGTGCAGTAAACAAATCTGCCGCCATATATTGGTACTGAATGCCGGAATAAGAAATAACTGCCGGAGTTAAATTGCTGGTCTGCGTTAAGTCAAATTGAGCAAGCTGGCTCTGACCTTCCTTAGCTGTTCGCTCACTTGCCTGCCAAATAGCCTTCAACTGCGCTAAATCACAGCTTTTTAAATAATCTGCTAATTGCTCAGCTTGCGGTAAGAACTGCGGCGTTGACCTTACCTTAAAGGCTTCATAGTCAACTTTCATCTTCATTGCTGGGGAAATAATAATTTTCATTTTTCGTATTTTCCTCCTTTTAGAGTTAAACTTAATATTATTATATCTAAGGAGAGATCTGATGAATCCTGATTTTGCAATTGTCTTAAATTTTAAACTATCTGACACTAAAAAAGCCAATGCCGACTTACTAGTTAAAACTGCCCGGGATATTGGCGCCCGCGCTGTCTCAACTAATGGTGACCAGACTGCCTTTCAAGCTGCCTGCACTAAGTACACCATTGCTTTAGTTAACGAACCTGCCGGGCAAAGCTATACCCCAGATAACGTAATTGATAAAATGGTGACACAACGTAAAGCTGGTAAAGCAACAATTATTGATTTACCGGTAGATGAAAACGGCGAATTAACCGACGAAAGTCAACAATTGTTAGCGCCAATCAATGACTGGATGCACATGTTTGGCCATGCTTTTAATGAAGGCGAGCCTTGCAATCTTGCTGCCGACGGCGAGAGTTTTGTCCTGCAAAACCGCCACATGCATTATCAAAAATATATTTTCGTTAAAAAGCCGCTCCCTGCTACAATTACCGTTACTGGCTTAATTCATGAAACTAATCGGGTTGAATGGATTGAAAAGCGCGTTGATTTAAAGTTCACCTATGAAGATAATAAGCTGGAAATCGAAGTAGCTGAACCAGTTGACGTCTTCCCGTGGCAAGTCTTACGTATTCAAGAACACCGTCCAGAAGATGATATTCTTGAAACTAAATTCTAAATAACCGAAAAATTCCACATTTGTGACTCGCAAATGTGGAATTTTTATTTACTCTTCTAAGCCGTTATTCTTAATTACATTTTGATACCAATAAAAACTATCTTTAGGTATTCTGCGCATGTCCTTTAAGCCAAAATCGGTGCGATTGACATAGATAAAACCGTAGCGCTTTTTAAAGCCTTGGTGTGAACTCAAAATGTCCATTACTGACCACGGACAATAGCCAAACAGCTCAACACCATCCTGAATTGCGTCGTAGCATGCCGCAATATGGGCTTGTAAATAATCAATCCGATATTGATCGTGAACTTTGCCATCAGCAGTCAATTCGTCAGCTGTTCCCAAGCCATTTTCGGTAATAATCATTGGCAGGCGGTACTTTTGATAATATTCATTCAAAACGAGCCGCAAGCCAAGTGGATCAATTTGGGCGCCATATTCAGTTGCCTTCAAATGCTCATTCTTTTTGATTTTAAAATAGCCATAAAGGTCAAAGTCAATATCGCTCACGCGCTGACCAACTGGATGCTCTTGATCGGCCGGTAAATATTCCGCCGCTAAAGTACGGTAATAGTTAACCGCAATAAAGTCAGGCCGCGCACTTGCCAAAACCTTGTCGTCGCCAGCTGCGGTTTGCGGATAAATGCCCTGCTCTTGCAAAAAATGACGATAGTAACCCGGATATTGACCAAAGCAATACATTTCTAAGGCATAATTAGTCTTAAAATTATCGTTCATTTTCGCTGCCCAGACATCAAGCGGCCGATCGCTAACCGGATAAGTCATTGTCGACGAAATTGCCGGGCCAATCTTACCGCCAGAAACCATTGCGTGACAATCATTCATTGCGTATGCACAAGCTAGGAACATGTGATAATCCATCTGCGCGCGGACCTTTTCGGTCTCAGCTTGCGGGACATTATCCATATTCATCCGTTCATTAACCCGCACCATCAAGTTTTGCTCATTAATTACCTGCCAGTTTTTAACCCGGTCGCCAAAAGCCTTAAAACAAATCTGAGCATAACGCCGAAAGGCACTAACGCAATCGCGACTAGCCCAGCCATTGTACTTTTGAGCTAACGCCAGTGGCAAGTCAAAATGATATAGGGTCACAAAGGGAATAATCTGATTAGCCACACACTCATCGATCACACGATTATAAAAATCAATTCCAGCTTGGTTGACCTGTCCATCGCCATCGGGAATAATTCTAGTCCACGCAATTGAGAAACGGTAAACCTGCATCCCCATCTGCTTCATTAGCTTAATATCTTCTTGATAATGATGATAAAAGTCACTGGCTACCTTGGTATCGGCTTGCTCATCCGAGTGCTTAAACGAATTATAGTCGGCAACGGACTCACCCTTGCCGTCTTCATCCCAAGCACCCTCAATTTGAAATGCGGAAGACGATGCTCCCCACCAAAAATCATCCTTAAACTTCTTCATTTGTTACCTTACCCTTAAATTCCATTAAGACATTGCCTTGCGCAACTTCATTTTCATCTGTCATTGTAATTAATGCATCAGGAGCCGCATTAGTAATAATTACTGGCGTTGTTAAATCATAACCAGCCTGTTTGATTTTAGCACAATCAAAGCTAACAATCGGATCGCCCTTTCTTAAATGCGCGCCAACTTCTGTATGACTAGTAAAGTATTTGCCTTTTAGTTCGACAGTATCTTGACCTATATGAATTAATAATTGAATCCCATTATCCAGCAGCAAGCCAATTGCGTGCATTGTTGGGTACAAAACTTGCACTTCACAATCAGCAGGAGCCACAACTTCACCTTCTGTTGGCACAACGGCAACACCCTTGCCCATTGCTCCTGACGAAAAGACTTCATCTTTAACTTGTGCTAAAGCAATTACTTTTCCTGCCAGTGGTGATGCGATTTCTTCATCTTCAGCTGCTGCAACTGGAATCGTAGCTAATTCTTCACTATTTTGACTCGACAATTTTTCTGGTAAATCCTTAAAGCCCAAGACAACCGTTAAGATACAAGCACCAAAGAAGGCAATCGCACATCCTAACAGATAACAAACAAAGCCTTTCAGACCGCTGCTAGCATAAACCGGAATGGTCAAAATTCCTTGATTAGCAAAGGCATTACCAAAGGAACCGCCCCAGCCCATTAAGGCGCCACCTAGAGCACCACTGATAACTGCATAAACCATCGGTCGTTTTAGCCGTAAGTTAGCACCATAGATTGCTGGCTCAGTAATACCAAACAGCGCCGTCACCGTTGCCGAAGCAGAAACAGTCTTTAGATTCTTATTTTTTGTTTTCAAGAAAACACCTAGGGCAGCACCAGCTTGAGAAAAGTTGGCAGCACCAGCAAAGGCCAGTAAGTTCTGGTGGCCTGTTTTAGCAACGTCATTAATCCCAATCGGAATAATGGCACGATGTGCACCAAAGACAACCAAGACACACCAAATACCCCCAATAAATGCCCCTAATAAAATCGGGCTGAAATGCATAATATAGTAGTAAAGCCAGTTGATGAAATTACCAAGATAAATACCAATTGGGCCAAACAGCATTAAGGTTGCAGGCACCATAATCAGCAAACAAAGTGTTGGCACCATGATAATCTTTAAGACTTCCGGCATAATCCGATCAATAAAGCGTTCCAAATAAGCTAAGATAAAGACGGCAATAATAATCGGAATAACCGACGAAGTATAGCTTGCCTTAGTAATTTGTAAGCCAAACAAGGTAACTGGCGCCTTACCCGTCATCAAATTAACAATTGACGGATAACAAAGCGTAGCCGCAATTACCATCGCAATATATTCATTAGTTTTAAACACCTTAGCCGATGAACGAGCTAAAATAATCGGCATAAAGTAGAACAGAGCATCTGATGCCGCACTTAAAATAATGTAAGTATTGAACTTAGTAATATCAGTATGATAAACATTGGTAGCAACAATTACTGCAATTGCCAAGAAACCTTTAATCATCCCCGATGCAGCAATTGCTGGTACAGTTGGGGTAAAAATCGCGGCAATTACATTGAGAATTTTAGTTCCTATCCCAACCTTCTCTTTTGGCGCATCATCAACTGAAGCTGAAGTCGCCTCACCAATCATTGGCTCAATTGCATCATACGTTTTACCGACGTTATTACCGAGCACAACCTGAAACTGACCGTTGGCATTCAATACTTGAATGACACCTTCTAAGTGACTAATTTCGTCGCTATTTGCCTTACTACTATCTTTTAAAACAAAGCGTAATCTGGTAAAGCAACGCTCCAAACTAGCCACATTTTCTTTGCCGCCAACATTAGTCAAAATGTTTTGGGCCAAAGCTTGGAAATCCATCTTAATATTACCTTTCTAAAAAACAATTATATTAAATCTAAACAACGCATTTTAAAATAACCTAACTTTAACTTCTTTTGTTATTTTTGTCCATAGTAAGCATTGGGCCCATGCTTACGATAATAATGCTTATCAAGTAAGTATTGCGGCAATTCGGAACTTTGATGCGTTAATTCTAAGGTATGAAAATCTTCTTCTGCAACGACTTCTAAAACTTTGGCATTGTATACTGCTTTTTCAGGAGTTTCTCCCCATGCAAACGGTCCGTGCTGACTCACTAAAGCTGCCGGAGTTGCTTCATAATCTAAATGTCGCTCCTTAAAAGTCCTAACAATTGTCTTACCAGTATTGCCTTCATAATCTTCTTCAATCTCTTCCTTAGTTAACGCATCAGCTGCTGGAACATCAGTATAAAATGTATCGGCATGTGTAGTGTTTAACGCCGGAATATCCATTTTAGCTGCCGCAAAAGACACCGCCCAAGGTGAATGTGTATGAACAATACCACCAATGTTAGGAAAATGATTATATAAATATGTATGGGTTGGCGTATCTGAAGATGGATTTTTATCTCCTTCGACTACCTCACCCCTTAAATTAACAACTACCAAGTCTTCTGGCTTAAGTTCCTCATATGGTACACCTGACGGCTTGATAACATATAAACCCGCGTCACGATCAATGCCAGATACGTTTCCCCAAGTAAAAGTTACCAAATTTAGTTTGGGTAGCGACATATTTGCCTTATAAACTTCTTCTTTTAACTTTTCAAGCATAATAACCTCCCCATTACTCAACTACTTCTTGCTTAATTCCAACTTTAGCAAAAATTTTATCAAAGAAAGTCTTCGCAGACTTAACTTCTTCTAGTGCATTCTCATCGCCATTATCGCCTGACCACATTTCAATCGTAAAACTACCATTATAGTTAAGACGAACTAATTCTCGCAATAAGCCCACAAAATCAACACAACCCGTACCAAAAGGTACATTCTTAAATTGCCCCTTAAAATCGGACGTTACTTTTTTACTATCTTTTAGATGAATTGCACAGATCGTATCAATATAGTTTTCGATTTCGGCGGGCACATCATTTTCAGGCCATGCGCTTAAGTTGCCCAAATCTGGATAAGCTTGCAGCCACGGACTTTGAGTTAGTTGATGATATTGCGCAATCTTAGACAAATTATTAATAAACGGATCATCCATTGTTTCGATCGACAGCATAATATTTTTCTTGGCTGCCATATGGACACATTTAATCAAATTTTCCACATAATATTCACGAGATAAATCGGTCTTTTTTTCATAATAGACATCATAGCCAGCCATCTGAATATTATGTATGCCTAAGTCAACACATAAATCAACTGCCTTTGACATCATCTCTAATGATTTTTTACGGACAGCAGGATCAGCAGAACCTAACGGAAAGCGGCGATGTCCTGACAGCATTAAGTTATTAATCCTTGTATTAGTTGACCACATTAGGTCACGAAATTTTTTGCGTTCATCATGTGTCCAATCCAAGCGCGCCAATCGCTTGTCACTTTCATCAATTGAAAACTCCAAGAAATTAAAGCCTAATTGATGAACTAAGTTAAAGGTTTCTTCCCAAGATAAATTCTGCGGTAAGGCTTTTTCATAAATACCTAACGAATTTACTGTCATGTTGTTTTTCCTCTCTAATTTAAAATAAAAGGAAAACCATGAATTTAAACTCAATAGTTTTCCTAATCATTAATTAACCCCAAATTTTATTAATTTCGTCCTTGAACTGTTGTGCAACAGCACGGGGATCGTCGGCTTCTCTAATAGCCCGACCAGCAATAAAGGTATAAACAGGTACACCCTTAAATAACTGCAGAATTTCCGGATGAACACCACCAGTAACAGATACTTTGAAGCCCATCTTGATCAAATTCTTAACGTTTTCAACATCTTTTTCAGACCATTTTTGACCAGCAAACTTAGCATCACGGCTTTGGTGATAAACAACTTGGTGAATCCCATTGTCAAGCCATTGTTGCATTCTATCTTTATCATCCCAGCCTTCATAAAGCTCAACCTGAACTTCAATTTCTTTTTGAGCATTGCTCATTGTTGGCACAGTAGCCGCATTAATACAAGTCATCCAATCAGCACCGGCATCTTTGCAAGACTTACCACATTTTGTTCCGGCATCAGCACATTTCACATCTGCCAAAACAATTTTATCTGGTGCCATTGCACGTAAATTTCTTACAGCACTTAAACCATCGCGATAGACCAAAATAGTCCCAGCTTCAACAACATCAATTAAATCTTCAACTTTGCGTAAAACACTAATTGCTTGGGCAGTATTATCACTATCTAAAGCAACTTGTAATTTAGGTATCGTCATTATTATCTCCTTTAATTTTTCTTGAATTTTGTTGGAATATCAGATTCATTAATCTTATCTTCAACTTCTTTAGCTGAGATAACATTCTTAATACCAATTACTTCACCACCACGTTTTTTTACTTCGTCAAACATTTTAATAAATGGAATTGAAGTAAAAACAACGTCATAATTACGGGCAATTCCTTTAGCTTCTGAAATTGAAGTATGGTCAGCTTGCGTAATCTGATAACCCATTTTTTCCATTGTCTTTTTAACAGTTCTCATCAACATTAAGCTGGTTCCTGAACCGTTAGCACATGCAGTCAAAATTTTCATAATTCTCGTTCCTTTAACCTAAAACAAATATTATTTTTCTTTATGATTTAACTTTTCCCAAGCTGAGTAATCTTCAGTAATTAAGAAGTAGCCTTCTGGGTCTGCGCGGTACTGTAATTGTGGAATTGCCAGCAAGGCAATAATGATAATCGCAACACCAAAGTAACCTAAGTACTTCATAATCACAGTGAAGAATGGCCAAACAGTAGCCCAGTCGAACATACCAAGGTAGCCACCATAACGAGCCATACCAACCCAAGTAGCAATTAAGGCTGAACCAGCAACCTGAATTAAGCCAGAAATAAACGGCATTATCATGGCACACTTGTAACCACCACGATCGTTAGAGTACAAACCAATTGCAGCATTATCAAAGAACAGTGGGATAAAGCCTGCAATTACCAAAGTAGGTGAATGGAAGATCAGTAACAAAAAGATCATTGTAAATTGACCTAATGCACCAAACATAAACCCAATCGTTTGTGCATTTTGTGAGCCAAAGCCTAAGGTTGCAGCAACATCAATACCAGGTACTGCACCAGGCAGCCATCTATCAGAAATACCCGTGAAGGATTCTGTTAATTCATTAACGAAAGTTCTAACACCTAACTGTAAAATCGCAAGATAAACTGAGAATTGTAAGGCTGTTTGCAAAATGTAAAAGACGAAGCTTTGACCCTTTTGCATAAAATGAGCCTTAGTTAAGTAATCTGGACCTAATACGATTAAAATTGCACCAATGAATACCAGCATTAACAACGAAGTTGAAACCATGTTGTCATTAAAAATTGACATAAAACTAGGCAATTCAATATCTTCAAGTCGCTTATTTTTATTTTCCTTGCCCTTTTTCATAGAATGCTTTTCAAGCAGTTCAGAAATTTTAGCAAAGAAATAAATTCCAAACATTTGTTGGTGAGCAACCGCAAAACCAGCACCATCAGTTAACTCTTGCGTAATCCCAACAGTTAAGTTGGAACCAACGGCCCAATAAAGTCCCAAGATCAAACTCATAATTGCCAAAATTGACAATCTATTTAAAGTTGGAAAACAAAACAGAATTAGCCAGAAAGCAGTAGCAGCCTGCTGAACTTGAACATTACCAGTTGTAAAAACTGCTCTTAATTTAGTGTATTTAGAAAAGCGCACCAACAAAATGTTGATAATATATGCAAACAAGAGTAACAACATGGTATCTGCAAAAGAACGACCAAATCGTTGCATAATCCCCGCATTAACGGCATTTTGTCCAAAATATGGGTCAATAATCATCGCACTTAAATGAAAACGATCTTTTAATCCAACCAAAATTGGTCGGAAAGTATTAACTAGTCCACCTGATCCAGCTGACAAAATAAAGTACCCGACTGTAGCCTTTAAAAAGCCAGACAAGACTTCGTACCACTTTTTACGTTCCAAAATATAACCGATCAAAACAATAAAACCGATCATAAATGCAGGTTGTCCTAAAACATTAGTGGCAAAGTAGCTCCAAATGGCTAGTAAAACATTTAAAACATTTTGCATTTGCTTACCTACTCTCTTCTGTGCTTAATTCGTACTTGTCCATTACCTGATGATAATCTTCTAAGCTTTTAACTTTTCGTAAGTCTTCAATCAAGCCATCTTCCATTAGCATATTGGACAAGTTAGCAATATTCTCCATATGCTGCTTGTTATCCTTGGCAGCTAACATAAAGAACAACTGAGCATCCTTTTCAGAATCATCTTTGTCGAAGGAAACTGCTTCTGGAAAAATTGTTAGACCAATACCAGTACCCAAAACACCTGAACTATCCGCTTGTGAGTGAGGCATAGCAACCCCAGGTACAATCACAATATACGGACCATACTTTTTAACATCAGCAATTACTTGATCAACATACTTATCAGTAACAAGATTATTTGACTTCATAATTTCACCAGAAACTCTGATTGCATCTTCCCAATTTTGCGGATGCTCTGTACTGATATTAATCAAATGATTTTCTAAAAAATAACGTAGCATAATTCCCTCCTGTCATATAATTATCTAAAAAAATAATTATAATAATTCTGGGAATGGTAAGTCTGGATCATTCTTAAAAGCATCATGGAAGCCACGATCATACATGTATTCAAAATTATCTTTATCTTGTGGATAATTGAATTCGCCGCCAACTTGCCAAATATATGGTTTAAATTTGTATTGTAAGCGGTACTTTTTTCTGCTCCATAAAGCTAAAATATCTTTAGGATCACTATAAATATTTGACCAAATATCATAGTGCATTGGAATAATTACTTTAGTATTCAAAGCTTCACCCATTCGTAAAACTTGTGAATCATCCAATTTATCAGTAATACCACGAGGATTTTCACCATAAGCACATAATGTAACATCAATTTTATTTTCATTACCATGCTTAACATAAGTGTTAGAATAATGAGAATCACCTGAGTGATATAAATTACCACCTGAAGTTTCAAGAAGATAATTTACGGCCAACTTTGCCATTTCCTTTGGCTTCGTCCCAGCCAATTTAACATTAGGATCGTCTTCAGTTACTAATTCTGTTCTATCAAAAGCTTCTAGAGCCTTGATCGTTACAGCGCCTACCTTGACTTCGTCACCTGGCTTTACAACGATGATTTTTTCTTCAGGAACACCCCACGACTTCCATTCATCGGCAACTCCTTGAGGCCCAATAAACTTAGCATTTGGACAGAACTTATTTACACAAGCTGCAGTATAAATATCTAAGTGATCGTGGTGAGTATGAGTAACGCACAATGCATCCAAGTCTCTAATTGCAAATGGATCAATTACGTATGGCTTGTTACGCATGTTTGGCTGTAAGGCTTCCCCACCGGTCATCCGCATCATTTGGTGACCTTTACGCATTTTACCGTCACCGTGTGTGTGCTTACCTGTGCCATTCCACATATCAATAGCGATATTGGTACCTTCATGCGTCTTGAGCCACATTCCCATACATCCTAGCCACCAAATTGAGAATGACTTTTCGGGTACTTGTTTATCTGCAATCTGTTCATTTAGATATGTACCCCATTCAGGGAAATTGTTTTCCGCAAAAACTGCAGGTGTAACTTCATTAATATTTGTAGGTTTTGACATTTTTTCCTCCTAAAAAGTATCTTTATTTGTTTTCATAACAGATTATATTGTTTTGTGTTATCGCTTTCAATCATATTTTATGATAACTTGGTGTTTTTATGATACTTTTAAATAAAATGTAGCTAAATGTTAGTTTTTATCATATTTTTATGATACTTTTTTGATAGAAAATGTTGGGCATTATTATTAACTAGGGAACTAAAATGAAAAATTCATACCAAGAAATAAAAAATAGAAGAAAAAAAATCATCGACTTGCTAAATCATCAAAAAAACATTTCGTTAGATGACCTTAGTAAAAAATTAGGCGTATCAATAATGACAGTTCGCCGTGATTGCAGTAATTTAGCCAATCAGGGACAAATCGAACAAGAAAAAGGAATTATTTCCTTAGTCAAACCTGAAGAAATTCCGTTTACAGACTCTGTAAGTTACATCAAGCAGCGAATTGGTAAGGAGGCTTCATCCCACGTTGAAAAGCACAATTGGGTCTTTGTTAATTCAAGTACAACAGCCTTTGAGGCTATCCCATATTTGTTAAGAAAAGACGTTAATATCTTAACTAATAATGGTTATGCGGGAAATTTGGATATGCGTGCCAGCAATAGCAAAATTATTTTAAGTGGTGGCAATATCAGTCGTAAAATGATTATGAGCGGGGATTTAGCAATTGAGCCATTTTTAAAAATTTATGCCGATTGGGCAATTATTGGTTGTGCTGGACTTAGTTTAAATCGTGGCGTTTCTACACCATTTATTGAAGAAGCCAAAGTTAATGAGGCAATTATTAAACATGCTCGAAAACTAATTGTGGTTGCTGATTATAGTAAATTCAAGCAGTTCTCTAACTTCACAATTTGCCAAGCAACCGACATCGACTTACTAATCACCGATTCTTTTACACCCAAGAAGATTATTAATGATTTTATTAAGGCAGGGATACAAGTCATTCAGGTTCAACTTTAACCAAATAAAACAGGCTGGAAAGCAATTACTTTCCAGCCTGTTTTGTCTTATTTCTTCCTTATAAATATTGTGCAACCTGATTAACCATATTTTTAGCCTGGCCATCTCGCAATAGGGCGATGATATTTACCGAAGCCTCTCTAGCAATCGCCGTCCGTGCTTCCAGTGTTCCAGTGCCGGCATGCGGCGATAGCACTACGTTATCTAATGCTCGCAAAGCCTCTGGGACTTCAGGTTCAGTTTCAAACACATCAAGTCCCGCACCAGCAATCGTTTTATTTTCTAAAGCAGTAATTAAATCCGCTTGGTTGATTAACTTGCCCCGCGCAGTATTAATAATATAAGCTGTCCGCTTCATTTGGTTAAAAACATCAATATCAAAAACTCCGGCAGTTTGCGGCGTTGACGGAGCATGCAAGGTAATGACATCTGCATCCCTAATCAACGTTGAAAAATCCGCATATTTAACATTAAGCTCCTGTTCCTTAGTGGGACTTAAACGGTGGCGTTTATTATAAATGACATTCATCCCCAATACTTGGGCAAATTGACCGACAGTACTGCCAATTCGTCCCATGCCGTAAATGCCCAAGGTCTTACCTTCTAGGCTCATCCCCATATTCTGCAGCTGACCGGCATCAAGCCAGTTACCCGAGCGTAAATTCTGATCATACACATGCAGTCGACGCACAGTTGCCAGCAATAATGCAATGGTCATTTCCGCTGTTGGCATCCGTACTGCCTGCGGGGTATTAGCAACCACAATCCCCTTAGCTTGTGCGTAATTAATATCGATATGGTCAAAGCCCACACCACTTGTAGCAATAATTTTCAGATTAGTGCCAGTATCAATTAACTCGCGATCGCCCTTTAGCCCCATTAAGAGCAAGCCATCATATTCGGGCAACATTTGTAATACTTCTCTACGTGAAAACGGCTTGTCTAGTGGATAAGTAACATCAAACTCTGCCTGCAGCTTTTTAATTCCTGATTCGGGAGCTTTCCCTGTTACCAATACTTTTCGTTTCATTAAAAATTCCTTTCTAGTGACTAACCTTCATTAGCTAACTTAACAGCTGCAATTGCCGCTTTTTTAAAATAAATTCGATTAGCATTGTTGTACATCACATCTGCCAGTTCACCTGGAGTAAAAATCGTAGTCCGCTCTAACCAAGTTGCTAAACTATGGTAAGAATTAAAGGTAGCCGACCACGGTGCGTCACTACCCCAAATAATCCGCTTAGCACCCAGGACTTGTTTAGCAAGCGTGACATCTTTTTGACAACGCGCAAATGGTTCAGCAGTTTCACCTTCAATATCCTGAATTGCTGCAATATCAGTATAAATATTGTGGTAAGGCTGCCACTGCTCAAGTGCATTTTGCAGTCGATCTAAATGATCAGCATTTGGAAAAGACAAATGGCAAACCACAAAGTCTAATTGAGGGTACATTTTAGCTAAGTTGACAATTGCTTCCGGCTGATAGCTGGTTTGTGAATAATCACCATAATCCACAGTGACCACAAAGCCGGGATAATCGCTAAGATAATGAAAAATGCGGCCAATGCGCGGATCGGTATCCAGCCGAAACGGCGTGGTCACATGATACCCGGTCATGCCACCACCCTGACTAATTTCAAACTTCATCGCCCTAAAGCCCAGTTTCTCAACATGCCGCTTAACAATTTGCATATAAAATTCACTAAACGGGTCTACCGAAAAGGCACCAATAAAGTGGTCAGGATATTTTTTAACCGCCTGATAAGAATAATAATTTTGAAAGCCATATAGACTCCCCTGCAATAAAACGGCTTTTGCAACTTCGTTAGCTGCTAAGACTTTTAACGCCGATTCAGCAGTAAAGGTATCATCACCCCACCCATCTGGAAGCAGCTTAATCACGGTTTGATCATTATCCCAAATTGCCCGGCCATTACCTAGAGCTGTTAGGCTGCCTTTGCCATTAAAGCCGGCAAGTGAGCGCACTAAATGCAAGTGTCCATCAATCTTCTTCATTATTAAACCTCCGTTGTTAGTCCTTAGTTTACTACTAATAAACTAAGATTTTTAAAATTAACGTTTTTCAAGAAAAAAGCCACGCCTAAACACTAGACGTGGTTTTATTAATCAAAGCAATCGACAATTTCTTGAACTTCTTTTTCTTTTTGTTCAGCAGTAATTTGGTGATCGTTAATTACCATAATTGCCTGCTGGATTAATGAAAAAATCTGCTCATTATCCTCGCTGTCATTAATCAAATAACTAATTTTAAAATATGATTCCAGCTTCTTGGTATCGTCTTCTTCCAACGCATCCTTAATAAAAGCCTTAAAAATCAACCGCAAATTGCGTGACCGCTTATTACGTTCCTGCTTTTTTTCATAATATGGCAAAAACAACGCAACACAGACAGCCGCAATCTCCGCTAATGCTGTAACCCACTCTGATATTGAACCTAATTCCATGATTTCACCTCTGTATTATTATACAAATATATCAAGTAAAAATCACATTTTCTTCAATATTATTCATCAACAACAAAAGTTGCCATTAATGCTTCCAAAGTTAGTTTTGACTTTTGTTCTTGGTTAAGATCAGCGACAATTTGGCCAGCTCGCAACACTAACAGACGATTCCCGTATTTAAGGGCATCTTCCATACTGTGAGTAATCATTAAGCAGGTTAACTTTTGCTCGGTCACAATTTGGCTGGTCTGTGCCATTAACTCACGGCTAGTTTTCGGATCCAGCGCCGCCGTATGCTCATCTAGCAAAAGAATATCTGGACGTTTGATGGTTGCCATTAGGAAACTTAATGTCTGTCTTTGCCCACCTGATAAGTGTTCTGTTGGTGTATCCAGCTTTTCAGCCAGTGAATTACCCATCTGTGCTGCTATCTTTTGTAGTTGCGCTTTATGTGCTCCTAGTTTGCGCAGGTGCAATCCGCGGCGCTCGCCCCGCTTTTTAGCAAGCATAATATTTTCAGCAACAGTCATTCTTGGCGCGGTTCCCATCTTGGGATCCTGGAAAACGCGACTGATAAAACTGGTCCTTTTTTCAACTGACTGGTGGGTAATTTCCTGACCCTGATGCAATATCTTGCCTGTCGTCGGCGTAATCAACCCGCTAATCGTATTAAATAAAGTTGATTTACCAGCTCCATTGGCACCCACAATTGTAATAAAGTCGCCTTGATTAATTGTCAGTGACAGCTCGCGCAAAATTTTTGTAGCCGCCGGAGTGTGTTGATTAACAACTGTTGTCACCTTGTCTAAAGTCAGAACTGCCTGTTTATTTTCCATATTGGCTCACCCCTTTACGTAAAATTCCGTCCAGTTTTAACGCGTGCCGCAATGTCGGCAACATTAAACAAATTGCTAAGATAATTGCGGAAATCAGATTCAGGTCATTAGTTGAAAAGCCTAGTTGCAAAACAATTAATAAAACAAACCGGTAAATAATACTACCTAAGATAACCGCGATTAACCGCTGATTAAGTGTCAAATAGCCGAAGACAACTTCACCAATAATAATTGAGGCCAAGGCAATTACGATAATCCCAATTCCCATGTTGGCGTCCGCATAACCATTACTTTGCGCAATTAAGGCACCAGCTAGACCAACTAGCCCGTTCGACAAGGACAACCCGAGAATTGTCATGTTATCGGTGTTAATACCCATAGACCGCGCCATCATTTGGTTATCACCAGTTACAATGAATGCCTGACCCAGATCAGTTTCTAAAAACAGGGCAATTAAAATGGTGATTAAGATAATCGTGCCGCCACCAATTAGGACACTATCAAAATACCGCGGCAGCGATTGGAAGATTTTAGCTGAGAAGAAGGTCTTTTGTCCTAACAAAGAGACATTTGAACCACCCATAATCCGCAAATTAACTGACAAGCAACCGGTCATTACCAAGATTCCTGCTAATAAAATTGGAATTTTGCCTTTAGTATAAAGCAAACCGGTGATTAAGCCGCCTGCAGCACCGCCTAAGAAGCCTAAGAAAGTAGCTACAAGTGGCGAAACGCCCTTAGTAATCGCCGTTACCGTAATCGCTGCACCCAACGGGAATGTTCCTTCAACCGTCATATCGGCAAAGTTCAGAATCCGAAATGTTAAAAACAAGGCAATACCTAAGAGAGCCCATAATAGTCCTTGCCCAATGCTTGAAGTTATTAAATTCATTTGATCACCTTCCCATGTTGACTAGCAGCACGCATAATCGCTGCTGGAATTTTAATATGTAATTTACGCATTTCTTTTTCATTAATCATATAATAGCCGCTCTTAACCGTCGCAACCGGATACGTTGCTGGATTTTTACCACGCAAGACTTTCGCTGCCATTACACCAGCAACTCTGCCCATTTCTTTTTGACTGATAACATACGAGGCCACCCCACCATCCGGCACCATTGTTTCCGCACACGGAAAGACCGGAATATTGACGTTGTTAGCAACGTTTACCAGTGTCTTCATTGCCGAAGCCACGCCATTATCTTGTGGGGCATAAACCATATCGACTTGGCTTACCATCTGACTAGCTACTTGCTGGAGATCATTGGTGTTAGAAATTGTATATAGTTTTGGAATGAGACCTGCTTGTTTCACAACACGAGCAAAAGCATGAGCATTAGTTTGACCGCCATGATCTGATGACGTGTAGATGATGCCGATTTTCTTTGCATGTGGCATAACCGCGTGCATTAATTCAAATTGTTTGGTAACAGGGTTGAGACCCGAGGTACCTGTAATGTTGCCACCAGGATGGGCCTCACTCTTGACTAAGCCACTAGTTGCTGGGGTAGAAATACCGGCCAAAATAATTGGTGTAGTTTTTGGCGCACTATTTGCCAGTGCCTGTGCCGCTGGTGTGGCAATCCCTACCAGCAGCGAATCCTTATTGGCTAACTGCTGGGACATTGTCTTCAAATTACTTTGGTCACCCTGAGCGTTTAGAAAATCAATTTTCAAGTTTTTGCCAGTAGTTAATCCTTCTTCCTTCAGACCGGCAACAACACCTTGACGAATCTGATCAAGTGCTGGGTGGGTCATCATCTGTAAAATACCAACATGCACAACTTCAGTTTTAGGTGCAGCTTGATTAGTTTGACTAGCTGCCTTGGGAGCTACAACTAAGTCAACCCCAAGAAACAGTAAGATAGCACTTATAAATGCGAGCATTCTCTTCATTTTTCTCTCCTTATTTTTTGTTAAGCTGGGGCATTTTGATAACAAAAAAAGGCAAACCAGCATTTGCTCTGGTCTGCCCTAAGGACACAAAGCCTGCTGCACGTTTTACCATGCAGACAAACTTCGTCAAGTTAAAAAGTAGTCAGCACGGATACAAACTGTTTGCCAGATCGTACCCGTTCTAGACGATTACGATCAATCCTGCTGGCCTTGCCAACTCTTATTCATGTTTAATGAAGTCGATTGAATCATAATTATTTCCTTTCTTTCGTAAATTATTCTTAGTTTATCTTATTTTTCGTTAATGTCAAGAAAATTTTCTAAGTCATTTAACCATTTAACCTTCCAAAACAACCATTTATCTCCAAGTGATAGCAATTTTAGTCGAAAGCGAATATATTTAAAATATTAACAGTAAGGAAGTAATGCCATGCTTGTAAAATTTAACCTAAATCCTAAATTTCAACCAACTTGGATTGCGATCAATACAACTGAGAAAACCGCAAAATCGGAGAGAATGGCTAATGCGATTACCCACCTTGTCAACGATTGGCAAATTCAAGGATCTGCTGCGGGCAAAATCAAAATGATTTCACTTTATGAAATTACCCGCTTTTACACTCAAAATAAGCACGTTGTCTGTGAAGTTGGCCAGCAGGTTTATCGGATTAAATCCAGAATATATGAACTTAATGAAAAATTGCCACCCGACACTTTTATCCAAATTTCTAGCTCCGAAATTGTCAGCCTCGCAAGCATTGATAGTTTAGCCTTAACTAAAACTGGAAGCTACCAAGTTAATCTGACTAATGGCGAAACCACCTTTACTTCCAGAAGGTACATGCAAAAATTAAGAAAGGAATTTTTAAAATGAAGTTATTTAAAAAGATTTTACGTTATGGTTGTTCAGGAATACTACCAGGAATTGCCATCGGCTTCCTTGTGGCTCTCTCATTTAATCTCGCATACCAAACTACCGATTTCATCCCGTCAAGTACGACTTTTATCGACCATTTTCATTCCGTTACTCTTGCCACGTTAATTTCCGCAATTCTCTGGGCACTGATGGGCTTTCTAGGTGGCGCAGCGTCTCTGGTCTTCATGCAGGAAAAGTGGAACATTACTAAGCAAACAATCATTCATTTCATCGTAATGTTTTGCTTATTCACACCTTTAGCCATTTTAGCAGGCTGGTTCCCATTAAACTTCCTGTGGCTGAGCTTTTATACTATTACTTTTATCATTGTTTATGCGATTATCTGGTATACATCAATGCTCAAAGCTAAAAAACAAATCGCTAGGTTGAACGAAGTAATTAAAGAGAATAAGTAGTCAAGCTCTAGTTAAAGTATTGAGCTTTAAACTATTGCATGTTAAAATGACTACGAATAAAAAGAGTCGTGCAAACACGACTCTTAATATAAACATGTAGCTTCCGCTATAAGAGCGGTAACTACTTAAGATGTTATTTTTTCAAAATAAATCCGTCAGTTTTCCAAGCCTAGACGGATTATTTTTTTGCAAGAAATTTTTTCCAAGCTGTAATTAAACTATTGATTGCAATAATTAAATTAGTTAATGAATTAACAAATTGAGTTAACTCATCAAGCAAATTGATTAATACTCTAAAAATTAAAGCAACAATAGAATAAATAACAATAAAGATATTCATAGAATACCCGACTACTCCTTTCCTTTAAGAGATTGGAATATGAATCCATTAATACCATAGGCATCATCTTCTTTCAGAAAGCAAGTAGTCACCGCCCTTAGGACTTTACTACATGTTCTATATGATTATATCTTAATGATAATTATTAAGACAAGAAAAAATTAATTAATTAGTAATTTTTATTTATAATTGATGGTCGTACATTAGCAGTAAAACTAATTTCAATACGTAAATTACGAAGGGCAATGCAGCGCAATAGCCTACTAGTATTCTTCTAAGCTGTTGACCATCAAGCGGAATATTTAAAATAACAAAGACCATTGCAATGGAAACTGCCAATACCAAATTTAAAGTCAAACTATTAGCCTTAGCCACAATCAACTGCCAGCGTTCATCATTTTTACGTTTTTTAGTAATACATGTAAAGTACACCAAAAAGCTAACACCAATTAAAGAAAAAACTCCCCATAAAATATCTTTAAGCATAACATTCATTTTTGTTCCTCCTGATAAAAAACATCAGTAATTGATAAATCAAAAGCACCCGCTAATTTAAATGCTAATTCTAATGAGGGCATGTATTTATAGCGTTCAATCGAAATCACCGCTTGCCGTGAAATACCAACTTTATCTGCCAGTTCTGCTTGGGTCCAATTCTTTTGTGCTCGTAACATTTTAAGATTATTTTTAATCAAAGTAATCTCTCCTTTACAAAATGTAACCAGTTGATTACATTAATAATATAATCATTCAACAATAAATGTCAATAAGCTATTATTTTACAACCACTGCTTGAATTGTCCCCCTAAAGCTTATATAATCTTGGAAATACATCAATTAATTTACGGAGGAAAATCAATGATCGGTTGCAGCAGTTTTACATTAGAAACGAAAGACAAAAAGCACTTTTTGTCACGAACAATGGACTTTATGATGGAAATGGCCGAACAAGTAGTTTACACGCCAATTAACAAAACCTTTGCCGTAGCGTACAGTGCCAAGCAAGAAGTTACCAGTAAGCGTGCCTTTATTGGTCTAGGTGTAATTCAAGATTTTGACAATGCACCAGTGACTTTTGATGGTGTTAACGATCAAGGGGTGATGGGGGCCACTCTGTACTTCCCTGGTTATGCCAGCTACCATGAACAAGCAATAGCCAATACCTGGGCAGTATCACCTGATAAGGTAGTTTCAGTAATTTTATCGCAGGCCAGCAGCTTAGCTGACATTGAACAATTATTCAAAACGCAGATCACAATTGTCAATGATGCTAGCCCTAGTTTAAAGGCAGTGTCACCCCTGCATTTCATCTTCTCGGACACAACTGGTGCAAGCCTGATTATTGAACCCGAAGAAGATGGTGTTCATATCATCAGGGATTCAATTGGAGTTATGACCAACAGCCCTGATTATCATTGGCACGAGACTAATTTACGTAATTACCTGTCTGTAACACCTCATCAACATGACGACGTTAACTTTTTAGGTAAAACTCTGAAGCCATTCAGTCAAGGTTCTGGGACTTTTGGCTTGCCCGGTGACTATACTCCAGTTTCTCGTTTTGTCAGAACTGCCTTTATGAAAAATAATGTGGAGCAGCCAGCCGATGAACTCGCTGCCGTGAGTCTTGCCCACCATATGCTAGAACCTGTTAGCATCCCACGCGGCATCGTAGTTACTCCTAATAAGACTTTTGACTATACTTGCTACAGTGCCTACATTTGTGCTGAATCCAGAAGTTATTATTATTCAACTTACAACAACCAACGGATTCGCTGCGTGCGCTTAACACCAGAATTGCTCAAGGAAACTGACTATAAGGAATTCAAGGTCAATCCTAAAGAAGATATTGAATATCAAAATTAATAGCAAAAAGCTGCAGTTATTGAAACTACAGTTTTTTTGTTGTCAATTAATCATATTAAAATTCAATTTATCATTAATATAATTTTGGTTATTTTCATCGGTGTAATAGTGATATAATATACTATATAAATCTATACGTATTATCAAAAACTACAAATGGAGATTTTAAACACATGAAAAAGCCAAAAATTACTTTTGTATTATTACTAGCCTGCTTTATGCTAACCGAAACTGGTTGTTCTATTAATAATTATCAAAGCACCAGTACTAAAGAAGCTAAACAAACAAGTTTATTAAACACAAAGCGCTCACAGCATATACCAAGTTTCAACAATATTAATATGGATATTACCAATGCCAAAGTAACAGTTGAGGAAGGTAAAAATTTTGCCGTAACTTATTACAGTAGAAAAAATGATAAACCAACTGTTACTGTTAACAGGAACTGCCTATGGATTACTCAAAAACCTCAACAAAGAAAATCCTATTATTTAAGAGCTATACTAAAAATTACTATTCCAGCTAAGACAAAGCTAGAGCAGTTCAAATTCAAAGGCACTTGTACATCTTTAAACCTAAACAAATTATATATCAAGCAATCAAATATAGTCTCTAATGATAATAACAATGATGGTCATGGAGATAATACGTTAATTAAAAATTCAACAATTTTACAAGGAAAATTATATGACAATGTAGGTGACTTAACTGTTAAAAACAGTAATTTACATTCTTTGATAATTAACAATTCAATTGATGACGTTGATTTTAAAAATGTACTTCTAGATAACAGTGAACTTACTTGCGCTTGTGGAGATATTTCAATAGTGAATGCTAAAATTACACACGGCTATAAAGTAATTGCAGAAACAGGCGACATTTCAATTAAAAACGCTAAAGCATCAGGTTTTTATTCCAAATCAGGTGATGAAAATCAGTTGTTTGACCAAGAAAATGATAGTGATGACGGTAGTGTACTGAAAAAAGGTTCTCAGAAGGGTAATGTTTTAAAAGTTTACAGTAATTATGGCACTAATGAAATAAGCTAAACTATTATGAAAATATAAAAAGAACGTTGGTTTTTACACTAACGTTCTTTTTTAATTATTTTACTTGCTGCCTTCGGCTCTTGACTTATAGATCCCACCATCAGTGTTAATTACTAAGTCCTCGCCTTCGGTGATAAAGTCAGGCACTTGAACAACCAAGCCTGTTTCCATTGTGGCTGGTTTACCCGAGCCAGTAACAGTTGCCCCTTTAATTCCCGGCTCAGTTTGCGTAACCTTCATCACAACTGTTGATGGTAATTCCACTCCTAGCAGCTTACTGCCGTTAGCGAACTCTAGCTGAACTTCAATATTAGGAATTAAGTACAGCTTGTCATCACCCAATTGGTCGCTGGAAACTTCGTATTGCTCGTAAGTTTCGGTATCCATAAAGGTATAAATATCACCTTCATTATACAAATATTGGGCATTTTTCTTCGTAATATCAACTAGGTCAACCTTTTCCGTTGGCCGCATTGTCTTGTGGACCACTGCACCACTTTCGACATTACGTAAGTCCATTTGCATAACTGTATTGCCCTTGCCGGGCTTGTGGTGGTTAGCCTTCAATACGCGAATCAGTTTGCCATCTTGACTAAAAACCATACCTTTTTTCAAATTAATTGCTTGTACCATGTTTATACTCCCTTAAATTTCTAAAATATTTAATGCCTAAATTCAAAGTTATTCACGCTGGAGGCAAAGCGAATTTTTCAATTAATTGTAAATAAATCTTCATATTCTTAGTATAGCAAATTAAAAGTGTCTGAGGTAGATTTGATCGATTAAATGTCCAGTAGTTTTATGCAAAATCAAGCTTGCTCGCTGCTTAGTTGGGGCGATATATTCACGTAAATTGACCAAATTTACCATCTGCCAAGTTTCTTGAGCTAATTGCAAGGCAGATTCACGAGGACCGTTAGCCATTTCATAATAAAAGTTATTGGGGTTATTTTTATTTAGCTCCAGCACCCTGACAAAGCGCTGCATGAACCACTTTTCAATTAGTTCTTCTGCAGCATCGATATAAATTGAAAAATCAAAAAAATCACTGGTTACAATCTGGCCGTTAGTTGGCAATTGCAACGTGTTAATCCCCTCAATAATCAAAATATCCGGCTTTTTAACATGGCCATATTGGCCCGGCACAATGTCACTTAATTCCTGTGAGTAGAGCGGATAAACAATATCATCTTTGCCAGCCATGACATCCTGCAAAAAGTTAGTTAACAGGCTCATGTTATAGCTCTCTGGGAAGCCTTTGCGGTCAAAAAGATTCCGCCTTTTTAGTTCCTGATTAGAATATATAAAACCGTCGGTCGTCATCAAGTGCACCCGCAACTCGGGATAAGTTCGACTTAAGAGTACCTGCAATAACCGTGCCGTCGTTGATTTACCAACGGCTACTGATCCCGAAATCCCAATAATAAATGGGGCTGCTGTTACTTTTTGGTGTAAAAATTCACACTGCCGATCCTGCAGTGCTCGCTTTTCTTGATAAACTAAATACAAATATTTCGTTAAACTGCCGTAGATTTCACGCACATCTGTTAAATTAACAACGTCGCCCAACGATTTGATTTTTGCCAGCTCATCCTGGCTAATTTTGACTTGATTACCCGCGGAAAACGATGCCCACTGATCCCGATTAAACTGCAAATAATTTTTCATTTAATTGTCCTTCAATTCGTTTTCTTCTATTATAAAGTAAATAAATATTAGCACCAAAATATTTTAGCTTTAATCAAAATGAAAAGAGAAACTATATGAAAAATATTATTTTATTCGGCGATTCCTTATTCAATGGCTACCGTAATGGTCGCGACACTAACCTAATTACTAATAGCTTACAAAAAGCTCTTGGTAGCAATTTCCACGTAATCAATTTTTCCCAGAGCGGGGCGACAACCGCCGATGGTTTAATGCGGCTGCCGCTAATTGACGACGATGCCGACCTTGTTGTCTTGGAATTCGGCACAAATGATGCGGCGTCAGATTGGGGCCTATCAAGCAGTCGCTACGAGCATAATTTACAAAAAATGATTACAACAATCGGTGCTAGTCGCTGCTTGCTTGTTGGACCTTCTTATCCCAATCCCGATAACAAGAATATCATGCAATATTACACTGCAGCTAGCTTAGCCCGCTACAATGAAATTGCACAGAAGCAAGCACTGGAGCACAACATCCCCTTTATTAATTTAATCGCTAACTTACGCAACTTACCCCAGATTACTTCCTATTATCAACCCGACGGGCAACACTTTTCCGACTTAGGTAATAACCTTCTAATCAATCTGGTAGCTAGCGCAATTAAAGAAAAATAAGCAAATAAAAACTCACGTTAATCCTACGTGAGTTTTTTCTATTATAATTCGTAAGACATCATTACGTGCTTAATGCCAGCCTCAGTGAAGGGCTCGCCCACCACTTGATAACCCAAATAATCATAAAATGGCTTAGCTTGCCACTGCGCATGACAATACAAGTGGTCAGCGCCACGCTTTTTCAGGAAGTCATGCACCTGAGTCAACATTTTACTGCCTAGCTTTTGACCACGTGCTGCCTTGGCAACGGCAACTCGGCCCAACATCCACTTGCCATCTTCTAGAAAAATCCGGCAGACAGCTAGTGCCATTGTCTTGTCCTTATTTAATAAGTAAACTTGGATAGCCGTTAAGTCTTCATCGTCTAATTCCGGCACCGTAATCTCTTGTTCGGTTACGAACGTGTTAATCCGTAAGCGAGCAATACAAAACATGTCGCGACCCGACATGTCATCAATTCTTTTAAAAGTGAATTTTTCCTTTTCCACGAGCAATCTGCCTCCTATTTTTCTTCATATGCTTGCGGGTCAACCGCTAACAGCGGACTCTTTTCCCCTGTATAAATCAAATCGAGCTTGTACATTGCGCGTGAAGTAATCGTGTAGACCAGTTGAATCTCATCTGCCTGATTGTAACTCTCCTTAGAAGCATCCCACATGACAACGGCATCAAATTCCAGACCCTTAGCTAAGTATGACGGAATAACCAACGTGCCGTCAACCAATCTTTGGTTAGCAGTCGCAATCAGTGTCGCCTTGACGCCATCTTCTCGCAACTTTTGACTGACAAACTTGGCACTTGCCAAATCCTTAGTGATAACTGCTGTTGTCATTTTGCCAGCAGTATTAGCTTCCAGAACTTGCTCTAAAACCGCAATTGCTTCACTATCATCCTTGCGGCCCCACAGCGCCGGTTTTGGTCCCTGGCGGTTGAATGATTCAATCTTTTCGCCTTGCCGTAAAATCTGCTTGGTAAAGTCAGTTAATTGCTTAGTTGACCGGTATGACTTGGTTAGTTGCACCACCGCCGTCTTTTCTGGGTCAAACAAGCCACTAATTTGCTTTAACAGACTACGACTTTCATCTTTAGTAAAAATCGCTTGGTTCAAATCTCCGAGCATCGTGAATTTTGCCCGCGGGAAGTTATACTTCAAATAACACAACTGAAATGGCGTATAATCCTGAATTTCATCAATAAAGGTGTAACGCATCTCATAATTAACGTGGCGGCCGGTAATTAAGTCATACAGATATAAATATGCCGAAACATCATTCATGTGAATGTAATGCTTCATAAAGCTGGCCTTCACATCTTCAACGTGTTTCGCCCAATCAGCAGCACTAATCTGCCACTTATTAAGGTCGGTCATTTTCGGAACAGCCCGCAAGAAACTCAAGTATTGTGCACGCATATTGATAAAATTATTGTGACGAATTTGCTGGTAAACCTTGCCCAAGGCCTTAATTACAATCTTGCGGCCCAAGAATTTTTCTTCTTTTTCTTCGGAATCAAATTCTTGGTCTGGGCGGTCATAAAGAGCATTCAACTGCTCCTTACTCAAACTTTCAATCGTTTCTGATACCCAAGCCTTTTTAGTTTCCGCATTAATCTTGCGGTTAAGCGTCTTAATCAGTTCTTCACGCGTTGCGTCAATTCGATTACTTAAATTATAGTTAGAATTGTATGAATAGTAAATATCATTTATTTTATCTTTAGCAAAAAACGGCCGCTTCTTGTTCCGGAAAAAGATGTCCTTAAAGACAATGCCGCGCTTATTCAAATGCTTGGCGTAACGCGTTACCAATTTAAAGAAAGCCGTTGAATCCTTAAACTTGCCGATTGCCGTATCCGCATTTTGATCCTCAAATTGATCAAATAGGTTTTCCACGTTCATTCCCGGCAACCGCCGAGCCACAAACTGCCAATAAGTCATTTGGACCATATTTTGTTCCCCCATTTCTGGAAGAACATTTTTAATATAGTCATTAAATAATTGGTTGGGGCTAAACATAATTACATCGCTACTGGTTAAATTACCACGATAGCGATAAAGCAGGTACGCAATCCGCTGTAAAATTGCGGAAGTCTTGCCTGACCCAGCTGCTCCTTGAACAAACAACAAATCAGCACTGGTATTTCTAATAATTTTATTTTGCTCACGCTGAATCGTCGTCACAATTGACTTCATTTGCGTGCTAGACTTTTCTCCCAGCACCTCTAAGAGCATCTGATCGCCGATTGACTCATCGGTATCAAACATGTTTACAATCTGGCCATCTTCAATCATAAACTGGCGCTTTTTTGTCATATCAACGGTAATTTCACCATCTGGTGACAGATATGAAACTTGCCCCAGCTTGCCATCATAATAAATTGAAGAAATCGGTGCCCGCCAATCATAAATTAAAAAGTGATTATCCTTATCCGCAAACGAGCCTAAGCCAATATAAATTGTTTCCGGCTTTTCATTGCCCTCTTTAAAATCTACTCGAGCAAAGTAAGGCTTTTTTTCCAGTCGTTGAACAGTACCAAGCTGTTTAGCAGAATGTTGCCAAGCATTTTCACGTTCATCAAGCAGTTGCTGCTGCTGGTGAATGGAAAGGGCCGTTTCCATTGAGGTTGAATAACCATCATAGTCTAACCGAACATCATCGAAGAAATGCGAGTTTAAGTTACGCGCTTCACCTTCAGCCGACTTAATCGCCGCAGTCAATTCTGCTCGTCGCTCTTTAATCATCTTCAAGATGACATCGAGATGCTTCTGTTCAAACTGTTTTTCATCCATCGCTTTTACCATAAAGTCACCTATTCTTCAAAACTTGCATACTATTTTAACACGAAATGAACTTAATATATAATTCTTGGGGCTCATTTACTAAGATTATTAAAAAGTAGTGAAAAATGATAAATTTACTTCTATAATCTTCTGTATTGGGGATGATTTTATCATGGAGAAGTTTTTAAATTTTTTACGTAAATTATCTTGTGCATTAGTAGTTGTTATTTCCCTAGGCAGCCTTTATGTATCGGCTGTTAGTCCTGCTAATACGCCAAGTCAAGTCGTGTTAGCTAAGTGTCCAACTCGGAAAACCGCCAAAAACTCGGGCAAAAACTGCCATTGGCCAAAAAGGACTGCCAAAGTATACATTAACTTAGGCAATAATCCCGAATTAACGCAGGCTGCTCAAGATGCCATTAGTGCTTGGAACGATACTGGTAGTTTCACTTTTACCAAAACTAATAAAAAGAAACGGGCGCAAATTACAATTGGGCCATCGTTTGACCCAGACACTAAAGCCACAGGCCTAACTGGTATTACTTACAATCCCAAGACCAAGCAGCTTTACAAGGCAAAAATAAAATTAAATATTTATTATCTATTAAATCCTATGTATGATTATACTTATCAGCGGATTATCAATACTGTCGAACACGAGTTAGGCCACGCGATTGGTCTTAACCACAACAAGGGCAAGTCCGTTATGTATCCTGCCGGCTCCATTTACCCGATTGAGCCGCAAGATGTCGCTAAAGTTAAGCAAATTTATCATCATAGATAATTAATTTTAAGGAGTAAAAGCAATGAAGCGAATTTATATCGTCCGTCACGGACAAACTTATATTAACCGTTACAACAAGATGCAGGGCTGGTGTGATACCCCATTAACTGAGGACGGAATTGCCGGTGCCGATAAAGCCGGAGAAGCACTTAAAAATGTGCCATTTGACATCGCCTTATCCAGCGATTTGAAACGGGCAAGCGACACCTGCGACATTATCATCAAGCACAATGTTAACCGTGATGAAATCCAACATATTGCAACGCCGCTGTTTCGTGAACACTTTTATGGTTACTTCGAAGGGATGGACAGTGACATGGCTTGGCAAATGATTGGCGGGCCCCACGGCTATAAGAACCACTATGACTTATTCAAGAATGAATCAATTGATACTGCGACCGATTGGATCAAGGAAGCCGATCCGTTTCATGATGCCGAAAACGCCAAGGAATATTGGCACCGCGTTGACCAAGGATTTGACTTAATCAGCCAGCTTGATGGTGCCGAAAATATTCTACTGGTAACGCACGGTTTTACCATTCGCAGTATCGCTGACCGTTTTGGTGATTTTGACGTTAGTGAGGGCCCGCGTAACGCGTCAATTACCATCATGACGATGAGTGACAAGCAAAGAAAAGTTACTTCATACAACAAAATGAAGCTATAATTTACCGCTTTCTTTTATATTGCTGAAAGCGTATAATCAAGATTAATATTTATTAATAAAGTCTATGGGGTGCTTTTAAGCTGAGATCAAACCCATGAACCTGATCTGGATAATACCAGCGCAAGGGATAGGCTAATCAAGCTAAATCCCGTTCGCTGCTGTGCGAATGGGATTTTTTAGGTATAGTTGGGAGTTAAAATGACTAACAAAGGGAAACAAACGGAAAAACTTACTATTTTAGCAATAATGATTGCACTGGATGTAGTATTGTCCCCAATCTTTCGCGTGGAAGGGATGGCGCCGATGTCTAGCGTAATTAACGTGATTGGTGCCACAATGCTGGGTCCTGTTTATGTAACCATTATGGCCACTTTGTGCGGGATTATCAGAATGTTAATCATGGGTATTCCACCGCTGGCACTAACTGGTGCCATCTTCGGTGCAGTATTAGCCGGGATTTTTTATAAAATAACCGGGAAGGTTTGGGCAGCTTGTCTTGGTGAAATTATCGGCACTGGAATCATCGGGTCGCTTCTGTCTTATCCAGTGATGGTCTTGTTCACCGGCAGCACTAACAATCTCTACTGGTTTGTTTACACGCCGCGCTTTATTGGGGCTGCCATTATCGGCTCAGTTGTTGCCAGCATTGTTTTATTAAAATTAATCAAGGTAAAGCAATTTCAGAAAATTCAGCAGTTATTTTTTAACTAAATTAAAACGGCAGCTCTTTAACAGAACTGGCGTTTTTTTGGCCATAAAAATAAGTTGCCGTTTAGCTATTTAACACCTGTCATCATTGATAGGTAAGTAAGTCCTGACCAATTGCCTGGTCTAAAATGAGCTCGTTAGGATAGCCTGCCTTAATTGCGGCATAAACAACTGGCGTTTTTAAAATTCCACTAGCAACTAAAATCGAGTGATCCTTAGATTTTAAGTCATTTAATTCTATGCCGACAGTCCGTTCATCAAGCTCGCGACTAACTATAGCGCCATTAGAATCAATAAAGTGCGAGATAACTTCGCCCACTGCCTTTTCTTGCAACTTCTCTTTCTGTGATTTATTAAAATACCCTAATTGAAACAACAATAAGTCCTTACGCACCGTGCCAACACTATAAACGGCGATATTAGCAGCGCGGCCTAGCTGCAGTGCCTGATTAATAAAGCGATCTTTTTCCACGATTTCCTTAGTAGTTTTATTATCAAAAAACGGCGGCAGTGGTAAGAAGTGAGCAGTTGCACCAAGAGCAGTTGCAAACTCAGACACACTCTCATCTGCGTATGTCTCCTCGTTATTGATATTTATGCCGCCTTGGAGTTGGACAACCTGCACGTCAGAAACAGCTTGCTGTTCCAAGCTACTTGTTACCATATGAATTGTCTTTCCCCAGTCCAAGCAAACAATATCATGTGGTTTAATTAGCTGTTGTAAATATTGCGCAGTATATACACCAACACCCTTGAGTGCTGTTAATTCTCCATCAAAATTACTAGGAACAACTGAAATTTTACAATTAAATTTTTTCGATAATTGTTCACTTAAACTGTTACTATTAATTAATGGATTAGAAATTTTAATCTCGACAATTCCTGTTTCACGGGCTAATTTCAATAGTCGTGAAACTGTCGGTCTTGAAAGCCCAACCTGGTGTGCGATCTCGGATTGGTCTAAATCTTCTTCATAATAAAGTCTGGCAATGGCCGCACTCTGTGCCAGTTTCTTTTTATTATATTTATCAGCCATATAATTCTCCATTATTATATTTGTTATCATTGTAGTTAATAAATTCAAGTTTATTCGGCTTGATAATTTTACCATAATCCCGCTTCAAATTAACAAATATATTAAAATATAGTGTTATATTACATATAAATAGGCATTCATCATTAAGATTGAATGCCTATTTTCATCTGCTAACTTAACCGCCAAAGTAAACTCGTTGAACATCAGGATTTGCTAATAATTCTGCACCTGTACCAAATAATTGGACATTTCCAGTTGCCAACACATACCCGCGATTGGCAATTGCCAAGGCCTGCTTGGCATTTTGTTCAATTAATAAAATTGTCGTTCCTCTTTGGTTTAATTCCTTAATAATTGTAAAAATCTCTTGGATAAACAGCGGTGATAATCCCATTGACGGCTCATCTAATAAGAGCAACTTTGGTCTTGCCATCAGTGCTCGCCCCATTGCCAGCATTTGCTGCTCACCACCGGAAAGGGTAGCCGCATCTTGATTTTTTCGCTTCTTTAAAATAGGAAAACGCGCAAACACCTCATCGTAACTTTGCTTAGTCTGTGACCTATCACGAGCTAAAAAAGCACCCATTTGCAAGTTTTCCATGACTGTCATTCCCGCAAAAATATGCCGCCCTTCAGCGACTTGCGAAATTCCAGCAGCTACAATCTGTGGCGCCTTCTGGTGTTCAATTGCCACACCCTGGTAAATAATTTCACCATCCTTGGGCCTTAACAGACCAGAAATTGTTTTAACAATAGTTGATTTACCAGCACCATTAGCACCAATTAAAGTTACAATTTCGCCCTTCTCAATTTTAAAGCTGACGCCTTTGACCGCCTGAATGACGCCGTAATTAACCACTAAATTTTTCACTTCTAGCATTGCCATTACTCGTCACCCTCTCCCAAGTAGGCCTCGATTACTTTTGGATTAACCTTAATTTCCTCTGGTGTCCCAGTTGCCAAAATCTGCCCTTGGTCCAAAACATAAATTCGCTGCGCCAAATTCATTACTAACGACATATCATGTTCAATTAGCAAAACCGTAATTTTAAATTCTGTTTGAATATACTTGATTAATTGGGTTAAATCCGCGGTTTCTTCCGGGTTCATCCCCGCAGCCGGCTCATCCAAAAACAAAATTTGTGGTCTCGTAGCTAATGCCCGCACAATTTCCAGCCGTCTTTGGGTTCCGTATGGCAAATTTTTAGCCAGCGTATTAGCATTTGCTGTTAAGTTAAAGATTGCCAGCAGCTTCTCTGCTGCTACTCGCATTTCACACTCTGTTTGATAAAAATTAGGCAGTCGCAAAATAGCTGTCATGAAGCCTTCATGATACTTGTTGGTCATCGCCGTTAAGACGTTATCCATTACTGTTAAATCTTTAAACAGGCGAATATTTTGAAAAGTTCGCGACAAACCCAAGTCCGCAATCTTCGTGGCACTTTCCTTGGTTAAGTCATAGCTCTGTGAATTTTTATTCAGTACAATTTTTCCACTAGTTACAGGAATCATCCCCGTTAAAAGATTAAACAAAGTCGTTTTACCAGCGCCATTTGGTCCAATCAAGGCCACCAGTTCTTGGTCATCAAGATGCAGCGAAACATCGTTAACCGCCGTCAAGCCGCCAAATTTGCGGACAACATGGTCTACTTGTAATAAGTGCATCATGATCTTGCCTCTTTCTTTTTCGTAAACCGAGCAAACAAGTTTTTAAAGGAAAATTCCCAGTTGCCCAGCAACCCTGATGGTTTAAAAATCATAATTAAAATCAGAGCAATCGCATAAATAACCATTCTTAGCGAACCGAAATTCTGTAAGACTGTGTCTAAAACGCCCAGAACAGTCGCCGCCAAAAAGGTGCCTGTCATACTGCCAACACCACCCAAAACAACAATTACTAAAATCGAGATTGATTCCATAATGCCAAAGTCGCTTGGCGCAATAGTTTGTAAATAGGAAGCGTGCAAGCTGCCGGCAATTGCGGCGGTCACACCACCTAAGACGAAAGCAGCCAGCTTCCACTTAGTTGTATTAATTCCCATTGCGGAGGCCGCAATTTCATCCTCGCGCACTGCTTTAATGGCCCGACCATCACGTGAGCGAATAAAGTTCAGTAAAACAACGGTCGTGATGCAAACCAACACGTATACTGTTGGCCATGAACACAACTGGGGAATATTAAACATCCCACTAGAGCCACCCGTGATTTTCAAATTATTAATAACATTGCGAATAATCTCGGCAGCACCTAAAGTTGCAATCGCCAAGTAGTCACCCTTTAACCTGATAAACGTTGCTGTCCCAATAATTGCGGCAATAATTGCAGCTAAAGCCATCCCAACAAATAGGGAAATAATGAAGCCCAGTTCTGTACTCCAATATTGCGTGATAATTGCGGTGGCGTACGCGCCAATTGCCATAAAGCCGGCATGCCCTAATGAAAATTGCCCACTAAAGCCAATAATTAGATTTAATCCTGTTGCCAAAATAATGTTAATGCCGATTGTAACCAACATATTTTCAATAAAGGTATCAATTACACCGCCTAAAATCAGGACATCAATTAGGGCAAAGCCCAAGACCATTACAGCCAGCCACGATAAGATATATTTTAAATTAGCTTTCATACTGCCACCTAAACCTTTTCTTCAGTATTTTTACCAAAAATACCAGCTGGTAAGAAGAGTAAAATTACAATCAGGACAAGGTAAACAACCGCATCTTTATAAGCTGACAAGCCGATTGACTGGAAGAAGGTTTCTAAAATACCAATCAAGAAGCCTCCTAAACTTGCTCCTGGAACCGACCCAATACCGCCTAAAACAGCAGCAACAAAGGCCTTAATGCCCGGTGTCATCCCCATTAACGGGTCAATCTGGTTGTAATACATACCAATTAAAATTCCAGCAGCTCCCGCTAGAGCCGAACCCAAAGCAAAAGTAAATGAAATCGTATGATTAACATTAACACCGACTAATTCAGCTGCTTCTGGGTCAACTGAGACTGCCCGCATGGCGCGACCCATTTTGGTTTTCTTAATAATTAATTGCAGTAAAACCATCAAAATCAGGGCTGTTACCAAAATCAATATTTGAATATTCGAAATTAATACCCCGCCCAAATTGTAGTTGACCTGCTCAATTACTTGGGGAAAGCTACGCGCATTTGACCCCACCAAATAAGACATGCCGTTTTCTAATAAAAACGATACTCCAATTGCCGTAATTAAAACCGCAATTCGTGGCGACTTGCGTAATGGCCGATAAGCAAAGTATTCAATTACGACACCAGATACAGCACCAACAACCATTGCCGTGAGTAGCGCCGTAATAAAATTAAAATGCCAAAGACTGATTACATAGTAGGCCGCAAAAGCGCCAAGCATGTAGATGTCACCGTGAGCGAAATTGATTAACTTGATAATACCGTAAACCATACTGTAGCCGAGTGCTAATAAAGCGTAAATCGACCCGAGTGATAAGGCATTGATAATCTGCTGTAAGACTGTTTGCAAATTGGATCGCCCTTTCTAAAGATAATAAATTATTCGATACTAAATGAATTGCTTACTTTACCATCGGTCATTTGCTCAATTGCAATTGGCATCTCTGGGTCATGAGTCTTGTTAACGGTGATTTTACCGGTAACCCCATCAAAGTCTTTGATCTTAGCAAGACCAGCTGCAATTTTGACAGAATCATCGGACTTTTCGTCTTCAATTGCCTTCTTAACCATATAAACTGAATCATAAGCTAAAGCGGAAAACGTTGGTGCTGTTGTGTGATAGCGTTCCTTGTAAGCATTCATAAATTTAACAGCCGTTGGATTTTTAGCTGCAACATGAACTGAAAATGGCGTGGTGTAGTATACGTTAGTTGCATTCTTGGCACCGGCAATTTGTGCGAGCTTCGGGTCAGCCATACCATCACTACCGATAATTGGCACCTTAATGCCCATTTGCCGTGCTTGCTTAATAATTAAACCAACTTCGGTATAATAGCCGGGAACATAAATTGCATCAATCTTCTTTCCCTTAAAGGAAGTCAGCACTGCATTAAAGTCTTTGTCACCTTCGGAATAAGTCTGACTATCAACAATCTTACCTTTAAAAGTTTGCTTGAATGCCTTAGCTAATCCTGTACCATAATCACTTGAGTTATCGGCATATACTGCCACACGTTGAGCCTTTAACTTATTTTCCGCAAAGCGAGCGGCACTGCGTCCTTGGAAATTATTCTGAAAACATGCCCGGAACACAAACGGTTGTACCTTGCCATTCTTTTGGAGCGTATAACCCGGATCGGTTGCTGACGGGCTAACACTTGGTACGCTTGCTTTAGTTAAATTAGGAATTTCCGCTGTCCCAGCATTAGTTGTAGCTGGCCCCACAATTGCGGCCACCTTATCTTTAGTGGTTAATTGTGCCGCTACCGAAGCCGACGTTGCGATTGTTGTCTTATTATCACGAATAATCAACTTAATCTTTTTCTTGTGACCATTAACATTAATACCGCCAGCATCATTAATCTGCTCGGCTGCTAGCTGAATCCCTTGCTTTTGGGCATTACCATAACCAGCTGCTGTCCCGGACAATTCCATGTTAACCCCGATCTTGACAGTTTTATTATCCTGGTGTGTACCCTTGCTCGTATTCTTAGCAGCACCACAACCAGCCATCATTAAGGCAATTGCACCCGCCGATATGGCACCCATTATTCGTTTAGTGACTCGTTTCATTTTTCTCGCTCCTTCTTCTAAAATTACCAACTAAAAAACCTCATTCAACTTAATGAGTGAGGTTTATCTTGATTAGTTAAGCCCCATTCATTAAGACGCAAACTAGGGCTTAACTTATAAAATTACTGATAAAGTAATTACTTAAGTTAAGTCCTCCCGCACAACAACAAGGCAAACAAATTTTGAGCGACATTTTTCTTAATGCTTTGCTTAATAAAGCTTTCGATTTCCATTAAAAATGCCTCCCTTAAATTCATTTATATTTAATAATTAGTATTATATGAAACATAGTAGTGAGTGTCAAGGTTAATTTAATTAAATAAGACGCAAAAAGGCAAACCTCTACGTGAGATTTGCCTTTTACATTTATTAAATTAATTTAAACGTTTAGTACCTTATCTAAGAAGTCCTGCAAACGCGGATTTTGTGGATGATCAAACATTGCTTCTGGCGTACCTTGCTCCAAAATCTTACCATCGGCGACAAAGACGACACGATCCGCAACTTCCTTAGCAAAGCCCATTTCGTGAGTAACAACGACCATTGTCATCCCCTGTTTAGCTAGCTTCTTCATTACAGCTAAAACATCGCCAACCATTTCTGGATCAAGTGCCGAAGTCGGCTCATCAAAGAGCATTACATCAGGATTCATTGCTAGTGCCCGCGCAATTGCCACCCGTTGCTGCTGACCACCAGACAGCGATTGGACTGTGGCGTCAAATTTATCTGCTAAACCAACGGTTTCCAGCAACTTTTTAGCTTGCTTATCAGCAGCATCCTTATCTAACTTCTTTAATTCAACAGGAGCTAGCATAATATTGGCGCCAACCGACAAATTATTAAACAGGTTAAAGTGCTGGAACACCATGCCGATATTCTCGCGCACTTTGTTCATGTCAGTCTTAGGATCAGCAATATTAATCCCGTCAACAATGACAGTGCCCGAAGTCGGTTCCTCAAGCTTGTTAAGCGTCCGCAACAGGGTACTCTTACCTGAACCAGACGGCCCGATAATAACAACAACCTCATTATCATCGACAGTTAAGTCAATATTTTTTAAAACCTTATTACTGCCAAAGTTTTTAACTAAATTCTTTACTTCTATTTTCGCACTCATACATTTGTCCTCTTTTGTACCCAATTCGATAACCAAGTCAGCAATGTAATAACAATTAGGTAGATCACCGCAATAATTGTCCAGACCTTAAAGCCCTCTAAGTTCCGTGCGATAATAATTTTACCTGTTTGCGTCAATTCCAAAATACCAATAATGGATAAAATCGACGTATCCTTCAGGGTAATAATAAATTGGTTGATAAATGACGGCACCATTATCTTAATTCCTTGCGGCAAGATAACTTTCCGCATTGCTTTGCCAAACGGTAACCCTAATGAACGCGCGGCTTCCATTTGGCCAGAATCAACGGCCTTAATTCCACCTTTAACAAAGGCGGCAATATAAGCTCCTTCGTTTAAGGTCAACGTTAAGACCCCAGCGACAAAGGCAGGAATCTTTTGTCCAGTTAAGCTTGGAATCCCAGTGTAAATGAACAAAGCCAAAACCAGCAGTGGCATTCCCCGGAAAATATAAATTAAAGTACTAGAAAGACCGTTGCAGAACTTATTAGGCACAGCACCCAGCAGGCCAACCAAAACACCAAAAACTGTTGCGAAGATGATAGCAACAACCGTTAGCCACATTGTTTCCGCAAAGCCAGATACTAATGCATCCTTATTCTGCTTGAGCAGACCAACGAAACTACGGTCATCAGTATCCTTACCATTATCAGCAACCTTTTTATTCTCAGTACCCAAGTACTTAGCAGTAATATCGTCGTAAGTACCACTGGCCTTCAAGTCTTTCAATCCAGCATTAAAGGCTGCCAATAAAGCAGCATTTTGGCCCTTTTTAACGGCAAAAGCATACGGTGCTCTAACTGCCGGCTTAGTCACAATCTGTAATTTTGTACCCTTTTTAATCGCATATTGCATTACTGGTTGGTCCTCAAAACAAGCGGCCGAGTTACCAGTCAGTACATCTTGGTACATATTATTAGAATCATCAAACGTTGTGGTCTTAAAACCGTATTTTTTCTTAATACTATTAGCGTATTGCGCGCCAGCTGTTCCCGTCTTAATTGCAACCTTTTTACCACGCAATTGCGATAACTTAGTAATCTTGCCCTTAGTCGAGGTTGCCATGACAACTCCCGACATAAAGTACGGATCAGAGAAGTCAATTTTCTTTTCACGTGCCGGAGTAATGGACATCCCCGCAATCATCCCGTCAATCTGTCCGGATTCCAAAGCTTGCAATGAACCATTAAAGCCCATCGGCTTGATATTAACCTTGAAGCCCTGCTCTTGAGCAATATTCTTCAAAATATCAATATCAATGCCGATGTACTGATTGTTACTATTGGCAAACTCAAATGGTGGGAAAGTTACATCCGTCCCAATCGTAAAGGTCTTACCCTTTAAAGCCGGATTCAACTTGCTGCCAAGGTACTTACCGACAATCTTATTGTAAGTGCCATTAGCCTTAATCTTGGCAAAGCCAGCATTAAACATCTTGATTAACTCTGAGTGGGTACCCTTTTTAACAGCAAAACCATACCAACCAGTATTAGCAGCCTTAGTTACAATCTTTAGCTTCATTCCCTGATTAATGGCATACTGCATTACCGGCTGATCTTCAAAGCAAGCAACCGAATTCCCAGTCAGCACATCTTGGTACATGTTGTCAGAATCATCAAAAGTTACTGTCTTAAAACCATACTTTTTCTTCAAACTAGTTGCGTATTGGGCAGCTGCCGTTCCTGTTTTAATGGCAACTTTTTTCCCTTTCAAATCAGTAAAACTCTTGATCTTACTATTTTTGCCAACGGCCATGACGACACCAGTCTTAAAGTACGGCGTCCCAAAGTCAAACTTGGCTTGGCGCTCCTTAGTAATGGTCATTCCGGCAATAATTCCGTCTAGCTGACCAGACTGCACAGATTGTACCGCCCCATTGAAACCAACTTGTTTAGTTTCAACTTTGAAGCCCTCTTCTTTAGCCACGGCATTAATAATATCAATATCAATACCAACATATTTGTTATGATCATTGGCAAATTCAAACGGCGGATAAGTCACATCCGTCCCAATTTCGTATGTTTTAGCATCTGCTTTTGTCGCAAAAATGCTAAAGCACATCAACATCATTCCTAGGATGATTATCCCAAAAAAGCTTTTTTGCATTCTTTTATGCATAAACTCAGCTCCTAAAATTAAAACTAAATTATATATTTAATCAAAAATAAATGTATAACTTTGTTATTTATCTTACCATACTTATTAGATCGAATGTTAATCTGCCATCAATCTAATAAGAAAATTAAAAAACGAGCTTCATTAATGAATAAAGTTCGTTCTATTCTTTTAAAATTTACGAAAACGTGCATGACGCTGAGTCAATAATTGCGATAATTTAATTTGATCAAAATCAAGCAATTGTTCAACAATTAATTGTTTTAGTGCAGCAGCATGATCAGCTAATACTTTTTCTGGTAAAACACGTTCAACGATGCCTTTTTCCTTAAGCCACTCAGGTTCAATATGCATTAACTGAGCCGCGTCTTGTGCTCGTTGACCGTCTTTCCACATAATCGAGGCAAAACCTTCTGGTGAAACCACGGTGTACATACTATGTTCAAGCATCCACACTTGATCGCTGCAGGCTAGTGCCAAAGCACCACCTGATCCAGCCTCACCAATAATAATTGCTAATAACGGTACTTGCAGCTGCAACATTTCACTAATGTTGTTTGCTAAAATTTGTCCTTGACCACTGGCTTCCGCATCTGCTCCAGGATAAGCTCCCGGCGTATTAATCAGCGTAATAATCGGGCAATGCAGACTTTCAGCGGTCTTCATAATTCGCAAAGCTTTGCGGTAACCTTGTGGTGTCGGACTACCAAAGTTAGTTGCTAATCGCTCAGTCATGTCTTTACCCTTATTAGTAGCAATCACACAGACGCTGCGGTGATCAAGACTCGCAAAACCGCCGACAATTGCGGCATCGTCACTCGCCGCACGATCTCCATGTAGTTCAAAAAAGTCAGGAAATAACTGCTTAATTAACACTCGCATATCAGTCTTGCTATCCTGACGTGCACCAGACATAATTGCCGCTATCTTTTCACTTGCCATTAAGCTTCATCCCACTTTCGTCCAGCAAAAATCGTCAATAATTGGTCTAGTTTTTCAACCTGTTGCTCACGTGGCACAATGGCATCAATAAAGCCATTACGATAAGCATTTTCAGCGCTCTGAAAACCCTGCGGCAATTTCTTATGAATAGTTTGTTCAATGACGCGTCGCCCAGCAAAAGCTAACATTGCCTTGGGTTCTGCCAAAATAATATCCGCCTGTGAAGCAAAACTTGCTGTTACGCCGCCAGTTGTTGGGTCCATAACAACAACAATATAAAGCAAACCCGCTGCCCGATGATCATTAACTGCCTGTGAAATCTTCGCCATCTGCATCAGTGACTGAATGCCCTCTTGCATTCGAGCACCACCTGAAGCCGTAAACATAATTACGGGCAAACTTAATTCCGTTGCTTTTTCAAATAACCGTGTTATTCGCTCACCATTGGCTGTCCCAAGACTACCCATGATAAAGGCAGGGTCCATAATCCCTAAGGCAACTGAATGTCCTTTAATTTCTGCTTGCCCCGTCAAGACAGCATCCTGCAACGTGGTCTGCTCACGTGCCTTAGTCAATTTTTCTTGATAACCAGGAAATGCCAGCGGATCAGTAGTAGTTAGGTCGGCATCCCATTCTGTAAATTGTTTAGTCAGCATCTTTAACCGCTGACGTGCCGTTACTCGAAAGCCATAGCCACAATTAGGACAAACGCGATACTTACCGGCACGAGCAAAATAAAACTTCGCTCCGCAATTTTTACAATAACGAAAAATACCTTTTGGTATCTTTTCTTCATAATCTTTCAGCGCTTCTTTAGGATGGCGTACAAACTTAACCATTATTTGTCCTCCTTACGCGCTTCTTTAATATATTGTGGCAAAAACGTCTGATCTAAATAAGTAATCAAATAATTGCCATCATTAAAAACGGGGTCTTCTAATAATTTAACCAAAAATGACCGATTAGTAGTTAAACCCGTAACCTGAAATTCATTTAAAGCATCAATTAACCGCCGAATTGCTAATGACCGCGTTTCGGCGTGAGCAATAATTTTAATAATCATCGAATCATAAAATGGCGAAACTGTGTCGCCACTATTAACGCCGCTTTCAATCCGAATACCTAGTCCACCTGGTAAAGCCATCTGCTTAATTGTTCCGGCTTGCGGACGAAAATTCGTCACCGGGTCTTCGGCATTAATGCGAGCTTCAATTGCCGCACCATGAACCTTAATTTGCTCTTGCTTAATCTGCAAGTCCTGCCCTGCTGCAATTTTAATCTGTGCTTTTACCAAGTCAATGTGTGCTACTTCTTCAGTAATCGAATGCTCTACCTGAATCCGCGTATTCATTTCCATAAAATAAAAATGATGGTCAGGATCCATTAAAAACTCAATCGTACCCACATTTTCATACTTAATTGCTTCAACAGCTTTAAGTGCAATTTGTTGTAAATAACGACGCTCAGTAGCAGTAATTTGTGCGCACGGCGTTTCTTCAATTACCTTTTGGTGATTACGCTGCATTGAGCAATCACGTTCTGGCAAAGCAACTGCATTGCCATCCTTGTCACCGATAATTTGCACTTCAATATGCTTAGCAGGTGAAATAATTTTCTCCACATACATCCGACCATCGCCAAAGGATAATCGTGCCTCTTCTTGAGCTTCAGCGAAAGCATTAGGCAAATCTGCTGGTTTGACCACTTGCCTAATTCCCTTGCCGCCACCGCCAGCAACTGCCTTGAGCATTACAGGAAAGCCAACCGAGCGTGCTACTTCCAAGGCCGCCTTACTATCCTTAACAAAGCCTTGACTACCAGGAATTACCGGCACATTATTTTGCCGCATAGCTTCACGAGCATTCGCCTTATTGCCCATTAATGCAATTGTCTCCGACCTTGGACCAATAAAGGTTAAATGACACTTTTCACATAATTGTGCAAATTCTGGACTTTCCGATAAAAAACCATATCCCGGATGAATTGCCGTTGCTCCAGTTAAAATTGCAGCACTAACAATATTTTCCATCTTTAAATATGAATCTGCTGGTTGTGGGCCACCAATACACACCGCTTCATCGGCTTCCTTAACATGTTGGGCATTTTTATCAGCTGTTGAATAAACCGCAACTGACTTAATTCCCATTTCTCGCAAAGCACGAATAACACGAATAGCGATTTCACCACGGTTAGCAATCAATACCTTTTTAAACATTCTTCACACCTTATTGAATTGCAAACGTTAATTCACACGTACAGGCAACTTCACCATCAACTAGCGCCTTTGCCTTACCAATACCGGCCCTGCCGCGCAACTTGTCCAGCTCTACTTCTAGCCTCAGACTATCACCGGGAGTAACCATCTTGCGAAAACGCACTTTCTTAATCCCACCAAAATAGGCCGTCTTACCCTTAAATTCCGGCAGCGTTAATAACGCAATCGCCCCAGTTTGCGCCAAAGCTTCAACAATCAACACCCCAGGCATTACCGGATTACCCGGAAAATGTCCTTGGAAAAAGGGTTCATTCATTGTTAAATTTTTACGCGCAATTGCATACTTACCAGCTTGATAATCCAGCACCCGATCAACTAACAGCATCGGATAACGATGCGGAATAATCTTTTGAATTTGAGTAATATCAAGTATTTGCGGCATTTCTTGTTCTTGCATCTTTATCACGCTCTAATCTGGCTGCACCGTAAATAACGGCTGATCGTATTCAACTACTTCTTCATTAGTAACTAAAATTTCACTAATCGTGCCGCTAACATCACTTTTGACTTCTGTCATCATCTTCATCGCTTCAATTACGCAAACTACATCACCTTTGGCAACGTGATCGCCGACTTTTTTATATTGTGGCTTGTCAGGATTAGCTTGCAGATAAACAATTCCGACTAAAGGTGCCTTGATCTGGGGCAAACTTATCTTAGTAGCTGCCGGAGCTGGCACCACTGACTTAGCTACAACAACATCGTCATTAGAAGCAATTGCCTGCTTTTTATCAATATCAATATGGCCACCGTCAAAGTCTAAGTTTAATTTAGTAATATTACTCTGATTAACCTGTTTTATTAATTTTTGGATTTCTTCAAAAGTCATCTAATCAACCCACCTTTTTAGTGCTAAAACTGCATTGTGACCACCAAAGCCAAATGAATTACTGATGGCATAATCAACTTGCTGGTCGCGATTTTCGGTTGTAACCAAATGTACCGGACACTCAGGTGCCTGCTCAGTAATGCCGACATTAACCGGTAATTGGCCTGAGTTCATCGCTGCCACACTGGCAATTGCTTCAATTGCACCAGCAGCGCCTAAAAGATGCCCTGTCATACTCTTAGTACTAGAAACTAAAACTGAACTATCAGTACCAAAAACCTGATTAATTGCCTTAGATTCAGCAGAATCATTACCTTGCGTGGCTGTCCCATGTGCATTAACGTAACCAACTTGCGCTGCAGTAATTCCAGCTTCATCAATTGCAAGCTGCATTGCTCGCGCTGCCTGCGTTCCTGCTGGATCTGGCGAAGTAATATGATAAGCATCAGAAGAAGTACCATAACCTACTACTTCACCTAAAATTTGCGCGCCTCGCTTTTGCGCGTGTTCTAATGACTCAAGAACCAATGAGCCTGCACCTTCACCCATTACAAAGCCAGAACGATGGGCGTCAAATGGTAAACTAGCCTTAGTTGGATCTGCTTCCTTTGATAAAGTCGACAAAGCTGCAAAGCCACCGATCCCATCAGCATTAATCGCAGCTTCTGAACCACCAGTAATCATGACATCGCAGCGATTCTCTTTAATTTGCCGGTAAGCTTCACCAATCGCATTAGTACCCGATGCACAAGCCGTCACAATTGTGGTACTAATTGCTTGAGCCTGATAACGAATTGACAAGTTACCGGCAGCCATATTAGCAATTGACACGGGAATAAACATCGGCGACAAACGATCCACGCCCTTATCGTGCATCTTAATAGTCTGCTGCTCAATCGTGGTTAAACCACCTATCCCTGATCCCCAAATAACACCAAAGCGATTACTATCAGTGTTGGTCTCATCAATACCTGCTTGTGCCATTGCTTCTGCAGTCGCATAAACCGCATACTGCGTAAACAAATCCATTCTTTTGGTGTCTTTTTTCTTCAAATGAACTAATGGATCAAAGTCGTCCAATTGACCAGCTAAAGTAACGCCAGTTTTAGCAGCATCAAAATAAGAAATTGGCTCAAAGCCAACTTTTTGTTCATTAATACTTGCTTCAAAGCTAGCAACATCATTACCGATTGGTGTTAATGCACCCATCCCTGTAATTACTACTCTTGTCATTGCTTCTCTCCTTACTGCATTGTCAAGCCACCATCAACGGTGATGACTTGCCCAGTAATATAATCATTTTGTGCTAAAAAGACTGCCGTTTGGGCTACTTCTTCAATCTGACCAAACCGCTTTAAGGGAATTTGCTTCGCAATCTCAGCTTGCCGCTTTTCACTCAAAGCCTGCGTCATCTGCGTTGCAATCATCCCCGGCGCAATCGCATTGCAGCGCAAGTTGCGCAAGGCTGCTTCTTTAGCAACCGATTTAGTCAGACCAATCACGCCAGCTTTACTAGCTGCATAATTAGCTTGACCAATATTACCGGTTAAGCCTACAACACTCGCCATATTAATAAAACAACCTGAACGCTGTTTATACATTGGGCGCAATGCTTGCCGAATCACATTAAAAGTACCAACTAAATTAGTTTTCAAGACACGATCAAAATCAGCTTCCGACATGCGATTAAGTAAGCCATCTTTATTAATACCAGCATTATTAACCACTACATCTAACTGACCGAAGTGCGCCATAATCTGCGCAATTAGCTCTTTCACCGCAGCAGGCTCAGTAACATCGGCACTAACATCAATTACTGGTGTTTTAAATTCAGCTAAAACTGCTTGAGCAATTGGCTGACGCGCATTCAAGACGATTTTGGCACCTGCTTGCGCAAAGGCTTTTGCAATCGCTAAACCAATCCCGCGTGAACTACCAGTAACCAATACTACTTTATCTTTTAAATCCATTAAAGAACCTCCATCGCCGCAAGTGTTTTGTTTAATTCACTACTACTGTCAAGACGATAAGTCGCTAGATCTCGGTTAAGCTTGCGGGCAAACGAAATTAGTGTTCTTCCTGGACCTACTTCAATTACTGCGTCCAAATTAGCCTGATGGGCAGCCAAAGTTTTAGCAAAATAAGTAGTTGACACTAACTGCTTAGTTAGGTTGTCAGTCAAAGTATCAGGCTTAAACTCCGCTTGCGTAGTCGTACTATAAACTGGAAAAGTCCCATGCTGCCAATTAACAGTCTGCAATTTGGTATTTAATGCGCTTTGAATTGGTGCCATCACTGGCGTATGAAAAGCACCACTAACTTGTAGTGGTACAACACGTTTACCTGCAGCCTTTAAGTCGCTGACAACTTGATCAACCGCAGCACTCACTCCACCAACTACAATTTGCTGGGGCGTATTCACATTAGCCACGCCAATAGCTCCTAGTCCAGCAGCATCTTTACAAACAGCCTGAACATCAGCCAAATCTGCCTTCATGATTGCAGCCATCTTACTTGGCGTACTTTCACTAGCTGCTTGCATCAACTCACCGCGGCATTTAATTAATCGCAGTGCAGTCGCAAAATCAACACAGCCGCTAGCTGCTAAAGCACTATATTCGCCTAAGCTCAAGCCAATACCAAATTTATCTCGCGGTAATTCCGTCTTAATTAATTGGTAAAGGCCATAGCTCATTGCCAAAATTGCAGGTTGACAATACTTAGTTGACGCTAAATCTGCCTCTTTAGCCTCATCAAACAACAAACTTGGCAAATCAAACTGCAAAATAGTTGCCGCGTCGTCGATTACCTTATGATATGTAGGGATTGTTTCGTATAAATCTTGTGTAAGACCTGTTTTTTGGGCACCTTGACCACTAAATAGTAATCCAATCATGATTAATCCTTGCCGCTTAACAATTTATCAGCTCGCTGATAGACATCCTGCAAAATTTCGGCGGCTGATTGTTCCTTATGTACCATCCCGGCAATTTCACCAGCCATAAATGAACCGGTAGCTGTATCACCATCGATGACGGCACGACGTAAACTACCACTGCCTAATTCTTCTAATTCTGCAAAATTGGGTTTATCCTTTAAGGCTTCCGCTTTTTCAAGTTTGATGTACTTCTTAGCCATTTTATTCTTTAAAACACGTGATGGATGGCCAGCAAAATCGCCAGTTACCATCGTGCTAGCATCCTTAGCCTTTAAAACTGCCTTTTTATAATTAGGATGTACCTTAGATTCTGTTGCTACTAGGAAACGCGTCCCCATTTGAACGCCTTGCGCACCGAGCATAAAAGCAGCTGCCATACCGCGACCATCACCAATTCCGCCGGCGGCAATTACTGGAATATTTACGGCATCAACTACCTGTGGCACTAATGCCATCGTTGTTAGTTTACCAATATGGCCGCCAGATTCCATGCCTTCAGCAACTACCGCATCGGCACCAACGCGCTCCATCATTCGCGCTAAGGCTACCGAACCAACAACAGGTATCACCTTAATGCCAGCTGCTTTAAAGTCAGCAACATACTTACCAGGATTACCTGCACCAGTTGTAACTACGGCAATGCTATCTTGGTGAGCTAAAATCACTTTCACCACATCTTCAGCGTATGGTGACAAGAGCATCACATTGACACCAAATGGGCGATCAGTTAAGCCCTTAGCCGTTTTGATTTCCGCTTCAACCACATCGCTGGGCGCATTACCTGCACCAATAATTCCTAAGCCGCCAGCGTTAGAAACTGCCGCAGCTAACTTACCATCAGCAACCCAAGCCATCCCACCTTGAAAGATGGGATACTTCAAGCCGAGACTTTTCATAAATGGCGTTAATTTCATGAATTAGCCTTCTTTCGCAGCTAATTGCTTTTTAACAAAATCAACTAAGTCTTGAACGGTTTCAATACCCTCTTCACTCTCAATTTTAATGTCGAATTCGTCTTCTAATTCATTAATTACTTCAAAAATATCCAAACTGTCAGCGTCCAAGTCATCCTTAATGTTAGCTTGTAAAGTCACCGCTGCTTCATCTTCACCAGTTTCATCTACAATAATTTCTTTTACTTTGTTAAAAATTTCTTCATCTGTCATGTTTATAAACTCCTTTAAATTCGTTAAAAAATAATTGCCACAGTAGCAGCAGTCAAGCCACCGCCAAAGCCGCTCAAAATTAACTTTTGTCGCGATTTGATGTTCCCAGCAGTAACTGCTTCATCAAGCAGCAACGGCACACTAGCAGCTGAGGTATTACCGTATTTAGCCACATTACTCAAAAACTTTTCCTCAGCAACACCTAAGTGATGAGCAATTGAGGTTAAAATTCGACCATTAGCCTGATGTAAAATAAACCAATCAACATCGTTTAACTGCCACTTGGATTTAGTCAATGTACGTTCAATTGAAGCCGGCACCTCATGAGTCGCAAAACGATACACCGCACGGCCATCCATTTCAAAATAGTGCTTATGTACAGCCGTTTGATCCTGATTAAAAGCCGAATCAAGTGGCTGATAACCAGCAGTCAAGGTTTGTCCATCTTGCCCGTAAGCCGTTAAATCTTCGGCAATTAAGGATTGCTGCGGACTTTGTTCAACCAAAACGCCACCAGCACCATCACCAAACAAAACCGCCGTTGACCGCTCTTGCCAATCAACCAATTTTGATAACACTTCAGCACCAATTACGATGCCGCGCTGATAAGTTGTTAACAACTTATCAGCTAATGCCAACGCATAAATAAAGCCTGAACATGCGGCATTAATGTCAAATGCTAACGCATTCTTAGCACCAATCTTACCTTGAACAATTGCTGCAGTTGCCGGTGTTAAATAATCCGGTGACATTGTAGCGACAATAATAAAATCTATCTGTTCAGCTGGACAATTAGCCTTTTCAAGGAGGTGGTTTGCAACTTTTACTGCCAAGTCAGAAGTCTGTTCACCTTGAGCAAGATGTCGCTGCTTAATTCCCGTTCTTGAAGAAATCCACTCATCTGAAGTGTCCATCATGGTTGTTAAATCATCATTAGTTACCACTTTAGGAGGGACATAATGCGCGGTCTGCGTTATTTTAAGACCCATTTAATGCTTCTCCTTTTTGCTGTCTATTTGGGGTGGAAATTCAAGGAAAGCGCGCAAGTTTAGTAAAGCCCGCTCAATAATTGCAATCTGACTGTCATTAAACCCCTTAAGAAACTTTTTCACCATATAGCGATGAAACGAATCATGTGCCCGGTAAACAAGTCGTCCGCGGTGAGTTAAACCCAGCCGGACAACGCGTCGGTCATCGTTACCATGTATTCTGACAACATAACCTTTACGCACCAAGTTATTTACCATTGTCGTCACCGAACCAGCAGTAATCATTAACTCCTTTGCCAGTTGTGAACTCGTTTTATGGTCATACATCGTCATTGCATCAATTGCATGGACTTCTTTAATTGAAATATCTTTAAATTCACTCTTATGAAGTTCACGCGCCTCAACTTGCATGATGTCGGTATAAACAGTCGTCAGCAAATTATTGATTTCTTTTAAATTAGCTTCCACTTCCAACACCCCTTTTTTATTAAGACAATAAATTACGTGTTTTGTTAGCTCAAATTTACTTGTTTACACTAATTGATATCCCCTCCAAATTACTTTAAACATCAAAGTATTTTATGGCAGTATGATATTGCAAATTAACAAAATTGTCAAATTTATACCTCAAAATGTCATAGCTTTGCTAAAATTAAACTAAAATCAATAACATTTACTTTGATTATCAAACCTTTTAAGAGATAAAGCAATATGTATATCCATAAATCACAACAAAAAATTAATATTATTAAAGAACAAGAACTCAAACATTTATTAGCAGATTTACTACTAAAAATTCACTGGTACTACCAAGTTACCTCGACTAATAACCTCGCTAAACAATACAATCACCAAAAATCAATTACCCAACCTGTTTTAATTGGCAGCGATACGCAAACTGCTGGTTATGGCAAGCAGCAGCGCCATTTTATTTCTAATACTGGTGGTGTTTACCTGTCACTACTAACCCAAATACCGCAATTATCACCCCAAAACCAAGGTCTACTTACAACGGGCATTGCTTGGCAATTGCACGAAACTATCCGCCAGCAATTCGACATTAATACTGACATTAAGTGGGTTAATGATTTATTACTGCATAGCAAAAAGGTTGCCGGTATTTTGACTGAGCAGATCGCACCGCAAACCGTAGTTATCGGTATCGGCTGCAATCTTTACCAACATAACTTGGAACAAGAACTAGAGTCCAGCACGAACTTATTAACCCGTCCATTATCTACCAAACAATTTTGCATTTTTGTAGCTGAACTAATTAAAAATATCTTGTCATTTCTGCCCAATTTTACTCAAGGACAATTCTTATCTGATTATCAAAAGCATCTGCCTATGCTGGAACAAAAAGTAACCGTTAAGCTAGGAGAAAAGACAATTATGGGAACTGCTGTTAGACTTGATGAGCATGCTAATCTAATCCTTGATTGTAACAACCACTGCATGACTATCAATAGCGGCGAAGTAGTTAAAATTAGACCAAACTAAAAAGACCGCAATTACTTGCAGTCTTTTGTTTATAATTCTTTAGTCAATACAATGCGTTCATAAAGTTTAACTGTTAATTCGTAATACAAGAAGTACAAAACGATAAAAATTAAAAATGGTACCCAGATATTGGCGTATGGATTAGGTAATAATGCCTTAAATAATTTCAAACCGAATAATACATCAATCACGCCCAAAATCCCCGGTACAAGAAACAGAATCCCTATCTCGCTGCTAATTGAGCGCCGCAAGACCCGCTCACGTGCCCCGATCTTAAAGAGCATCTTGTAACGAATTTTGTCACTGGCTGCGCCACTTAACACCTTGAACATTAATGTTGAAGCTAGCATTGTCAAAAAGGCAATCCCTAAGAAAAAGCCCATGAATTCAAACCCGCTGGCCATCCCTAACATCATTTTATAAGCTGCGGCCTTGCTAATATTGTACACATCACTGAAGCTCTTATTTTCTCTAACCTGTTGTTCACCAATCTTGAGCAAAGTCAGATAATCCTTGTCAAAGTCTTTCACCCGAATAAATTGAACAAACTTTTGTTTTCCAGCTAAGGTCTGCCACTGTTTTGGTGAAACTAACTGAATAACTTTAGGTGTACCATTAGGCACCATCCCACCAAAAATCTCATTGGCATCTGTTCCCGGCTGCGACAATTTATTTGTCGGTAATTGTTGTAAACGATACGTCTGCTGGCCATTTTTATATTCAAAATGCATCGTTTTAACCGGATGATGCGTAAATTCTGCTTGGTTAAAGTATAAATACTTAGCCGTTTCCTTATAATGGTAAGTTTGCTCAGACTTCACATCTAGCTTGGCCGTTTCACGCTTAACTTGCGGTGAATTGCTAACGATTGTGCCGTCATAATACGTGCTCATTTGCACCTGATCTTTTAAAGTATTGAAGTTTAAGCCAACGGTAATTGCTCCTAAAGCTAAAGCAAACAGTAACGAAATCACTGTTAAAATCTTGGTGTAATCATGCAGGCGAAACTTCAGTTGGCCTAAAGTAAACAGCCGAATGCCGCGATATGAGAAGCTCTTTTTCTTTAATAACATGTTAATAACGCTCGTGAGCAAGGCGTTAAAGATGCAATATGACCCAGCAACAATTGTTACTAGTGCTATTGGCATTGTCATAAAAATCGCTGCCGGTGGCAAACTCAATACATAGTAGCCAGTAGCCAACAATATTAGACCTAAAACAGCTTCGATTGCATGCCAGATTGAATGATGACCCAATCTTACAGGCTCCTGCTGCTCATGCAACAGGTCAATTACCTTGCTGCGAGTAAGCTTACGAACATTGTGCAGCGCACCAATAAAGAACAATACAATGAAGAAAACTAGCGTCCATAAAATGGCATTAGGCAAAACAACCTGAAAATGCGTAATACTTAATCCTAAATTATGAATAAGCAGTTGTGAAACTAACGCCGTTAGACCAAAGCCAATCACAATTCCAACAACTGCAGCTAAAGTTCCCGTAATTAGGGTTTCACAAAAAATCAGTAGGCCTACGCGTGAGCTTCTTGCCCCAAGCATCATAAACATCCCGTAATCATGCTGGCGCATATTAAGCAAGAACGAATTAGCATACATTAAATACACTAACGTGATGATCGCTAACAGCACAATCCCCAAGCCAAAAATAAAACTCAGGTACTGGTATGGTGCATTCACATCATGAGTCATAAAAGATGGATTAATCGCAATCGTCAAGAACATGTAAAAGATCATGCTGGCAACAACTAATCCAGAAAACAAGACAAGATAGTCTTTAAACCGGCTCTTGATCCCCGTTAAAGATAATTTCCAAATCATAAAACCTTTATCCTCTCCCTAATTTTTTGCCAGTACGATTTTTTCGTAAAGGTGAACTGTCAAAACATAATAGAAGAAATACAAAACAATAAAAATAGTAAATGGCAGCCAAATTCCAGCATACGGGTGGTATAAAATTGTTCTAAATAACTGTAACCCAAACAGAACATCAATAACGCCTAGAACACCAGGTATTAAGAACAGCATGCCAATTTCTTCAGCAACCGATCGCTTTAAAATTCGCCGACGCGTTCCTATCTTAAAGAGCATCTGATAACGCAACTTGTCACTAGCGGCACTACTCAAGACCTTAAACATCAAGGTTGAAGCAAGCATCGTTAAGAACGCTAAACCTAAGAAAAAGCCCATAAATTCAAAACCACTGACTATTCCTAGTATTCCTTGATAGTAATGCGATTTACTATTATTAGAAATCATGCCGTATGCTGGTATTTCTTTCTTTTCTAGCTGCTCAATTTTAAGTAAAACTGGAAAATCTTTATCAAAGTCTTTGACCCTAATTAAAGACACAAACTTTTGTTGACCCTTAACTTTGGCTAAAGTAGCTTGCGACACCAAACGAATCTTTTTCTCAACACCATTAGGTACTAAATTACCAAATTTATTGTTGGCCTCGGTACCTGGTCGATCAAGTTGACTTGTTGGCAGTGTCTTTTCAGTCCAAGCGATATTATCGCTCTGTCCTTTAGACTCAACAGTTTTAATTGGCTTATTTTTAAACTCTGCCTGATCAAAATACAGATCATGTTTAGTTTCCGTGTAATGATAAGTTTGCTCAGACTTAATTGCTACCTTGGCTAATTCTTTCTGAACAGCAGAAGATTGGCTAACTACAGTGACATCGTAGTAAGCAATTGACTTGGCCAGTTCTTTTTCCGAGTTAAAATTCAACCCGACAGTAATTGCACCTAGGGCTAAAGCAAATAGTAACGAAATTACCGTTAGAATTTTAGTATAATCATGCAGGCGAAACTTGAGCTGTCCCAAAGTGAACATGCGTAAGCCATGATAGGAAAAACCGTGCCGCTTAATCAGTGAACTAATAATTGCTGTAAACAGGAAATTTAAAACAAAATATGATCCTGCAACAATCGTCACCAAGGCAATAGGAATTACGTTAAATGGATCTAAGCCACGTTTCTGCATAATCCAGTAGCCAATAGCTAGAAGCAGTAAGCCTAAAATCGCCTCAATTAAATGCAAAACTGGACGATGACTAAACTTTACCGGTTCTTGATCCTCATGCAGCAAATCAATTACTTTAGTATGTGTCAGTTTATATCCATTTCGTAGTGCTCCTAAAAGGAAAACGATGACAAAGAAGACTAGCGTCCAAAAAATTGCACTTGGTAAAATTATTTGAAAATGTGTAATTGCTAGGCCCATCTTGCTAATTAGTAAGTGCCCAACTATTGCAGTTAAACCAAAGCCAAGTATTATACCTAGTGCAGCTGCTAGCACCCCAGTAATAATCGTTTCACAAAAAATGAGCAGACCAATGCGGGAACTCTTAGCTCCTAAAGTCAGAAACATACCGTAATCATGCTTACGCATACTAAGCAAAAACGTGTTTGCATAAACTAGATACACAACAGTAATAATCAGCAGTAGAACAATGCCAAAGCCAAAAATATAAGTAAGTAAATTGTCTTCTAATATCCCAGCATTATTTTTTAAAAAAGCAGGATTAATTGCTAGAGTCAAGAACATGTAAAAGATCATGCTGGCAACAACTAATCCAGAAAACAAGACAAGATAGTCTTTAAACCGGCTCTTAATCCCCGTTAAAGATAATTTCCAAATCATGCTTTGCTCCCTATTCTTCGGTGCCCAAATGATCAATTAACATATGATAAAAGTCCTGCCGTGACATCTCGCCCTTCAAGATCTGCTCGCCGATTTTACCGTCTTTAATAAATAAAATCCGGTTAGCGAAACTAGCAGAAAACGGGTCGTGAGTTACCATCAACGTGGTTACACCGTCTTTTTGGTTCAAGTCGACCATCGTGTCGAGCAATTCACGCGCACTACTTGAGTCCAAGGCCCCAGTTGGTTCATCAGCTAGTAAGATTGCTGGCTCATGGACTAAGGCCCGTGCTGAAGCAACTCTCTGCTTTTGACCACCAGATAATTGCGCCGGATATTTAGCTAAAATTTCTTTAATACCCAATCTTGCAGCAATCTTATCAACTAGCGGGTCAATTTTACGTGCTGACATCCCCTGCAGCGTCAACGGTAATGCAATATTTTCGCGATTGGTCAAGTTCTCCAATAAGTTAAAATCTTGAAAAATAAAGCCAATCTGCTTACTTCTAAAGTCTGCCATCTGATTTGCATTTAAGGTGCTAATATCTTCGTGATTAATAAACACATGGCCCGTTGTTGGCTTGTCCAAAGTCGACAAAATATTAAGCAGCGTTGTCTTACCGGAACCTGACGCACCCATGATTGCAACAAATTCACCGGCATCAACGCCAAAGTTAATTCCTTTTAGTGCCTGATATTGCTTTTCACCACGTTTACCGTAGGTTTTAGTGGCTTGATCTACTCGTAAAATTTCAGTCATAATTCATCCTCTTTAAAAATTTATCTGTACTATCTAACTAATACAATAGTATGTCGACCAGCAAAATGTCAAATAATAATCAAAAAAAAGACAAATCCTCTAATTTCTTTAGAAAGATTTATCTTTTTTAGTAATTATTTAATCATCATCTTCGCCAGACTTGTCAGTTTTATCACTGATAACTGTCCCGCCACCAATTGACTTAATCTTTTGTTGGTCACCGTCTTCTTGCAAGATTGCACCCTTGTAGAGCATTACCTGAGTGTGCTCATCGCCGTTATCTTTTTCAAAAGTATAGGTAATCTTGTAAACAACGCTGCTTGAATTATTAGGAGCTGGATTAATCGAAACAATGTCACAATCCATATCATAAGAAATTGTGGAATCATTGCGGTCAAAGCCCTTTAACATCTTGTGCAGTTCTTGATAACTGCTATTATCGCTGCCACCAATAAAGTCCTCACTTTCAGGATCGTTAAAGGCGCCCTTTAACAGGTCCTCCGCATCACTCTTACTGATTAGCCCCTTCCATTGCGGCTTCAAGATTACATTATTATTATCATCAAAGTCAACATCATCACTAGTGTTGTCATCGCTATCGCCATTATCAACGGCCTGCGCTAAGTCAGTAATCAGCTGCGACTTAATTGTCTGACTGCCAAAAGTGGTCGTAACATAGACCTCCATATTATCGGTAATCGGATAATTTTTGAAAACCTTAGTACCATTGCCGCTCAAAACACCAACTTTTTTATCATTGATATAGATAGTCCCACCGGGAACACTAGCAATTGAAAATGTCGCCGTCTTAATATTCATATTGATTGTTTTGTTCGACCAGACATTAACAGTCGAGTCGGCCTTGAGTTCACGACCAGAAACAACGGAGTCAACTTCAAGATGGTACTTACCTGGAAACAGCGACTGCAGTTTTTTATAATAACCATCCGCATTGCCCTTTACCTGACCATTAGACTTACCATTAACTAACACCCGAGTGTCACGGTGATTAGTCTCTATCTGTGGTGTATACGTATTAATGTGCAATGTATACTTAGGAAACAGCAACATGTAGCGGCCCGACTGCGTTAAGCTGATCTGACTTGTGCTGCCGCCAGCTTTTAAATTCATACTCAAGTTGTTAGCGGTTGTTTGGTGTGCTTGATAATACTTCTGTAACGGCTTCAGGGCATCATTAGTTACCTTAATATTATGGTCGTCGGTTGTTACATATTGTGCCATGCCCATCTGCGGGTTCTTCAAACTAACAATTATTTGGTCAATTTGATTATTACGGCTGTAATGGTTGCTGCCCCAGACATAAAAACCACCAAACAAGACAATTATAACTACTGCTAGCCACAAAGTAATTTTGGTTTTCTTTTTTAAAGGTTGCTTTTTGGGTACTGCTACCTGACTAACCTGCTGACGTGATTTGGGTTCAGCGCGCTTTTCATTAACGACTGGTTTTACTGATTTTTCTTTTACCTGCGGTTGACTAACTGCCACATTGGTTAGATCAGCGCCACAGTGCGGACAAAATTTAACTGTCGCATCTACCTGACTGCCACATTGTGGACAAAACTTCTTTTCTCCCATAATTAGTTCTCCCTAATTTATAACCTACTGAAATACGAAATAAACTGCAAAATAACAGTATTATAAACTACCACAGACCAAATCAGCCCAACAATAAAGCTAGCGGATAACGCAATCAGAAAGCCATACATCTTATCACGCACTGGATCAGGGTCACCCAATAAAGCAACTTGAAAGGCATCAGCAAAGATAGCAAAGCAAATCGAGCACAGCATCACCGCAAAAATCTTGCCGCCCATGCCCAACATCATAAAAATAAAGGCTGCCACAATCAAGATAATATTCAGGTTAGATGCCTGAACAGCATGATTACAAAATGAAATAAAGCTACGTCTTTGACCATAGATAAACAGATATGCCAGATACATCGCACCAGCAAAAGCAACTTCCAACAACATCACAAAAAATAAAACTTCAAGTGCCGTGCCAAAGGAAATTCCTGTAAAGACCGGTAATTGTTGCCCGTTAACATATTGACTGGAAATTCCGCTCATGCCAATATACAGGCCCAAAACAAATATTAAATCCTCAATTAATAGCGTCACTGCACCATACCAGTTAACACTCTCCTGCTCACTAAACGGATGCTGCCATGACTTGACAAACCAATGCCAATACTTTTGTAGTTGGTCATCAGAATTATGTTGCGTTGTTCTCCCAGCAGTACCTTGACTGCGATTGATTTCCGCTTGAATATCAGCACGATTAACCTGCTTTTGCGCAACTTGCCGAATATCTGCACCACAATTAGTGCAAAAGTTCACATCGGTATTCATTAATGCACCACAATTTGGACACTTTTTCATTTAATTTTCTCCCACTAATTAATTGGATTTTCTAACATATTTATTTTAGTATAGTTTTAACTGTAAAAAAAGAGTAGGAAATCTACTCTTGAATCTATTAAAGTTGCGGGTGTACTACCGCAATTTTTTCATAACCGTCTTCATTGGCGTGACAATAATCGGTGTGACAATTGCGGTGAAAATTGCTTCAATTAAGCCGTTCATCCCCAATGCCAAAATTAAAATCATAATTAATGGCGTCCCTGGCGCAAAGTGCCCCATGCTAGCTGCCAGCTTGCCATTACCCATAAAGATAATACTTGTCAGTAAGATTACCACGGCGGTGTTGGTCAAAGATGTGATTGCCCCAGCTAAAATGTATCCTAGTTCACGCGCCTTACCCGATTTATGTTCAAACAAGCGGCCAACTAACCCTGGAAATAATCCTGCTAGAATACTTGGTACTAGAGAAATAAAGACATTCTGAAATAACATCAAGCTGACAATATCTCCCGGCTGTGTGTATGCCTGAAATAAGCGCAATAATCCCCAGAAAAGACCAAAAAGGGTTCCTGCCTTAGGTCCCATCAATAAGGAATAAACAGCCACCGTCAGCGGAACGGTTGTGATTGCCGGTAATGTTGGTAAAATTCGGATATAGCCAATATTAGGAACGAAGGTCTGTAATAAAAAAATTGCAACAAATACGGCGGTAATCGCCAAATTGCGAGTTTCTTTTCTGTGCATATGTTTCTCCTTAATAAACAGTTTAAAGCATATTATACAATAATTATTTATCAGCACAAATTGCTTTTTTTAACTAAATTGACAACCTTAGCTATAGCCTGACGCGCTTCTGGTATTGGAAACAAAATAAAATCATGATCCATTTGTGCATATGTAACAACTGCAATATTTGAATTTGTCTCAGTAGCTCTTTTTTGTAGTTTTTGCGCGTCAATATTTAAAATATCATGTGTCCCAGTAAAAGCCACAATCGGGGGCAAATCATTTAAATTCCCTAAAAGTGGTCTAGTCATCACACTATTTCCGAGTTTTCCGGCATATAACCGCCCGCGCAACTGCAAGTCAGCTATTTTCAAAAGATGATCATTAGGTTGAATTAATTTCATCTGGGGATCATCAGTACGTACGTCAAGCCAAGGTGAAAACAAAAATGCTTGTTGCGGTTGCGGCAATTTTAATCTACTCAATTGCTCAAGCATTGCCAGAGCCAAACCGCCGCCTGCTGAATCGCCCATCATGATAATTTGCGTATCTTTAGGATACTTTTGACACAACATTCGGTATACATCTAAGACCATCTGATTAATGTCTTGTGCTGTAAACACCGGAATTTTGGGATAAATTGGCATGATAACTTGTGCTTGCAATTTATTGGCAAGTTTTGTCAAAAAATGATAATGAAAGAGGGTTGGCTGCTGCCAAAAACCACCACCATGTAAGTAAAAAATAACTCTATCATGTGCACGCGCATATTTAGTTAGACTAACAACGTCCCGATACTTCAGCCAGGGCTCAAAACCCATTTTGACAGCATAAGCTGGTATTTCATACGGCAGATTGCCATTCTTCACCGCAGCTTGATAGCTCTCAGCGGTTACTTCGGGAAATGGCTTTACTAATCGCAACGCCTGCTCTACTAATAAACTACTTAGGCTGCGACCATAAACTAACCGCGTTGCTTCTTTTACAACTAAACTTGAACCAATTATTTTAATTATTTTATTTTTCATAATTTGTACTTGAACCATTATCAAAAAAGCGGCGAAATTGCTTGGCCTCCTGCTGCAATGTCTGCTCATCATCAACCTGTGATAATTTATAACCAACAAAATACGCCGGTGCTTCAAAGCGCGAAATCAATTTAGCACAAACGCCACCATCTTGCCGCGGATAAAAGAATAAGTTGTACGATGTACAACGGCCGTTAAACATCACATTGAGCATGTACTTAACCCCACTCTGGATCCAATCAGCCCACAGGTCAAGTCCCGACAAGTTGAGCAAGTTAATATTTAACTCGTCATAGCCTTGGACGGGATGCGTGGCAATATTAACCGCAACTTCTTGATTATTGAATACAGAAATCCCGGCAAAGTTATCTTGATGAATATACTTATAACCATCCAAATGCTTTAACCCAACTAATTGCATGTGCGGATGCTCAAGAGAACCACCGGAACGTGTACCGTAATTTTTGTACCACAAGACAGATTGATACTCGCCGCTATCATTCATTTGCTTAAAACATGTGAGAGCAAAGCGCATGAGCTTACGATTATCATCTGGAGCATAGTTAGCAATATCGCCATTATGGTCGCTCGACTCAATCAAAACCGTCTGGACCGTATCGCGTAAAGTCGGAAATTTATTATGCAGCCAGATCATCTCCCCCTGCTTTTCGTAAATATCAGTTAATTGGTCAACCGCACAAAATGGACAGACCGGCTTGCGCGGTGTTTTACGGTATGAATGAGGCTTACCCTTGGCAACTCCTAATTCAAAAACTAACGGTTCACTTTCCATCTTCTTCCTCCTATAATTATAATTTACGGTCTAATGTTATGTATTATAAGTTAATCTTTCCCAACTAACAAAAATTATTCTATAATTAATTAAGAAAATATCGAATTATTATCGTAGATAATTAGCTTTATTGATGAATTTTACTATGCTTGTAACAGATGATAAACTGTAACAGCAATCTTCTTACAGGTATTTTATTTATAGTAGGTAAATTTATGCAATCACGAAAAAACTTAAAAAAATACAACCACCGCAATAATCTCTACCTAGTTATTGTCGGCGTTATTTTGATTTTGGGTGTTATTTTTGGTGTAGTTTTATATAACAACCATGTGGCCTCGCAAAAACGGGCGCGCGAGTTTGCCGTTAATCACTTTAATCCTAACGTCACTATTTATGGTGTAAAAGTTGGCAACTTAACCGTCAATAAGGCAACTACAAAGATTAATGCCCGCGCTAATAACATGGTGCTACTTGAAAACGGCAAGGTAACTATTGAGCGTGATCCCAGCATCAACACAATTGACGAGGACACAGTAAGTGGTTATTTCAAGAAGCAACATACAGAAATGCCCAACAAGCAGTCCCGCACTTATGACTCTAAGCAGTTATCAGCTGCCGCTAAAAAGCTCAAGGCAATCAGCAAGACAACCATTACTTATCAAGTCGCTGGCAAAAATTACAAATTACCGGCTAAAAAGATGATTAACCAGTTATCTTTCAAAAACAACAAGTATTCCTTTACTAACGTTGAGAATTTAACTGCTAAACTTAACCAAATCGACAGTAAAGTTTCCACTCTTCACAAGAGCTACAAGTTCGCCGTACCAAGTAAGAATAAACTCAATCAGACCAAAATTATGGTCAAGAACCAAAGCTACGGCTGGGGCGTTTACGTTAAAAAGGCCCAAGCAGCAGTTGAGCAAGCTTACCTTAATCAGACTAAGACAGTTGCTGGTCAGAATTATATTTATGGCCTTGGCTACAGCACTTACGGCCTTGGTTATGGTAAGAAAAATTCCGGTATTGGTGACAATTATATTGTCGTTTCTCTTAAAAATCAGGAAGTCTGGATTGTCCGCAAAGGTAAACTGGCTGTCCATCTGAATGACGTTGTCACGGGAACTAAAGACGGTGGCAAGGGCAACAGAACACCACAAGGAGTGTGGTACATCCAGTATAAGCAGTCGCCGGCAACTTTGCGCGGCCGCAATGATGATGGTTCTAAATATGCTTCCAAAGTTAGGTACTGGATGCCATTCACGTTGAGTGGCTGCGGCTTGCATGACGCCAGCTGGCGCACCGACTGGAGCAAGAAGGCATATTTACGTGGTGGTTCACACGGCTGCGTCAATATTAAACCAAGTGAGATTAAACAAGTTTGGCACAACGTGATTAAACACGAAGCCGTTATTGTTTATAACTGAACCTCAGAAGACCAATAATTATAGCAACCCTTTTTATTTATTTGTATTGCTTAATTTGTAAAGTTGGTATAATAAAATCAAAAAAGAAAGGACTGAGTTAATTAATGGTTAAAAGATTAAATATTGAAAAAATGCAACGTTTACTTGATCAAGACAAAGAAAGAATGGCCAAGCAAGAACAATCTACTAAGACAGTTGCTGAAGATTTTACTAAGGATATGAAGATTACTGATCATTTTATCGACCGAGCCCAAGAACGTTTTGGCGTGAAAAATTTTCATGATGCAGCACGCAATTATGCTTATGTGATGTCATGGGTAACCGATTTGTTGAAAAATTACGATGATTTTGCCGTGAGTGATAATGATCAGAATAATTTGCTGATAACATGTGGTGCTGTAATCATTATTTATGATCAAGAAAAGAGAACTTGCGTTACGTGCTATCCGCTAACGTATAATCGTTATGCTAAAGAGTATGATAGCCTTGAAACAGCGGTGTTAAAGGCAAGTTATCAACTTGATGACTTTGATCGTAATTACATTACCTCAGTGTTTATTAATCGTTATTATCAGGATGTTAATACGTATGCTCAAGAGTTGTCTAATTTACATCAAGAATTGGCGGATTTATACGCAGAACAGGCTAAGTCTAAGCAACAATTATTCTTGGATGCTAAACAAGAAATAATTACTCAAAAGCTGTCCCTAATCCACGCGATAGAAGACAAATTAAACAATATTCATCGTGTTGCCTTTAATATTAAGTACAAAAGCAAAGATTAGGCATATTTACGTGGCGGCTCGCATGGCTGCGTCAATAATATTAAACCAAGTGAGATTAAACACGAAGCTGTTATTGCTTATAATTAAAAAAATACCCGTTAGCTATTTGAACTAACGGGTATTTACTTGCGATTGATTCTAGTGAACACCGGCCATTAAGCTGTCGATTTTCTTAACTAAAAAGAACATCAACAAACCTAACAGGATGCTTACACCACCAACAATCAAGAAATATTGAATTTCTGTACTAGCAGAGAAGTACTTAACTATTTGCGAGTTAACTGCTTGTCCTGCGGCATCAGCTAAGAACCACATGCTCATCATCTGTGAGCTGTAAGCAGCTGGCGCCAACTTGGTCGTAACTGATAAGCCGATTGGTGAAATCAGCATTTCCCCAATTTCAACGATAAACCATGAACCTACAAGCCAAAACGGACTAACGCGGCCTGCGGTACCATAGAGCATCCCCGGAAACGCCATTACAATATAAGATAAACCAGCAAAAATCAAGCCCCATGAAAATTTACCAGCAGCACTCGGTTGCTTCTTCCACTTACTCCAAAGCCAAACAAAGAATGGCGTCAGAATCATGATAAAGAGTGGATTAAGTGTCTGGAAGTTAGCTGTCGCAAAATGCCAATTGCCAATGTGAAGAACTGTCCTCTCTTGCGCAAACAAGGCCAAGACAACTGAACCTGACTCCTCAATTCCCCAAAAGACTGCCGCAGCGATAAAGAGTGGAATGTATGCCAGAACACGTGAATGCTCAACTTTGGTCACCTTTTTACTACGCAGCATTACTGCAAAAAGATAAATCGGTAGTAAAATTGCGACAATTGTAATCAATAAGATGATATTAGCAATATTTAATTGACTGCAAGCTGCCATGATGCCTAACAGTACTACAACAGCAACAATTGCTAGCACTGACTTTTGCAAAATTTTAACTAAGCTTGCATGATCGATTGGATCAGTTGGCAATAAGCTATCGTTTGACAGATATTTCTTCCCGCCGAAATAATATTGCATTAAACCAAAGAACATCCCAATTGCAGCTAGTGAAAAGCCGGCATGGAAGTTCATCTCATTGCCAAAGAGGTGCATGCCAAAGCCATTAGCAGCCCACGGCACTAAAATTGGTGAAATTGCAGAACCTAAGTTTATCCCAAAGACAAACATGCTAAAACCAGCATCGCGGCGACGGTCACTTTCAGAGTAAAGGCCACCAACCATGTCAGAAACATTGGGCTTTAATAGACCTGTACCTGCCACAATCAAGGCAATTGAACTATAAAGTGCTACCAAGCCCATGGGCAAGGATAACACGATATGACCAAACATAATTAAAACGCCACCGATAAAGACCGTCTTGCGCGGACCCCAGACCCGGTCAGACAACCAACCGCCGACAATATTGGACAGGTAAACTAACGAGCCATAAATTGACATCACCGAAGCAGCGGTGGTTTGGTTCATGCCCAACCCGCCCTGACTTACTGCATAATACATGTAGAACAACAAAATTGCTCGCATGCCATAATAACTAAACCTTTCCCACATTTCAGTGAAAAAGAGCGTTGACAACCCTTTAGGTTGGCCAAAGAACGCTGTGTCGATATTTTTTTCCTTCATTGATTAAAATTAAACCCCTTTAATTTAAGCTGTACCTTACAATTATACAGCTAATGTTAATAAAAATTAAATCTTATACTCACAATGAGCAAAAAAAGAGCATTACTCCTAAAAAAAGTAACGCTCTTTAGTTTTAATCAAATCTATGCTTCTTTAATTGCCTGATTGACAGCAGCTTTTTCTGCTTCAACTAGATCTGCCTTAGTGGTAATTACTCTAGTGTCCATGTTGATTTCACGGCCCAAGCCCGGTTGGTCAATCTTAGGCTCAAAGAAGGCTTTAAACTCATCAAGTCGTTCTGGTGTATGGAACACTCTTGAGGTAACAGTAATGTAAGTAGTAAATTCCATGTCGCCACCGACTGTCTTCTCTAGCCATGACCACTGATCACGCAGCCAATCCCAAGCAGCTTGCTCACCTAATGGGTTACCTAAGATATTGTAGTACCATGTCCGTAAGTCTTGCGGCTTAATTACATCAGCATCTTCAAAGTCAGTAACAATTTGCTTGATTTCGTCAGCGTTCTTGGTGCTGGTAACTGCTGAAAGCAAGTCTGCCTTGTAATAAGGATCAACTACTGTCTGGTATTCCTTGATTAAGCGAGCAACTAAACCAGCCTCATTGTAATTCTTGACCTCATTAATCAAAACGTATGGCCGCACAGATGCTTCAATAGCCGACAGATCATCTTGGTGTTTTACAAAAATTTCATGTCCTGCGGCAATTGCAGCTGCATTATCTGCGTACAAAGCAGCAGAAAGTTCAATTGGCCGCATTTGCAAGTCTGCACTACTATCGTCTGCCTTAACTTCCCAGCCCAAACGCTCAACTTGCTTAGCCGATAATTGATTAAAGAAGGACTTCAAGTTCTTTTCTTCAGCTGAATTTGGTGTAACAAACTTGCGTAATTGTCTAGCAGAGCTAAACAAAGAGTTAATAACAATATTTGACTTAGAACCTGCAAATTTTGGTAATAATGGCACAATTTCAGCGTAAGAAATTTGCTTACCTTCTGCCAATAACCCTAAGTCTTGCAATAATTGTAATTCATCAACCGGCTTAAGATTGCTCAAGTCATTCATAATATCGGCCATCAAAGTTTCATCGTAGTTAACAATAAAGTGTGAGCTGTTGCCAACATTCAAGCGTAAAGCATGACCAGCTTCAGCGCGTAATGCCTTATAGTCACCCAAGTCGACTTCTTGCTCTGTCATAATTTGTGGTGCCTTAAAGTTAGCATTTAGTGGAATTGCCCAAGTACGGCCAACTTCCTTGCCTTCACCAACAAAGAATTGCTTTTGACTCAACAGTAAGTGACCATTATCAGCAACGCGTGCGCTAACAACTGGGTAACCCGGTTGATCAAGCCAAGTGTGCATAATCTTACCAATATCAAGATCGGTTACTGTTGACAAGGCGTTCCACAAGTCATCACCTGTGGCATTGCCAAACTTGTGGTTGTCAAAGTAATACTTGAGGCCCTTACGCAAAGCATCGTCACCCAATAACTTACGGACCATGACCAACATTCTTGAACCCTTGGCATACACAATTGCCCCATCAAACAATGAGTCAATGTCTGCTGGGTGTTCTACATTAACGTGAACTGATTGGACACCATCAGTTGCATCCCGATTCAAAGCTAACGGAACTTCACCAGTCTGGTACATGTTGTTCCAAACATCCCAACTAGGCTCCATTGCATCAACTGACAGGTACATCATCATGTTGGCAAAACTTTCGTTTAACCATAGATCGTCCCACCACTTCATCGTTACGAGGTCCCCGAACCATTGGTGAGCTAACTCGTGTGTGATTACACTGGCAACATAACCCTTTTGTTCAACTGTAGCATTGTCTGGGTCAAGTAAAATTGCGGCTTCACGATAAGTAACTAAGCCCCAATTTTCCATCGCACCTGCAGAAAAGTCAGGTAAAGCCAATTGCCATGAGTGGGCCAACGGATATTTGGTTTGGTAAAATTCTTCGTAAAATTCAATTGCACGTTTAGCAATATCCAAGGCAAAGTCTAATTCCTTAGCCTTGTGGGCCTTAGTAGCAAATACCCCAACCTTAACGCCATCTTTAGTTTCCGTTAATTTGGATTGCAATTCACCAAAGGCGAAGGCAACCAAGTAACTGGACATTCTCACTGACTTTTCAAAGTAGTGCACGCCATTTTCAACTTTGATTTCTGGCATGTTGGCAATAGTTGTCTCGCCTTCATGTTCATCATACTTAATCGCTAAGCTAAATGTGGCTTTTGCTTCTGGCTCATCAACACATGGAAATGCCTGTCTTGCGGCAGTTGTTTCAAACTGGGTACCAATAATCTGCTTTTTAACACCATCAAGCATGTAATATGATGGATAAATCCCCATCATAGTATCAGTTAATGGTGCACTATAAGCAATCGCAACCGTAACAGTTCCTGTCTTACCTAAGTCAATCTTAATTGCTTCTTTATCGTCATCAACAGTAAATGGCACGTCCTTGCCGTCTTCTTTAACTGACGCAATCTTCATGTACTTTTGGTTGACTAAAATTGTATCTTCAAGTGCCTCACCAGTAATGGTTGAAGTACCAGTTATCGTCTTTTTTTCACGGTCAACATCAATGAATAAATCGTAATGTTCTGGGTGAAAAGTTTCATAAAAATGTTTTACTGACATAATTGCCTCCTGAATTAATCATTATTATAAATTCTACCAAAAATGTACAAAAATAACATTAAAACTTGATTGTAAGGGCCATGTGTCATTTCTGTAACAGCAATGAAATATTGCTAGTGTATTATAGCTAACAGTAAAAAGACTAACGAATTACGGGGAATAAATAAATATAATGGAAAAAACAAAAACTTTTATCTACAAATTAATCGCGGCTTTAGCGCTGGCATGTAGCTTTACTGCCGTTATCCAAACAACAACTGGCAATACTTCGCAAACTGTTCAAGCTGCTCGTAAGTTATCCAAAACTGAAAAGGCAGCTAAGAATTGGATTGCAATGCAAGAGTCCGGTGGTAACTACTCCGCAAGAAATGGTTCTTGTTACGGTAAGTACCAATTAAACATTAGCTACTTACACGGCAATTATTCGAAAAAGAACCAAGATAAAACTGCTGACAATTATGTTTACAGTCGCTATGGTTCGTGGGTTAACGCCAAAAGATTTTGGTTAGCTCACAGCTGGTATTAAATAGAATTTTTATTAATTCCCTCAATAAAAAGCAACTTAGCAATTAACTAGGTTGCTTTTTTTATAACCAAGTATTCATATTTGATTATTTTTAATAAACAAAAAGCTGCACTTCCCTACTTGGAAATGCAGCTTTTTTGCTTAATCATTTTACGCTCTGTGCGTTCTGTGCCGTAATAAGTGAGCCTCAACTTTTCTCGTTTTAATCCAACTAGCGAAGAAGGCAAACCCAAAAATCATCATGGCGATTACTGCCATACAGATGATTAAGTTAGCATTATTAGCGATTGTTTGCTCGTCTGCTAAAAAGTTGCTTGACTCATTAACTTGATTGCATAACCCAAAGAACAACATGATTAAACTGCTCACTGTCAGTAAGCCATTAATTGCTGTCAATAGTTTTATCTTTAATAACTTCAAAAAATCATGTCCTTTCTTTCGATATAAATATTTGCATTATATACCCTCTGGCAAAAATTGCAAGTCTTTAGCTTAAATAATTCCAGAAAATATGTTATACCTACTTTTTACACAAATTAAAGGACACTTTTACAACATTAATTTTTGTTTAACAGCTTATCTTTATGGTTGGACACTTTATCTTGTTGATGAATACCTTATGATATTACAGCACATGTCCCTTATTCACAGTATAAACAAGTTATTTTTCTTGCAAAATGGCGTTAGTCAATAATGATGAAAAATTCAATTTTAATTTTTTAGCTTTACGATCAGCCCACTGGGGAATAGTCAACGTCTTTTTTACCAACTTATCATTGTTTAAGTACATTGACACATTTGTTCTAATTAAAGTCGCAAAGGAACCATCAGGGACTTTAAGCTCCTCTATTTTTGAAGGAGAGTTAAACGGATCACCACTTTCTATATAGTCAGCTAAAGTTAATCCTAGAGCTTCCTCAGCCATCTCAATTCCATAAGAAATATTATCCGTATTGATTCCAGTAAAAGCACCTTGAATATCAGGAAATTCAATTAAGTAACCACCGTTATCTTCTGGTGTAAAAATTGCAGGATAAACTAAAAACAACTTGGTTTTTTCACTCATAAAGCCTTCTCCTTTCAAAAGGTAACAATAATACTAACAAGTTTCAAGTTCAATTGTAGCAAGTATAACACGTATTAATAACTACTTAACAGGCAAATTTAGTTATAGGGATGTTTATATGCATCCATTAAAGCAAATAGACTGTCTTAGATTCTAATCGAAGCTACTAAGTATTACATGAATTAGCTCAAAACTTATCTAAGAATTAAGTCTCAAGTCACTGCAGCTAAATTAAATACCATAGGAATTTGCTAAATTTTAATTAGTTGCTAAAATTATTAAATCTGATTACTTTTATATCAAATTTGATGATAAAATGATATAATAATGCTACAAGCAGTTAGGAATTTCTAATACAAAATCGCAAAGGTGAAATCATGAAAACATTAGTAAAAAAGAAAGTACAAGTACAAGTAGATAGCAATTTAGCTAATGAAGCCAGTCAGATTTTTAGTGAGTTAGGAATGACTCCAACCACAGCAATTAATATGTTTTACAAGCGTGTTGTTGCAGAAGGTGGTTTACCTTTTGATGCTAAATTGACCCGGCATGAGAAGGCATCTCTATCATTAGCTAATGCTGTTAAATTACTTCCTGTACAGAAGGTGAGAAGTAAAGATGAGTATAACAGATGGGTCGAAGAAGACGATTAGTTTTAATCAGAATGACATTATAAATGCCTATGTCACTTATTTTGAAAGTGATGGTGGTAAACACAGACCTGCTTTAATAGTTGGAGTGGACAATGAACGTACCATAGATGTGCTTAAAATAACTTCTAAATATAAGGGAAAGTCGCCTGCAATCAAAGCACACCGTTATCCTTTAAAGGACTGGCAAATTGAGGGCTTAGATAAAGAATCCTATGTTGATATTTTAGCTATGCAAAAAATTTATCTTCCAGACCAGCACCACATAGTTAAACGTGGTATTATCACAGATAATGACATGGAAGGATTGGCTAAATTTATCATAAACTATTCTAAATCAAACTAGCAAAAAGCCAAGTAAAGAATATATATATATATCAAAAATCCGCTAGAACATGAAAGTTTTAGCGGATTTCTTGTTGTTTAATGTCAAGTCTTTCCCAGACACTTTTTCTTTAAATTATTAGCAGATTGCTCTTTTTAAATTACCATTCACTTGTCAGCCACTCTTGCGCTAAGTCAAACCAATGTCCCGCGTGCGGATTTTCCTGCCATTCACGACCCTTGGTTACCATGTCGCCTCGTGCCAGCGAAAAGCCATGTCCACCCCGATTGAAAAGGTGAATTTCACATGGCACACCTTGAGCATGCAGCGCTGCCGCATATTCCAAAGTATTGGTGACTAATACAACGGGATCATCCCACGCATGAAAGATAAAAGTTGCCGGCGTTTCACGTGTAACACTCAACGCACTATCCTGAAGATATTTATCCTCCGGCACCATGCTTTCCTCATCTTCAGGGACATCAAAGCCGATCTTATTAACATCAATCAACGGATAACCCAAGATTGTTTTATTGGGAACAACGTCCTGGCAAGCAAAGTTGTACTTTGCCTGATACTTACTTGAAGTCGCAAAATCATTGGCAATGCTGGCAACGTGACCACCAGCAGAAAAGCCAATTGTAACTATTTTTTCTGGATCAATCTGATATTCCACCGCATGCTCGCGATAATATTTAATCGTCGCTAAAACATCTAGCCCAGCATCAGGATAAATGTCGCCATCATCTTGGACCAAGTTATAATCCATGACAACACTATTGAAGCCGCGATTATTGAAGGCTAAAGCAACTGGCTCACCTTCGCGTTTAGACAAATGGTCAAAACTGCCACCAGGAATTACTACAGCCAGCGGTCGCTTTGCCGTGACTAAATCACCAATATCTCCCAGAGTATAAGTATGAATTTTAAATTCACGGCCATTAAAGTTAGTTAGAGTTTTATCTTCTATCTTCATTTTTTCACCTCACGTTTTGCCATTCCTCGTGCCAAAAATGCAGTTGACAGCGGAACAATTAATAAGACACCAATTAGCGAATACATAATAATTAACGCTTCATTGACGAATAATTTTTCATTTAGCACTTCACCCAGCGTGTAATGCAAGCGGAAATACCATAAGAATAATGAAAGGAAACTGCCAAACATCCCAAACAATATGGTGTTCATTGCTGTCCCTAGCACATCCCTGCCGATTTTACCGCCGCTAGTTAATAGCTCGTGTTGGCTAATATCGGGATTGTGCTTTTTTATTTCTAATAGCCCTGAACTCATTGCCACCGCGGCTTCCGCGACCGCACCTAATGTCGAAAAGATTGCCACCGCAACTGCAATCAGCGGGTAACTCAATCCCGGCATCTGTGACAAGCCAACTAGCACCTCACCAGCTTCAGGTCCTAGTCCTGCAGCTTGCGCCAACCATTCAAAGCCTAAAATCAGACAACTATCGATTAGGCAAACAATCAACGCTGAATAAAATGAATTTTTAGCAACTTGATAATCATGCGTGCCTAAATAAATGATTGTTACTAATTTTAACGGAATAAATATCAAAATCAAGACAGGAATACTGATCCCCCACGAAATAAAAATCGCTAGTAAAATCAGCAGCAATGTATTAATTAATACACTAAAGAAGCTGCGAATACCAGTTTCGCCACCAATTAGCGTCATTAAAACTGCTAACACAATAATTAGCGCCATTAATGTACTCATTTGTCAGTCCCCGCCTTCCATCTTTTATCTTCTAAAAACAGTAGGCTGCAGCCGGTCGCAAAGACGACCGTTAATACAATTCCAATTGCGGAAATGACGCTTTGTGTTACTCCTAACGACAAGGTAAAGCCGAAAGCCGAGTTTAGACTGTTATTATCACGCAAATAAATAATTGTCATGGGCAGCGCTTCTGACATAAAAATCAATACCAAAACATTAATTAGTGGCCCCATGATTTCTTGGCCCATTGTTCGACCACTCATTATCATTTGCTTAGCCGTTAAATCCTTCTTAGTCTGAACCAACTCGTACAAACTAGAAATAATATCCGTGGCTTCATCCATAACGGCGCCCAAGATGCCGAGTAAGGTTTGGGCTAAGAAAATCCCCCGCGGATCTTGCGTTGCATAGTCGCCAGTTTCGTACTTGATTTCCGACTCTCCCGTAACATGCATAATTAAATAACAGAGCGCAAAGGAAACAAACACCCCAAGTAAAGTCGCCAGCCATGTTGCCAGCATCTTGCGATTAAGTCCTTGAACGATTAACAGACTGAAAAAGGAAAAGACAACATCTGCCAAGCCAAACAGCAGAATAATATAGGAACCATTTAGCTTTACATCACAGATAATCACAAGATAAAAAAGCCCCCAGCTCAAGGCCATAGAAACAACTAGGCCCAGTGATTCTTTCCCTGCAACGATGACCATCAAGACAATTGTTACCGTTAGTGCCAAGACCAAGACCCAATCACGTTTGGGATTCTTGATTGCGGGATCACCGCTCCTGATACTAACCAAAACGCGTTGCCCCGCGCGGTATTTTTGCGTTACCATCTGTGACGGATAATAAATATTAGGCGTCGTAAACGTGCGGCCGCGATATTTGCCAGATAAAATCTTGAGGTGCAAGACTTGTTTTCTAGTTTCATCGTGATTGTTGTACACGTCACGATTTTTCTGCACTAATGTGTCCTTAATTGTGCGATCCGTAATCACCGCCACATCATCTTTACTATAAATTGTAGTTGCAAAATAGGTGCAAGCTGTTAAGACTAACCCAATAATTGCTATAATTAACGCCACCCAGTAGCGCCGCTTGATTTTTTTCAACTTAATCATCCTATCTATTCGTCTACTGTAACGCAAAGTTGCTACTTACGGCGTAAATTTTAGTTAATTTTAACAAGAAAAAACGACTTTTAACTAAAAGCCGTTTTTTTGTATTACATATTAATAAATCGTTGCCACCAGTGTGCTTTTTCTGGTTCTACCTGCATATCCTGCAACGTTCGATAACTGTTAGAATCGGCGTGCTTTTGCGCATTTTCCTTAGCTTTAGACAAAATCTCTTCGTGAAGCTGCTGACTAGACTTTGCTTCATCACGTCCAACTTGCGCCCGTTTTTCCGCTACTGTCAGTGGTTTTTCTTCTTGCGTTATAGGCGAAATTGGCTCCTGCATGTCGTCATCATCATCAGTTACAATTCCAGAAATGTCTGGTAGAGTACTAAAATCCTGCTCATCTTTAGTAGCTGGCTGCTTCATCTGGTCTTGCTTAGCTAACAATTCCTTATTCTGCTGTTCAATCCGATTAAGTTGCGCTTGTAAATCCTTAATCGCCGTATTCTGCTGACTAATTGTCTGTTGCAATGCATTTAGCAGTTTGACTGCTTGCGGCGTTGTCATTACTTCTCGCTCAGCAGAGGTAGTACCGATTTCCTCATCACCCTTATCACTAACGGAGTAAATTTGTCTAGCTGCTTCCTGCAGGGTCAAGCCATTATTTTGTGCTAATTTATGAAAATCATCTAAGTCCTGCACGTCTTGCTTACTATAAAGCCGTGCCCTCTGCTTAGTTCTGGCATAATAATCAGGCTTGCCCGTAATCCGCTCAACAATCAGCGAATACTTGCGCAAAGTTGCCACACTAATATGCAGCTGACGCGCCGTAGCAGCTGGCGCCGTTAGTTCTTCAAAGTTATGCTTATCACTCGTCATCTTGTGTTCTCCCTAGCACTAAGTGATTAACCAATTTTATGTAATAATGTCTTCTTATGATTGTAACGTTCAATCCCTTCATCAATCAAACGTGTAATCAGCTCGGTGTAAGGAATACCTGCTTCTTCAAATAGCTTAGGATACATACTAATGTTAGTAAAGCCCGGCAAAGCATTAATTTCAGTCAAAATTATCTTGTTGTCACTGGCGCGTAAGGTGGAGTCAACCCGAGCCATACCACTACATTCGGTTGCTTGATAAACCTTGACGGCATTATCACGTACTTTGGCAACAATTTCCTCAGGCAAGTCAGCCGGAATTTGTAATTTTGAAGTTGAATTGTCATCATACTTGTTATCGTAACTGTAAAAAGTCCCGGCAGCGTTAATAATCTGACCAACACCAGACACAATTGGGTGATCATTACCCAAAACTGCGGTTTCAACTTCGGTACCATGAATCGTTTCTTCAATTAAGACCTTGTCGTCATACTTAAAGGCATCAGCTAGGGCATCATTGAACTCAGCTTCATTAGTTACATGGTGTACACCAACAGATGAACCTTGGTTAGATGGCTTAACAAATAAGTCGCCGCCAAGTTTAGCACTAACCTTGGCATAATCACGCTTAGGATTAGCTGCATCGTCATATTCAAACCGTTTAATAGCAACCCAATCAGCCACTGGTACACCAGCACGTTGTGCTAAAATCTTGGTAAATTCCTTATCCATAGTGACTGCAGCAGCCAAAACGTCATCGCCAACAAACGGCTTATCCAAAATCCGGAACAAACCTTGCAAACTACCATCTTCGCCCAAATTACCATGAACAATTGGGAAGAAAACATCAATTTCCGGTAAGTTAGCTAATTCACACAGGTTAGACAGATTGGCTACCTTGTGTGGATTGGCTACCGTATATTTAGGGTCATCAAGGACCTTAAACGAGTCCTCTTCGCTTGCAATAAATCCATCGTTAGTAATCCAAATTGGATGTACTTCGAACTTTTCTTTATCAATTGCCTTATAAATGTTATGGCCTGATACGATTGAAACTTCATACTCCGATGAATTACCGCCAAAAATTAAACCAACTTGTGTTTTCTTAGTCATTATTTTACCTCTTAATTATTATTATCAACTATTAATTATACGGCATTAGCTAGTAGAAATAACTTAAATTAAAGTAATTTTAGAAATATTTTGATAGATTAAAAAAGGCAAACTAGTTTTTCCTAATTTGCCTTTGATTTCAATATCTAACCTGTCCGCAATATTTTGTTATTAAATTATATATTGATAATAAACAATTATATTTGTATAATTACTTCAAAGATGAATAAAGCTAAAGGGCGGTGGCTGTTTAATTCCAAGGAGATGGTTGCCTATGGAAACATGGAGCAAATTGTTGAAAGGTGTAGCAGCTAGTGAGTGTTTACGAAGCATTAATGCTGATGTTTACATTCGGTATGTTTATACTTGCGTTGTTGTCGTATATCGACAAGCACGACAAAAAATAAGTGTACTAAAAAAGCCGTCCTATACTTTAGCAGGTTTGTGACGACTCTTTAGTCAAAATAATCTTGCCACCGTCTTTTAAGCGGAAACATCTTTTAAGAACCAAGCTGTAACTTGGTTCTTTTTCTTTATACGAATATTTTAGCATATTAATTCTTGAAAATAAAACGTTAAATATGCTAAAAAGACGTCCTATACTTTTGGCGAGTTATGACGACTTTTTTAGTCTAAAATAATTTTGCCACCGTCTTTTATGTGGGAACATAATTATTATAACAGATAAAGTTCCAAATTAAATTAAAAAATCAGTTTAACGTGATTAAGTTAATATGCAATAATTGATATAATGATATTATTCAACCAAATTACTTTTACAAAGGAGAAAACAAAGATGAATATTTATCAAATCATAACGTTCGTCCTGCTTATCGCAAACTTGATTTTAGAAATTTTGAACTATCGCGATAGCCGTAAAAAATAACTTGTTCTAAAGACAGCGAAAATAATTATTCGCTGTCTTTTATTTTTGCAATTTACAATAATTCTCATACAAAAAATTATCTTTGCTAACAATATCTATCGTAGTTATCCTTGAAATTTCTAGCGCCTGATTACTAATATTACTGTCTGAATCCCAATCTCGATAATAACTAGCTTGATCAAGTATCACATAATCCTCACTGACAGCAATTACTTTGCCGGTATTTGATAAATCGTACCCCGCAATATTCAAGCTAACGACATCGCCATTGTTACAATGATAATCTAGTAAGTCATTGATGTTGTTTTGTGGCACTTTTGAATATTTTGTTTGCAAGTTAAACGGATCAAACAGGCTCCGTTGCTTTTGCAAAGCAATATATGAATTAAAAATATCAATATATTTAGACTCCGTGATTACATCTTCGATGTCAGATTTTTGATATAAAACATAGGCGTCAAGTGCACCATACTCATCAATGGCTTCAAATACACAGTAATCAACAGTCTCAGATACTAAATATCCAAGTAAAAAGTCTTCTGCATTTCTACTTTTTGAATAAACTTGTAACAAAACATTTTTATTCAGATATTTGTCGAAAAGAATCTGCACCATTTTTGCCTCTTTAAATCACACTTATTATCAAAATAATTCTACAAAAAAATTGATATACCTGCTACTTATGGCAAATATATCAATTACAATTTATTTTAAATTATTAAAGCGAGCCAATTAATAAAACTGGTAAATTCGCATAAGTTGGGGAGTTCAGCCATTCTTGCAGCTGCTTAATTGAAGTCTTAGCAAGTTTCTTGTTATGCCCTGTTAATTTAGCAGCAAGTTTCTTAGCTTTGCCAAAATATTGCTCGGCTTTTTTAGTATCAGTCGCACTAATTACTTTCTTCTCTGCTTTAATCAATGGCTTCAGCGCCTTAACAGTTTTTCTTTTGTTGTAAACGCCTGATGCAAAGTCAGTCCAACCATGATACTTGCCATTCTTAGAAACAAGATGAACAAAAGAACCATTTTTTATTTCTTTAGCTTGGTCAATCTTAAAAACAACATTCTTTTTGACGAGCTTTTGAACATATTTTTTACTATATGGCTTAGCATTCAGTTCTGGATATAAAGAATCCTTGCCTGCACCTTTAGCTAATTTAAAAGTATAACCTGCCTTAGCTAGCTTATTAGTCCACGCTTCGTTTATTGTCTGTTCAGTATTTACATTTTGAGTGTCTTGAACTGAATTTGTTGTATCAGCTTGTACAGAGCTAGTGGTTACCGCACCAGATGCAAGCATTAAGACTGCACCAATTATTGCTAATCTTTTGTTCATCATAATTTTCCTCCTAATTAATACCAGCCATAGCTTTGCCAATGTGCCTTAGCATTTACCCATGAACCATATCTATTTTTGACATATCTATTGGCAGTTTTTTCTTGATTTGTTTTACTAAAGTCACCATTTAAATATGATTGATCTAATTGAAATCTACCATAATATCTACCATTACGAGCAGTGTAACTATAGCCAGATTCTCTTTTAGCAATCCAATTTTTAGCTGAACGGTTAGCTGCACTCAAGGTATCATAATATTTTGCTTTAATACTTGCTGGAACATTAGCATAAGGACTAACTGCTCTAGTCAAAATCAAGTCCATGTCTGTATATGCATTTTGTGGCAAATAAATTGGTGTACCATTAGGCAATGCAACATCCGGATCAACATTGGCATTAAGCTTCTCTAGTGTTTTTAATTCAACACCATTATTTTGAGCAATTTGTCTCAAAGAATTGTTGTCACGGTTAGCAACTGGAGCAATATTTGCTGAAACTTCTTGATCATTAGCAACTTCAGTTGTTGCTGCTGAAACATTACTAATACTTGTTAATGCAACGGGAGCAATCATACCTAAAATAGCTGCTGCTTCACTTAAAACTTTTACTGTTTTTTTCATAATAACTTTTCCTCTCAACATTGATATTTAACTGTTAAAAAATCACAAATATAAATAAACCTCTTAAAAAATCAAGCATTGTTATCTCCTTTCTTAACTTATTATTTTTTCTATATTCACTATAGCAAGAAAACGATTACTACAAATAAAAACTGACGTATTTGCTACTTTTAAGCAAATACGTCAGTTTTATCATATGTTTTTATCTAATAATTTTTCTAATTCTTCACTATAATATTTCATACCATTCACTACAAAATTTTGAATTATTATCTTGCATTTAGATATATGGGTTTTATCATTATCAAAATGATATTCAATCAAGTGAATTAAAAAATTTAAAACATTTTGATAAAAATAATTTTCTGGAATTATTATAATTTCTTGACTCTTATTAATAAAAAAGCCAGCTTCATCATATTGTTTATAATTAATACACATAAGCAGCATGTTAACTATTACAGCTAAAACTTTGTTTTGTACTTTTGAATTATCATTTATAAATCTATTAACTATTTTTCTAGAAATAGTTAAGTTACTAGAAAAATCAAACCACGCCATACAATCAATATACAAGCCTATATTCTTTTCATCAAAGTTATCAATATTAAAGATTTTATCTTTTAATTTTGTTAATGTTTTTGTATCTAAACCATCAAAATTATTATCAACTAGTGCTATACCAACATCTACTAATAATAATTTATCCGTTTTATTTATTAAATTACTTTCTAAAATTAGTTCCCGTATGTGTTGTAATTTTTCTTTAGAATTAGAGTAATAAGCTTCATTAATTAATCTATCTATTTCTTTATTTTCTTTATCTTGTAATTGGTCACTACTATTAAATTTGTTAAAAAATTCAGTGAATAAAATTTCGTTATATTGTAATAGCTTAATTAAATCCTCTGCTGAGATTCTATTTACGCCTTTTTCAACTCTCGCATAAAAGGATGGACTAATTATATTTCCTGCCCACTCTTTTTTAGTCTTTCCTTGTTTAAGGCGATACTCTTTTAACAATTCCCCCAAATTCATTTTGCTATCTCCATCTCAAGTTTACAACGTAATTACTTTTTTAATTATTATTATGCAATTAATTTATATCAAGGTACAAGGGCTATAATCAAAAAATATCCTCTATTCTCACCACAATTACTTTTACTACATTTTACTTTTAATTAATTAAAAATTATAAATTATGGGCTATAATAATTGCATGATTAAAAAAATGAACCTAAAAATATTCCACAAATCATTAATTATATTTGCTACTGTACTGCTGACCCTTTCTACTAGCAGCACGACAATTGCGGCGGCTGCTTTTACTCCCAGCGAAACTGCCAAAGTTGAGCAATTTCAAAAGCAATATGCCGCCCTAGATAAGATGCCGTTTAGTCTAAACAATCTGTATGTAACTAAGCCCTCTTTTACTCGCCAATTTAAGGAAGGAGTGCTAGTACCTAACTACTTGAGCGCTCAACTCAATTACATTAATTATTATCGCAGCCTTTTTGGCTTACAACCTGTTGTTGAAGATCCTGCTGATAATCTTAAATCACAAAAGACAGCTGCCGTCTTAGCTACATTGAATGCTAATCCGCTGGTTAACCAACATGGGCTGCCTTACGAAAAGCGCCCAAAGGACATTACGCGAGCTACTTGGAAAATTGCTAAGTCCACTTCCAGAACTGCCAACCTAAACTTTAACGCAGGTAACCAATCGGCCGGTGACGTCATCACTGACCTATTAACTGACCGCTATAACTTATCTGGCTTAGATACTGGGCACCGAGCATGGCTGTTATCAACGCGCCTGTCTTCTGTGGGTACTGGTGCAGCCTATGGCACCAATGGTTATCGTTATTCTGTTCAAAAAATCCTCAACGCTAGTGATGCATTTCGTCCAGCCAGTCAAGAGCTGGTAACTTATCCTAGCAAGGGCCTTTTTCCCTTAGAACTAGTCAACGATCCACAAATTGCGTGGTCACTCTATTTTTCTGATCAAACAATTACAACCACACCAGACATTACGATTACCGACAACACTACTGCCCAAACTTATCAGGCAACTAACGTAACCAATTATCAAGATGCTGGTTACGGCAATTTTCAAACAATTATCAGCTATCTACCGGGGGCAACACCCTTAATTGCAGGGCATGAATATGAGGTTAAAGTTCAGGGCATTTGCCAGTACAAGTTCAAATTGTTTAAACAAGAATAGCATCTTACCTCGCCAGTCTGTTAAAATATTGGTATAATTAAAAAGAAGTCCTACTAGAGTAGAACTTCTTTAAACAGCTCCGCTTTTAAAAGCGGTGGCTTAAATTATAGGTTTAGACTATCCCATAACTACCAAAGTTATCAGTGGGACGATCTTTTTATTACAATCATTTATCATGATGGTTGCTGTTGACGTAAGACAGCAGTATCCCACCAAAACACTTTTGTAACAATTGCATATTATTATGCTACCTGTTACAATACAAGTGTAATTAAAAAAGAAGCCCTGTTAGCGTAGGACTTCTTTGAACAAGCAACTCCGCTTTTAAGAGCGGTGGCTAGTTATAGTTTTTTTAGACTATCCCATAACCGGTTAAGTTATAGTTGGGACGGTCTTTTTTATTACGATCATTTATCATGATGGTTGCTGCTGATATACGTCAACAACGCCAACAACACTAAATTTGATTGCAAAATCAAAGAAATCACATCGAACGTGCTCATTAACTGCTAACCCTTTCAATAATTTGTTCCATGTTTCCATAGACAATCATCTCCTTGGAATTAAACAGCCACCGCCCTTTAAAACTTTTATTACATTGTTCAACAATGATTATAGCAAAAATAATAGCTATTTGTTATCGTTAAATTAATTTTACCAGTAACAATTTAATATTAATTGAACTTTTTACCCAAAATATCTAAATCAATTAGTCGACCAGCCATATCTGCAACCTTAGGCAAGTGACCATAGACTTGATAACCAGCAGCCTTAAATAATGCTTGACTTGGCTTATTAGTACTAAACACATAAGCCAAGATAGTGTTGATGCCCAAGCGCTTAGTCTGCTTAGCTGCGTACGCAAGTGCCTTGATACCTAAGCCTTGATATTGAAACTTAGTATCAATATATATGCTAATTTCAACCGTTGCATGATAAGCTGCTCGACCATAAAAGGACTCTAAACTTAGCCACCCTGCAAGCTGACCATCGCCCTTAATCACCCACAAGGGCCGATGGTCATTATGCTCATTAAACCATTCTTGCCTCTGACTGACACTAACAGGTTTTAAATCTGCCGTTACACTTTTACTAGCTATATTTTGATTATAAATTGCAACTATTGCGGGTAAATCTGCTTGCCTTGCTAATATAAACTCAACTGTCATTATTCCTCCTAATCTATACTTCTTAATTAGTAATGCAGCCGTTTATCAATATAATCATTTATTTTTTTAGAACAATTCTTTTGTTTACATAGACAGCTCTTTAAATGCGTAATCTTGTTCTCTTCTATTATTGCAACTACATCAAAAGTGGTCAGAGTATGAGTATCATTTACTGATAAGTTCAATAAAGAAAGCGGAAAATGATCACCATTAGCATCAGTATCAATAGCTATTCCTACAACATCAGCCTTAGTTCTTACCAAATTATCATAATGAATTTTTACCAGCTTATCACCAATAGATATTTTGGTTTCTAAACTATCCAACAGACCAACTTTATCAATAACTTGTAGCTTTTGAAAAGTTGTTCCATCTTCTTTAACATACAAATTCTCTAGTTTGAGATGGTTTGATCTCAAATCCTTAACAAAACCTTTAGCTCCATGATAATATTTTACTCCACATAGATGCATAAAGTGACTATTCTTAAAAGTTATCACTAAAGAACGTATTTCCCTATTATTTACTACATAAATATATTCTTTTGTTTTACCAATAAAATGGCTTTTTATTTGTAGATACGATTGCCGAATTTTAGGCAGATATTTCTTAAAGGATTTTAATTCCGAAGACGTTATTCTATGGTATTTATAATTATTATCAAGTCGTTTTTGATTCACTATTTCTCCAAAATTTCTCCCCAAAAAAAGTCGGTAACTTTTACGCTACCGACCTTAAACAAGTTTTTCTGTTGCCAGCCAACTATCTGGGATATGCCCAGCTTTATATATCTGGTTTTTCTGTTGCCAGCCAACTATCTGGGATATGCCCAGCTTTATATATCTGGTTTTCTGTTGCTTGATCAACTAAAAGAGTTTTCCTCTTCGCTACTATGCTAACACAAAATATTTAAATCTCCAAATAACAATACTAACTTTTTGTTAAAATAATTATTAATTATTCGGTGAAGTAATTTCCCAAGGGATAGTACTTAGAATATAAACAATGACGCCAGCAATTACAAAGTCTAAAAAGATACTGCTACTTATCTCAAGCAAATAACCTAAAACTGCAAAATTCGCTACATTGAATACTACTGGAATTAGGGCAAGCAATCCAGCAATCAAAATTAACCAAAAGCCAGCCCACATCCCCGCAGCAGTAACATCATGAATGAGCATCTTAGTAGGCATCATCGTTATCATTTCTTCAATTAACGACTTCAGACTAATAAGAGTTACCACAATGATAATAATATTTACAATGAGTAACAGCAGTGCAATATTCGCACCAACTTTAATCGTATTTAAGCTAAAAGCATCGACAACCTCATATGGTGCATTATCTCCTTGCTTCTTTAATTTTTCCTGTACCAATTGCGCATCACTAGACGAGCCCTGATCGATATTTAAATTAATATCATGCAGAATTTGCTCGGCTAACTTGAGATTATCAAACTTAAACAAGTGAATGCCAAGCGTGTAATCAATAATGTGATCAGCAATCGGCTGGGTTTGCTTGCTGGTTAACAAATTTGAGTTGCCATCTTGATTAGCGCCAATCATTTCTGCCAGCGTATCAAAATGACGATTAACTTGCCTAACCACAACGGCATCATTGTTGCTAGTTCTAATTTGCCCCTTCATAAACAAAGGATTTAAAAAAGTCCCAGTAACCATCATCAGCGTCACAGTTAGAAAGATAATAAAGGACAGCACCTTTTTATACTGGGTGTTCTGCTCTTGATTTACTCTGCGCAAACCAGCTCGCGCGCCATTTGTCATATTATTCCCTTCTAACACACAATTTCTTTGCCTTCAGCAAACATGGTATCAATTGCATGATGAACCTTTTTGATATCGATTGACGCAATAATTTTATGACCATCACTAAGTGCCTTTTTGATTTGCTTAGTTGAGCAATGCAAGAAAGTGTACATCAATGAACTAGTTGCATAATCCGCCATCTGCTGCGCCGACAGACCATGTAAATCACGGTCGCGATATAGTCGGCCAACTCCGGTAACAACAAAGGCAATACCTGTTTGTACATCATCAAAATTGTATTTGTCTTCAGCAAACAGCCGATTCTGTGTAATCCAGCCTGTTAGCATTCTGCTCCAATTGTCCAGTGTTTCATTACTTGCAAAAGCTTCGGAAATGATCCGGTCAAGGCCGCGATCAGAAATTCCCAATTTTGCAATTGTATAAATAAAAGCATCAGTCCGAGCACAAATATCACTGTTTTTAGTTTCATTAAATTCTTCAACTTGTCTGTCCAAGGTATTGAGCAAATTGCGAACAACATCATCGGTCAGTTTAGCCTTATGTGAATAATACGATTGCAGTAATGATTTAGAAATTCCAGATTTCTCAGCAATCATTTGAAAAGAAACATTATCCATTCCATTTTCTCTAATTAAGTGAAATGTGTTACTTAAAATGATTCTTCTTCTTTTATAATTCTTTCGTCTTGCCATAATTTTCTCTCTCCGTTTTCCTATACATCTTGTTTTATTATAACAATGATGTGGAATAAATAAACAAAAAGGTATTGAACTTAACTAAAAGTCACATATTAAAGCTATATTCATCCTTTGCCAGAGTAGAATTTTAGCATATCAAAACACAGGGCTGTTATATACTAGTTACTTCAAATTACTTTCACTAATTAGATGCATTGAACGGTCATTATAAACACAATTTATTCCTCGCGCTAAAAGCAAATCAACCGAAATTCGCACCATTCTGTCTGGATAATGCTTGTGTCTAATCGTATCAGTAACAACAATTTGCTCAATAGGTAACTCATTCAACACTTCTGTTGCATCTTGAGATAATAACGCATGAGTAGCCGCAACATAAACCTTTTTAGCACCTGCAGCCATTACTGACTTAGTTGATGAAGAAATCCGTGAACCGGTATCAATCAAGTCATCAACGACAATACACTTTTTGTCTTTAACATCGCCAATCATGTTATGAACATCTGCATCATAACGAGCACGGCGTTGGTCAACAATTGCAATTGGCGCATTAAAGATTTGACCAAAATTCCGAGCCAGCTTAGCACCAGAATGGTCAGGCGATACGATTACTAAGTCGTCATCGTCCTTAGTTGCAATCCCATTGTCCAAAAAATATTGCCCTAAAAGCGGCAGTGCGTGCAAATGGTCCACAGGTACATTATAAAAGCCCTGAATTTGCGAAGCATGAAGGTCAAGTGCAATTAAGTGGTCCATCCCTGTTAATTGCAACAAGTTAGCAACTAATTTAGCAGTAATTGGTTCCCGTGACCGCGTTTTAGTGTCTGAGCGTGAGTACGCTAAGTATGGCACCACAACGTTAACTCGGTGAGCTGAAGCTCGGTGCAGAGCATCTAGCGTAATTTCTAACTCCATAAAGTTTTCGTTAACTGGATCTTGAATTGACTGGATAACAAAGACATCACAGCCTCTGACACTTTCGCCGATATTTACTTGAATTTCACCATCACTAAAGTGTTGAACTGCTGTTTCAATCAACGGCTTTTTCAAAATTGCCGCGATTTTTTCATTTAAAGCTGGATTCCCGCCTAATCCAATTAGCTTCATTGGATGCATTAATTCCAAGATTTCTTCCTTGTTCATAACTACCTCTTCATCAAAAAATACTATCTTTTAATCTATTATAACCAAAAAACACTCTTCCTGACTAGGAAAGGGGGAATTTCTAACAAAAAAGCCGAGTTTTATCCCCGCTTTACTTGAAAAAGTCTTCCATTAAGTTCAACAACTTAAAACTATTTATTGCATAGCTATTGTGCTTCTGCCGTGGCATGACAAGTAGTTGTCCTTGCGGAATTATCTGGCTGTACCAGCGCACATGCTCAACCTTGACCCAATCCTTTTCACCGACAACGCAGTAAGTTGGGATTTTTATTGCCTTCAGACTATCAACAGACATAAAACTTTCGGTCAATTCCACCTGACTATCACGGTCAAAATGTAAATACCGTAAAACGCCTTCGGTTAAGTAGTGGTAAGGCCGAATGCCATTACCATTGACAAAAACACTAGCAACCATCAATTTTTTGAAAACATGCTGGTCCTGACTAGCCAACATCATGGCAACAAGACCACCAGCATCAAAGCCAAAGCAATAACAACCCCGAATATTAACCTGCTTAATAAAGGTCGCTACATCCTCAACTTCTGTTTGGTAATGCTCGGCAATCTCGCCCTCGCTTAGACCATGGCCACGCATATCTAAGACATAAACCGTATAATAAAGCGACAGTGGCGCCACCACTTGGTCAAACATCCCACCATCCAAGTGGTGACCGTGAAGTAATAAGAGCGGTGCCCCCTGACCTAATTTATTATAGTAAAGTTCGTTGCCGTTAACCTTTTCTCTCATTATTGATCCCTCTCACTTACTTCAACTAAGTGTTGGCTTTGCCGTTTTTGATGATGTTCATGCCACAGACTGCGGGTCACAATTTTAGCCACAATGTAATTGGCTTTAAAGTCATCTGGGATCATTTTTAGGTTAAAATTGTGCACCATGCTATCCTTGCGCTGCCAATAATGATAGAGCGGCTGACTATCGCAATAAAAGCCCTCGGTCAATGCCAAATACTGCACATTGAAAATCTGGTCTTCCATAAAGACCAAGTCTTCCACAAACCTCAAATGATGCTGACGCACAACTGCGATGCGATACCCTTTATTCCACGTATAGCCCTTAACTGGTGTTGCCAAAATATGATTGTTAAATAGCGAGCCAAGAGGGTTGCTAACAAGTTGATACGTTCTGAACTTTTTCTTCATCCCGTGGACAACTTTTTTAGTTGCCGCAATTGACCCTTGCTTGTTTTCATAATTAAGCCAAAAGCCACACGAAACCATCGCCGCATCTGGATGAGCATGGAAAGCATGCACAAAAAAGGCCGTATATCCGGGATCAACCCAATCATCACCATCATGAAAAGTAAAATACGGCGTATCGACATTCTTTAAGCCGACATTACGGGCATCAGACAGACCACCGTTGGGTTTATTAATGATTTTAAAATAACGAAACTTATCTTGGTAACTCTCCGCTATTTTACGTGTATTATCTGTTGAGCCATCATTGACAACCAGCAGCTTAAAGTTCATGTCATTTTGCACGGCCAAGTGATCTAGCGCCCGCGCTAGATACTTAGCAACATTATACACTGGCATGATGATAGTTAATTCAGGTTGCTCGAGCATAGGTCCTCCTCAATCTTATTGTTTATTATACCATCTAAAAAATTAAAAAAAACGTAAAATAAACGACACGAAATCGTAACTTGACCTTTTCCTATGAGCACCTATTATAATTAAGACATCAAAAAGGAGTTAATATTCTTATGAAAAAAATGTTTTCAATAATATCAATATTGCTAGTAACACTTGCCACGGCCTGCGAATTCACCGAGCAGCTGCAGATCGTAAAGGCCGATGATTTACCAATTATTTGTTTAGGGACATCGTTAACCGACCCGCAGCGTGATGGAACATTGAAGACCTTAACCGCACCGCTCAATGGTTCTAGTTACCAAACAATTACGATTAACGGTGAAGACCTCGTCAAGTACCTTAATCCGTCAGGCGACAACTTCACGACTGGCTCAGGCGTTTGGTCCAGTGCCATGATCCAGAAGACAGCCAGTGGCAGTGGTATCAACGTACAGATTTTAAATTATAAAGGCAGTAACAATATTACAACCATTACCGCCAACCAATACAAGAACGCCGCTTTAACCGCGGGGATTGCCGACGCTAACATTTATGTCACCAGCGCCACTCCAATCGATGGTTCCGGTGCTTTAGCCGGTGTTTATGCTGCTTATGCCAAGACTGGCGACCATTTAAACCAAAGCCAAGTAAATGCCGCTCAAGATGAGATGGGCACTTTAAGCAAAATCACTAAGGAAAACAAGGGCAAAGATGGCTACACCGATGCCCAATTAAACAATGCGATTGCTGGTGCCAAACAAGAAATGGGTAAAATCGGCAACAATATTTCCGATAGTCAAATCCATGATATTGTTAATAACCAAATTAATATTAATCATCTTGGCAACACAATTAATAACAATCAAAAGCAGCAAATTATTAACGTGTTAATTGAGGTACGTGATTCTGGTGCTCTGAAGAACCATAATTTTAAAGAACAGGCAGCGACCCTTTCTAAAGGAATCGAAAAGAATGCCAAAAATATCTTTAATAAACTCAACACGCAAGAGAACCGCAACTGGTTTGAACAGCTTTGGGACAATATTGCCGGCTTTTTCGATCATTTGTTTGGCGGCACCATTGTTACTATTAAGTAGTTACATTTGATCCATAAACTTGTTCAAGGTATGGTCAACAAACTCATTACCGCGATTATTAGCGTGCCCCTTAGTCCACTTAAATTCCGGATTACTAAACTGGGCAAGCAAACTATCTAGCTCTTGCCAGCCAGCTAAGTTAGCAATTTCACCCTTGGAACTTTTCTTCCAGCCCCGCTTTTTCCAACTTTTAAGCCAGCCTTTTGTAATTGGATTCAGCACGTATTGTGAATCAAGCACAAATAGCAGTGGCTTGGTATTAAAGTTGAGTTCCAATAGTTTTTTGAGGGCCTCGATCAATGCAGTCAATTCCATTTTATTATTAGTGGCACCAAACTCACCGTTTGTGCCGTAAGTTGACTTAGGCTCCCCGGCTTCCTGCCATTCAATCAGGTAAGCCCATGCAGCCTTATCCGTTGGCTTAACATGACCACCCTTATAATTACCGGTATTGCGGGTCCCACCATCAGTATAGATTGTCGCAAAATAAGTTTGATCCCTATGCACCTGAGTTTTCTTCTCGGGTGCTTTTTTAATTACTTGCCTAACTCGCGGCGATCTAGGCTTGGGCGATTGCAGCTTGGTCTGTTCACTAAAGCGTTGAATCTTAGCAATCGCATTTTGCAAGGTGTCCTCACTCTTGGGCAGCACACTTTTAGTAGCAATTGGGACGACAGCAGGCCGCTTTGCACCAGCTACATGCTTAACCGCTTTGCGTTTAGGTTTAGCAGTTGCAGGTTTATATGCTGGACCCATAAATTCAATTGCATCAGCTTCCTCATTGAAAGACTTGTACCTAGCCCCAGAAAACCCGTCAACTTGCTTTTTGGTTGCATCCCACGTACGATAAATTCCGGGAGCACGACCTTTTTTTACTGCATAAAATTTCATATGTACCTCATTATTTACTAAAAAGTTATTTGCAATGTTAGAATATAATTAATTATTATTTTAAAGGTGAGCGTAATGTTCTTCAATACCAAAAAATATAAGGAAGAAGCGGAAAAAAACCGCAAACACAATCTATCTGAAGAACCTAGTAGGTTTAATATGCTCTCTTTGGCGATTTTAGCCAGCATTGCACTGACTAGACCTCTGCTACATCTGCACAAAAAGCACGTCGATGATAATGCCGTGATTGAAGAAAAACTCGGCGACTTTAAACAAGTACCCGTGCTTTACTTTCACGGCTTTCGCGGCGGCGACTACACAACTAACGTCATGATTAAGCAGGCTCTAAAAGATAAGGATAACCCTAAATATCTCAAGGTGACAATTGATTTGTTAGGTAATTTTAAACTCGAGGGCACTTGGACCGGCGACTTAAACCCAATTGTTCAAGTGGTCTTTCGGCAGCGGCTAATCGGCGTGTACGCGATTGACTATTATCTGCGAATGCTACTGCCCTTTTTAGCACAAAAATTTCACTTTAAAAATTACATGGCTGTCGCGCATTCACTCGCCTGCCCATGTGTTGTCCGCACCGAGATGCGCACCTGCCGCAAGAAGAATTTCCCGCGGCTGACCAAGTGCGCCTTTATTGCCGGGCCTTTCGACGGTGTAACTTACATGGGGGACATCCCGAACGTTAACGGTCTTAATGCCAACGGCCGCCCCAATGTAATTAACCCACATTACATTTACCTGCTGCTCAGACGCAAGCGGTTCAACCCCGACATTTCCGTTTTAAACATTTATGGTAACGTCCTTGACAACACTAACAGCGACAAGTTTATTTCCGTTATTTCTGCTAAAAGCATTCGCTACATTCTGGCACCCGGTGCCCATTCATACCACGAAGTTGAAATCCGTGGGCAAAAATACGCCGAGCACAGCTGGATGCATGATAATCCGTTCGTTATCAAAATTGTCGATAAATTTATCGGCCTAACACAGTAACTTTTTATTATTCTGGAGGATTTCCGTGAGTCTACTTCGTGACATTGCGCGTATCATCATTATTGCCAACACTATTCTTGCCTTCTACATCGTCTTTCACAGACGACGGTCGGTTTCTACAACCTGGGCATGGCTAATTATCCTGCTTGTTTTCCCCGTAATCGGGATGACTCTGTATGGCTTTTTTGGTCGTGGAATTTCACAAGAAAATATTTTTGCCATTAATAAACAGCACCACATCGGACTGCGCAACGTGCAAAAGTCAATTACTAAAGCTCCTAAAAAGATTAGCTCATCTGATACTTCTAATAAGGCCAAGATGGTCGTTCACTTCTTCGACCGGCAAGGCGAATCACCATTAAGTAAGAACAATCAGGTCAAGCTCTATACTGACGGACAACCAATGTTTGCCGACATGATTCAGGATATTAAAAATGCCCGCGAAACCATTAACGTAGAATTTTATACCTTTTATAACGATGATATTGGCAATGAAATTTTGAATTTATTAATTAAAAAGGCTTGCGAGGGCGTTTGCGTCCGTGTCCTTTATGATGCTTGGGGATCAATGGGGGCAACCAAGTCATGGTTCAACCAATTATGCCAAGTCGGCGGGCAAGTATTGCCCTTCGTCACATCGCGCAACATGATTACGCGGTACCGGATTAATTACCACCTGCACCGCAAGATTGTAGTTATCGATGGTAAAATCTCGTGGACCGGCGGGTTTAACATCGGTGATCAATATTTAGGCCGAAAAAAGAAGTTTGGCTATTGGCGCGACAGTCAGGTTCGCATTGTCGGTTCGGCTTCACTCTTACTTCAGGAACGTTTTGTCATGGATTGGAATGCTTCAATTCAAAAAGATAGCCAACTGATTACCTTCAACCACCTTCTCTTTCCTGACTTAGATGAGAATGAAATCCATCCTGGCGATATTGCCACGCAGATTGTCTCCGATGGTCCAGACCATTACAACGCCAACATGCGTAACGGTGTTATGAAGTTAATGTCGCAAGCCAAAACACGGCTTTGGCTGCAAACACCTTACCTTATCCCTGATGATGCCATGTTCGCGACCCTGCAGACAGTTGCCATGTCAGGCGTTGATTTGCGAATTATGATTCCGTGCAAGCCAGACCACCCCTTCATTTATCGGGCAACGCAGTGGTACGCAAACGAATTATCGCGTTACGGCGTCAAAATTTACATCTACAATCACGGCTTTATTCACGCCAAGACAATTGTGGTTGATGACGACGTTTCAACTGTCGGCTCAATGAACCAAGATTACCGTTCTTATGACCTTAATTTTGAGGACATTGCGATTTTTTATGATAAAAACTTTACTAGCAAAATTGCCCATGCCTTTGAAGAAGACATGAAACAGTCAACTCTGCTTTCACCAGAGATGATCGCTAAACAAGGCCGCTGGCTGCGGACCCTGCAGAGCTTTTCGCGGATGCTATCCCCAATTTTATAATTAAAAAAATAAACTTTTACATTTATCTGTAAAAGCTTAACTCTAAAAGTCATGCCTTAGTGCGTGGCTTTTTTTATAAAATATCTTGCACTTCAATCTGAACATTGTGGCCAATGCGCTTTTTCAAAACAGTAATAATTTGCGTCACTTCTTTAGAAAAGCGCAGGTAATATTGTTGGTGCTTCTTCGTCATCAAAATACAAATTACCATTTTCTTCTTGAGTTTCGGCACCTTAATCAAAGTTACCATGACAATATCTTTATAGGCAATTGTCCGCCTAAAATAACCCGACACCACTGCCCTTTTCGGTGCTAAACCGGAAAAGCCATCAATAATTCCCATTAATAAAAAGATGGCGAGAAACATGCTCAAGCCCGGGTCGCTCTTTTCCAAAAATTCCCACGCAAAACCAGCCCAAATAATTAGCACAGTCCAAACAATTGATGAAGTCCGATAATGTCCCTTTAAGTCAATACTAGCTTGCCAAAACCAACTGTAGCAGCTGTAACCAAGCAGTATTGCATCCAAAAGAAAATATAAAAATGTCGAATTTGCCATAAAAATTCTCCTCGCTATTATTCTTTATTATTATAACAGAGTAGCTTAATTTCGATAGTCATCGTGAATATAATTAATTTTTGCTTGCAATTTTATTAAAAAGAGTGTTAAATATCATTTAACATAAATGCAATGACAAAGACGAGTAAATAATTTATCTCTACTCAGTGAGGTGCAGCTAGTGCAAATGCGCCAGACCCTGAATTATCGAAAAACCCTTTTAGCAGCGCACTGAAATTTTAGAAGAGTAAGTTGCGTCGTCCCCAGTACGTTACCACGCTGGTGAAGCATGTTAGTGCTTCATGAGTTGGCTCAAGCTTTGAGCAATTTAGGTGGTACCGCGGAAAAAGCCTTTCGTCCTATTGAATTATCAATCGGACAAAGGGCTTTTTTCTTTGACCCAATTTTGGAGGTAACTACCATGACTTTGATTTTACCAGAAAAATATCAGCCAACTTTAACAATTAGAGATACCGAAGCAGCAATCGTGTTTATTCGGGAGCGATTCCAAGACATTTTAGCGCAAAAGCTCAACTTGCAACGGATGTCGGCACCAATGTTTGTCGAAAAAGACACGGGACTAAACGACAACTTAAACGGTGTGGAACGTCCCGTCGCCTTTGATGCCAAAGACATGCCTAAGGACGATACAATTGAGATTGTCCACTCACTTGCCAAATGGAAACGCATGGCGCTTAAGAAGTATGGCTTCCGGATGCACGAAGGACTCTACACAAATATGAACGCCATCCGCCGCGACGAGGAAATGGATAATTTCCATTCCATCTATGTTGACCAGTGGGACTGGGAAAAGGTCATTAGCAAAGAAGACCGTACTAGCGAAACCCTGGAAATCACCGTCAACAAGATTTTCGCAGCGATTAAACAGATTGAAGCTGAGTGCGCCTCGCGTTACCCGGCTTCTACTTATCGCCTGCCCGACGAGGTCCACTTTATTACCACGCAAGAATTGGAAGACCACTGGCCAGATATCAGCCCAGAGGAACGTGAAAACAAGATTGCCAAGGAAGAAAAGGCCGTCTTTTTAATGAAGATTGGTGATAAATTAAATCGTAGTGGTAAGCCACACGACGGTCGTGCACCAGACTACGATGACTGGCAATTAAACGGCGACCTGATCTTCTGGTATGAGCCACTCAAGCAAAAGTTAGAAATTTCTTCAATGGGGATCCGTGTTAGTCCCGAAAGTTTACACGAGCAACTAACAAAGGCCGGCTGCCTTGACCGTGAACAATTACCGTTCCACCAATTGCTGCTGAAAGGCGAATTGCCTTACTCAATCGGTGGCGGTATTGGCCAATCGCGCCTGTGCATGTTACTACTGGGCAAAGCTCATATTGGCGAAGTTCAAGCCAGCATTTGGCCTAAAGAGATGGTTACGACATGCGCTGAACACGGCATTCCACTATTATAAAATACAAAAAGATCGTTAAGTTTAACTTAGGACTAGCTCCCGATATTTTATCGGAGCTAGTCTTTTGGTTTTGATTCTTTTACAAAAAAATAACCTTAACCATATTGTAACAGTCAGAAATATAGGAAATAAAACTGTTCAGATTATAAACCTTGGATATATGTATAAGAAAAGAAGGAAAAAGACACCTATTATAAATAACATAAATAAATTTATAAACGATAAAACTCTACCTGTCACTATTGAGCCCAATCAAATGATCATTTTTAATATTAATATATCATTCATGCTTTTTTGAACTATTGGATAACCTTCTTTAAATACATTTTCCAAATACAAAAAGCAGCTTAGAAAATCTAAGCTGCTGTGTACACTACTTAAATAGTTTAACTAATTCAGCTAACACACCTTGCAATGCAGTTAACAAATTGGTTGCTTGTCTAAGAAAAATGTAAGCTATGAAGAGTTTAACAACGTTTTTCAGCATCGTGTTCACCTCCTTTAGAAAAGTTGACTAGACTTTTCAGAGTTACACACTAAAAGACGTGCAATAATATTCTAGCATGTTATAATTATCGTATGAAGAGTTTACACGTTTTCAGTGTAAAAAGACGTGCCTGTAAGTTGACTACTTACAACGCGCGGTAGCGATCCCAATGGATCGCTTTTTTTATTGGAATATAAAAAAGCGGGCTTTAAGTCCACCATATCAGCTTTTCTTCTGCTACCAAAGATTTCTTTGACACATAGTTTTAAATTATGTGCCATTTTTGTGTCAAAATTACTTTTACTAACAAAAATAACCTTGAATTACCTGTGCTAAACGTTGATAAATCAAGGTTATTTATAAAAACAGCATTAAAAAATGCTGACTAAAAGACGAAAGATTACCGACTTCAATACTTATACCGACCTCAAGTCGCTTAATTGGTTTCATTTTGCTTCCAACTAATTAATTCTTCATAACTATGTGCTTTCGGCAATTTTTTAGTGCCATCCATATCTGCCTTTATCTCTGCCAACGATGCTTGAACAGTCGCACTAAGTTTGGGAATAATATACTGTTTTGGCAAGCCCTCAATCGCAACTTCAGTTAAACTCATTCTAACAAAATCAGAAATACTCAAACCATGTTTTGCTAGTTCTTTACTGGCCTTGGCTTTAATATTCGGGTCTATTCTTGCTTCAATTCTTGCTGTTTGTGCCACTATAATCACCTCAGTTTAATCGTACCATAATTGTCGTACAAATCTACACTATTCTAAATTTTTCCTCTGGCTCCACTTTTAGTTCCTCTTTATTAAATATTCAAACACCATTTCCATACCCGCATCTTTATTTTAAAAAAGAGTATCATCAAATTGACAGTGAAATAACTTAATAATATTGGTTGGGAGAAATTAAATTTTACACAAAAACATACTAACCTAGTAGTGGAGCAATATTCGCCGGAATATTGATTCACTGCTTTTTATTAACTCCTTAAATTGCAAAACCTCTAATTATGTCACACTAAACTCATTCATCGCAGCCGCAACTTGTAGTAAACTACAGATAGTAAATTAATTTTAAGAAAGGTGCATAACTGATGATTGACCCAAAGCAAATAGCTGAATTAAAACATGACATTGACCAAGCCCAGCACATTACATTTCTAACTGGCGCCGGTGTTTCTACTCATTCCGGCATTCCTGATTACCGTTCCAAAAACGGAATTTACGATGGTGTCTCTGAAAGTCCCGAAACCATTTTAAGTAAAGAAACGCTTTATAACCGGCCCGACTTTTTCTACAAATTTGTCATGGATAACATGTACTTCCCCGATGCCAAGCCGAATGCAATCCACCAAAAGATTGCTGAACTTTGTAACGACAAGGGCGATTTAATTACCCAAAACGTTGACCACCTTGATACAAAGGCTGGCAACCAGCACGTGACCGAATTTCACGGCAGCTTGTATAATATCTACTGCACCAAGTGTCACCAACCTGTTGCCTACACGGAATACGCCAAAAGCTACCGGCATGAGAATTGTGGCGGCATCATTCGTCCTGGTATCGTGCTTTATGGCGAAGCTATCAACGGCGATAACCTATCTAAGTCCGTTAATGCCATGCAAAATTCTGATTTAGTAATTATTTCTGGTACCAGCTTTGTCGTTTATCCGTTTGCCCAGTTGCTGTCTTACCGCCAAAGTGACGCCAAAATTTGGGCAATCAACAAGACTGAAATCCCTGCTGCCGGAATTTCTTCAATTATTGCGGACGCACTGGACGTTTTTGACCAAATTTAATGCTTTATTACGCAAATTTAACCATTGACCATGTGACTTTTCAATTAGTTGCAGATGAAAGCGGTCTTACTTATGTTGGGCAAACAAACGCAGCAACTTTGCCATTAAGGCACTTTTATCCAAGCGAAAAGCCGCTTCCTGATCCGGCAAGACTCACACCTTATGTCCAAGAATTACGGGAATTTTTAACTGGGACTAGGAAAAAGCTCGATGTGCCGCTAAGTATTAGCCAGATAGTCACGCCTTGGCAGCAAAAAGTCCTTGAGCAAGTAAGGCAAATCCCTTATGGTCAGACAATCAGTTATCAAGAGCTAGCCCAAGCGATTGGGCAGCCACAAGCCACTCGAGCAGTAGCTCACGCGGTTGCTCTGAACCCCGTTTTGTTTTTCATCCCGTGTCATCGAATAATTCGCGCTGATGGCACTTATGGTCAATATCGCCTTGGCAATAACTACAAGAAACACCTCATTAATTTAGAAAAGAGTTTTTAGATGTCAATTATTAAAATGTATGCCCCCTTTTTCAGTGCCAGCAATTGGCTGCACGTCTTAACTAGCGGCAAGGATTGGATGGTTATCCTTACCCTGATTTTGATGGAATGCTTGTTGTCCGTTGATAATGCGGTCGTTTTAGCCACACAGACAAAAGTCTTACCTGATAAAAAGCAGCAGGAAAAGTCCTTATTTTATGGTCTTTGGGGCGCATATATTTTCCGTTTTATCGTTATTGGGATCGGAACTTACCTGATTAATTTTTGGGAGATTAAACTAGCCGGCAGCTTCTACCTGTTTTACCTCGCCATCAAGTTTTTCTATGATCAGCGCCACCCGCAAAAAGCCGCCGCAAAAGAAAAAGCCGAAGAAGAAAAGATTTTGGCTCATCAAAAAAAGAAGGGCAAGCATGTCTTGTCCCTCTTCTGGCGCACAGTTATTTCGATTGAAGCAATGGATATTGTCTTTTCAATTGATTCAGTTTTAGCGGCATTGGCCGTTTCCAGCAATCCAGTAGTTGTTCTAATCGGCGGAATGATTGGAATTCTGTGCATGCGGGGCGTAGCCGAAGTCATTATCAGATTGATGGATATTATTCCGGAATTACAACCAATGGCCTACGTCTTAATTGGGATTATCGCACTTAAACTGCTACTTTCGCTGCCGCCATTTAATTATGAACTGCCAAACACGTTGTTTGCAATGATTGTCTTTGGCATTCTTTTACTGACAATCGCCTTTCATTTTTGGCGGATTAGACGCCACGGGCGCAAACTATAAGGACTGCAGCACATATTCTTTGAGTACAACCGCTTGGTTGTGCTCTTTATTTTTTGCACTATATAAAAACAAGACATCTTGCTTAGCCAGCTGCGCTTTTACTAATTCTAAAAATTGCGGCAGCGCCGGATTTTTCTGTAACTGCGCAAGATATTTCTGCTTAAAAGAGACAAACTTCGCATCTTCATGGTTAAACCATTTGCGCAAGTCGCTACTTGGCCCCACTTCTTTTGCCCATTCATCCAAATTAGCCTTAACCTTACTCATCCCGCGTGGCCATAACCGATCAACTAAAATTCGGTAACCAGCAGGTTGTTCATGATTATAAATTCGCACCAATTTAATTTCTGTCATTATTATTTCCCTTTTATTTTCAATATCTTACTAGGAAGAAAAAATGAATTATTCCACATACTTTACTAACAATTCTACTACCGAAATCACCGCTGACCTAATCGGACGACCGTTAACTTACAATAATGGTCAGCACTTAATGGGCGGCTATATCGTTGAAGCCGAAGCCTATTTGGGTGCCCGCGATCGCGCCGCGCATTCTTATGGCAATCGCCGCAGTCCAGCTAATGAAGGCTTGTACCGCACTGGCGGCACCATTTATATTTACAGCCAAAGGCAATATTTTTTCTTTGATGTAGCTACACAAGAACTAGACGAGCCGCAGGGAATTTTGATTAGAGCAATCGAACCAGCATGGGGCATTGAGCAGATGATTACCAATCGCGGCGGTAAAAGTGAGGTTTTACTAACCAATGGCCCCGCTAAAATGATGCAGGCCTTTGGCATTCATGATAAACATTGGAACCTGCACTTTTTAGATGATTCACCATTTAGCATCGACCTAGACAATGCTCACAAAAAGCACGCAGCTAAAATCATTGCTGGGCCGCGAATTGGCATTAATCAATCTGAACCAGAGTGGGCACAAAAGCCTTTGCGTTATTATGTCGCTGGCAATCCCTACGTCTCAAGAATGAAAAAACGTGATTACACAGAAAATCACGGTTGGCAATAAATTTCTGCTTCTTATCAGTATTAAAATATATTTAGTGTTGTTGAATTTTTTCATATTTAGATCATAATAATTACATAATATTTTTTACAGGAGCTAAATATGAAAAAAGTCCGTAATTCTTCCCTCTTACCAATCATGGCATTAATTTCTAACCTGGGTGACTTATCTGTTGGTATTGGCGGTTCAATCTTAATCGCTTCTTTTTCACGGTCGGTAACTGTCAACAGCATCTTCTCAAGCTTAGAATCGTTTGGCATCATTATTCTGACGCTTTTTGTTGGTTCCACAATGGACCGTATCAGTAAGAAGAAGGCCTTACAAATCACCTATCCCTTACTAGGCTTAATCTTACTAATTCCCTTTTTCTTTAATGGCGTTTATTTCATTTATGCCTACATTGCCTGTGACATCGTCATGACTTTTATTGCACTTTTTGCTCAGTCTGCATATAACGGTGCCACCAAGCGCTTCATTCCTGACGAACAAGTTGATATGGTAATTGGTAAGAACACAACTTTCGGCAATATTGGCTTAATTTTAAGTTACTTAGCAATTGGCTGTGCCTATGTTCTGGCTAGCGAGCTTAACGATGGCTCGATTATCTACAAATTTTTATTACTTGTTGGTAGTATTGCCTACCTATTATTTGCGATTCCAACTAGTTTACTAGATGAAAACTACGATCCTAATCTGGTTGGTCATGACCTAGCCACTAATTCAACCTTAGCGCAAGTTAAAAAGATTTATCACCTGATTAAGACCAATACTGGCTTACGCAGCTCAATTATCTTGGCAATTTTCATTAGCTTACTGATGGGTTATTTTAATAGTCTAATGGTCTACCTGTGGAGTAGTGTTGATCCCCAGTATACCAACATTGTCTATTTAATTGTCGATTATGCCATTGGCACCATCTTAGGCAACCTCGTTTTGCGGACCAAATTAAATTTCAAGAAAAGCATGGTGCTCATTACTTTACCCGCACTATGTCTAATTATCTTTGCCGTTAGTCCCAGTGTTTATACTTTAAGCATTTGTATTATTGCCGTCATGCTTAGCTGCATCCCTGTCAGCACATGGATTTCTCGGATTCGAATTAGACGGACTGAAGTTACAATTCAATCTGGCCAAGCAAGCTTTATCACTTTTGGTTCTTCAATTCTTGACGTCTTCTTCGGAACAATTGTTGCCGGTATTTTTGACTTACTTAAAAAGCCGCTTTTACTGCCAGCATTTATTGCAATTATTACCGTCATTGTTTTCCTAATTCTTGGTAAAGACATGACAGCATACGAAAAGACGCCCGTTGTTAAGAATTAAAAATTAGCACACAAAAACACGCTAGGCAATTCTGTCTAGCGTGTTTAAGATTAGCCATTTAATTTATTAGCAGCCGCGGCGTTCTGGTGCACCTTCAACCAGTAAATCACCAGCTTCTGGAACATGTCCTAATTGATAAATTCTTTCAACATCAATTACAACAATGGCAGTACCGTCGCCAAGGCCACCCTTTTCCTTAGCAGTTTTATATTCTGCTGAGCCAGGTTGGTAAACATGAGCTGTACCTTCAAAGCGGTAGCCAGTTCCAGCCGCCTTATTTGATACAGCAACGGCTGCCTTACCAGTAGCCTTTAAGTTTTCATAAGCTGTCTTACTTGTCCATTCAACATAAGCTAAGTGTTCATCATCGTAAACCTTTAATGAGCCCTTAGGACCTACTTGAGGATTACCATCCTTGTCAGCTGTTGCTAAGAAAGGAAATTCGCTTGTTACTAAATCTTGCATTTCTTGTGTTAATTTTGCCATCTATATGACCTCCTAAAAGTCTTACATAACTTTGCTTATATATACACTATAAAGGAGTCACTTACAAAATACAAGTAAGATGCTTACCATTTGATTTTTAAGTCTTAAATTAAATATTATTAAAAATTTTTTAATAATACAGTTGACAATCATCAAAATTTAATTTATTATTTTCATCAAGTTAAATAATTTCCAATGCAATAGAGGTCGCGACAATTACGAACCTAGTCTAAGCACGCGTGATGCAAAGATGATTAGTGTCAAGAATTGCCGCCGAAACCGAAATTTTATCCGTCGTAAGGTTTTGGTTGGGCTGCAGGAACAGATCCTGCAGACTGTCCCAAGTCAATCTTGGGGAGCGCTATATGATTTGTCTAAATATGATTGATTATAACCCTCGTTGTCTTGAAAGATGACGAGGGTTTTTATTTACGCTTTTTATTGTATTGGCTTTATTTGAAAAATATTTGGAGGTTTTCAAAATGAAGTCAAGATACAAGTGGTTAACCGCAATTTTTGCAGTTCTAATCGGTTTTACTATCAGTGCATTTTTCAATATACCCTCAGTCCAAGCAGCTAAAAAAGACGATGGGGTATTAAAAGTCGCAATGGAAGCTAACTACTCGCCCAACAATTGGACCCAAACCACTTCGGCTAATGGTGCCGTCCCAATTGACGGCTCACATACCTATGCTAACGGCTATGATGTCAAAATTGCCAAAATCATTGGTAAAAAGTTGCATCGTAAAGTGGTCGTACTTAAGACTGAATGGGATGGATTACTCCCCTCATTAACTAGTGGCAAGGCCGACTTAATTATTGCCGGAATGAGTCCAACTCCTGAACGTGCTAAAGCGATTAACTTCACCAATGCTTATTGGAGCGGCATTTTTGTCGTAATTACTAAGAAGACTAGCAGATTCGCCAACGCCAAGAAGCTAACAGACTTTAAGGGTGCAAAATTGACCTCACAGCAAGGTACTTTCCACTATAAATTAATTAATCAATTGCCCGGAGTTAAGAAGGAACCTGCCATGAGTGACTTCTCCGCAATGCGGCAAAGTCTGGTTTCTGGAACAATCGACGGGTATATCGCTGACTCAACTGAGGCCATTTCGTTCAAAATGGTTGATCCTGATATTACGGCAGTAAAGCTTAATCCGATGCATGGTTTCCATGTCACCAAAGAACAGATGGTTTCTTCAATTGGTGTTGCCAAGTCTAATCCCAAGCTGCTTAAAGACGTCAACCAAATCTTAGCAGGGATTCCTACTAAAAAACGCCAAGAATTAATGACGGCAGCTATTAAAGAACAACCTAAGACCACTTCGAAAAAGGGTAAAAATGGTAAACCAGAGCCGTGGCTCATCTCCATGCTCAAGCAATACGGCGGCATGATTATGAGCGGGATTGGCATGACCTTATTACTAGCTGCTGTCGGAACAGTTGCTGGTTTCCTAATTGGTTTAGTCGTTGGAATTGTCCGCACAATTCCTGAACCCACCACTCGCGGCAAGCGTTGGGGCTTGAAATTTATTAATTGGCTCCTGTCAGTTTATATCGAAGTCTTTCGGGGCACGCCAATGATGGTTCAGGCAGCCGTAATTTACTACGGCATTGCGCAATTCTGGCATCTTAACATTGACAGAACTGCCGCTGCCTTAATCATTGTTTCGATTAATACCGGTGCATATTTAGCCGAAATTATCCGCGGCGGGATTATTTCCACTCCCGATGGTCAGTTCGAGGCAGCCAGTGCACTGGGGATGACTCATAGCCAAAGAATGTGGCACATTATCCTGCCGCAGGCAATCAGAAATTGTCTCCCTTCAATTACCAACGAGTTTATTGTAAATATCAAGGATACTTCAGTTTTGAGCATTATCTCTGTTTCTGAATTATTCTTCGTTGGTTCCACAATTGCCAGTCAAAGTTTCAAATTCTTCCCAACTTACCTGACAATTTCCGCAATTTACCTGATTTTAACCTTTACTATCACGCGGATTTTCAACTTGATTGAAAAACACCTCGATGGCAGTCAGAATTACAATTTAATGGCCAATCAGATTCAAGTTGGCACGCAAGACAAATAATTATTTAATTGATAGGAATTACTATGGATAGACAAAGACAAATTAAGTTATTACAAGATTTAATCCAAATAGAAACCATTGACGACCATGAAAAAAAGGTTGTTGACTACGTTGAACAGTTATTCGCACCCTTTGGCGACCGCGTTCGCATAACACGTGTTCCCTATCAGGGTGATCGCGAAAGTGCTGTCATCTCAATTGGCCCCACTGACGGCAATTTCAAGCTCGGCTTTTCCGGTCACATGGATGTGGTTAACCTTGGCAATCGTGCAGCTTGGCGCGATGATCCATTTTCCGGCAAATTGTACGATCATAACACCAAAATGTACGGCCGGGGCACGACAGATATGAAGAGCGGCTTAGCGGGGATGATTGGCACGCTCATCACTCTACTCGAAGACAACGTGCCTTTAACAGGGGAATTACGTTTATTAATGTCTGTTGGTGAAGAAACTGGGCAGTGGGGCGCTGAAGAATTAACTAGGGAAGGCTTTATTGACGATTTAAACGTTATTGTCATCGGTGAAGACTCCAACCTTGATATTTCTTATTCCAATAATGGCGACATTGATTACACTGTCACCTCTTACGGCAAAGTCGCTCACTCTGCGCAATTAAATGTCCTCAACGCCATTGATAACATGACTGATTTTATCCAATTAGCCAACCAAAAATTACGGCATTTGCCACTGGTCCATGAAAAGTTAGGTCCTGTTCTGCACAACATCACGATGATTTCTGGCGGTGACCAAGTTAACAGTATGCCTGATAAAATTGTTGCTCGCGGAAACATTCGCATTAACCCGTTCTACACGGTTAAAGACATCCAAACGATTTTAGAAGATGTAATCAATGAAGTTAATCAAATGCCACAGCACCATTTTGAATTGCAGTACGATTATTTAGGCGAGGCTGTTTCTGGTGATGCAAACAATGAGTACGTGCAGGCAGCTCAGGAATTACTCGCAGACGTTTTAGAGCGACCAGTTAATTTGGTAACCGAATCAGGCACCACCGACGCCTCTAAGTTTGTCAATAGCCCAACAGCACCAACAATGTTTAGCATTGGACCGGGCAATGACAGCTGCCATCAAATCGACGAGTACGTTGATATTCCCGACTACTTAGCGGCATGCAAGTTCTATCTAAAATTTGCGCAAAAATATTTAACTGAATAATTTTAAACATAAAAAAGGCACCGTTCTCGATTAAGAAGAATGGTGCTTTTTAACTGGGGTAAAACCTAAGTGCTGGTAGACTTTTTGCGCACGCACGCTAAATTTGGCAACGTCTAAAATAAGCTCTATTATTGCAAGTTTACTTGTTACAAAGGCTAATATTTGTCGCAGAAATTCCTGCCCTTTTCCTTGCCCTGTTAAATTCGGCTTCATGCCCAGACCTAATTCATAAACACCCTGATTTTTATCTGCTGGCTCAATCACAAAAAGCCGATTAGCCTGTTATCAGCAAGTACCTGATAATAATTATTTCCCCGCAACCTTGGCATAATGATTTCCTCATAATCTTCTGGATCAGCAGTCATATTATCTAGCCCAGTGTCCTTTCTTTAATCCATTCTGCTAATCCAAGCATTACTTCTTCAGTTTCATTATCAGTAAAAGTTATTTCATAAATTCTTTAATCTTTCCATTAATGGCTGATGCTTTTTATATTGCTTTTCTATATATTTCATTAAATTTGGGTCAGCTTCTTCAATTTTGGTAAAAGTTATTTGTCTCCCATCTGGCGAAATAGTCTTTTTAAAACGTGTATTACTATCTGCATGAAGAAATTCTTTGTCTTGCTTCAAAACACGAAAAACCCATGAATTTCCTGTTTTAAACAACTTTGTTTCTTTAGTTAAATCAGCTGGATTTTGCATACATATTTCTCCTTTTATCTTGTATATAAATATTACAAAATTGTACTTACGCATTCAACTTTTCCCATTATCTATAAATAAATAGTTGACAAAGCAATCTTTTTAGCCTATGCTTTTAGTCAAGTTAAATAATTTCCAATGCAATAGAGGTCGCGATAATCACGAATTCAGTCGGAGCTGGCAAAGAGCTAAGATGGCTGATGTAAGGATTACCGCCGAAACGAAAACAATACTTGTCCGATTATTTTTGTTGGGACGCAGAAGCAAATTCTGCGGACTGTCTCGGTTTCCCCGGGGAGCGCTATATGATTTGTCTAAATATGATCAATTATAACCTCGTTGTCTTGAGAGACGATGAGGTTTTTATTTACGCTTTTTATTGTGTTGGCTTTATTTGAAACGTTTTTGGAGGTTTTAAAATGAAGTCAAAAAACAAATGGTTATCTGCATTCATTGCTATTTTGCTCAGCTTAACAATTGGATTTAGTTTCAATACTCGTCAAGCTGCAGCCAAAGACAACAATGTTCTAAAAGTCGCCATGGAAGCTAACTACCAGCCATACAATTGGACTCAAACTAACAACGCTAATGGCGCTGTTCCAATTGATGGCTCGCACACTTTTGCCAATGGTTACGATGTCAAAATCGCCAAAATCATCGGACAAAAATTGCACCGTAAAGTAGTTGTGGTTAAGACGGAATGGGATGGGCTATTACCCGCTTTAACTAGTGGCAAGGCTGATTTAATTATCGCCGGAATGAGTCCAACTGCTGAACGTGAAAAAGCAATCAACTTTTCTAATCCTTATCGTCGGAGCACATTCGTTGTCATCACTAAGGTTGGCAGCAAGTACGCTACTGCCAAAAAGTTGTCTGACTTTAAGGGCGCTAAATTAACAGCTCAACAAGGAACTTTCCACTACCAATTAATTAAGCAATTGACTGGCGCTAAACGTCAACCTGCTATGCGTGACTTCGCTGCCATGCGGCAAAGTTTAATTTCAGGCACAATTGACGGTTATGTAGCCGAAGATACCGAAGCAACTTCATTTAAATTGGTTGACCCAGATATTAAAGCTATTCCTGTCAGCAAAATGCCTGGTTTCCACGCCACTAAAGAAGAATCAGTTACTTCAATTGGGATTGCCAAGCCTAACAAGCAGCTGCTCAAGCAAGTTAACCAAATTTTAGCAACAATTTCTAATGCTCAACGAGTTAAGTTAATGAACACTGCCGTTAAACAGCAACCAAAGACCGACAATTCTAAGAGCAAAACTGGAAAGCCAGAAAACTGGTTCGTTTCCATGTGGAAGCAATACGGCGGCATGATTATTAGTGGTATCGGGATGACACTACTACTAGCATCAGTTGGTACCATTGCCGGATTCTTTATTGGTTTAATAGTTGGTATCATCCGGACAATCCCTACCCCAACTACTCGCGGTAAACGTTGGGGCTTAAAGTTCATCGATTGGCTATTATCCGTTTATATCGAAATCTTCCGGGGCACACCAATGATGGTTCAAGCAGCTGTAATTTACTATGGGATTGCCCAATTCTGGCACCTTAATATCGACAGAACTGCAGCTGCATTAGTCATTGTTTCCATTAATACTGGTGCATATTTAGCCGAAATTATCCGCGGCGGGATTATCTCAACACCAGAAGGACAATTTGAAGCTGCCAGTGCTCTAGGGATGACTCATAATCAGAGAATGTGGCATATTATTCTGCCGCAAGCTATTAGAAACTGTCTGCCATCAATCACTAACGAATTTATCGTTAACATCAAGGATACTTCAGTTTTAAGTATCATTTCTGTTTCTGAATTGTTCTTTGTTGGGACCACGATTGCTAGTCAAACGTTTAAGTTCTTCCCAACTTACCTAACAATTTCTGTAATCTATCTAATTCTGACCTTTACAATTACTAGAATTTTCAACCTAATTGAAAAGCATCTGGAAGGCAGTAAGAACTATAATTTGATGGCCAATCAAGTTCAAGTTGGCCCAACTGAAAAGACGGAGGTTAACAAATAATGACACAAGCAAACAGTACAATTTTAAGTTTAAAGCACATTCAAAAGTCTTTTGGTAATCACCAAGTATTAAAGGACATTTCTTTTAATATTAAAAAAGGAGAAATTGCTACAATTATCGGGCCTTCTGGCGGTGGTAAATCAACTACTTTACGCTGCATTAACATGCTAGAGGAGCCTAGTGCTGGTGAAATTGATTTCCACGGTGAAAATGTACTAGCTCCCGGCTACAACCGGAATATCTACCGGGCCAAAGTCGGCATGGTTTTCCAGCAATTTGACTTATTTGAAAACAAAGATGTCTTAGCCAACTGCATGGTTGGTCAAGAGCTGGTCTTGAAACGTTCCAAAGAAGAAGCCCGCAAAGTTGCCATCAGCAACCTTAAAAAAGTCGGCATGGCGGAATACATTAATGCTCGCCCTAAGCAATTGTCCGGTGGTCAGCAACAACGGGTCGCAATTGCCCGCGCGATTTCAATGGATCCGGAGATTTTACTATTCGATGAGCCAACTAGTGCCCTTGATCCAGAAATGGTCGGCGAAGTACTTAGCGTTATGAAGGACTTAGCCACTACCGGATTAACGATGATTATTGTTACTCACGAAATGGCCTTTGCCCGCGATGTTTCCGATCAAGTCTTCTTCATCAGCGATGGCGTAATTACCGAGCAAGGTAGTCCTGACCAATTACTTAACCATCCACAAAACGAAAAAACTGTTAAGTTCTTACGTAACTTCCAAAATAATTAAAAATAATCATAAAAAGAACCAACTTACTAACAAGTTGGTTCTTTTTGATTAATTAAATGGCCACCACGGGAAATTTTTATTCACTCTTAATGCAGTAGACGCATGCTCTGGTCCTGTTGATTCTTTAAATGGCGTATAATCATCCGGTATTGTTTCACGCATTTGTAGAGGTATCTCACTCTTTTTAACTAAGCGAGCTGCATATACATATGAGCCCTTATGCATGACATAAGCCCAGCGGTGCTTTAAGTCGTATTCTCCAGTAGAAAACTTTAACCACGAACCATGACTAAAAGCGTCGTCAGTAACATACGCATCCACTTTTTGTGGAACTTTAAGCCAAACCTTCTTCTCGGTTTTACCACGTTGCTCGATTCCACGTTCTTTTTTCACTTCGACTTTATCCGGCAAAACAGCATAACCATACTTCGTTTCTAAAAATGGGTTAAAGCGGTCAATCCACTCCATTTGATTTGCCCGACCATAGCCTAAAACGCAAAGCCATATTAAAATCACGGTAAAGATACTGCCAATAATTATCAAATACCGGCGGTATCTCCGCTTATCATTTACATCCGAACTAATTTTCTTAACCATTGCGTTATTGTCTCCTTTCAATAAAGTGTCAAGCGGAACAGCCAACAGGTCACTTAGTTCTACCAAAGTGTCCAAATTAGGATAGCTCAAAGAATTTTCCCAGCGTGACAACGTTTGGCGCGTTACATGTAACTTATCTGCCAACTGCTGCTGCGTTAAATTCATTTCTTGCCTTTTTTCACGTAAAACATGCGCTAATTCCATTTGCACTTTACTTCCTTTCTAAACAATAACTTAACAATATCTGCCGCAAAAGTAACGCAATTATCATGTTACATCGGCGCCAGAAGCGGCTTAATCAATAATATTATCTTAAATGATGTTAATTAAAAAGAGCCAACTTACTAACAAGTCGGTTTTAATGATTGTACACTAAATCCTGTTGATGAATACCTTGTGGTATTATGTTAACAAGATATTTTTGTACAAAAAAGAGGCCCCAGCCGCCACTTAAAAAGATTGGAGTTTTGACTATGACCTCTATTGATAACTATTCAACTAAACTTTTGCTTAATATTAAAGACAATAACCTCACTTTTTCTGCTACTTATTTAGCTGCCGATCAAGTTACTAGGGTTTTAGTCGCTGAACTCAAGCTCCCTTTAACTGCTTGTCCCACTTGTCAAACTCCCTTAGTTCACAATGGGCACTATCAGTCATTAATTCATTATCACTCTTATGATGCTTCACAGCCAATCCAGATTGAACTGCACAAACAACGCTGGCTTTGCCGTGCAATAATTTCTGCTAAAGTCGTCTTGCCAACACCTGGCGGGCTCCAAAAAATCATTGAAGATAATTGCTGGCTCTCAATCATCTCACGTAATATTTTCCCATTGCCAAGCAATTGCTCTTGCCCCACAAATTGTGCCCAATTTTTAGGCCGAACACGACTAGCTAAAGGAGTATTATTTTCACTACTTGTAACTAATGAGCCTTGCTTCGTTACTCCATCTTCTTTTATAAATTCTATTTTTCAAAACCTATTATACAAGTTTTTGAAGAATATTTTTAAAGTTATCAGCTAAGTTAACGTAACTTATTGCCGTTTTACAATTACTCTGCCCCAGACAACTGTGATTAAACTGATTACACAAAGAACAGCTAAAATGCCATAATCCAGCTTACTACCTAATGCAGTAGATGCAGCTAAACTACCACCATGTGATTGAGTAGTAGCAATTACAGCTGATAAAACACTAGTACCGAATGAACCCGCATACTGCTGCGTTGTGTTAAATAATGAATTTAAAGCCGCGTTTTCCTGACGAGTAATCTGCAAACTAGCGTCTGATAACGTGTTGCTAAAACCCAAATTAAAGCCGCCTCGCATTAAAATATAGATTATGCCAATAGTTAAAGTAGTAATAAAACCCGTAGTTCCGAAAAAGAGTAATGATCCCGTTAGCATAATTAAGCTTGACCACAACATTGAACTAAAGGCTTGTCCATGATCGAATATTTTACCAGCAAGAGGCGAAACAAACGCTCCCACCAATGCACCCGGCAGTAATAATAAGCCAGCAATAAACGAGCTCTGATGCAAACAATCTTCAACAAAAATAGGAATAACAAATGAAATACCAATATTGATAAATGCTAAAATAAAGTAGTTAACCCACCTTAAAGCAACCAATGGTTGTTTCAACAAGCGAAAGTTCAAAATTTTACGTGATGAGCGGTGCAAATGCCAAGCTAAGACAAGCGCAATTACGACAGAAACTAATAGCAAACCAATAAAGCTAAAACTAGTAAAACCAAATTTACCAGCATTGGTAAAAGCTGTACTTAAACTGCCAAGCATCATCGTTAATAATAAGACCCCAAGCCAGTCAAACTTTTGTAATGTGCCTTGAGGCGCTAAATGAATATATTTTTCACCCATAATTGCAGTGATAATTAAAATAGCCAGTGCTACAATAAAAATCCCTCGCCAAGACCAAAAAGAAGTTAATGTGCCGCCGTAAGTTGGACCCAAGGCCGGCGCAAAAGAAATCACCATCTCACTAAATCCCATATAACTGCCCCTCTTAGATTGCGGAACTAAAGTCAGTACTAAATTAAACAGTAAGGGTGTTGAGATTCCTGTAGAAACAGCTTGTAATAAGCGACCACTAATCAGCGCAACGAAGTTCTGCGCACTTGCACAAATAATCGTTCCCACTAAATTGAACGTAATCGCAGCCGTAAACAGATTATGAGCATTAAATCTTTGATTAAGATAACCGGTGGTGCTCATAATAACTGCAACCGTTAGTAAGTAACCAGATGTTACCCACTGGACCGTTCCTAAAGATACATGTAATTCTTTAGCCAAAGTTGGAAAGGTTACATTAAGTGAGGTTTCAACCAAAATCCCTAAGAATGACAACATTGCTGCTGCAATAATTGCCAGCTTAGTCTGTTTATCAATATCTTTATTTACCATATTGTTTGACATCCTTTCTAGTAATTTATAAAATTAAAAGCAGATAGTTTCCTGGGAAATTATTTACTTAATAAGTTTACTACTAATCATTTGTGATGCAACTATTTAAATTTATAAAGGAATACTATGACTAAATATCAACAAATTTTAGCTAAATATTATCATCTGCTAGCTTTAGACAACAATGAAGATCAAGAAAAGAAATGGTTAGTTGCTCAAGATTACCTTGCCCAAAATTTAAGCACCGTACACTTTCATATCTTATCGTATTTATTAGCTACGCCTCACGCAACAGCGACCGAAATTCGTGCACACTTAGGCGTACTGCGCGGAACACTCTCTAAACGCTTAACCACTTTAATTAAAAAAGGTTTGGTTGTCGCTAATCAAGATCAAGCAGACGCCCGCAGCAAGCACTATACCTTAACTCCAGCTGGTATCCAGCTAGCACAGTTACATAATCAACTACTGCAAAAAAAGGATCAACAATTAGGACATGTACTTGATCGTTTTACTAACGAAGAATTATCAACCATTGATCATTTCTTATCCGATCTAGTAACTGCTGAAGAAAATATTAATTATCATTAGAAAGGCAAATAAAATGAATATTCCTACATTTACTCTAAGAGATGGACTACAATTACCCGTAATTGGCTTTGGTACTTCTGGCATTAAGGGCAAGGCCGGCATCCAAACATTAACTGCCGCAATTAACAACGGATATCGCCTAATTGATACTGCCTACAATTATGAAAGCGAAGGCACGATTGGCCAAGCCATTCAGCAGAGCAGCATTAACCGTAACGACCTAGTGATTTCATCCAAATTACCGGGACGCTACCAGTCATATCAAGCAGCATTAACTACCATTGAAGAGTCCCTTTATCGCTTGCACTTAGACTACTTCGACCTCTATTTGATTCATTGGCCTAATCCTATGCGCGACGAATATGTTTCTGCATGGCAAGCACTACTAGAAGCTAAAAAGCGGGGGCTAGTTCAGGCTTGCGGAGTTTCAAACTTCCTGCCAGAATATCTTGACCGCTTACAAAAAGAAACAGGTGAATTACCAGAAGTTAATCAAGTCGAATTGCACCCCCTTTTTAGTCAAAAAGAGCAGCGCCAATACGATCAAAAGCACCAAATTCTAACTGAAGCGTGGAGTCCATTAGGCGGTATTGGTATGGGACTTAGTCAACCCATTCGGCAATTGCCTTTAATCAAACAGTTGGGGCAAAAGTACCATAAAGATGGCAGTCAAATAATCTTACGCTGGGAATATCAGTTGGGAGTGTTACCTCTACCATTAGCTCATAGCTCTCAACACCAATTAGCTAACCTTGATATTTTTGACTTTAATTTAACGTCAGCAGAAGTTGCTCAAATTACCACTCTAGATCAAAATAATGCCCGGGTTTCTGGTCAAGATCCGAAAACGCACCTAGAGCTATAATTACTATATTTCTTTCTGTTCCATTAAAAAAAGCAGCTCAATATGAGTTGTCTTTTTATCCTGTCTAATTATTTAAATCTACTATCAAAATTTTTTACTTTTGTTCTCTTAAATAATAGCATTATCTTTCTGTTCTTCGGCTAGTTTCCAGCCTGTCATAAAATGCTGCTCGCGTAACAACCGCAATTCATCATAATCACTCTTGAGACTATCAATCGCGTCCTGCAATTTCTTATTTTGCTTACGCATCATATTTAATTCTGGATCATTAACGACACCCTTAAGATGCATTGTTGCCGCCAATTTACGTCGCCGTTCATTAAACTCACCTTGCAATGTCGCCAGTGCATTCTCATACTTAACTAATTTCTGGTTAACCGGCTTAATTTCATCATTTAGCTTAATAAACAAAGTATACGGCATATTAGACTTAATTTTATTACACTCTTTACATGACAATATCAAATTATCTAAGTCATTATTATGTGAGAGTGATACCGGATTCTTGTGGTCAACACTGCGCCCGCGCCGACCACAATATTGGCAGCGATAATGATACTTGGCCCGAATCCGCTCGCGGTCAATATAATCAACTTCATTTAATTGAAAATTAACCTTCAAACCCAATTCTTCTAGGTTCTCTGCAAAGGTTAAATCCATCCGCGGCACGAAGCTGTTTTCACCAGTTTCACTGGCAATAATGGCGGCATTAAAATCATGACGGGACAATTGTTGCTGGGCCAAGCTATTGCCGTCATAATCCTGAATAAAGGCTTCATAACGCTTACGACTTTCCTTTTTAGCAACTAGGAAGTCAGCGGCAGTTTTAGTATCTCGCCCCTCAAACGTATAGAGCAGCCCTTGAGCAAAAATCTGCACTGCCGAATTAGCAAAGTCACTGGCGTCTTGCCCTCTTTGCAGACAAATATCACAGATGCTCGTTAATTTAGGATTCATCAACCCCTGCTTTTTAAAATGTACCGAATTAATGCGTAAGCCGCAGCTGCTGCACTGAAATTTCACGTTGCCATTCTCCTTTAAGTTAAAGTTACTACTCCAATTTTACTCAATTTACAGCAAGAAAAAAAGGTAGATTACAAGTCGTAGTCTACCTTTTTATTTTGTTATTATCAGACTATTTGTTTTCGTCTGCTTTAGCCTTGTTCAAGAAAGCAACAACTGCTGCAACGTGAGCAACACGCTTCTTGCCGTTCTTCTTGTTCTTAGGTCTTTGGTTTGGTTCACAACCAGTGTTGTAATTTTCACCTTTACGCATAGTACTATACTTCCTTTCAGATTTTCGAAAATCTTATTTAGTTTACCACGAAAAGCCCTAGGATTCAAGACTAGCAATTGGCTAACGCCGCCTTACTCAATTTCTGCTTCTTTAAAGTACTGCATAATTTTCGGTAAAATCGCCAGCATATAAATTAGGGTAACTATTCCCGTAACAATAGAAATCAAATAGCTCTACCGACCGTTCTGAAATAGCAATCAAAAAAGCGCCCCACATTTCAAGGACACTTTACTTAATCATTCAAATTTACTAGCAGGTTTTGCCTTCCTGCAAATCCTTAGCTGTTATGTCTGATGGTCGAAATTCATTAATTGAAACCGCACCATCAATCACGCCGCTATCGTCGGCCAAGCTCAATGTGGCATTCTTTTCAGATACAACTAAATTATTATCCAAATATTGCATTTCTGCAGGACTCGTAAATAAATTTAATCCAACATTATTATTGATAATAATTGAAAATTCAGGGTCTGTTTGATCCAAAATCACAAATTGAAAATTAGCCCCAATCGTACAGGTACCGCCGACTTTAGAATACTGATTAGAACCATCATTTAGCGCCAATAACACAACTTGGCCTTCCTTAACATGACTCTTAATTCTTACAGCAGCTTCAGGCTTGATATTCATTTCAATTGTTTCGGCATTATTCATTATAAATCCCCCTTATTTTTCCTACTTACTAAAGTATAGCTTGTGTGCATAAAAGAAAGCAAAATTCCTGCTTAGTAAATTGACATTTTCGTAGTCAAAAATTTATCATTGCACACAACGAAAAAAAAGCTCAAAATAGAAGTAATAACTATAGATGATTATAACTTGCGAAAGGGGACATTTTATGACCGTCTTAAGAAAAATTTTTAGTGATAAAATCTTGCAGATTACTGCTGTAGTCACTATTGTAAGTCTTTTTTTTGCTAGACCGCGGCTTGGGGATATTAACTTACATACAATATTTTCAGTCGCCGCGATGCTAATTATCATCCAAATCTACGCGTACTTGCACGTTCTCGACGTGCTCGCGTACAAATTAACCAGTATCGCTGACAATACGCGCAAACTGAATATTCTATTCACTCTTTTAGCAATTATTGCCGGAATGTTTCTAGGCAATGATATAACAGCATTAACACTAATTCCGCTTTATTTAAATATTGCTAAAAGGTACGACTTACCGCAAATTTTACCGGTTACGTTAATTGGAATGGGCGCTAACATCGGGGCCGCATTTACGCCTTGGGGCAACCCGCACAATATTTTTCTTGTTAGCAAATATTCGGTTAACGCTTTGACCTTCTTCTCATGGTCACTGCCATACTTGCTCAGTTCACTAGTGATTACATTTATCATTTTTCACTTTATTCCACGCAAGCAAATTCCAGTTCAAGAAACAAAACAAATCAATATCAACATTCGACCAACTGTAATTACGACCGTTGTGTTCGCCTTCTTCTTTTTAGGTGTCTTCAAAGTGGTCAACGTTGCATGGCCAATGCTAGCTGCAATCATTCTTGCCTTTTTAATCAACCCACGAATTTTACTTAAGGTTGATTTCGCATTGCTGCTGACTTTTACCTGCTTTTTTATCTTTATTAGCGATATTCAGCAGATTCCAATCATTGTCATGATTATTCACACAATGATTAATTCAGAAAGCTCAACTTACTTCACATCGATTTTATCCAGCCAAATCATCAGCAACGTGCCGGCCACAATCCTTGTTGGTAAGTTTACGCCATACGCTAAAGCGCTGTTCTTAGGCACAAATATCGGTGGTTTTGGCTCACCTATCGGCTCAATGGCCAATATGTTGGTGCTTAAGACTTTCATTCAAAACGGAACTGTCTCAAGAAACGAATTCTTCAAAAAATGGACAGTTATGCAATTTATCGGTTTACTAATCCTAACAATCATTGGTTGGCTACTATTGCTCGTTTAACATACTTTACTTATCTGAATCAGGATGTTGTGCAGCATCCTTTTTTTGTATCCAAAAAATAAATAATCAGTTATAATTAAATAGTATATATAAGGAGGTTCAACCTATGCCATCATTAACTTGGATAATTTTAATTATCGTTATCTTATTAATCGGAATTTATATTGCTATTTATAACGGCCTACAAAAAGCCAAGGTATACACTGACGAATCTTGGAGCCAAATCGACGTGCAATTGAAGCGGCGTAATGACCTAATTCCTAACTTAGTTGAAACTACTAAGGGCTACGCTAAACATGAAAAGGAAACGTTAGAAAACGTTGTGGAATTGCGCAACCAATTAACTAACATCCCTCAAGATGACCGGGCCCAAACTTTAAAGGTTTCTAACCAAATTTCTGATGCCTTGAAGTCAATTTTTGCTTTACAAGAAAACTACCCTGACTTAAAGGCCAACCAAAACTTCCTGAAATTGCAAGAAGAACTGACCAACACTGAGAACAAGATTGCTTACTCACGCCAACTTTACAATTCATCGGCAGCCCTTTATGATCAAAAGTTGCTAACTTTCCCATCAAATATTATTGCCAGCATTCATGGCTTTAAGAAGGTTGACTACTTACAAGCTAGTGAAGCCGAGAAAGAAGCACCTAAGGTTAAATTTTAAATATTAGGGCAAAATCATTATGTTATTTCAACAAATTGCTCGCAATAAGCGCAAAACCGGCATCATCATGGTCTTATTTGCCGTAATTTTAGCTCTTGTTGGTGCTGGATTAGGCTACATTTTCAGTGATAGCCCATGGAGCGGAATGATTATTGCGCTGGTTATCAGCGTCCTTTACCTGTTTTTGGTCATGCGTGATCCCGCAAATATGGTAATGAGCTTAAATCATGCCAGTGAAATTCACGAACAAGATAACCCCGAATTGTGGCACGTTGTCCAAGACATGGCCATGGTTGGCCGTGTACCTATGCCCCGCGTTTTTATCATCAATGACCCCAGCCCCAACGCCTTTGCGACAGGGCGTGATCCCGACCACAGCGCTGTCGCCGTAACTCAAGGATTACTTGATATGATGAACCGCGAGGAGCTGGAAGGCGTCCTAGGCCACGAGATTTCTCACATTCGCAACTACGACATTAGGTTATCTACGGTTGCGGCTGTCCTTGTCGGCGTGATTTCCTATTTATCCGGAATCGCTAGCCGGTATATCTGGTGGTTCGACGATGACCGTGGCAGCGATAAGGATGATGATAATAACCTTGTCATTCTTTTTAAAGTTGTTGCGATTATTTTCGTACTTATCCTGGGGCCACTATGTGCTAGTCTTGCGCAAATGGCTTTATCGCGTAACCGCGAATACCTCGCTGATGCTTCATCAGTTGACCTTACTCGTAATCCGCAAGGATTGATTTCTGCTCTTGAAAAAATCGCTGGTAGTAAGCCAATGAAAAAAGCTGATCCTAGCAGCGCCGGAATGTATATTGAAGACCCACTGCGCAAAAAGCACAGTTTTACGCACTTGTTTGATAGTCATCCACCAACAGAAGACCGGATTAAACGGTTAGAAAAAATGTAATATCACAAAACGACACCTGTTCAAAAAGCAGATGTCGTTTTTTACTACGATTAACTTTTATAAAGCAGCTAAAACTGCCTGTCTTAGCTCTTGTGTTGCTTTAATTGGGTCAGCAGCCTGCATAATCGCCGATACAACAGCAACCCCTGCAACATGTGCTGGTTTAACTGCCGCAACATTATGTGCCTTTAGGCCGCCGATTGCATAAACAGGAATTGAAACATTTTGCCTAATTTGGCTTAACGTTGCTACACTTGTATGCACTGTCTTAACGTGGGTTTGTGTCGGGAAGATTGCCCCCACACCCAAGTAGTCAGCACCCTCTTTTTCTGCCTCAAGAGCTTGCGACAAAGTCTTAGTTGTTGCACCAATAATCTTATCTGTCCCTAAAATTTGGCGGGCAGCCTTGACGGGCAAATCACTTTGGCCTAAATGGACTCCCGCGGCATTAACCGCTTGAGCAATATCAAGGCGATCGTCAATAATTAACGGTAACTGATAACGATCAGTTATTTGCTTAACTGCTTGCGCCAATTCGTAATATTCACGCCCAGACAGCTGTTTTTCACGTAACTGCACCAAATCAACGCCACTTTTGCAGGCTTGCTCAATTGTAGTTAAAAATTGGCGATCAGTTAAATTAGTCCGATCGGTAACTAAATATAGTGGTCGTTTTTGTATTTTCATAATTATTTCTCCCTAATAGACATCCCTGTTCAACTGGTTAGTTGATGCCGCCACGCCTACCGCCGTAATCGTGTCGCCGACAACATTAGCAACTGCACGGAACATCCCGACAAACCAATCAATCCCAGCAAATAAAGCAATACATGTATTAGGAAAGCCAAGCACGGGAAGTGCAATTGTTAACGCAACAATGCCGCCACCTGGAACTACTACAGTCCCTAGGCATGACAAGACGGCCAGTAAAATTATTTTTAAGAGTAATACTGGCACCAAACTAGCACCATAAAGCTGCATTAAGGTGATACAAACTAGCGATAGGTACAGTGCTAAGCCATTACTGTTCAGCGCCATTCCCAGCGGTAAAACAAGTTGGGTAACAGACTTACTAACCCCCAGCTTTTCTTGAGCATCAATCATTTCGATTGGCAAAGTTGCGGCAGACGATGTCGTCGTAAAAGCGACAACGATGATTCTAGTCAGGCCTTTAACTAGGCCCCAAAAAGATACATGAGCAACTAAGCTAACAAAGATAAACAAGGCGAGTAAAAACACAATTACCGCCACAGCATAAAGCACTAAAAAGTACAGCAAAGGCAGGAATACTTTACCGCCGTTTTTCGCAATTGTACTGGCAAACATACAGGCGATGCCGAGCGGTGCAAACTTGATGATTAGCATTACCAACTTAACAATTAACTGATTAAATTGTCTAATCAGCTTTAGCACTAAATGATACTCATTATTTTCATTGGCGCGACTTAAAACAAGACCGAATAAAACAGCAAAAACAATTACTTGGATCACGTTTCCTTTAGTAAGAGATGCAAAAATATTATTAGGAAACAGCTGCAAGATTGCTGCACGTAAATTAACGCTAGAATGCAGCACTGCTTTTGTTTTTACTAAATTCGGCAGCCGCAGCATTGTTCCCGGCTTAAAAACTAAGCCCAAAAACACACCTTCAACCGCCGCCAAAATTGTTGTAATGGTAAACCAAAGACAGGTTTTTAACCCTAATTTGCCTAATTCCGCAAACTTTAAGCTACCTAAGGCCTCGATGACTGCACCCAAAATTAGCCAGACAATTACCATTTGCAGCAGTCGTAAAAAGATATCGCCAATAATCGTTAAATTTTCTGCCCACTTAGGCAATAACAATCCAACTAGCGCTCCAATTAAGACACCAATTGCGATCTGGCCAGTCAAGCTAATTTTATGCATTATTAATATGCCTCCTGATAAAGCGATGCGGTCAAGAATTCAACTCCCCGCTGCAAATCCTCAGGTTTGGTATTTTCTTCTGGTGCGTGACTAATACCATTAATGCTGGGTACAAAAATCATTGTCGTTGGTACGACACGATTCATAATTTCACTATCGTGTCCTGCACCCGAAGCCAATTTCATGATTGAATAACCCATTTTGTGCGCTAATTTTTCATTTTTTGTCAGCATTTCCGAACTTAAAATTACAGGTTGATCATGAACCCAGCGCTTAAATTCAACGTTAATCAGCGGATCAGGAAGATTAGCAATGGTGTTTTTCATCATTTTTTCAAATTCATCTAAAAGCTCATTATTTTGATGACGACAATCAATAAAAAACGTCACTTTGCCGGGAATCACGTTAGAAGTATTCGGCCAAACAGCAAGTTCGCCAACTGTAAAAGTCAAAAGTGGATCCACTGCACTCGCAAGCACTTCAAACTGGTTAATTAACTTAATTGTTGCCTGCAAAGCATCGTGACGCTCAGTCATCAAGGTCGTCCCCGCATGATTAGTAATGCCGTTAACCGTAACGCGATAACGCCGCTGACCGACAATCGCTATAACTAACCCAAGTGAAATATCATTGAGGTCAAGGCGGTTTCCTTGCTCAATATGTAACTCAGTAAAAGATTGTGGCAGCTTGGGAAAAGCATAATTGACACCGCTAATTTGCTTCAATTCATTAACAGCATTACTGCGAGCATTTTCGATTTTGATGCCATTTTCATCAACTAAGCCATTAGTCTCAGCCGCGCGAGCATAGTGCTTCGAGCCGCTAAAGGTGGCATCAAATCGGCTGCCTTCTTCTTCACAAAAGGAAATTACCCGAAGCGTCTTTTGCGGAATACCAAACCGCTCGCGCAGATTCAAAGCAGCCTGTAACCCGCCCAGAACACCATACAGGCCATCAAAGCGGCCGCCATTTTTCACAGTGTCCATATGCGAGCCCGTCGCAATCACTTGCTCTTGGTCCTTTCCAAGTAAATCTAAATAGACATTACCGTAGTCATCAACTGTAACTTGAAAACCCGCTTTTAACGCAAACTGGATTAATAATTTCTGTCCCTGAAGCCAATCAGAAGAATAGACCAAGCGGTTCTGTCCTAATCCAGAATTAGGCAGGGTTGTAATCTGCTTAAAAAGCTGACTAACCGTTATTTTTTCACTCTGCTGCATGACGTTACTTACTTACACCAGTTAATGGTGATGACGCAACTGCACCGTGTTCAATTACCCGGCCAGGGCCAGCCAAATAAGCCTTACGTCCTGCTTCAATTCCCAATTTAAAAGCTTCGGCCATTAATGGAATATTCTTAGCTGTCGCCATCGAGGTATTAGCCATAATTGCATCGGCACCCATTTCCATTGCTTCGGCAGCTTGGCTCGGGCGACCAATTCCCGCATCAACAATGACTGGGACGTCGATTTCATCAATCAAAATCTGAATTAACTCCTTAGTTGCCAAACCTTTATTGGTACCAATCGGCGCTGCCAGCGGCATAACAGTAGCCGCGCCCGCATTGACTAATTCCCGTGCAGTATTTAAGTCAGGCAAAATATATGGCATAACAATAAAGCCTTCTTTTGCCAGAACCTCTGTTGCCTTAACAGTTTCCGCATTATCAGGCAACAAGTACTTTTTATCAGGCACTACCTCTAACTTGATGAAGTCACTGCCACTCAATTCACGAGCTAAGTGCGCGGTTCTAATTGCCTCATCAGCCGTTGTTGACCCTGACGTATTTGGTAAAATTGTCACGCCCTTAGGAATGTAGTTAAGAATATTTTCTTGATCAGACGTTGTCCGCCGTAAAGCCATCGTAATAATTTGTGCCTTAGCATGCTTTACTGCCGCGTCAATTAGGTCATAAGAATATTTTCCTGAGCCCAAAATAAACCGTGAGGTAAAAGTGTGCCCGCCAATTGTTAATAAATCTGTTTCTTCAGTATTTGTCATTATGTTTTCCTCTTTTAATTTAAATCTTCAATTCCTAAAATTAACTGAACAATCATATTTGCCTCATGACCAGCACAGATTGTCACGCGTGGAGCCATAAGACCCTCTGTCCCTTTAGACTTGCCATCACCTGCTAAATACACATTAGGCAATATTTTTCGCGTCTTAATTGCATTAGCACTATGAATCCCCGCCATTCCTGACGCCATGACTAACGGCTTATCAGGAAAAATTGTCGTGACATTTTCCAATAACATTGCTTTGGCCGCTGGGTCATCAAAGGCCTCACAGATAATATCCGCATCTTGAAATAACTGTGCGATATTTTGCAGTGTTACCCGCTCTTTTATCGCCTTAACCGTTACAAACGGATTAACTTCCTGCAAGTTCTCCTTCATCGCAACTACCTTCGCCATTCCAACTTGATTAAATTTAAATTGCTGACGATTAAGATTACTTAATTCAACCTGGTCAAAGTCAATCAAAGTTATTTGACCAACACCAATGCGAGCTAAAGCAAGAGAAATATTTGTTCCTAAACCGCCACAACCAGCAATAGTTACCTTGGCAGCAGCTAGTTTAGAGCTAGATCCCGAGACGTTACGTTTTTGCATTTCAGCGACAACTGCCGAATTGCGTGACCTATCTAGCATTTATCCACCCCCAACAAATGAAATTATTTCCACCTTGTCATTTTCTTTTAGCAGAACATTGGCAAAATCGCTGCGAGGCACAATCTTGCCATTTAGTTCAACTGCTAAATTGCTGACCGGCGCATTTCTTTGGGTTAAAAGTGTTGCAATTGATGTACCAGCGACTGCCACTTCTTCGCCATTAACAGTAACCAAAAAATCCCTTCCTTCGGCTATCAAAGGAAAGGACTTTTAATAAAAATGAGCCATTCTTAAATAAGAATGGCTCAAAAAATTGATCAACAAGCCGCTCTTCCTTCGGTAGTATAAACTACATCAGGTTCGATGAGTATAATCTCAGTCGCTTGTGCGACACCCCAGACGAACTTTCGTTATTAAATTATAGTTTAGGTATAACAGCTTTTGGTTGCGCTGTCAATCATTTTTTATTTCAAATTAATGTTAGCCTGGCGAAATAGCTCCGCACGCATTTGAACCGGCGTCTGATGATAATATTCATTAAACTTTTTATAGAAAAATGACTTGCCATTGTAACCGACCCTGGCAATAATCTCCTTAACTGAAATATCAGGACGTGCAAGCAAATTGCGTGCTTCCTGCATTCGCCGCTCATCAACATGCTCCACAAAGCTTTTGCCGGTCTTTTGTTTAACTAAACTAGAAAAATAATTCGGATTAAAACCGAAATACTTAGCAGCTGCATCTAAAGTAATATCAGCAAAATTGGCATCGATATAGCTTTCAAGTGTTGCATTGGCAAAGCCTTGCTTTTCTGCTGGCGCTGCAGCGAAGTTTTGATTACGTACTGCCGCAACTAGCAATAAATTTAATTCTGCTTTAACTACACTCTCGGCAAATAAATTTTGATTTAAATATTCATCAATTATCCTATTCATCAATTGTGCCGACTTAGAAATTGGCGTTGACTTTAAATATAACAGGCGATTAACCCGCAGCTTGCTAATTACTTGCTCAATTGCCTGTTCTTCACGTGACTCCTTATTCGTAATATTTCCTAGGAAATATTGTAAATTATACTTAGAATTTAAATCTAACTTTACCAAAACGTCATTTTTAGTTTGTTTTTGAACCTCATAATCACTTTTAGCTGGTAAAAAGACAATATTCCCTACTCCTAGCTCGAAATCTTGGCCGTGAATTTTAATATTTGATTTACCGCCAGCTTCATAAAAAATCATCGCATTCGTTGTTTGATAACGATGAACACCAGTGTTGTGATTTTCAAGATAAACAGTAAACAGGTCAAAGTTGCTGCCCACTGCTTTTAAACGCAATTCATTTGTGTCGCTATTAGTTGAACTTAAAATGCTAGCTAAATATTGCGCCAATTTGACTGCTGCCATAGTTTCACCTTCTTATTACTAATTTAACACTTTTATTATATAGCAAAATCCATATTCACTGGCACTTTATTTTCATCAAGCTATCATGACTAGACAGAAAAGCAGCTTTCATGTAAAATCAGTTTGATAACTTTGGGGTGCTGCAAGGCTGAGATAATACCCGTTGAACCTGCTATGGACAATGCCAGCGAAGGGAAAATGAATGAATTTTACGTCGTTAGTGCATCTCGTCCTAGCGACTTTTTTAGTTGGTAAAAATAATGATTACAAGCAAAAATTTAACTTTTTCATACGATCAAAATATTAAAATTCTTGATAACCTTAATCTCGAAATTCCCACGGGGCAATTTTCACTATTAATTGGCCCTACTGGTTGTGGTAAGTCAACTTTACTTAAGGTACTGGCTGGTCTATATCCCAAATATGCCGGTAAAGTCAGCGGCGATCTTAATCTCAACGGCTTAAAGTCCGCCATCATGTTTCAAAATGCTGGCGAACAGTTCACAATGGCGACCCCAAGAGAAGAAATTATTTTTGCACTTGAGAACTTACGAGTTAAACAGGCAGATTATCACAAGCACCTAACTGCCGGCGTGCAATTTGCGCAAATTGAAAACTTGCTGGACCAAAAAATTAATACAATGTCCGGCGGTGAGCAACAACGTGTGGCCCTTGCCGTTCTCATTGCAATGGACATCGATTTATTCTTGCTAGACGAACCTTTTGCTAGTTGTGATCCACAGGCACGACAATTTTTAATTACCAAATTAGCGCACTTGCGCGATCAAGGCAAAACGATTATTTTGAGTGACCACGTTTTAAACGGCTACCAAGATGTCTGTGATTGCCTGTTTCAATTTGCAGGCCATCATGTTCAACAATTAGACAGTTTAGCTAAAGACAAACTACTCCAAACAAGCATGCACCAGAATAATTATTCGTTTGCTGTGCCCCAAAATGAAGCTGCTTGCTTTACCTTAAATAAAACGCAGCTAACGCAGAACCGACTTTTATTAAGCCAAGATCAGCTTAAGATTATTGCGGGCAAAACCACGCTAATTACTGGAGCTAACGGCGTTGGTAAGACCTCACTATTTAACGCACTAACCAAAATGCTGCCTTATAGCGGCAGCTTAACTTACCACAATCGTGAAGTGCGTCAACAGGCAACGCGCAAATACTTATTACACGTTGCTCAAATTTTTCAGAATGCAACCGACCAATTTTTGAGTGTTACCGTTCAAGACGAAATCAACTTGAGTAAAAAACAACGGACTAACGGCTTTTTTACTGATGAAAAAATCAACGAAGTTTTAGCTGACCTCGATTTAGACCAACATCTAGACCAGGTTGTGTATTCTCTGTCCGGCGGTCAACAAAAGAAATTGCAAATTTTACTAATGTTAATCGCAGACCAAGATGTATTGCTGATTGACGAGCCGCTAAGCGGCTTGGACCACGTATCAAGTCAAAAAGTCATGCAACTACTTAGGCAAAGTCAAAAAAAGCGTGGACAAACTTTGCTAATTATCAGTCATGAGCTCGATGGCCTAGCTGATTGGTGTGACTACCACCTCGTTTTTGCCGATAAGCAGCTGCATTACGTGACTAAGTGAGGTACTTTCATGAATCCTAGTTTTAAGTTTATTTTAGCCCTAATTATTTCGCTTGAAATATCATTGAAAATTAGCTTGTCGACTAATTTTGCAATCATCATTTTAGCAATTATTTATTTACTAATTAAGCGAATCAAATTAAAGAATCTGCTAATTCTGCTTTTAGTGCCGTTCATTGCCGCATTTACGATTTTTGCAACACTTGAATGGTTCACACCAACACCTAATCTGTTTAATGCTTTGGGTTTGTCCAGCCGAATTTACGTTTATATCTTAACTATCAGCTGCGTCACGATTAATACCAATGCCGAAGAATTAGCGCGTTCGTTTGAGCAGAATTTCCATTTACCTAGTAAATTTGCTTACGGCGTTCTGGCTGCGCTTAATATTGTTCCCCGCATGAAGCAAGCCGTTAAGCAAATCCGGACGGCGGGCATGATGCGCGGCGTTTATCTCAGCTTTTGGTCGCCAGTATTATATTTTAAAGCGATTTTGGTAGCACTCAATTCTGCCGAGAATTTAGCGCAAGGAATGGAATCCCACGGCTATCAAGAAGACGCCCACCGTTCCGTAATCATTGCCGTACCAGTGCGGGCACGAGATTGGGTCTGGAGTGCTATTATTCTAATTGCACTTAACCTAGCATTATTCATCTTAAAATAAAAAATGTAGTCGTAATTCGACTACATTTTTTTAATTTACATTTGAGCTATAAAATTCAAGGCAGCACCATAAAGATTGGCCGAATTATGATACTGACATGTCATTACCTGCGGCATAATCCGCGCCATTCCAAACTCTGTCAATTTCTGCTTGAGCCTTTTAGCGATTTCGGCGCTGATTTCTGAACGAGCGGACACACCGCCACCCAAAATAAACGCGTCAAAATCAAAAGAAACCTGCAGGTCATACATACTGCTTGCCAAGAGGTCATAAAACCGATTAACCAGACTTTGGGCTAGTTCGTCGCCTTGACTAGCCAAAGCAAATAACTTTTTTCCGTCAACTTCCGTTTTAGTTTTTTGCGAATAAATTTTGGCAGCCTTGACTATTGGCGCATCCATGCTCAACATGCGGTCCGTTCTGCCCCTCATAAAGCCGAATTCACCGCCAACTAAATGCGAACCACGATACAGCTCATGATTAATAAAAACGGCGCCGCCAATTCCCGTTCCGATAACAATAAACGCAACGTTCTTAAACTGCCGACCATTACCAATTTTGGTTTCACAGATACCGGCACAATTAGCATCATTTTCAATTGTTAGTGGCAAGCCAAATTCTGCTTTCAATTCCGCAAAAATCGGCCGCTTATGCAAGTATGGTACCTGACTGATACCTTCAACAGTACCGGCTTTAACATTGACATCACCAGGCGCACTAATTGCCAGTCCGGTGAAACAATCTTGGTCAATTAATTCATGCATTTTTTCTTTTAAAGCGGTGAACGTCTTCGGCGTCTTAAAACTTGCCTGCTCAGTAATGCCTTCATTCGCATAAATTCCCGTCTTAACAGTGGTCCCGCCAATATCAAAAACAGCTAATTTCATTTTTATCCCCATTCTACTTGTGATATGGACTACCACTATTAATCATAAAGCCACGGTAAATTTGTTCGATCAGAACAACACGCATCAATTGGTGCGGCATGGTCAGCTTGCCAAAGCTAAGTAAGTCATCTGCCCGCCGATTAACTGCCGGACTGGTGCCCAAGCTTCCACCAATGACAAAGGTAATATCCGAATGACCATAAGTTGTCAAATTTTCCAGTTCACTGGCAAACTCTTCACTTGTTCGTTCCTTACCCTTAATCGCCGTCACATAAACGTACTCCTTGTCTTTGATTTTACTTAAAATTCGTTGCCCTTCAATTTCCTTAACTTGTTCCTGCTCCGCCTGACTGAATTTTTCTGGGGCCTTTTCATCAGCGACCTGAACCAGCTGAACTTTGGCAAATCTACGCAATCGCTTCTGGTATTCGGCAATTGCATCCTTAAAATATTTTTCCTTTAGTTTTCCCACACAGACAATCTTGATATTCATAATTACTAGTTTATCCCACAATTCCCAATCTTTCCACCTGCTTTTTCCACACCTGTGCAAAATCGAAATCTACATTTTGTGGTCGCTGTCATTTATTTTCAGATAAATTGTGGTTGGCAAACTTTTTTCTCTATTTTACTAAATTTTACCCACACACATACTTTTAATAGCCTAATTTCACAAACTAATTGGCCTAGAATACTATGATAACGGGTTGAACAATTGTTTGTGTAAATCTATTTTCACTAATATTTAAACACAATTAACAGATTATCCACAGGCTTTTAAAGGCATTCTCACATCTTTTATGCACAATCCACAAAGTTTTCCACAATTATCAACAAGAATTATCAAATAATTTTTTCCTTGACAAGCTCAATTACCGAATAAAAAAATGTTTCGCACAATTAATATTAATAAAAAAGCCATACTGCCGGTACAAACCGCTTAGTATAGCCTTTTTTCTTGTTCAATTATAGAATATTATCCCGCTTAATTAGCCTGCAGTTTAACCTGTAAATTGAGTGTTTTACCATTGCGATCAACGGTTAAATTGACGGTATCACCGACTTTATGATCATACAAAATGCTGTGTAACGAAGCAACATCTGTTACCGTTTTACCATCAACTTTAACGATAACATCCCCCGTCTTCATTCCCGCTGCAGCTGCCGAACCGTTCTTAGTTACCGAAGCAATATAAATCCCGCTCTTCAAGTTGGATTTAATACTCAAGTGCTTTCGATAACTAGCTGGAATGCCTTGCAGCGCAATAACCTTCACGCCAAGCTGTGGCCGGGTAATTTTGCCCTTCTTTACCAGTTGGTTAACAATCGTAACTACTTCATTAGACGGAATGGCAAAGCCCATGCCTTCAACGGACGTCCCATCACTTGATTGAGCCAGCTTCATTGAGTTAATTCCAATAACTTGACCAGCAGAATTAACCAAGGCACCACCTGAGTTGCCGGGATTAATCGCCGCATCAGTCTGAATAACTGTTTGCTGGTTAGCAGAAGAAGTTGTAATACTCCTGGCAGGAGCTGAGATAATCCCCTGAGTTACCGTTGACGCGTATTCACTACCCAGCGGGGAACCAACGGCAATAACTGTCTGACCAGCCTGTAAGGTCTTAGAATCACCAAATTCAGCCGTCTGGGTAACATATCCAGAGTCAATTGCTAAAACCGCCAAGTCAGTGGTTGCATCTGTTCCTACAATCCGCGCATTAACCGTCTTACCGTTCGACAACATGACCTGCACCTTGTCACTGCCTGAAACTACGTGGTTATTCGTTACAATATAGCCCTTATTACCGGACTTCATGTAAATAACCCCGGAGCCCTCACTGTAAGTTTGCAGCTTACCCTTTTTACTGCTGTTATCATTGTCGTTATCGCCGAAAATATCAAACAAAGAATTATTGCTGCTATTTGACTGCCGCTTCATGTTAATTACGGATACGACAGCACCTTTAACATCATTATATGCCGGAGTCATCGTCCCACTAGTTTTGGCGCTATTTTTAGAAGTTTTAGCACTATTAGAGCTAATTGTTGTTTGCGCCTGATTATTATTCAAATTAGCATTATTAATTTGGTCTAATGCAACATAAGAAGCACCGCCCCCAATAAGTCCCGCAACGACACCAACAACAGCTGTCTTAACAAGAAACTTATTTTTACCATGATTAGTATTTGGGTTTTCCATATCATTATCTCCTTTACATATATCGCCTAATATACTAATAATTTTTGAAAAATTATCGTCTAAATTATTAAATTTGTACTAAATTCGTCGGCTGCTCTGGAGAAGTCAACTGAATTTGAACATCACTAGGGAGATTGGCATCCCCAGTAATCAACATTTTTTTGGCAGTGTCATAAGCTAACTTGGCCGTATTATTGTGCTGACTACGGTGAGCCAAAAAGATGTGCTTCGTCCGCGGCGTCACCACATCCAACAAGGCTTGACCAGCTTCTTCATTAGACAAGTGGCCCTCATCTGATAAAATCCGCTGCTTCAGCCCCCAAGAATATGGACCGTTGCGCAACATCATGTCGTCATAATTAAACTCCATCAAGTAAGCATCGGCATCCGCAATCACACTCTCAACTTTCTTCGACACATATCCTGTATCTGTCAAAAATACCATTCGTTTGCCACCACTTGTAAAAACATAATATTGCGGCTCGGCGGCATCATGACTAGTCGCAAATGCGGTCACATCCAAATCGCCAAATGTTTGCGTTTGTCCCGGCTCAATCGTATTGATCTGTTCCACCGGCAGCTTGCCGATTTTATTTGTTTCACATAAATATTGCCACGTGCCACTATTGCTAAACGCCGCAATCCGAGGATAGCGCCGCATCAATACCCCTAGTCCCTTGCTATGATCAGAATGGTCATGACTCAAAAAAGCCATATCAATATCCGCAATATCAACGCCAACCTGACTAAGCAGCTGTTTGGTTTTAACACCCGATAAACCCGCATCCATCAAAATCTTATGTTGCCCAGTCTCAATCAGACTGGTATTGCCTGTTGAACCACTAGCTAAAATCGAAACCCGCACCTAACTTTTCCTTTCTAATTCTTTTGGACACTATAAGAGTTGCCTGACTGCAAAATTTGGGCAGTAAAGGCATTTACTCGTTTAACCGTAATATTTTTAGTTGTTTTATTTTCAACCCAGATTAACCATGTTGGCAATAAAATTGTGCTGCCGCGGACCTCTGTCAACTTAGAATAGCCCAGCTTAATCTGCATAACGCGCGAATTATTAACAATCTCGCGGTCAGTATACATCGCCTTAACTGCATGCCAGGCACTAATAATCAGTTGTGGCTCACGAACCGCGCTAATCGGTCCCATATAAGAAATTGTGTAATTGGTTATCGCATTATTACGCACATTAATCATTAATTGAGCATCGCTAGCATAAACTTGACCATAGTCAGTACTCTGAACATAGCAGTAAGTATTCGATCCCGACATGCTGGGCTCATACTTAAACTTAGCACCAAACGGAACATTTTCCGAATCATTCTTAAAATTATTCAGCTGCGTCAAGATTTGACGATGATTGCCGCTTAATGTCACCTGCGTTTTGGGCGTTCCAGTTAAAATATTATCACTTTTTGAAAAATGAGTATTAACTTCCGTCAAGCTAGAAAGCTTCCCAGATAAGTAGTTGCGCTTTTTTGCGGCAAGGTAGTAACCCGACCGCTGCTTGTGCGAAATATGCAGCGGCAGGTCAATGCCATCAGCGCGCATTTCGGAGCGAATGCTGGTCGACTGTGCGTCGCCAGTATTGCTTAAATTAATGGGTGAGCGCCAGATTTCAATGCCAAGATAAAGGTCAATCAATAAGAAAACAACAAAAAATAGCCATTCAATTCGTTTCCGGTCCATTTTATTGCGCTCCTTCCTTGTTGTCCTTATTTAAAGCCGTCAAGTCTTGCTTTTGCCATTCACTTAAGCTTTGCCAGCGATTATAAGCCTTAACGTAATAAGTTGGAATCAAATTAGCTAGATGGTCGTGGCTGTTATCCTTAACCATCCTAAAGCCAACGATAATTCGCTGAATCTGGTCTCTTTTAAGCCCCTGATTAGTTAATTCCTGCAGCACTGTATCCGTGCTTGGCAGACTACGCGTTTGCCCGTCAAATGGGATTGGTATTTGCAAATCAATATTGTTAAACGCCACCTGCATTGATTCTGGTGTAAAACTCGTCTTAATCTGCGGTGTATGCTGTTCCGCAAAAACAGGCAAACCTTCAATATAATTGGTATAACTGATTGCCATGCCATTGGTATCAAAGAAGCGCAAGTCTTGCTCGCTCAACCCCAGCTTGTGCACATAATCAACACTATCTAATAACCGCTCATGCACCGCTAAATTCTTGCTTTTTTCATATTTGGTATAAAGTAAGTCATGCTTCTTCGTGCCACTCTTAGGGATTCGCAGTTTGGTGTAATAATTAAGCGAATATGTTATCCAGCCCTTTTTACTTGAATGAGCCGTCACATTAGTTGTCCCCAGCAGTCGCGACACAAAGTACGAGTCCGTCTGATTATTAGTCAGGTAGCTGTACACCCGCCAGCGTTCCGCATTAGTATAAAAGACCTCATAATAGTCCTTCAATCGCACTAGCTTAACTGGCGTCATGCTGTGTGCATGACTAGCATAACTGCGCAGTTTGGTAAAATTTGCCCGAGCCAAATCAATCCGGTACACAGTCGTTGTCTCATCATTACCTAGATAAAGCCGATTATCACTATTAGAAATAAAAACTCGGCGGAATTTTTTCCCATTTTCAAGCGTATTTTGCTTAGTAAACAGTTTGATACTAACCTCATCGGGAAAAGTTAGCTGAATATAGTCAGGGGCGTTGAGCATGCGCTCATATTTAGAGCGACTGGTGCTCACAACATTTAGATTTTTAAACTTAATTCCTTTTAATTCCTTAGCAAACTCAAGCGGCAAATTTTTCTTGGCATCATACAACCGGTAGAGCTGCCCATTTTTAAAACCATAAGAACAAGTCGGGATATACAGGTCATAAATCGAATTATTGAGCCGATTACGCGACTGCTGTGCTACGCTACTGGTTTGGTTAATATGACTAAAATACTGATCATTGGTCATGATAAAAATCCACAACACAATCGACAAGCTAAAGACAAGCAGTGTACCGACCAGCAAGAAGAAATCACCAAATTTAAACTTAAATTTCATCCCAATCATCCTCCTCGCTCATTGGTTCATACGGCAAGGCAATGTAGAAGGTGGAACCCTTACCCTCGCTGCTGTTAGCCCAAATTTGACCACGGTGGGCTGTTACAATTTCCTTAGCAATTGCTAATCCCAAGCCTGTACCACCTTGAGCCCGCGAGCGCGCCTTATCAACCCGATAAAATCGGTCAAAAATTTTATTAAGGTCTTCGCGCGGAATCCCAAGTCCTTGGTCAGTTATGCTTAAAAGCAAGCGATTTTGTTCCTGCTGCAGTTTAACCGTGATTGTCCCACCATCTGGCGAATACTTAATCGCATTATTCATAATATTATCGATTACCTGCGCCATCTTATCGGTGTCAATCTCAACCCACAAGGCCTGCGTGCCCAATTTGCGCCTGATGGTGTACTTCTTCTTGCCTTCTTTGGCATCAGTTTTAACAATTATGTCAAACCTGTCCAAAATATGCGCCACAAAATCGTTAAAATTAACCCACTCAACGTCAACCTTGGACACACCACGGTCCATTCGTGACAGACTAAGCAACTCGTTAATCATGCGAATCATGCGTTCAGTTTCTTCTTGCGTTACTTGCAAAAATTGCGGGGCCACGTTCGGATCCTTCCATGCACCTTCATTCAGAGTTTCAATATACGCGTGCAGACTTGTCAGCGGTGTCCGCAATTCATGCGACACGTTAGATACAAACTGCTTTTGCGAGTTTTCATTCTTCTGCTGCTCGGTAATATCGTGCAGCACGCAAACACTCCCAGACACAAAGCCCGTTACCCGCTTAATCAGTGAAAAGCTGGCATGCAAAATCACTTCATCACGCGTCCCCTCGTTAAGCGTAATGACAATTCCTTTTTGATTCGACATTAAATCTTGTGAGATTTCTTTTAGTCCTAGAACTTCCGCAATCGGCTTGTTGATAATTGCTTCCTTAGTTTTATTTAAAAAGTTGAGTGCCATCTGGTTAACAACACTAACGTTGCCGTGCCGATCGGTCGCTAGCACCCCATCACTCATGTGTGACAACACGCTATCCAGCCGTCGCTGCTCACTCTCAGACTCTTCCTGCGACCGTTCAATGCGCACGGACAAAGTATTAAAGGCTTGCCCTAATTGTCCTAACTCATCATTAGAATAAATCTTCACTTGGCTGGAATAATCGCCATCGGCAATATTTAACGCCTGCCCCTGCATTTCCTCGATTGGCTTGGTAATCGCATGCGAAACAACTAACGACAATATCGCGCCTATCACCGCGGCAATTAACGATGTCACCAAGAACATAAAGGAAATATTACGCAAATTGTTAAATACCCCCTGCATTGACGCCCGTACATAAATTGCCCCAACTGTGTTGGTCGACCCATTGCCCGCATTTAGCGGCGTCACCTGCACCATGTAATTGTCTTTATCATTGATTACTTTGGTTGCCTGACGGCCTGTTGACGTGACTTGCTTAACCAGCAGATTGTTAACCCGCTGACCGATTCGACTTTTGTCATTCAGATTTGACACTGCCCGAATAATGTCCTTGTTATCAACCACAATAATCTCACTAATCGTGTTAGTACCATTGCTGTAATCATTAACAATCCGGTTCAAGCTGGCGCTTGGCCGTTTATTATCGCGCAGCAATTGCAATGACAGCTGATTAGTAACAATCGGCGGTACTTGAATTGACGACTGGAAACTCTCAATACTGTTTTGTTCCAATTGCCTAGTAAAATACGCCCCAATAACTTCAATCATAGCAATAATCATTGCCATAAAGACAATTGCCAAAGTCGTATTAATCGAAATAAATAGATATTTTAACTTACTCTTGATTTTTTTCATTATTTTTCATATTAGATAGTAAAAAAGCCGCGCACTAAAAATAGTCCGGCAGGCTTTTTCTTTGTTTAATCTTCATTTGCTTGTTTGACGTAATAGCCAACACCACGCCGTGTCAGCAGAATTTGCGCTTGTACGGGGTTATCCTCGATTTTTTCACGCAGACGGTGAACCGTAACGTCAACGGTCCGCACATCCCCGAAGTAATCATAACCCCAGACGGTTTGTAACAGGTGCTCTCTAGTCATTACTTGTCCCATGTGCTGGGCTAAATAATAGAGCAGCTCAAACTCGCGGTGGGTTAGTTCGATCTTTTTACCGTCTTTTTCAACGATGTAGGCATCTGGCATGATTACCAAGTTGCCAATCGTAATATTCTTAGTTGCTCTCTCTTGATTTGCACTCTCAACTTTTTTGACAATATCACGGCGCCGCAAATTAGCCTTAACCCGGGCAACTAGCTCTCGATTGGAAAAAGGCTTAGTAACATAGTCATCAGCACCCATTTCTAGGCCCAACACCTTGTCAATCTCGGTATCCTTAGCTGTCACCATGATAATTGGCATGTCATGCGTTTGTCTAACCTCGCGCGCAACCTCCAAGCCATCCTTCTTAGGCAGCATCAGATCCAAAATCATTAAATCTGGATTGTATTCATCAACTTTCTTGACGGCTTCTTCGCCATCATAAGCGGTGTCGACATCGAACCCTTCCTTAGTTAAATTAAACTTGATAATATCAGAAATTGGTTTTTCGTCATCGACAACGAGAATCTTCTTTGGCATCGAAAGTCCCCCTTTTCTTTTATTATACTGGTTTTTACCCTATTAGCCAAAAAAGTCACCGAAATTTAATAAAAAAACTTGCAATTCACTAAAAATAATAGCATAATAGTTTTTGTCGGTTATATGTAATAACGATTTGGGTGGCTAGCTCAGCTGGCAGAGCAACGGACTCTTAATCCGTGGGTCCAGGGTTCGAACCCCTGGCCACCCATAACTTATAAAACAGCGATTATTAATTTAATCGCTGTTTTTTATCTTTTTTGAAATTTTTTTGCTCAAAACTCTTGTCAAAACCAAAAATAATTGCTAATATATTTAATTGTCAACAGATAATATGATTTGGGTGGCTAGCTCAGCTGGCAGAGCAACGGACTCTTAATCCGTGGGTCCAGGGTTCGAACCCCTGGCCACCCACCATAATAGAATTGGCACTGCAAGTAGGCGGTGCTTTTTTTATACCAAAAACAAGTTCTTCGGAGTAATATCTGAGGAACTTGTTTTGTTTTATCTAATATTTTTACAAATTAACTTCTGCTAAAATTCTGTCTGCTAAGACGGCAGTTTTCCCATGAATATTTACCTGATACCCTTTTATTTTGCCAATAAATAAGAGTAAATTACCGGCAAGATGACCACTAGGGCTGCGACCGGGATAATCAACCACCAAATTTGATAACAGGACAGGGCCATTAAGACTAAGCCGCACAAGACAAGAAGCCAACCAGTAAAGCGGTTAGTCTTGCGCCAGTTTTCACTGTTAGCTAGCGTCCGTGGCAGCCGCACACCCATCGCCTTGTTTGGTTGGGCTTTAGGTAAAAAGTTGCCGATTAGCACAAAAACAAATCCTACAAGTAGAGTAACAATCATCCCTACCTTGACATGATAGCCTAAATTAAAAATATACATGCAAAGGCAAGCAACAACTGAAATCAGTGGCACTAGCCATAGACCAATATTGGCAAGTTTGGAATTAATATCTTGCTTAGCAGTCCTAAAATAAACAAACCATTGCAGTCCCAGCATTATTAATGGCAGGCCAAAAACCACAACCCACTTGGGCATCCAGCCATTAGGTTCATTATTATTACCAAAATGTGTTGCCATTACATTGGGCAATTTTGGCCAAAGTAGTAGCCCGATTAATAGCGAAACTAAGATTACCAAACTAGTGATTAGCCACGTTCTGCGCAAATTATTTTTCATCATCATGACCCCCTTTTAAATCAATTAACCACGTCATAATTTCCTCTAAAATTGTTGTATTTAGTGAATAATAAATGAAATTTTTCTCTCGCTCTTCAAAAACCAAATCCGCCTTTTTCAGAATATTGAGATGATATGAAATCGTTGCCTTGGTCATGTTAAAATGCCGTGCAATGTCTCCAGCTGATAACCGGCCGTTCTTTAATAACTGCAAGATTTTACGGCGAACTGGGTCAGAGAGTGCCTTAAAGCTACCTTCAAAACTCATTGATCATTTTCTCCTAACTATTTAGATAAATATCTAATTAGATGCTTATCTAAATACTACCACGTTAAAAATTAAGTGCAAGATTTTTGGGGCAAAAAATTTTAATTAAAGCCGTTTAAGCAATTATTTAATAATTAAAAGCATATAATAGATTTAGAAATAATTTAAACTTAATTAATGTGGAAGAATAGTCATGGCTCAAATAATTGATGATTATATTAAAATTTTAGCGCGTAAACTACTAGACCTATCTCCTGAACAGCGACAGGCTGTTCTTGCGTTTTACCGTGACTTTTTAATCAACGGTGACTTTCAAACAAAAGAAGAAATTGAAAAAGAACTTGGTCAACCGATAGACTTAGCTCGCGATGTCTGCAGCGATTATCAAGAAATTGCCAAGGTTACTCATCTGACGTCGCCCAAGCCTGCTAGTGACAATTACGTGCGGGGGTTTCACGTGGAAAAAAATCCTTCACGAAAAAGGACAATTATTCCCGATAAATTTATCAATATTAAAGTAACACTTAGCAACGCTGATTTATATATACATTCCGGTAATAGTTTCAAAATTTTAATCACAGATTATAATAGTAGACCGATTGAGGTTAAAACTGAAGGGCAAACCTTAATCGTCGATGAACAACAGCCGCCAAAAAATAAGGGCTTAATTGTTATTAATTGGCGAACTGCTACCAGCCACGTTGAAATTATTGTTCCAAGTAGCTTAGTGCTCACAACCATCAGTGGTTATAGCACTAATGGCAATGTTATCCTCCAAGACATCAACTTGCAGACAATGACCTTGCAGCAAGATAATGGTGATACTTTATTTAATAATGTCACTCTGGCTAACGACTTGACCCTTAATTCCAAAAATGGTGACGTCAGAATGACACAGGCGAAAGCTGCTATTATTTCATTAAAGTCACGCAACAGCGACATTTCCGTCAAACGCAGCGCGTGCGGACAATTTATTCTGCAAACATTAAATGGTAATTCTAATATTGCCCAGTGTAATTTAACTTTAAAGCTTAATTCCAAAAATGGCGATGTCAGGATCAGTCGCAGCCAGTTAACTAATGACAATATTGTTAGTTCAACTGCGGGCGACTTGTACCTAAAGCAGTTAGCTCATGACATGAGTTACCATCTCACTTCCAAGCACGGGACAATTATTTATCACAAGTCCAGCATTGGCAACAAGTTTTCCAGTACAATTGCCTCAAATGACACCTTGCAGCTGGCTTCAACTGATGGTGATATTATCATTTATTAAAACCTAACGTAGAAGTGCTCCACAATTGTGGAGCATTTTTTTATTCAGAATTGATGTTTTGAATTTAGAATAATTTACCTGATAAAATACCGGAATTGTGTATTAACGACGACGTAAGTTTAAAAATATCTAACTTTTCTGCATAAAAAAAGACGACCAATTGAGGTCGTCACCGCGCGTTGCAAGTGACCAAACTTGCGTTGCACATAATGTGAACGTGTAGAAACACATCATTCTGATTCATACGTAGTGTACCACAATTGGGCAAAATGAAAAAGCACGGAATGTGCACATCTGAGGAAGTTAACCAGCTTCCAGTGAGGAGGTGAAAAGCGTGCAGCATACAGTTGTTCTGATTCTGCTGTATCTTGTGTTTGCAAAAGCTCAAGATGTGCTTGACGATATCAAAGATATCATTGACAAACTGCGTAAGTAGTTCAGCTGTTAAAAGCCCAGGTTAGCCTGGGCTTTTTTCAATTGATACAGATCAACGCAAATACTACTTTTTTAAACCTTTATTGCGCTTTAAGCCCTACCCAAATTGAACAATGATCAGCCTTCCCCTGGCAAACAAAAGACGCTTATCTCGATTTCAGTCTTGGAGTCAATATCGACCAGCAACACATATTAAGACAGGATTACAGACAAGCTTCTACTTCTTTTGAAAGCGCTTGTTAGCGTCGGCTAAACCACACTTTTACCCCTTAAGACATTATTGGCTAATGCAACAAGTGAAAAAATATGCAAGCATATAAATAGACTTATTTATTTTGGGAGATTATTCTAATAGTAGTTACAAACATAATATTGATATGGAAGGAGTGTTCTTCAATGGAGAAGTTCACAAAAGAATCTTTGGCAAAATACGATGGTAAAAACGGCAATCCAGCTTACGTTGCTATTGACGGTAAGGTTTACGATGTAACCGGTAATTCACACTGGACTAACGGTGAACACCACGGCTTTTCAGCTGGTCAAGCTTTAGACGAAGGGATTGCACAATCACCTCACGGCAAGAGCGTTTTGGCTAAGTTAAACCAAGTTGGTACTTACGAAGACTAATTACCTCATCAAAAAGCAGATGTCCCAAAAGGACACCTGCTTTTTTATTTGCTTAAATTTTTGATTAAACGTGCGACATTCTCAGCTGTCACAGCTACATCGTGTGCGGCATTAGCAATTGCCTCAGGCAACGCTTCAGCGCCAACAGGAGTAGCAAAAATCGCATCAATTACGCCATTTTTATATAACGCACTAACATCTTGACCAATATTACCGGCAAGGGCCAGCACAAGTGCATCCGGTGCAACTTCTTTAGCGGCAAGAGCGACACCATACGGCGTTTTACCAAACTGCGTTTGATAGTCAATGCCACCTTCACCGGTAATTACGATATCTGCCTGCTTCAGCTTTTCCTTTAATCCGCTAAAGCGAATAACAATGTCGCTGCCCTTAGCCATTGTCGAATTGGTAAAGGCAATCAGGCCAGCACCTAATCCGCCAGCTGCACCAGCACCAGCTAGGTTCTTAACGTCAACGTTCAATTCTTGCCGAATTACGTCGGCGTAGTGAGCAAGATTGTGGTCTAACTTAACCACCATTTCCGCAGTTGCGCCCTTCTGCGGGCCAAAAATATAACTGGCACCATCTGGTCCGACTAACGGGTTAGTCACATCAGAAGCAATCAAAATTTTCACTTGTTTGAGTCTAGGATCAACCTTGCTGGTATCAATCTTAGCTAACTTGGCAAGCTCACCACCGCCAAAAGCAAGCTCATGACCCTCGTTATCAAGTAATTGATAGCCAAGTGCTTGGGCCATCCCTGCACCACCATCGTTAGTTGCCGAGCCGCCAATACCGAGAATAATCTGACTAACTCCTTGATTAATGGCACTAGTAATTAATTCTCCCGTGCCATAGGCTGTTGCAATCAGAGGATTATGCGTTTGCTGCGTCACGTATTGCATCCCACTAGCTGCCGCCATTTCAATCACGGCGGTGTTAGACGTACCTAAAATACCATAGGTGGCCGTTACTTTTTGTCCCAGTGGTCCCGTTACTTTTTCTTGAATAAGCTTGCCATTAGTCGCAGCTGTCAGGGCACTAACTGTGCCTTCACCACCGTCAGCCATTGGTACAAGCGTATATTCAGCTTGAGGTAAAATCGGCTGCATCCCCTGCTTAATTGCAAGAGCCGCTTCTTTAGCCGTTAAGCTTCCTTTAAATGAGTCTGGTGCAATTACAATTTTCACAATCAGATTCCTTTCTGAAAACTACATTAAATGGATAAAGCCATACAGAACAGTCGCAACAATCGTTGCACTTAAGCCGACAATGGTCTCATATGCAATTGCCTTGGAGCGTTCTTTGATATCCATGTTCATTGCATTAGCTGTTACGTGGAAATAATTACCCTGTGGCAAATGGTCGATAACAATCGCACCCGTATGTACCATTGCGGCACCAGCCAAAGGCGAAATGCCAAAGCCCAAAATCGCCTTAGTAAACGAGCCGGTAGCCAAAATGACACCAGTAGATGTCGAGGCCGACGCAGCTGCCATCAAAATACCCGAAATTGGAGCTAAAAAGACACCTGAAATCCCTGAGGACTTAATTAACATAATGATTAACTTGGGTAAGGTTGAATTAGTTATCGTCGCACCAATTGCACCCGCCCCAATTAAAATTAACACAACATCGGTCATCCGGCCAATCCCAGCTTGTGCATAATCGCGTAACTTTTTGCCCTGCTTCATGGCAAGTGCACCAATGATACTGGCAATTGGCAAAACATACATTGCATCCAGATTTATTTTAGTTAAAACGGTCAAATTAAAAATCGACCCGATTGGGTTGATTAATAATAACAAAATCGCCAAAATCGGGGTAACTAGCGCAGAAGCTAGAGAAGGTAAAGAGTCAGCGTTATCCTCAGCAGCCAACCCTGCCAAATCTTGATCAGTAACAGCTGACCCTTTACCTTTAATTAAACTGACAACAATTACTGTCACTATGAGCGCAACAAGTGCGGGAATAAAATCAGCAATCATCAACTGACTTAATGTCACTTTAAAGCCTTTGGCAGCCGCAATTGTATTGGGATTAGGCGAAATAATATTTCCGGCCTTGCCCCCACCAGATAACGCAACTAATAGCGCCAACTTAGAGATATGCATTCTTTGACCAACCTCTAAAGCAATTGGAGCAACTATCAAAACAGCTACCGGAATAAAAACCCCGACAGCCGTAATTACCATTGTAGCAAGTGCTAATGCAAAAATTGCTAACTTGTCACCAAGCTTATTTACAATTGTTTTAGCAATAATATTGGCCGCGCCAGATTCCATCATGACACCAGCCAGCATCCCCGCAGCTAGGACCCGTAAGATCGTGCCCATAACGCTTTGACCGCCAGCAACCAAAATATTAATCGTCTGTGTTAAACTAGCCCCACCTATCAGACAAGCCAAGATTGCCCCCAAAATTAGCGAATAAACAGGATTTAATTTTTTTAATATTAAAATAATTGCTAATATCAATCCCAGCAGCGCCGACCACCATGTTAAAACCATTTCTTTCTCCTTCTAAACTGACATCAATATTTCTCAACGAGTAAATTCACTTCGTTAAGTTTTGCGACATTTTTAATGATCTCTATCAACTTGAGACGCTTTTTGAATTATGTTATTCTCAAATTACCTTATAATTTATAAAAAATTATAAATAGCATAAAAGACTATGATACTACAGATAGCCGGATTTTAGAACATAATTTAATAAGTAAGATACTAATCTATGATAAATTCAATTACGCAAAATGCGCTGCGGGCACTATTATATGAGGTTACAACGGAACCTAAACCTGGTCTGGTTGATCCCGGCAGTCCCGGCCCACACTCCGATATGAACATTTATACTTTTATTGACAGCAGTCTTAGCTTGACGCAATACTTTAATGACGCAGTTAAAATTGGTCAAACTTTTACAGGTTCTGACTTAACGCAGATGTTTTTCGCATTGCGCCGCAAAGGCCTTGCCGCTGAAAAGGCAATGCTTGCAGCGACTCATGGAGTTAACACACACAAAGGAGCAATCTTTGCTTTAGGGGTTTTTACTTGCGCTGAAAGCTACTGCCACACTCGCCACACAGAACTCTTTACTACTATTCAAGCAATGTGCCACGGCCTAGTCGAACACGATTTAGGCCACATCTGTTCACCGCAAACTGCCGGCGAGAAAGAATATGCCGAGTACGGCTATGGTGGTGCTCGGGCAGAAGCCGAACAGGGCTACCCAATTATTGAAGAAATCGCCCTGCCTTTTCTAAAAGACAGTACTGGCACCATTCAAGCAAGATTACTAGATACACTAATGAAAATTGCCACAAGAGCTGTCGATAGCAATCTAATTAAGCGTGCTGGCAATATTCAAGTAATTGATTGGCTGCACGAAGAAGCAGCTGCGTATTTGGCCTTGGGCGGCTACGCAACTGACGCTGGCAAGCAAAAATTAAAACAGCTCAATCAGGAATGCCTAGAACACAACTACAGTCTAGGCGGCTGTGCCGATTTACTAATTGTGACGATTTTTGTCGGGCTTGAGCGCGGCTATTTATAAGCAAAAAAATAATAGTTAACCAAAAAAGGTTAGCTATTATTTTTTATTTACTAATTATTAATGTGCTGATGCACCAGTTGCTGTATCAGTTTCTTTTAGTTCACTACAAGCAGTGTCGGCAGCAATGCGACCAAAAGTAAAGATATCAGCCAAGGAGTTACCACCCAAGCGGTTACCTGCATGTAAACCACCGGCTACTTCACCAGCAGCATACAAACCGTTAATTACGTGGTCATTTTCATCAAGCACTTGCGCCTTAGGATTAATCCTAACCCCGCCCATAGTATGGTGAATTGCTGGTTTACGTGGTGTTGCGTAAAATGGTGCAACCTCACACTTCAAGTGGAAGGCACTCTTACCAAATTCAGGATCTTTACCAGCGTCAACATAAGAATTATATTTCTTAATCGTTGATACTAAGACGGCTGGATCCATGCCTGCTTTTTCAGCTAATTCTTCAAGTGTATCGGCCTTAAGCAACGTGCCTGCTTCAACTTGCGCATCAATCGATTCTTGGGTTGTGTTGTAAGCAGTTGCCTTAATCTTTTCATCAGCAATCAGATAGAACAAGCCACCATTGGCAATTGCGGCTTGAGCCAAGGTATCACGTTCCGCAAATTCATTAACAAAACGCTCACCCTTTTGGTTAACCATGATAAAGTTTTCTGGCGGTGTTTGCAAACCGGTAAACAATTCACCAGTTTTTGGATCTGAAACTGGCATTAATTGGATAAAGCCCATACCGACTAACTTAGCACCTGCTTCTTGACCAAGTGCAATCCCGTCACCAGTAATTGCTGGTGAGTTAGTTGTAGCAATATCATCATCAATATGTTTCCAGTATGTATTGTATTTTTGCACCATTGGTGTGTTTGCACCAAAACCACCGGAAGTTAAAATGACTTTTTGCGCGTGAATTGTTACCTTGCTGCCGCTGCCGGTTTCAGCAATTACGCCTGTAACTTGGCCGTCAGTAATGATCAAATGTTTGGCTCTTGTTTCGGTTAAAATTGTTGCACCATGAGCCTTAGTCCAGTCACCCAAGACGTGGATAAAAGCATAACCCATTGGTTCAACCGGCTTATGACCTCTGCGCCATAATGCACCAACTGGCATTGTAACATCGCTACGATCAAATTTAACACCCAAATCTGTTAGCCACTTAACAGAATCCAAAACATTATTAACTAATTTGGTTACTAAGGCATAATTTCCGTGGATTTCATTACCATTCAAATCTGTCCGCTTACCACCCAAATAAGTTTGAATTTCATGTAATAGGACTGAGTCAAAGAGGTAGTCGTCGCCAGATTCTACATAAGCCTTAATTTGCTTCTGCAATTTTTCAAAATCTGCTTGGAATTCGGGATCAATCTCATCAATTGGGGTTTCTGCCAACTTAATCAAGCTTTCTTTTTCACCTGGAAGAGCCTTAAACTGCTTTTGCCAGTCAGGTTCTGCGGCGTTTAATGGGCCACCAGCACGAGTAGTGTTACCACCGATTTGCGGATACTTTTCTAAAACAATAACCTTTTTGCCATTTTGAATTGTTTTTGCAGCTGCGGCAAGTCCAGCACCACCAGCACCAATTACAACAACATCAGTTGTATATTCAGCATCCTCACTGTCATCAACGCTTGGCTTAGCGCGGTTTTGCCATTCTTGAGCATCGCCACCGGCTTCGGTAATTGCTTCAGCAATCCCATCAACCACACCTTTACTTGAAATCGTTGCACCACTGACAGCATCAACATTTAAAGTTTGATTATTAATGATTTGCTTTGGTAAACGCTCGAAAACTTTGTCAGCGACACCCTTAGTTTCACCACTGGAATCAATTGTAATATCAGCTATCTTATCTTCAGAAAGGGTCACTTTCATTGGCATGAAGCTAGCGCCGTGACCTTTTGCTTTTACATTATATGTACCTGGTTTCATTATTTTTGCTTCCCTTCTGCAACATTTAATAAATAAAGTTTACTAATATTTGCCTAAATCGTAAAATACTTTTATGACAAGTAAGTTATAACACTTTTGTTATTGGAGAAACTTAATGAAAAATCCAGAAATTTTATTGCACTATCTTGATGCTTTGCTCAAAGAAAGCAATTTTACCCGAGCCGCACACGAATTATATATTTCCCAGCCCTATCTAACGCAGTTAATTAAGCGTATTGAGCAGCAACTAGGAACTCCTATTATTAATCGTAATAATATTCCCTTTACGCTGACTGAAGCAGGGCTTATTTACTATAAATACTTAGAAACAACAATTCATAACAAGCAAAACTTGACTCAAAAGCTAACACCTTACGTCCATCCAGATAAAGAAATTATTCGTATTGGTATTTTAGAAAGCTTGGGGACATTTTTACTACCTGAATTATTGCCCAACTTTCTAATTGATAATACTAATGTCAAAGTACAACTGTTTGAGTCCTTTCCCCGAAAGAATGAGGCCCAACTATTACACGAACAAATTGACTGCTATATTGGGCAAACACCCGAATCACTTAATCATGGATTAGACTTTTATGTCAACGGTAGTGAAAAGTATTTTGTTATTATTCCACCTTCTTCACCTTACTTCAAAAAAGGTAAATTTATTTTAAGTCCAACAGAATATCAAATTACTGATCTGCTCAAAGAACCTTTTGTAGTCAGTTCAACTAATTCTGCAATCAGACATCAAGTTGACGGTGCTTTTCAAAAGTTTCATATTAAACCTAACATTATTTTAGAAAGTAACAGCATTATCACCGCTACTAATTTGGCAATTAAAGGTGTCGGTCTAACAATTTCTGCTGCCAGTATTATTAAGCGAATGGCGCAGACGCCAATTAACCTTTTACCATTAGATCCACAATTGATTGAAATAAAGTATTTCATTGCTGTAAAACATGGCCAGGTTCTAAGTCCTAGCCTAAGTAATTTAATTACCAAGTTTCAAGAATTACAAATTCAACCAATTATTAGATAAAAATAACACAAAAAAAGAGGACCCCCCAGGTCCTCTTTCTCTCACTTTGCTCCGGCTGTCAGACTCGAACTGACGACATCTTGATTAACAGTCAAGCGCTCTACCAACTGAGCTAAGCCGGAATATTAAAAAAGCACGGCAGCGTCCTACCCTCGCAGGCAGTCTCCCACCAACTACTCTCGGCGTGAAGAAGCTTAACTACTGTGT